>JANQOZ010000086.1 GCA_028285525.1 Lysobacterales bacterium
CTCGGCCTGGTCCTCAGCGACAGGCCCGTCGGGCTCTCCGGGACTGTCGGTTGCGGCATTCGCCGGCGCCGATTCGTCTGCAGCTGCCGTTTCCTCCTGGTCGGTCGAGGCGTCTGGCGACAGGGCGGGCAGGCCGTGCACCTGCGGAGCCACCGCGTCGATCAGTTCTGTCAGCGCGCGTCCGGATGACGGGCGCGCATCCTGCTGTTTGGCCATCAGCGTATCGAGCAGCGGCTGCAGTGCCTCCAGTGACTGCGGCAGCTTCGGCACCGGCTGATTGACGTGCTGCAGCGCGATGCCGACCGAAGTTGCGGCGTCGAACGGCACCGCGCCGGTGAGCATCTCGTGGAGCATCACGCCGAGGCTGTAGAGATCGCTGCGTGCGTCGACGTTCGAGGAAGACTGCGCCTGTTCCGGGCTCATGTAGTAGGGCGTGCCGACCGACGTGCCGACCTGGGTGAGCTGGGAAGCAGAATCCAGCACTTTGACGATGCCGAAATCGACGAGCACCGGCGCGCCGTCTTTGCCGAACAGCACGTTTTCCGGCTTGATGTCCCGGTGAATAATTGCCTGATCGTGCGCGTGCTGCAGGGCAGAGGCCAGTGCCCGGGTTATGGATAGCGCTTCGGACGGCGCCAGCGGGTGGCCGGCGAGGCGGGTCTTGAGGTTGCCCGCGGGCAGGAGGGTCATGGCGTAGAACTGCAGGTCGTCCGCACTGCCGACGTCGAAGATGGTCACGATGCCAGGATGATCCAGCGCCGCAACGGCCAGCACCTCTTTGCGGAAACGCTGCACGTGCTCGCTGTCGACGGAGAACTCTGGCGGCAGGACCTTGAGCGCCACGGAGCGCTGCAGCGTCGTGTCGAGCGCCTCGAAAATTTCCGACATGCCGCCGACGCCGATCTGCTGAACAATCTCGTATTTGCCGAGCATCTGGCCCGGCTCGATCAACGCCATGAGTGACCCCGTTTCCTGTCGCGTCGGATTCTCAAAGTCCGCCCGTAGGCCGGCGCTTCCGACTGCCTGTCCCTGCCAATCCTTAAGTTTAACCCGCCAACGCACCGGCGCAACGGGACAGAACGGCCCGCCGGCGTTAAGCTAACCTGACTCAAGCGACGGGTAGCAGGCTAGAGGAAGATACATGTCTTGGTTTGATCACCAGGTGGAAAACCATCAGCGGGAGCAGCAGGGCGACGACGGCGAGGCGTTGGAGCACGCGCGCGACGCGTTTCGGAAGGATTTTGAGGTGCAGGTGGAAAAGGTGGTCTGGCCGGCTTTCGAAGGCTTTGTCGTGGAAGCCACCGAGCATGATTTTCCCGCGACGGTGGCCCGCGAAGAAGACGCCCAGGGGCGCCTGCGAGCCGTGCGCATCTACCTGTTGGGAATCTCTGGCGCTGAGGCCACGCCGCTGGCGCTCGAAACCTGCTGCTACAAGATTGTGCTTCAGATGGGCGCCCGCCGGGTGGCGCACATGATGAACTTTCAGAACCGCAGCAACCCGCGGGTGAGTAACCAGTACGACTTTCGCGGCCTCGATTCGCTCAGTGCCGAGAACGTGGACGCCAAGCTGCAGCAGTTTCTCAGCCTGTCGCTCGAATACTGCAAGGGTCAGCCCAAAGCGCAGCTCGGTTAGGCGTCGGCCCCCTCGGAAGTCTCCGAGGCGTCAGCGGGCTCAAGCTCGATGAGCAGCGCGTCGGCCTCGACGAAGCTGCCGCTGGAGCAGTTGATGGCGCTGACGCTCCCGGTCGTCGGGGCCTTCAGGCTCAGCTCCATTTTCATGGCCTCCATCACCATCAGTTCCTGACCTGACTCGACGCTTTCTCCCTCGCTGACCCGGATGGTCACAACCTTGCCCGGCATGGGTGCCAGCACGCGGGTGTCGGTGGCGGTATCGAATTTGCTGCCCGCTTCGCTGCCAACGTGATCGAACAGGTGGATAAAGCCGTTTCCAGCGACATGCACCTGCGCTCCCGCCGCCTCGGCGATCAGGCGCTGGCGACGTCCGTCCATCTCCCAGGACAGAATCGCTGCGTTCCGGTGGACGTCGCTGCGCTGCTGTGCGGACTGATCGTTGAGTCTGACGTCAAAGGTCGCGCCGTCGCCGTCGCCGTCGCCGTCGCGAAGAGCGACCACGTGCACCGTATCTCGATCGCTGAGGCGATATTCCCGCCAGGCCGGCCGGCCCAGGCGCCAGCCGCTGATGGCAGCCCAGGGGCTGTGAGGGTCCTGGGAGCCTGCCGGGTCGGCTGCGTCATCGATCCAACTCAGGTCCAGGGCCAGGGCGGCCGCTATGAGGTGCTGCTCCAAGACGGCTTCCGGCGCGCCGGCGGGCAGTTCGGAGTCGAGCAGCGCGGTGTGCATCGCGCCTTCGACAAACGCCGGCAGCCTGATGAGTCGGGCGAGAAAAGCGAGGTTGGTGCGCGGTCCAGCCAGGCGGGTCTCGGCCAGCGCCTGCCCCATCTGGGTCAGCGCCTCGCGCCGGGACGCGCCGTGGGTGATTAGCTTTGCCAGCATCGGGTCGTAATGAACCGTGACCTCGTCACCCTCGACAAATCCTGCGTCAGCACGCGTCCCTTCCGGGAAGCGCAGCCAGCTCAGGGTGCCGCTGGCGGGCAGAAAACCGGCGTCGGGGTCTTCCGCGTAGATCCGGGCTTCGAGCGCGTGGCCCCGACACTTGATCTGCGCCTGCGGCAGGGGTAGAGGCTCACCGGCAGCCACCCGTAGCTGCCACTCCACGAGGTCGATGCCGGTAATCGCTTCGGTCACCGGATGCTCGACCTGGAGGCGGGTATTCATCTCCATGAAGAAAAATTCGCCACGCGCATCGGCGATGAACTCCACGGTGCCCGCGCCCCGGTAGTCCACGGCCCGCGCTGCCTCCACGCCCGCGGTGCACAGCGCGTTGCGCTGCGCGTCGCTCAGACCCGGCGCAGGGGCCTCTTCCAACACTTTCTGGTAGCGGCGCTGGGCCGAACAGTCGCGCTCAAACAGATGAACCACTTTCCCCTGGCCGTCGCCGAAGATCTGTACCTCCAGATGGCGGGGCGTCTCCAGGTAGCGTTCCAGAATCATCCGGTCATCACCGAATGCGCCCAGGGCCTCGCGTCGCGCTGAGTCGAACGCCTGGAGCAGCTCGTCGCTGCTTCTGACGATCCGCATCCCCTTTCCGCCACCGCCGGCAGCCGCTTTCAGCATCAGCGGAAAGCCGACCCGCTGCGCCTCCTTCTGCAGCGTTTCGATTGACTGCTCTTCACCGTGGTAGCCGGGAACCACCGGGACGCCGGCTTTTTCCATCGTGGCCTTGGCGTCTGCCTTTGAGCCCATCAGCGCGATGGTCCGAGCCTCGGGCCCGACAAAGGTGCAGTCCGCGCGCTCCAGCGCCGCCACAAAGTCGGCGTTTTCGCTCAAGAACCCGTAGCCCGGATGCACCGCATCGGCACCGGTGGCCGCCACCGCCGCCAGCAGCTTCGGCACATTGAGGTACGACTCGGCCGCGGCCGCAGGCCCAAGCAAGACCGCCTGATCAGCGCTCTGGGTGTGCAGCGCGCCGGCGTCAGCCTCGGAAAAGACCGCGACGGTCTCGATACCCAGGCGTCGGCAGGTGCGGATAATACGGCAGGCAATCTCGCCCCGGTTGGCGATCAGCAGGCGCCGGATCATGACTCGGGCGGCACCCAGCTGGCGGGCCGCTTTTCCAAAAATGCGGCGATGCCCTCGCGGCCTTCGGGGGAAACCCGCAGGCTGGCGATCAGCTTGGCGGTTGCCTGATCCAGCGCTTTCTGCGAATCCTCGGTTCGTCCCGAGACCGCGCCGACCAGAGACTTCGCGGCGAACAGGGCCTGTGGGCCCGCTTTCATCAGCAGCTCGATTTCGTCGTTGACGGCGTGATCCAGTTCGGCTGCCGGGACGCTGCGGTGTAGCAGGCCGAGCCGCTCGGCGTCCTCGGCGGCAAAGATCCTGGCCGTCAAAAACAGGCGGTTGGCCTGGCGCGGCCCAAGCGCGTTGATAACGTAGGGGGAGATGACCGCAGGCACCAGCCCCAGACGGGTCTCCGTCAGGCCAAACTTCGCGTTGTCAGCACCGATGGCCACGTCACAGCAGGCGACCAGCCCGACGCCGCCACCGTACGCCGCGCCGTTGACCCGCGCTACCGTGGGCGTTTTGGTGTAGGCCAGGCGCCGCAGCAGGTCGGCCAGCGCCAGGGCGTCAGCCATGTTGGCCTGTTCGTCTACCTGAGCCATTTCCCGCATGCCGTTGAGGTCAGCGCCCGCGGAAAACGACCGGCCTTCGCCGGTCAGCACCATCACCCGCACGGCCTCATCTTCGTCCAGCCGGACGATGTCCTGATGTAACTGGGTGATCAGCGCGGCGTTGAACGCGTTGTGAACCTCAGGCCGATTCAGGGTGATCGTGGCAACGCCGCGTCCGTCCTGGGAGACCTGGGTGAGCGGAGGGGTATCGGTCATGGGTTACATCCGGAATACGCCGAAGCGGTCAGGGTTGATCGGGGCGTTGGCGGCGGCGGAGAGCGCCAGACCGAGCACCTGACGGGTGTCCGCCGGATCGATGACGCCGTCGTCCCAGAGCCTTGCGCTGGCATAGTAAGGATGGCCCTGTGTCTCGTACTGGTTTTCGATGGTCTGGCGAAACGTTGCCTCGTCATCTTCCGGCCAGTCCTTGCCGCGCAGGGAATGGCCGTCACGCTTGACCGTTGCCAGAACAGCCGCGGCCTGTTCGCCGCCCATGACCGAGATCCGGGCGTTGGGCCACATGAACAGCATCCGTGGCTGGTAGGCGCGACCGCACATGGCGTAGTTGCCGGCACCAAAGCTGCCCCCGATCACCACGGTGAACTTGGGGACGTGGCTGCAGGCCACGGCGGTCACCATCTTTGCGCCGTCTTTGGCGATGCCCGCATTCTCATATTTTTTGCCAACCATAAAGCCGGTGATGTTCTGAAGAAAAACCAGCGGAATGTTGCGCTGGTTGCAGAGCTGGACGAAGTGGGCACCTTTGAGCGCAGACTCTGAAAACAGAATGCCGTTGTTGGCCACGATACCCACCGGGTAACCCATCAGGTGCGCAAAGCCGCACACCAGGGTCTTGCCATAGAGGGCCTTGAATTCCTGGAACTCCGAGCGGTCTACCAGCCTCGCGATCAACTGCCGCACGTCGTAGGGGTAGCGCGTGTCCCGTGGCACCACGCCATAAATTTCTTCGGCCGGGTAGGCCGGTTCAGCGGGTTCGCGCACCGCCAGCGGCACGGCTTTGCGGCGGTTCAGGGTGCCGGCAATCTGCCGGGCCAGCTCCAGGGCGTGGGCGTCATCCCGGGCAAAGTGGTCGGTCACGCCGGACTGGCTGCAGTGGACCAGCGCGCCGCCCAGGCTCTCGGCGTCAACCTCTTCGCCTGTGGCGGCCTTCACGAGCGGCGGGCCGCCGAGAAAGATCGTGCCCTGATCGGCAACGATCACCGACTCGTCGCACATGGCCGGCACGTACGCGCCGCCGGCGGTGCAGGAGCCCATCACCACGGCAATCTGCGGGATGTTGCGCGCCGACAGTCGCGCCTGGTTATAGAAGATCCGGCCGAAGTGGTCCCGGTCCGGGAATACCTCATCCTGCAGCGGGAGGTAGGCCCCGCCGGAATCGACGAGGTAGAAACAGGGCAGCTCGTTCTCCAGCGCAATTTCCTGCGCCCGCAGGTGCTTTTTGACCGTGAGCGGATAGTAGGTGCCGCCTTTGACGGTGGCGTCGTTGGCCACCACCATCACCTCCATGCCCTGGACGCGGCCGATGCCGGCGATGACGCCGGCGCTTGGGGCGTCGCCGCCGTAAAGACCGTGCGCCGCGAGCGGCGAGATTTCCAGAAACGGGCTGCCGTGATCGAGCAGCCGGTCGATTCGGTCGCGCGGCAGCAGCTTGCCGCGATCCAGGTGCTTCTGGCGCGACTTTTCGCCGCCGCCCTGGGCCACCTTCGACAGCTGCGCTTTGAGATCCGCTACCAGCCCCTCGAGATGGGCCGCGTTGGCCTGAAAACCTTTGCTGGCCGGATCGATTGTGTTCTCGATCCGGCTCAAACCGTCGTACCCCGGGTCGCCGCCTGATCCGTCTGCGGCTTCACCTTCAGCGGACCTCCAGCGCAACCGCCGTGGCTTCACCGCCACCCAGACACAGGGCGGCGATGCCGCGCTTCAGGCCACGCTGGCGCAGCGCGTGCATCAGCGTGACGACAATCCGGCTGCCGGTCGCGCCGATCGGGTGGCCGAGCGCGCAGGCGCCGCCGTTGACGTTGACCTTGGCGTGATCGAGGCCCAGATCTTTCATGGCGGCCATCGTAACGGCGGCAAACGCCTCGTTGATCTCCCACAAATCGACGTCGCTGACCTGCCATCCCAGCTTGTCGAGCAGGCGCTCGCAGGCTTTTGGCGGCGCGGTCGTGAACCACTCCGGCTCGTGGGCGTAGGTGGCGTGCCCGACGAGCGCGGCCAGCGCGGGCAGCCCGCGTTTTTCGGCTTCCTCATCGGTCATCATCAGCAGCGCAGCCGCGCCGTCGGAAATCTTCGAGGAGGTGGCGGCGGTCACCGTGCCGTCTTTGGCGAACGCGGGACGCAGGCTGGGGATCTTGTCGATGCGGCAGCCCGGGGGCTCCTCGTCCAGCAGGATCACCTGCTCGCCGGCGCGGGTCTTGACCGTCACCGGCGCAATTTCCGCGTCGAAGTAGCCGGCGTCAGCGGCGCTCAGCGCCCGCTCCACCGAGGCGACGGCAAAAGCGTCTTGCTCTTCGCGGCTGAACTCGTAGCGCGCCGCGGTGGCCTCGCCAAAAACCCCCATCATCTTGCCGTCGAAGGGGCTCTGCAGGCCGTCGAAGAACATGTGGTCAATCACCTCGCCGTGACCCATGCGCAGGCCTTTGCGCGCTTTGGGAAGCACGTAGGGTGCATTCGTCATCGACTCCATGCCCCCAGCGAGGATCACCGAGGCTGAGCCCGCGCGCAGCATGTCGTGCCCGAGCATCAGCGTTTTCATCGCTGAGCCGCAGACCTTGTTGACGCTCAGGCAGCCCACGGACGTCGGGATGCCAGCGTCCAGGGCCGCCTGGCGGGCCGGGGCCTGGCCGAGGCCGGCCGGCAGCACGTTACCCATGATCACTTCGCTGACGTCTGCCGGGGGCAGGGCGGTCTGTTCCAGCACGGCGCGCATGGCGGCGCTGGCGAGCTGCGGGGCCGAAACGCTCGCAAACTGTCCCTGAAACGAACCAATCGGGGTTCTCTTGCCAGAAACAATAACAATTTCAGTCACTTTGAATCCTTTCTTGAGGTAAATAAGTACATCCGATCACGATGCCGGGAGGGCTATGTATCAGCCAGCGCCCAGCAGCTCGCGACCGATCAACATGCGTCGTATCTCGTTGGTGCCGGCGCCGATATCGTACAGCTTCGCGTCACGCAGCAGTCGACCCACCGGGTATTCGTTGATGTAGCCGTTGCCGCCCAGGGCCTGAATCGCCTGGAGGCAAACCTGGACCGCGTTCTCGGAGGCGAGCAGCAGGCAGGCGGCGGGGTCGATGCGCGAGCTCACGCCGCGATCGTAGTCCTCGGCCACCCGATAGCTGAACGCCCGAGATGACTGCAGCGCCGTGTACATATCGGCAATTTTCGCCTGCATCACGCCGAAGGTGCCGATCGGACGACCGAATTGTTCGCGTTCGTTGACGTAGGGCACCGAGGCATCCAGAGCCGCCTGCATGATGCCGATCGGTCCGCCCGACAGCACCAGCCGCTCCGTATCCAGTCCGCTCATCAGGATCTTGACCCCCTGATTGACCTCCCCGAGCCGCTGGCTGTCGGGGATCGCGCAGTCTTCGAACACCAGCTCGCAGGTGTTGGAGCCCCGCATTCCGAGCTTGTCCAGCTTCTGAGCCGTGGAAAAGCCCGGCATGCCCTTCTCGATGATAAAGGCGGTCATACAGCGGGAACCGGCATCGGGCTGGTCCTCGGTGCGCATGTACACAAGCAGGACGTCCGCGTCGGGACCGTTGGTGATCCACATTTTCGAGCCGTTAGCCACCCAGTGGTCGCCCTGACGGACCGCCCGGCAGCGCATGGAGCCCACCACGTCGGAGCCGGCGCCGGGCTCGCTCATGGCCAGGGCGCCGACGTGTTCTCCGGTGGCCAGACGCGGCAGGTAGCGTGCCCGCTGCTCCTCGCTGGCGTGACGGTAGAGGTTCATCACGCACAGGTTCGAGTGGGCGCCGTAAGACAGGCCGACCGAGGCAGAGGCCCGGGAAATCTCCTCCATGGCGACCAGATGGGCCAGAAAACCCAGCCCGCTGCCGCCGTAGGCTTCGTCGATCGTCGGCGCCAGCAGACCCAGTTCCCCGAGCTGGGGCCAGAGATCGCGCGGGAATTCGTTGGTGGCATCGATGTCCGCGGCCCGCGGCGCGATGATTTCGGTTGCGAAGCGCTGCACCGTCTCGCGCAGCAGCTCAAGTTCCTGATCGAGTTCAAACATCAGTAGGCGCGCTTCCTTCCGGGAAACCGATGGGGTTGATGGCCCAGGTAGGGCATTTTGATTTTACCAATGGCGTCAATCCGTTGTTCGGCCAGCCGGTTGGCTGCCAGCCATGTGGGGATGCTGTCGCGCCGGGCGATCTCAAAAATCGTTCCGACATTGTCATAAATGGTCCGCATCATACGCTTGGCGCGCTCGCGGTTATAGCCTTCAAACTCGATCGAGACGTTCATTAACCCGCCGGCGTTGACCGCATAGTCGGGCGCATAAAGGATTCCCCGGCGATTCAGCTCATCCCCCGACTCATCGTCGGCAAGCTGATTGTTTGCGCTGCCGCAGATGATTTTGAAGCGAAATCTCGGGATGGTGTCAGCGTTGACGACGCCGCCTAGCGCCGAGGGACAGAAGACGTCGGCTTCCACGTCGTAGATGTCGTCCAGCGACACCGCCTCGGCACCGAGCTCCTCGACGCAGCGGTCCACCGACGACTCCTGGATATCGGTGACAAACACCTTTGCTTCCTGGGCCCTGAGCTGCCGGACCAGCTCAAACCCGACGTGTCCTGCCCCCTGCACGGCGAAGCTGTAGTCGGCGAGGTTTTCGTTGCCGAACCGATGGTGAAGGCTGGCTCGAATGCCTTGAATGGTGCCGTAGGCGGTGAACGGCGCGGGGTCACCCGAGCCACCGTGCACCTGATGAACACCCACCACGTTATCCGTTTCCTGGAAGACGTACTCCATGTCGCTCACGTCGATGCCCACATCCTCTGCGGTGATGTAGCGTCCGTTGAGCGACTCGATAAAGCGCCCGAGGCTGCGAAACAGCGCCTCGGACTTGTCGGTGGCCGGGTCGCCGAGGATGACGCATTTGCCGCCACCCAGGTTGAGTCCGGCCACGGCGGCCTTGAGAGTCATGGTGCGAGACAGTCGAAGGACGTCTTCGAGAGCCTCCTCCTCGGTTGGGTAGGGCCACATCCGCAGGCCGCCCAGGGCCGGTCCGAGGATCGTGTTGTGAATCGCAATGATGGCCCGCAGCCCCGCGTCAGGGTTGTGGCAGAAAACCACCTCTTCGTGGCCAGAATGGGCAAGCTTCTCAAACAGCATGGAGTGACTCCCCTGCCTGGCGCTCCATGCGGTTCGCGAGGACGCCAATGTGGGTGCGTTTCGGCAGCCCGGGTCGTACGTTCCTAAGCCGCTATGGTTACGTTAGGCCTGAAATCGCCGCGAATCAATCTGGGGCCGCGGCCACGAGGCAGCGACAATCAGCGCGTCAGAAAGCTTCCGCCGTGAAAAATCAGAGGGTCACCCGGCTCGCCGTGGTGAATGGCGTTGACTCGGCCGACGATGATCGCGTGATCACCCCCGGGATAGCGGTGCTCGACCTGACACTCCAGGCTGATCAGGCAGTTGTCGAGCAGCGGCAGGCCGCCGGGGCCGCTACGCCAGGAGGTTTCGCCGAACTTGTCGGCGCCTCGGGTGGCAAAGCGCTTGGCCAGGCCCTCCTGGCCAGCATGCAGGATATGCAGCGCAAAGGCTTCGCTTTCCATGAACGCCCGGTGCGAGTCTGAGCCCTCGCCGAGGTTCCACAACACCAGGGGCGGTGCCAGCGAGACGCTCGTGAAGCTGTTGACCGTCAGGCCCTTGGGCTGATCCTCAAACAGGGTGGTCACCACGGTTACGCCGGTGGCGAACTGGCCTACGGCTCGGCGAAAGGTCCTCTGATCAAACGCGTCGTCGCCGCCGGCAGCGGGCTGGGGCGTTTCGGTTCGGGTTGAATTCGCAGCGGTTTTTTCAGCGGAGTTTTCGGAGCCCGGCGTTGGGTCGTCCATTGACTGGTCCGGATTAAACGCAATCGGCCATTGTAACCAATGCCCCAGCGTGGCGACAGCACGCAGGCCTTAGTGCCAGCAGCCACCGAGCGACTTGAGCTCCGCGGTTTTCATCGCCAAGACACTCTCCAGCACAAACTGCGCGTGCTTGAATTCCCGGCCTTGGCCGGCGCGGGACAGCGGCAGCTTCCGGTAGAGGTTCCGAATATCGCTGATCAGTTGCTCTTTGCGTTGTTCCATTCCTCGCCTCCCTTGCGTCAATGTCTCAGCAGCCGAAACAGGTTAGCTCGGTCGACGAGCAGCCTCACGAGGAAATTTCCTACATGTGTGTAGGAAGGAGGCGCAAAAAAAACCGGCCCTGGGACGGGGCCGGTTTCGGGGTTCCGCAGGGGACGGAACCGATCACGTGGCCAGCATCGGCGGCTGACTTGGGACTACCGGCCGCGCTGGCTCTAACTGTCGTCAGGCATTGGGACGTTGCCGGCGAGGACAGTCGAACTAAATACTAAGCGACGCTGGCGGCGTAGCCATGTGCCTATCGTCTGCCTTGAAATTGCGTCAGGGACATCTCGCAAGACGTCCCCGCATAGCTGAACTTGGCTGAACTAGTTCTGCGGGCCCAGATTGACGATCAGCACGACGCGGTTCTCCGGCCCGTTGGGGTTGTCCGGGTTAAGCAGCGAGCTCTCGCCGCGCGCCACGGTTTCCAGGCGGGCGGCCTCCATGTCGAACAGATTGATCAGGTAGTTCCGCACGCCGTCAGCCCGCCGTCGGGAGAGATCGAGGTTGTAATCCTCATCGCCCAGCGCATCCGTATGGCCTTCCACCCGAAAGCGAAACGCTGACAGCGAATCAGAGGTGAGGGCAGAACCCAAGCGGTTCAGGGTCTGCTGAGCTGAGTCCGTCAGTTCGTAGGAGTCGAGCTCGAAGCGGATGCGCAGCGGTATGGCCCGCAGCTTCATCTCCGGCGCTTCGCCATCGAGGCTCCGCGTGACCAGCGGAGGCGGCGGGGTCAGCGCGTCGATAATGTCCTGTTCGCTGGCGTTCTCGGCGTCCAGCTCCATGACCTCGTAGTCCGTCTCCTGGGCCAGGCTGCTGCCCGCGAGCAGCGCCCACAGCGCCAGCGTATAAATCCATGATTTTGTTTTCATGTCCTTCTCCTTACCTTTGCGAGGCTTTAACAGCCCGCGTCCCTGTTGGATCGTTGCGTTCGCAGCTAGTTCAGCACCTGTTCCAGGCCCACCTGCCGCAGCAGATCGTCCCGGAGCCGTTTCGCCGCCTCTGAGTTCTCGGCCTCCCGCTCCAGTAGGGCCAAAGCGTCATACCAGACGCCGGCAGCAGCCAATTCCTGTGCTTTTGCGAGGGACCCGCCCGACGGATCGGCCAGCAGCGCCATATCGTGCCGCAGCAACGTGCTGGCGAACACATCGTTCGATCTGACGTTCTCGTCCGCTACGGCGGCGACGGAAAACTGATAAACCTTGCCCAATTCCAGGCTGACGTCGTCGGGCAGCTCAAAAGCCTGCATTCCGGCATCAAGCGGCGGGTCGAGACGAACCTCTGCGAGCGGTTCCTCGCCTTGTTCCTCGATCAACACGAGCTCCACCGGCACGTTGATTCGGTTTGAAGCGTGCCAGTAGATCACCGGCCGCGGGCTGATGGTTGACGCCAGTCCTGGCGGCGCGATGACGGTCAGCGCCAGGTCATTTTCGCTGCCGCGGATGCTGCCCCCGACCGTCGCGGCGGGCGCGTCTGGGTCGGAAGGCTGGTAGCGAATAGCTGTACCGCCGGCGCCCGTCTGAGCCCAGGCGATGTGCGGCTGTACGAGAACTACGAGGAGCGCCAGGCATGACCAGCGACTGACGCGATGTGAGTCTGCTGTCGTCGACTTCACAGCCAGTTCCCAATCAGCAGAAACGGTGCCCAGTAGCCGGGGTGCTGATAGCGGCGGTCCGCGATCAGGCTGCGCTGGGCTCTGGCCAGCGCCACGGCCTTGGAGCTGTTGCCCTCCGCCAGCTCCCCGTAAAACTCGGTGATCAGCTCGGAGGTGGCGCGGTCGTTGATGTACCACAGGGTGCCCAGCGCGCTGCGGGCGCCTGCCCGAATGGCGATACCCGCAAGACCCAGGGCCGCGCGGTCGTCACCCGCTGCCGTTCGGCAGGCGGAAAGCGTCAGCAGCTCGACCGGTTCATCGCCGAAGCGGCGCAGCTGCATGAAGTCGTCGAGCTGATCCATGTTCAGCTTGTCGTCGTAGGTGAGCAGAAAAGACTGGCTGACGTCGGCCTGGAACTCGCCGTGCGAGGCGAAATGCACAATGTTGTAGGGCCGCTGTGTCATTTCCTGCTCAACGTTGCCGGCGACAAACTGCTGATTCTTGAGCATCGTGACCCGGTCCGGGAACAGCTCGCCGAGCGATGCCAGCTCCGCCTCAACCGAAGGCAAAGCGGGGAATCCCTGCACCGCGTCGGTCAGCCCGTTGAGAAGAAAGCGGGGCTGCTGCCGCGCGATGGGCTGCGGGTCGGTGAGGCTGAGACCGGGCGTGGTCGCGATCGCAAAGCGCTCGACCAGAAACTGTTGACCGTCGTGGAAGGCGGCCAGCGGCACGTTGCGCAGGCTGCCGTCGGGCACAAACACCAGCGTATCGATACCGGCGTCCTTGAGCAGCGGTTCCGCGTCCTTAACGAGCCAGTTGTAAAGCCGCTTGGCCTGGACGCGGTACTGGTGCGAGCTGCGTCGCTCGAGCGAGCGGCGAAACTGCTGTGCGACCCGGCCGATCTGGTCGGCGCCGGCGGGCACGGAATACTGGTGGATGGTGCCGGCGATACTCACAAGCATCTCGCTGCGGTCTTCCAGCAGCACCGGATAGAGCACGGCGGTGCGGCGGTCCAGGCTGTCGAGCGCGGTGTCGGCGATGTCCAGATCGACGACGCACTCGTCCAGGAAGTAGTCCTGGAGTTCAGCACTCTTGAAGGCTTCGATCACCTGCCTGGCGCGCCGACGCAGCTGCTGGGAGCGCTCCGGCGCGGCGCTGGCCGCCTGTGTCAGCAGGATGTCCGCGTGATCCTGAAACAGCGGTCCGACCCGCTGGCGAAACGGTTCGCGACGACCGCGGATACCGGTGAGCAGGCTGGACCTGACTTCGCTGAGGTCGGTCAGCGCACGCTCCATCGCCGCCTCAGCGCCCGGCAGGTCTCCGGCGGCGCGCAGCGCCCGGCCGCTGAGCCACTGCCACCGGTAGGTGAGGTCCGTCGCGCCGATGCTCTGCGCATCGAAGGTGGCGACGCGAGCCAGCTCGAGCGCTTCCTGCGCGCGACCCGCGCGGAGGTAAAACTCGCCCAGCAGGCCCGCCGCTTGAGAGCTGAGCCGCGGCATCGACAGCTGCCGCGCCAGCTCCAGCGCGCCGGCGGCGGTGCGGGCGCCAAGATTCAGGTCCCAGTTCTGCAGCTTGAGGGTCTCGTCCGACCGCAGCAGGGTGTCCGCGGCGGCGACCTCCAGCCGCGCCCGCAGCGCAGGTTCGGCCACCAGCAGCGTCTGCTCCAGCGCTTTCTCCAGCGCGTCACGCAAGGTCGGGCGATTCAGCTGAGCCAGGGCGTTTTCCGCTTTACCCAACCAGGCGCGTGCGGCATCGCTGGAATCGTCAACGGCGGCGGCGCTCGCGAGCACCGCGTCAAACAGCTGTTCCGCTTCGTTGAATCGCGCCTGATAGGTGGCGAGCCTGGCCAGGGAAAGCTGCGCCTGACGTGCTCTGACGGGCGCGTCAGCGGCGAGCGTCAGCGCCTGCTCCAGCTCACTGCGTGCGGCGCTCAGGTCACCGAGCATGATGGTGCTCGCACCCTGACCCAGGAGGCAGTCGATCGCGTCCGAGCGCCGCTGCGTCTGGTTAGCCTCGTCGACACATGCCTGGAACGCGGTTCGCGCTTCGACGAACCGTCCTTCCTCAAGCAGACGATAGCCAGCTTCGCCGGCTGCCCGACTTGGCGCCGCTGCCAGCAGGGCGGCAACGGCAGTACCCAGGGCGAGGACGACGGTCCATGGCCGCGCCTGCCCGGTTATTGGCGTCAGATCGTTCAATCGACTGTTTTCCCCGTAAAACCCTCCAACATCATACTAGTTCGCGCGGGCCACCGGGGCCAGATGAATGTGCTAGTCTCAAGCAGGTCGAGGGGATTTCTTACAGCGCGTCGCGGTCATTTCTGCGCCGCTCAAGGTTCACTCTCGGTAATGCTGTAGGGGTGGGATTGCGCCGCCGATCCGCGTAGCGGATTCAGGCGGCAGTGAACAGGGAAGCGGCAACACGATGAAAAAAGCACAGTTCTCATCGCCCGCACGGGTAACCTTGCCCGGACTGCGGCGCCGACGGCTGGCGCTGGCGCTGATGCTGGCGGCAAGCACGGGGAGCCACGGGCAGGTCATTTTCGACGGAACGCTAGGCGATCCGGGCGCGCTGAACGGCCCCGCATACCTGATCGATCAGGCGCGAGGCAGGCTCGAAGGCGGCAACCTTTTTCACAGCTTCTCCGATTTCAGCATCGGCACCGGTGAGTCGGCAACGTTCTCCGCCACGTCGATGCTGGACAACATCATTGCCCGGGTGACCGGCGGTTCGCTGTCGCGGATCAACGGGCAGCTGGGCACCGCAGCGCCAGGCCCGGTAAGCCTCTGGCTGATCAATCCTGCTGGCGTGGTATTCGGGGCGGACGCCTCGCTGGACGTGCAGGGATCTCTCTACCTCAGCACCGCGGACTATCTGCGTTTTGCCGACGGCACCCGATTCTCCGCCGGCGGCGGCGGGGGTCCCTCGACGCTCTCGGCGGCCCCGGTAGCCAGCTTCGGCTTCACGGGCGCCCCGGCGGGGATCACCATGAACGAAGCGGTGCTCTCGATACCCGAGGGCAACACGTTTGCGCTGGTCGGCGGCGATATCTCGATCAACGACGCCAGGCTCGAGGCGCCGGCCGGACACGCGCAGGTGATCTCGGTCGCTTCCCGGGGGGAAGCGCCGCTGACGAGCAACGGCATCGACGTCAGCGCCTTTTCTGCGCTTGGCGACATCGACATCTCCCGCGATACGTCCCGGCTGCCCGTCACGGGCAATCTGGACGTGAGCGGCGGCCTGTTCAGCGGTACGCAGGCGGGTGACATCACGGTCCGGGGTGGTTCGCTGGACAGCGACAGCGGCTTCTTCAATTCCGTGTCGTTCAGCGATCGGAACTCTGGCCGCACCGTGATTGAGGTGACCGGCGAGGCCAACCTGACCGGCAATACGCAGGTGCTGTCTTCGAGCTTCTTTGGCGCTGGCAATGCCGGCGACGTGATCATCCGGGCCGGCGAGCTGGTGGTCGTCGACAACGCCAGCATCAGCACCGAGTCGCAGGGCGCCGGCGATGCCGGTGACGTCACCCTGGTGGCGGACACGATCTTTATGGACGACCGGGGGAAGGTGTTTTCCAACACCTTTGACTCGGGTCGGGGTGGCAACATAACGATGACCGCAAGCGGCAGGATTGTGATGGACGGACAGTCCTCGGTACGCTCGGTTGCGCTAGGTTCCGGCAACGCCGGCGACATTGTCGTCGACTCCGCCGAACTGATCCTGTTCGATGAGGGCACTATCGACGCCTCAACCTTCAGCGGCAGCTCGGGCAACGGCGGTTCCATCGAAATCAACACCGGCGACCTCGTGGCTCGCGACTTCGGCGTGCTGATCACCACCCAGACGGGCGGCAGCGGCAACGGCGGCTCCATTTCGATTGATGCCGATTCCGTGGTGGTGGACAACCTGGCGGAGATCTCCGCAGAGAGCAGCTCGACGGGTAACGCCGGCGGCATCCGAATCAACACCGATTCGTTTGTGGCCAGCGACGGGGCGCTGATCAACAGCGCGACCAGCGGCGCTGGTCGCGGTGGATCTGTTGACATCAACGCCGACGATTTCACCGTCAGCGGAAGCAGAACCCAGATCACCGCAGCCACTTCTGGCGCCGGGCGCGGCGGTAACGTCACCATCAACGCCGGCAATGTGGCGATCAGCGACGGCGCCCGCGTAACGGCGCGGGCCGTATCGACCGGCAACGGCGGCGACGTGGAAATTCAAAGTGACGAGCAGCTTACGATCGACGATGCCACGGTGACCGCGTCGGCCAGCGGCTCGCGAGGGGGCAGCGTGTCGCTTGCCGCCGGCCAGTCTATTACCCTCAGCAACGCGGACGTGACGGCGGCGGTTTCGACCGGCCCACAGGGTGGAACGGTGACCCTGGCGGCGTCACAGGTGCTGGTTGATGCCAGCACGGTCAGCGCCACCACCGGCGGCAACGGCAGTGGCGGCAACGTCGAAATCATTGGAGACACGCTGCAGGTGAGCAACGGCTCGGAGGTCACCACACGCAGCAGCGGCAACGGCTCAGCCGGCTCGGTGGCGCTGAGCGGCACCGCGCAGCTATCCGTCAGCGACAGCGAAATCGCTTCCTCGGCGGTGCGCGGTGACGGTGGGGACGTCAGCCTGGCGGCGGATCAGGTCGCAATCGACGGTTCACTTGTCTCGGCCTCGGTCGACGGGGGCGCCGGTGACGGCGGTTCGGTCAGCATCGCTGCGGTCGACTCGCTGTCCATCGCCAACAGCAGCATCACGGCCGCCACCGGCGGCACCGGTGATGCGGGCACGGTGACCATCACGGTCGGTGGCGGCACGGCGCCGAAAGATCGCCGGCCCGCTGGGCAGGCCGCTGACGGCGACGCAAGCCTGACCATCGATCCGTCGCTGATTCCGAGCCCCGCCACGGGCGAAGGCGACGCGGGTTCTGTGGTGCTCCGGTCGGACGACAGCATCACGGCAGCGGATAGCACGATCACCACCGAAGCTAATCTCGGGCAGGGTGGGTCGATTGAGCTGACGGCCCCGACCATGATCACGCTCAACGATACGCTCGTTTCCGCGACGGTTCTGGGCGGCAGCGGCGACGGCGGCGATCTGACGTTCACCACCGGTAAGCTGAGCGTCACGGGCGGTTCGATCGAGGCGGCCACCTTCGGTACGGGCACCGGCGGCGTGATTAGCTTCGATACCGACGACCTGATGCTGATGGAAGGCGCGCGTGTGGACAGCAGCGCCGGCGGCGGCGGCCAGGGCGGAACGATCAACGTGACAACCCGCAACGACCTGGTGATCGCCGGGACGGGCGCGGGCTTCAGCACGAATGCGGTGGGCTCCGGGCAGGGCGGTGACGTGATCGTCAGCGCCGCGAATCTCACCGTCAGTGATGGCGCCCAGCTCACGGCCACCGGCACCGGCAGCGCCAACGCAGGATCCGTATCCGTCCGAGCCTCCGAGGTTCTTACGGTAAACAATGCGGTAATCAGTTCGTCGGCCGAAAGTGGTCAGGGCGGCTCAGTAAATGTGGATGGAAACCTGGCGCTAACGATCAACGACAGCAGCCTGACAGCGACCTCAGACACGGGTACCGGAGGCTCCGTGCGTGCTGCATCTTCGGGTGACGTAACCATCAACAGCAGCAGTCTGAGCGCCACTGTCGGTGGCGCCGGCACGGGTGGTGATGTGTCGGTCTCCTCCTCGTTCGGAGACGTTACTCTCAACAGCGCCAGCCTGACGGCGCAGGCACAGGACGGCAGCGGTGGTGCGGTGAACCTGACAGCTTTTGAGGGCGACCTGGCAATCAATGACAGCTCAATCAGTGCTGCAACCACCGGTCTGGGCGATGCGGGCAGCGTAGAGCTTTTGACAACTGGTATTACCTCGAATTCGACGATCAGCGTAAGTGGTTCCGACATTTCCTCGAGGGCCGTAGACGGCACCGGTGGTTCTGTAAGACTCGTGGCCACAACACTTGCGATCGATGACAGCTCGATCAGCACCGCAGCCAGCGGTCTGGGTGACGCGGGAAGTGTGGAGCTCACAGGTCTCGCTCTGTTTCCGAGCGCAACAAATATCAGCGTGAACAATTCCGAGATATCGTCGCAGGCATTTGCCGGACAGGGCGGTAACGTTTCTTTAGACGCGCAAACCATTACCTTAGAAAATTCTTCGGTCACAGCAGCCGTTCTGGACGGGCAACGCTCTGGCGGCGATATCATGTTGCGAAGCGGCGACTTTTCCATGACCGGCGGTGCCATCACGGCGGCCACCGGGGGGGCAGGCTCGGGAGGGAATATTCAAGTTGTTGCCGGCGAGATGAGCCTCGCCAGCGGCGCTTCGGTGACCGCTCAGGGGACAGCCAGCGGTGACGCGGGCAGCGTCAGTCTTCGTGCTGTCGGCAACCTGACGGCGTCTGACGCCAGTATTTCGAGCGCCGCCAATACGGGCAGCGGTGGTTCAGTGTCCTTGGTCGCTGATGGCGACATGACTCTTACCAACTCCGACGTAACCGCTACAGTTGCCGCAGGTTCCGGAACCGGCGGCGACGTTGAGCTACGGGCCACTAGTATCGCCATGAACGGCGGCATTGCCCAGGCGGCAACCGGCGGCGCAGGTGCCGGCGGGTCGGTCACGATCGCTTCGGAAGGCAGCCTGCTGCTCGCCAGCAACGCCCGAGTCGCTGCCACAACCTCCGGCAGCGGCCGCGGCGGGAACATCGCGCTATCCGGCAGTGATGTGCAGCTCGTCGACGGATCTACGGTCTCAGCCGCCGGCACTGCCGACGGCGACGCCGGCAGCGTGTCGGTCGAAGCGGCCGGCGGACTGACGGTCACGGATGCGTCGGTGGCGAGCACGGCCAACCGCGGTGCCGGCGGCAGCGTGACGCTCTCAGCCAGCGGCGATCTGGTGCTGACGAACAGCAGCATCTCGGCTCAGGTGTTTGCCGGCGCAAGCCCCGGCGGCAGCGTGGTGCTGCGCGGCCAGCGCAGCGAGATCCGGGGAACGCTGATCAGCGCCGCCACGGGTGGTGCAGGCACGGGCGGCAGCGTGTTGGTCGACGTGGCCAGCCTGACGCTGGCCGACGGGACGCGGATTGCGGCCAGCAGCACCGGCACCGGCAACGCGGGCAACATTCGCCTGCAGGTGGTCGGCGGCATCGACACTGACGGCGCGACCATCAGCACGCAGGCGGTGTCCGCTGACGGCGGCAACATCGAGATTCAGATGGGCGGCGATTTCTTCCTGCAGGACACGTCGATCACCACGGCGGTGGGCACCGGTTTGGGCGCTGGCGGCAACATCACGATTGCGCAGCCGGAGTTCATGATTCTGAACGGCACCATCATCAGCGCAAACGCCTTCGGCGGACCCGGCGGCAACATCACGCTGGACCCGGATCAGTTTGTTCCGTCGGCCGACAGCCAGGTGACCGCAAGCTCGGTGCTCTCCAACGACGGGGAAATCCGAATTGTGGCGCCGGAGACCGACCTCAGCGCCAGCCTGCAGACGCTGCCCGGTGGCTTTGCCCAGGGTGAGGTGCTGTCAACGAGCGAGTGTCAGCGGCGCCCGGGCGGCCCGCAGAGCCGCTTTGTGATCGAAGATGGTTCCGCCGTACCGCTGGCGCCCCAGGACAACTGGGTGGCCCGCGATTCCACCAACGCCGCACAGGATGACAGCCCCACCAGGCTCGCGGCCAACCTCACCCTCTGTCGCCAGGATGGCTGATATCCACCGGTGCACCGGGGTGATTCGGCCGGCCTGATGCCGCGCGCCGATTTTCGGCCTGGCCGCGCGCCGCTCGCACACCTGTTGGCGGCGGGCGCTCTAGCGCTGCTCACCGCCACGGGCGCTGCCGCCCAGACGCTCAACCTGATCGACCGGACCAGCGCGTGCCAGTCGTCTCCGCTGCTTGGGCTCAGCCACAACGCAGACCCGCCGGGTACTGCGTTTGTCGTGCAAAGCGCCGACGGCTTTCGGGTGCCCGACGGTCCGGCCTGGCGTTTGGAGCAGCTTCGTGTTCGGGGCAGCTTCAACGGTTCCGAGCTTGAGCCGGAAGGCGTTGACGTTCGCCTTTACCAAAACAGCGAAACCGAGAACGCCCCGGACGCTCAGGTTTGCAGCTTCAACGTGCCGCTGTCGCAGCTCGGTCCCCAGGCGAGCAACGGCAATTTCGAAATCAACCTGCCGCAGGAGCCCGCCTCCGCGTGTGAGCTGCCTGCGGGGCGCTACTGGGTGTCGGTGGTCTTCAACGGCTCGGTGGGCGGCAATCCGACGCAGGGTCGATACTGGTACTGGGATCAGTCGACGAATGCGAGCATGGTGAGCTGGCGGATGCGGGCGACCGCCGACCTTGACGGCAGCGGCATCAGCTGTCCGGACTGGCTGCCGCGCGACCAGTGCTCATCGGTGACCCAGGAAAACTCGCTGTGCTTCGGCCTGTCGGGCAACACCAAGGTGACGCTGCGCGATCCGCTGGCGGATCAGTTCACCAGCGCCGGGACCAGCTTTCTGATGGACGTCGGGAGCGCCTTCGCGGATCCGGACGGTGACGTGCTCAACTTCCAGTCCAACGGCTTGCCCGACAGCCTGACGCTGGATCCGGTGAGCGGGCGCATCAGTGGAACCCTGCAGCAGACCGACATCCCGAGCAGCCCCTACACGGTGGACGTTTCAGTCTCCGACGAGGACGGTGAAACCGCGCTGGACACCTTCAGCCTGGTAGTCGCTGACAACGAGGTCTCTGAGTTTCGCTTCCGGCGGCTGTGGCCGGTGCTGCAGCAGCCCTGGTACTTCGGATCCGGGGCGCCGGACGTCGCGTTTGCCGGCGAAGCGCTGTTTGTCGCCAACGCCGATTTTTCCCGGATCCAGCGATTTACGCCGCTGGGACTGCTGATCAGCAATTTGTTTATTGAAGGCCCGGGTGGCGCGGGTACCGTCGGCAAGCCGCGCGTGATCGCCGCCAGCCGCAAAGCGGTTTACACGGTCGGTGATCTCGACCCACAGGTTCACATGCTCGATCCGGAAGGCACGCTGATCCGCAAATTCGGCGCTGCAGAGCTGGGCGGCCAGGTGCCGCAGTTTCTGGCGGTGACCGAACGCGGGTGCCGGCGGCTTGGCGGGTGTGTGTACGTGGGTCTCCCCGATCGCGTTTTGAAGTTCAGTGAGCAGGGCCAGTTCCTGACCAGCTTCGGGTCCTGCAGCAGCGCACCCTGCGGCGGCGGCACCGTCCAGACCCTGGGTGGTCTGGGCGCTTCGGAAGACGGTTTTGTGTACCTCGCCGACGCCGCGGAGGACCAGCTGATCGTGCTCCGGGCGCAGCCGGGTGACGCGATCAGTACCCCGCCGGCTTTTGTGACCGAGGTGGGCAGCAGCGGCACCGATCCGGGCCAGTTTCAGCAGCCGGGCGACCTGACTCTGGATCGGCAGGGGCGGGTGTATGTGGCCGACGCCAACCGGGTACAGGTCTTCGATGAGCTTGGCGCGGTGCTCGACGAATACCAGGCCAACGATCCTGCCAAGACCATCCGTCGGCTGGAGTTTGGGCCGGGCAACCTAGGCTTCGCCTCCAACGATCTTGCCCAGGTGGTGCGGTTTCGACGGGTTGGGGATGTCGAAGCGGGAGCGTCGACGCTGAACCTCTCCACCCCGTACTCGAGCGCTGACGACGGTCCGGGCTTCTTCAGGCAGCCGGTTGATCTCGCGGCCGGGCCGAACAGCAACATGTATGTGGCCGACGCCGGCAACTTCCGGGTCCAGAAATTCAGCCCGCAGGGGGACCTGCAGAACGGGTTTGGCAGCGAGGGCACGGGGCCTGGTGAGTTCAGCCGCATGATTGCGCTCGATGCCGGTACGGCTTTCGGA
The DNA here is from genome assembly GCA_028285525.1 of Lysobacterales bacterium. Lineage (GTDB taxonomy): Bacteria > Pseudomonadota > Gammaproteobacteria > Xanthomonadales > SZUA-38 > JANQOZ01. The sequence continues at coordinate 22,071 of JANQOZ010000086.1, forward strand.
CAGTTTCGGGTCAGCGTGCTCGACGACACGGGCACCGAGTACCGGATCCAGCGTTTCGACAACCAGCTGAGCTTTGTCGACCAGATCACGCTGCCCAGCGGGGCGGACTACGTGGACATGGTCATCGGCAGCGGCGGCAACGCGTTTTTGGTCACCGATCAGGGCAGCGCGCTCAAGGTGGCGCCAGATGGCACGGTCCTCGCCGGCTGGCAGTCGGAAGGCTCGGGCGGTGAGTTCCGGCAGGTGGCGATCGCGCCCAACGGGCTGCTCTACTTCACCGTTCAAAGCCCGTCGCAGGATGGCTTTGAGATCTTCGATCGCTTCGGCAATTTTGTGGCGTTCCTGCCGGCGGCGTTCAACGCGCCCGCATCGCTGACCATCGCCACCGACGGCAAGATTGTGCTTGGCGAGATCCCGGACGTAGCGCCGGACGTGCCCAGGATCAAAATCTTTCGCCAGGATGGAGTCCTTCTGCAGTCGGTCGGGGAATACGGGTATTTCCCCGGCTCGTTCGCCGCCCCGTCTGGCCTCGACTTCGCCCCCAACGGGCTGCTCTACATCACCGATCGGGCCAACAACAACGTACAGGTGCTGGACCCAGTCCCACCGAGCCAGGTGACCAAGGTGATTGTGGTGGCCGGCGGCGGGCCCTATGCCGGCAACAACCTGTGGGAGACCACACAGGCGCTCACCAACAGCGCGTACCTCGCCTTGGCTTACCAGGGGCTTAGCGGTGACGAGATCATGTATCTGTCGTCCAATCAGAATGAGGATCTGGACGGCAACGGGGTGTCGGACGTCGACGCGCCGGCCACGCCCAGCGCGCTCAACAACGCGATTACCGGCTGGGGTGCGGACGCCGATCAGCTGGTGCTGTACCTGGCCGATCATGGTTCGGAGGACGTGTTCCGCCTCAACCCACGCAACGCGCTGAGCGCGAGCCAGCTCGCCTCGGCGCTGGACACCGTCCAGTCCGGACCAAACGGCGTCGGCCAGGCCGTGGTGATCTATGAAGCCTGCCGGGCCGGCAGCTTTGTCGATGATCTCGCTAACAGCTCGGTCAACCGGATTGTCCTGGCCAGCACCGGCGAAGGGCAGAGCGCCAAGTTTGTCTCCGACGGCATCCTCAGCTTTTCGAACCAGTTCTGGACGCAGATCTTCTCGGGTTCGGATCTTGCGGATGCGTTCAGCACCGCCTCTCAGGTGATGACGGCCTCGTTCAGCGATCAGCTTCCCGAAGCTGACGCGGACGGTGATGGAAGCAGCAATGAGCCCGTTGAAGACCTGGCGGCGCTGACGGGCGTTTTTGTGGGGGCGGGTACCGATTTTGATCCCGGCTCCCCGATCATCACCAGCATCAGCGCGCCCCAGACGCTGGCCAGCGGCAACACGGCGCAAATCAGCGCCTTTGGCGTCAGCGATGCGGACGGGGTGAGCCGCGTTTACGCGGAGATCATTCCGCCGGATTTCGAGGATGTGGATATCGATCAGCCGGTGCGTGAGTTCCCCGGTTTTGAGCTGCAGCCAGACAGCCGCGGCAGCGTGGACTACACGCTGATCTACGACCAGTTTTCGATCGAGGGCGTCTACGTGATCAACGTCTACGCCCAGGACCGGTTCGGCAACGTGTCGGCGCCGTCGACCACCACGGTAACGGTTGGCAATCCCGAGCTGCGCAAGGCGCTGCTGATCGTCGGCGGTGAGACCACCGATCCCCGATGGTCGGCCTACAGCGCCAACGGCTCGTTCGCGTTTACGGCGCTGAGCGCCCAGGGCTACAGCGACCTGGGTCTCGAAACGGTGCGCTATCTGTCCAACGGCGGCGGTGAGGGTGTCGACGGCGCCGCCAGCAGCGCCAACGTGGCGGACGCTTTCGCCTGGGCCGGAACGCAGGCGCAGGACGTGGTGGTGTACCTCGTGGGTGGCGTGCGCAGCGGCGCGCTGCGGCTGGCCAGCGGCGATCGGCTCACGGTCAGCGAGCTCGCGGACTATCTGGACAACCTGGAGGCCGCCATCAGCGGGCGGCTCGTCGTGCTTTACGACGGCAACCGGTCGGGTGCGTTTCTGCCTCGCCTGGCCTCGGTCAGCGATGATCGTCGGCTGCTGATCACCAGTGCCGCGGCGTCGCAGGATGCCAGCTTCCTGCTCGACGGGACTTTAAGCTTTTCGCAGTTTTTCTGGAACCGGGTGCTGAACGGCGACACGGTGCTTGAGGCGTTCGAGGCCGCGCGCGACGCCATCAGCTTCTCTTCCGGCGGACAGACGCCTCAGCTGGACGACAACAGCAACGGCGAAGGCAACGACGCTGAGGACGGACTAGTCGCCAGCGCGTACTCGATCGGCACCGGCGTCGTGCAGGACGCGAACGGCCCGACCGTCGGCGACTCAGGACCCGACGTGGTGCTCTCGTCGGGCGTGACCACCGCAGACGTGACCGTCAGCGACGTGCTGAGCACGGGATCGGTAGACCAGGTGTTTGGTGTCGTCACGACGCCCCCGCCGCAGCAACTCACCGACAGCTTCCCGTTCGCGCCAACCAGCGTGGATGGTGACGGCAACGGCGAATACACGGGCACCTACGGCGGTTTCGGACCGCTGCCGGGTGGCGGGTTTGCCGCGGGCGACTACCGCATCTCGGTCTATGCCCGCGACGCCCGCGGCAACGTGTCCTTCCAGGAAAACCTGCTGGTGGAGCAGACCTCCGGGCCGGACGGCTATGAGCCCGACGCCAATCGCGCGGCGGCCTCGGTGGTTTTTGTGGACGATCTCGACGCGCAGCCGCACACCATCCACGCGGACGGCAACGTCGACGTCATGAGTTTCACGGCCGTCAATTCACCGGCTGGGCCCGGCAACCCGGCGCAGACCTACCAGATTGAAGTTTCTGAGATCGACGATTTTTCCGGTGCCGCGTTCAATCTCCGCATTGAGCTGTTCGGTCCTACCACGCCTTTGGGATCGCCGCTGGCGACCACCAGCGGGGGATTAAGCGGCAGCCTGTCGCTGACCTGGCCGCCCGCCAACGCGCCCTACGATGAGGGTGAAGGCGAGTATTTCGTTCGGATCAGCGCGCTGTCGCCGACCCAGCGAGGGAAGTACAACGTTCGGGTGTTCCGTCCCGACGTGCTGCTGACGGGCCTGGTCCGCGGCGCGGTAGTGGACGCGCAAACTGGATTGCCGGTAGCCGGCGCGCTGATCAGCACCGGCGGTACGGTGGCAGCCGCCAGTAACCCGCTTGGTGAGTTTCAGCTGGTGGAAAACCCGGGCAGCTACGATCTGACTGTCATCCCGCCGGCCGGTTACGACGGCCTCGTGGAAGCGGCGGTGCCGGTGGTGGAGAGCCTGACGACTTGGCGCCTGCTGCAGCTTGACCCCAGCGGCGTCGCGCCGACGGTGTTTACCGGCGAGGCGAGCCGCATCGAGCAGACCAGCGTCACGCTGGGCGGGCAGGTGTCGCCCAACGGTGAATTGACTACCGTGCAGTTTTCGTTGGACCCAGACACTGGCAGCATCATGCAGCCCAATGATCTGGCGGCCGCAGCGCCCCTGTCGGACGTGACCGCGGCGGTGTCGGGTCTGACCTGTGAGACGGCGTACCAGTTCCGGGTGAGCGCCACCAACGCCAGCGGCACCACCGACGGTGACCTGGTTGCGTTCACCACGGCAGACTGCGTTTCGGCGCCGGTGGTAACAACGCTTGAGGCGCAGAACGTCACTGCAACTGGCGCAGATTTGGTAGCAGAAGTCGACCCCAACGGTGCTAGTACGGAGGTGGAATACGTCATTGCGGCTGTGGGAGATGACGACGGCGATTCGCTTAGCGCCGGCACGGTTACCGAGTTGGCGCAGATTGTGGCTCCGGTTGGAGGGCTGGACTGTGGTCGAAGCTACCGGTTTCGCTTTCGGGCCAGCAACTCCGGCGGCCAGACCGAGGGAGTTGAGCTCACCTTCATGACCACCGAATGCCCGGCCGTTTTTCCGGAGACGGTCACGCTCCCCGCCAGCGCGGTGAGCCAGAGGTCCGTCACGCTCAACGCGACCGTGAACCCCAGCGATTCCGAGACCCAGGTGAGCTTCGACTTTGGCCGGGGTGGTCTGTTGACCGATTCGGCGGCCCTGGAGGCGCCCCTCGACGGCACTACCAGCCAGCCGGTGAGCGTGGTGCTGACGAATCTTGTCTGCAATAGCGAGTACCAGTTTCGCGTGCAGGCGACCAACGCCGCCGGCACGTCGTTTGGCACCGCGCTGACATTCATGACCAACCCCTGTGATCGGATCCTGCTGGTGGACGACGACAACAACGTGCCTGACGTATTGCCCACCTACAGCGGCGCGCTCGACACGCTGGGTTTTGCCTTTGACGTCTGGAACACCAGCGGTGCGGACGCTGAGCCCGGCCAGGCTGAATTGGACAGCTATTCCACCGTGATCTGGTTTACCGGCAACAACTCAGGCGTCGGCACCGGCCCGTCATCCACCAGTGAGGAGGCGCTGGGATCGTACCTTAACGGCGGCGGTTGCCTGGCGGTCTCGGCTCAAGACTATTTCAGCGTGCGGTCGAGCGGTGGTGTGCCGACCCCGCTGATGACCGACTACCTGGGCGTGAGCGGCGGCACCAGCGACACGGGGCCCGCTGAGGTGGCCGGTGTCTCGCTGGCGTTTGCGGGGCTGCCGGCGAGCGGTACCTACGTGCTGGACTACGCAGGCGCTGCGCTGCAGGACAGGGCCGACGAGCTGGCCGCAGACAGTACGGCGGAATTGTCATTCAGCGGCGAGGGCAGAACGGCGGGCCTGCAAAAGCTCACCCCGGCCTATCGCACGCTGTACCTGGGTTTCCCGCTGGCCGCGGTTCCTGGCGCTACAGAACAGGCGGCAGTGCTGAGCGCCGTGCTGGACTTTTGCCGCGGAGCCGATCAGATTTATGCCGATGGGTTCGAAGATGAATAGGGTTGCGCTGCTGTTGATCGGGTTTGTCGCGGCGGTGCTGCTGAGCGGTGGTGCCGGGGCAGCAACACGGCATGCGCTGCTCATCGGCGTCGGCAGCTACGACGACCCGGTTTCGGCGCTGCTGGCGCCGCGATTTGACGTCACGGCCGTTGAGAACACCCTGCTGGAAAAATGGGCCTTTGAGCCCACCAACGTGACCCGCCTGCTCGACGGCGACGCCACGCGCGAGGGCATTCTTCGGGCGCTGCGCAATCTCCAGCTCACCACCGAACCCGGCGATTTTGTGTTCGTGTACTACGCGGGCCATGGCACCAGCGCGCTGGACTTGAGCGTTGCCGCGGCGCTGCCTCACACTTCGGGCGCCTTGATCCCCGCCGACTTCAATCGACACGGCACGCCGGACGAGATCGCCGAATCGCTGATCATCGGGCGGCGAGACATTCGCCCGATCCTGGCGCAGCTCGATGCGGCTGGACGTGAGGTGTTTTTTGTCGTCGACGCCTGCTACTCCGGCAACACGGTGCGGGGTGCCAACCAGGAACTCACCGGACGCCCGCCGCTGCCCGTGCGCGCCGCGGATATCCTGCCGCCGGACGTGAGGGCAACGCCGGCGCCGCCGAGCGAAGAACCCTATCCCTACTCGCAGGTGTTTTACCTCTCCGCCGCCGGTGAACACGAACCGGCCGGCGAGATCACCGACAAGCTGCTGCGCTGGTATCCCACCTTCGACGGGCAGCCTCACGGAGCGTTTACGGACGCGCTGCTCCGGGCCATGCAGGGCCTGACGCCCGGCACGGATGCGAACGGCGACGGCCGCGTGTCTTACCTGGAGCTGTATGAATCGGTGCGCGGCTTTATGGAAAAACGCGGCTATCCGCAGAGCCCGCAATTCCTGCCGACCATCGACGAAGCCCAGGTGGACCCCAGCACCGCGATTATTTTTGATTTGCCCAGTCAGCCGGAGTTCGTGCAGCCCGCACCGGAACCGGACGAGCCGCTGCGACTCAAGTGGCTCAATCCGAGCGAAGCGGATCGCCGTGTCGCCAAGGGCCTGAACGGGCTGGAGATCAGCGACCAGAACGCCGATCTGATTTTGCTCCGCGAGTCGGATCGCAGTGTTCTGCTCAACGCGTCCGGGGACCTGATTTCCGAGGTGTTTGACCCCGCCAGTGCCGACCCCTGGCATCGGATCCGCGGCGAGCTGTTTGTGCGGGCACTGACATCGCGGGGCGTGGCCGACGGGGCCAACCAGAGACTCGTAATGCAGTACACCGAACCTGCCATGGGGGTCACCGCCGTGCGCGGCGACGACCTCGGTTTTGTCATTCGGCCCTCGATGCCGCTGCATCTGCTGGTCTTTGACCTCGAGTCGAACGGCGGCATCAGCCTGCTGTATCCCATCAACCGGCAGGAAAAGGCCAGGCAGGCGGCCGGGCGCCTGACCAAGATCGAAGATATAGTAGTAGTACCGCCGTTCGGGATGGACAAAATTGTGGCGGTTGGGCTTAAGCGTCCGCTGGTGACAGCGGGCGGAGCGGCAGACAGCGGCCTTGGCAAATTTCTCGGCCAAACGCTGGATCCGGGCAGCGATGCGCTCGTTCGCTTTCAACAGCTGCTCGCCAGCCGCGATGACCTTGAGGCCGTTGCACAGCTGTCGCTGATCACCACAGACAGCGTGAATCGGGCGGCCCGCGGCGGCGCCGACAGGGGGGATAAGGAATGAAGCAAACAACAATCGGTCGTTGGGTTCTGCTGACGGTGCTGCCAGGGCTGCTGCTGCCGTTCTCGCCGGCACTCGCCCAGAGTGACGACGTCGAGCGAGGCCTTCAGCGTCGGCCTGGGCTTGAGAACGAGCGTCCTGAGCTGCCGGAATTCGACGACCGCGAGGACGTACCGCTGGATCTGCCGCCGATCGAGTCGCTGGCGATCCCCAAAGACACGCTGTCGGGCGCGCCGCTCGTTTATTTGAAGAAGGTGCAGCTCACCGACGCAACGGAGCTCAGCGCCACGGACGTCGGCGAGGTGAGCGCCGCCTATCTGGACCGGAACGTCAGTGCGGAGGAGCTGCAGCAGCTCCGGGCCGAGCTGACTCAGCTTTACGTCGATCGAGGCTACATCACCTCCGGGGTGCTGCTGCCCGATCAGCGGATCAGCGACGGCACCGTGCAGTATCAGGCGGTTGAAGGTCGCCTCGAAGCTCTGGAGGTCACCACCAACGGTCGCCTGCGGCCGTCCTACGTGGAGTCCCGCCTGCAGGGCGGCGGTGATGAGCCGCTCAACGTGGTCGACCTGCGCGAGCAGCTGCGCATTCTGCACGCCGACCCGCTGATCGAGCGTGTCGACAGCCGGCTGCTGCCAACCCAGCAGCGGGGCTCGGCGAGACTGCTGGTGGACGTCCAGGAGGCCCGCCCGTACAGCCTGTTTTTGACGGCCCACAACAACCGCGCCCCGAGCGTTGGCAGTGAGTGGGTAGAGCTGGGGTTTGTTCATCGCAACCTGTTGGGTTTTGGCGACCGGGCCGAGCTGCGGTACGGGACCGGGGACGGCCTGGATGATTACCAGCTCGGCTACGCGGTGCCGGTCACTCGCAGCGGCATCACCGTGGGCGTGAGCTACGCGCAGAGTGACGCCCAGATTGTCGAAGAACCCTTCAGCCGTATCGACATTCGCAGCGACAGCGAAGAGTGGGCGCTGGACGTGGTGGTGCCGTGGAAGCGTTTTGGCGCACGACGCCTGACTTTCATCGCCGGTCTTGACCACCGGGAAAGCAATACCAGCCTGCTGGGAATTCCGTTTTCTTTTTCCCCGGGCGTGAACGACGGCCGCGCTGAGGTCACCGCTGCGCGCCTCACCGCGGATTGGACCGACCGACGCGCCAATCAGGTCTTTGCGCTGCGCGGGCGCATCAGCGTTGGCCTGGACGCGCTCGATTCCACCATCAACGACGGCAACCTGCCCGACAGCGAATTTGTGACGTTCCTCGGCCAGGCGCAGTGGGCCCGGCGCTTCGGCGAGAACGATAACCAGCTTATTTTGCGCGGCGATCTGCAGAAAACCTTCGACGGGCTGCTGCCCCTGGAGAAGCTCTCGATCGGCGGGCGCACGAGCGTTCGCGGGTATCGTCAGAACCTGATGGTGCGCGACAACGGCTGGGTGGCTTCGGCGGAGTTTCGCATGCCGGCATTCCGCGACAGCAACGGCCGCAGCAACTTCCAGTGGTCGGTGTTTGCCGACATCGGCCGCGGCTGGAACGAAGATTTCGATACGCCTGAGCCGAAGTCCATTGCCAGCGTCGGGGCCGGATTTCTGTGGGATCCGCTGCCGGGCCTGCACACCGAGCTGTATCTGGCGCACGGCTTCGAAGACATCGAGTTCAGCGACTCCGATCCTCAGGACGACGGCGTTCACCTGCTGGTCCGCTACGACATCTTCTAATGGGATGGGCTATGCGCTGCGTGTTGGTGCTCGCCGTCAGCGCGCTGGGCGCGCTGCTGTCGGTCAGTCCCTTCATCAAGCGCCTCGACCTGCAGGTTTTTGATATCCAGCAGCGTCTGGTGCGCCAGTTCGCACCGCAGCCCGCCGCAAGCCCCGAGGTCGCGCTGATCGGCATCGACGAGAGCACGGTGCAGGCAATCGATGCGCCCATGGCCCTCTGGCACCAGCAGCTCGCCCAGGTGATTTCCGCGATGGCGTCGGCCAAGGCTGCGGTCCTGGGTTTTGACCTCGTGCTCCCGGAGCGGAGCTTTGATGAATTCCTCGGGCGGGCTAACGATCAGCCGCTGATGCGGTCGATCCTCGGCGCCCGTCGCGCCGGTACGCCCGTCGTCTTCGGGCGGACTCTGAGCGCCAGCGGGCGCCTCTACGACGTCCTGCCCAAGTTCAAGGCGGTGCTGGGCAAAGACGGCTTCGGCATGGTGCTGCAGGTGCAGGAGATGGACGCGGTGGTCCGGCGCTATTACGACGACCGCTACGAAGACGCGCTCGAGCTGCGCACGCTCGTCGGGCAGATGGCACGCCAGACGGACGTCCCGGTTCGCAACGGCTGGATCGATTACGCGGTAGGCGACCCGATCGGTTACGTCCCGATGGTGCAGGTGATCGAATGGTTTGAGGCGGGAGACACCGATGCGCTCCGGGAGGCGTTCGAGGGCAAAGCGGTGTTTGTCGGCGGCGTCCTGCCGTTTGAGGATCGGCACACCCAGCCGCTGGTGCTGGCGGACTGGGAGAGCAATCGCTACGCGCCCGGCGTGCTGATTCATATGCAGGCCTACCGGTCGCTGGCGAGCGACCGAATCCTCAGCGGCGTGAATGGGGCCTGGTATGCCGGCACGCTGCTGGTGATGGCGCTGCTGGTTCTGCTGCGTGATCGACCGCTCACGGCCCTGTCGGTGCTGGTGCTTGCCTTGCTGGGGGCGGCGACTGCGTCCACCGTGGCTTACCTGGAAGGGTGGCGCCTCAGCCCCGTGCCGATGATGGTAACGGCCCTGACGGCCTGGCTGGCCGGCGCGGTGCGCGATGCCTGGTCCAATTTGAGGGACAAGCAGCGGATGCGGTCAGCGTTTGGGGGCTACGTGAGTCCACAGATCCTGAACGAAATCCTCGAGGGGAATCTGTCGCCGGAGCTGGGCGGCGAAAGTCGGGAAATTTGCCTGTTATTCTGCGATCTGATCGGCTTTACGACGCTGAGCGAAACCAACGACGCGGAATATGTTCTAACCCTGTTGAACCGTTACTTTGACCGCGTTACACCCGCCATTCACACGTTTGATGGTACGCTCGATAAGTATATGGGAGATGGGATCATGGCGTTCTTCGGCGCGCCAAAACCCCACACTAATGCGGCTCAGGCCGGCTTCGACGCGGCGCGAATGATGCTGACCGAACTCGATAAGTTCAACGTCGAGCTTGCGGCTGAGGGTATTCCGCCGATCCAGGCCGGAATCGGGCTGGGGCTCGGCAAAGCGATTGTCGGCCACGTGGGCGCTCAGTCGCGCTTCGAATACTCGGCGATCGGTGACGCGGTGAACGTCTCGGCGCGAATCGAAGGCCTGACGCGACACCTGAACTGCCGGATTGCGCTGAGCGAGAACGTCGCCAACCAGCTCAAGGTGGAGGACCAGCAGGAGCTGACGCCCTTCGGACCGCAGCAGATCAAGGGCCACACGGCGATTAAGGTTTTCGGCTGGGGAGAGCTCCGGCCAGGGAAGGAGGCAGCGTCAGCTGTCAGGAGCGAGGTAGCATCATGAAGAAGATGTTTGCAGGGATGGTTTTTTGGGGCGTGACGCTTGCGGTGTGGGCTGATCCGGTGGCCATCGTCACCGATGCCCTCGGTGAGCACACGCTCAACGGCGAAGCGCTGGAGATCCTCGCGGAGGTCAGCGCCGGCGACCAGATTATGGTGGCCGACTCGGGCAGTATCAGCCTGGTTTACTACCAGGACGGCGCCGAGTTCGTTTACGCCGGTCCGGCATCCTTTGAGGTCGGGCAAGACGCGCCGAAAACCTTGTCGGGCAACGAACCGAGCAACGGCTCAGCAGTACCGGAGGGAGAGGGTTCAATCTCCACCGTGGGGCTGGCACAGGCGGCCATGGTGATGCGCGCCGGCGGTTCAGAGAAGCGACTGGATTTGGTTTTTCCCGTCGATACGGTGCTGCTCAGCAGCCCTGAGGTGTTCCGCTGGCGCGAGCTGGCCGAGGGTGTGGGCTACACCTTCGAGCTGACCGACGGCGAGGGGCGCAGCCTGCTCGAGACGACCGTGACCGGCAACGAGCTGGCGGTTCCCAGCCACATATCGCTGACCTCGGGGGACTACTACTCCTGGTCGCTGGAAAGCCGCTTGCCCGACGGCAAAAAGTTTTCCAGCTACGCGGGGTTCAGTATCGCTGACGACGAGCTGATCAGCCGGATCGATAGCTTTCGCCCTGCTGACGAGGCGAACGTTTCGCGCATCATCGTATTTGCGCTGTGGCTGGAGCAGAACGAACTGGTTGAGGAGGCTCGCCGCTATTGGCAGATCGCCAGCCGGCAGCGGCCCGAGGACCTGGCGCTGCGCCAGCGCGCCGGCGGCTGACCCTCAGCGTGGAAGCCCACGCTGCGGCAACGCATAAAAAAAACGCCGGCTCGGGTCGCCCCGCAGCCGGCGTTTTAGTTCCTGATGCAGGCATTGCCTGCGCCCGTCAGTTTTGTCGCTTGGTCACAAGCCAGACCAGCGACCCGTAGGCCAGCACGCCCAGCGCGCAGGCTCCGGTCATGAGATACCCTTCAAGAAACACGTAAAACTCCTTCCTTCCCAACTGGCCGGTCGCCTCAATCCTTGATTGACGGCCAGAGCGCCAGCATAACCGTGTTTGGGACGCTAGCGGGCAGGTGTTAACGTTTGTTTTCCTGTCTGTAACGTTCTGTTTCAAAGGCAATTCCTGCCTCGCGCCGCACCGGAATATTTCGGGAATTATTTGTCAACAATCTTTAAAGCTAGAGGGTGGCAGTAGTGCTCAAAACCCCGAGGCACTAGTCTGCTGAAAGGTCGCCGCGAGGTGACACGGAAACGCGATCACGGATGACTACGGGCGTTTGCGCGGCGTTTGCCGCACCCGCGGTAACCGGCCTGGGTTCTGCCTCCCCCTCTACCCGGCCGGTTCCGCACCTGCATTTAGGGTAAAGTTGAGACACGGGGGTACACGATCGACGATACGGGAAGACTAGGGGTCTAGCTGCGCAGCCATGACTGAGGCATCCGCCAGAAAGCGCAAGGTGCTGATTATTGACGACGATCCGGACGTACTGGAGTACGCCTCCGTTGTCTTTTCAGACTGTGGCTTCGATCTGATGATTCGCCGCCCTGGCGAAGACCTGGTCGCCAAGCTGAACCAGCTCCCAGACCTCATTGTCGTCGATCTGCTGATGCCCAGTGAAGACGGGATCCAGGTGCTGCACAACATGGCCAAGGCGGACGTTAAGTGTCCGGTGCTGGTTGTGAGCATGTGTAGCGAAGAAGTGCTGCGCTCGGCGCGGGCGGTCGCCCAGATGCTCAACTTCGAGGTCCTGGGCTTTCTTCGTAAGCCGTTTTACAAAGAGGACGTGCTGCGCCTGACCAGCTCGCTGCGTCGGGAAGAGCAGGGTACGGCCGAGCTTCGGCGGCTGGTTAACTCGGGCCGTATCGTCAACCATTACCAGCCGGTCGTCGACGTTCAGCGCGGTCGGGTGATCCGGCTTGAGGCGCTGTCCAGGTTCCATCACCCCAAAAGCGGCATCATCGCGCCGATGGAGTTTCTGCGCTGGTCCCGCCGGCTGCGGATTACCGCAGCGCTCGAGCGGCGTCTGACCAAGCAGGCCTTGGACGACGCCAAGCGGATCGAGGAGAAGGGTTTCCGACTTCCGATGTCGGTCAATCTGAGTACCGAAACGCTCGAGCAGCCCGACTTTGCGGATCGCATGGAAAAGCTCTGCCGGCAGCAGCGCTTCCTGCTGAGCCAGCTGACGATCGAGATCAGCGAAAACGATCTGCACCGCAACCTGATCCCCGTGCAGAGCAACCTCACGCGGCTGGCGCTCAGGGGCTGCTCGGTCTCGCTTGAATACGGCGGCGAGGTGTTTTCCAAGATGCAGCTGGAAAACCTCCCCCTGGCTGAGGTGAAGCTGACGCCGAGCCTGGTGCGCGACTGCATCAAAGACGACTCGCGCCGCAACCTGCTGATTTCGGTGGTCAACCACGCGGACGTGCTGGATATTCCGGTGACCGCTATCGGCGTGGAGTCACCCGAGGAGCTGGGGCTGCTCCTGGACCTGGGTCTGACCCGCTTTCAGGGACACTTCTTCTGCGAAGATAAGCAGTTTGAGGGCGCGCTGTACTACCTGCACCGGGCACCTGAGCAGCTGGCTGAGCTGGGCCTGGCTGGACCGCCGTCGCGCGCCTCGTCCATCCGCCCTTAAGTTCAATGCCGACAGCTGCGACTGCCGCAGCCGACCTGGGGTAACCACCATTCAGCCGTCTGCCGACGGACTCGCGTTGGCCTCCAGCTCGCTCATCAGCTTTCTCACCGCCGCCTCTCGGTCTGCTTCACTGGCGTTTTCGTCGCGCAGCGTCTGTTCGGCGTGCACCGCGTTGGCCTGCAGCTCGTCCAGTCCGTGGAGGCCGGCTGACCCGGCGATGCGGTGCACGGCGTCGATCAGGTCCAGCTCCTGGTGCTGGCGTTCTTCCCACAGGTTCGCCAGCTCCGCATGTTTGCCGGTCAGCGAGGCCAGGTAGCGTTCGCGCTGTTTGGCCAGCAGCTCGCGAGCGCGGTCGGACAGCTCAGCCATTGACCGCCTTTTCCAGCTCTTTGCCCAGGATGTCCAGGTCGAACGGTTTGACCAGATAAGCGCTGGCGCCCGCGCCGAATGCGGCGTTGCGGTCTTCCTCGGCGTTGGAGGCGCTCATCGCAATCACGGGAATCTGGCTTGCGTGCAGGTCGTGAATCAGCTTCTCACCGGAGATATCGTTCAGGTGAAAGTCGCTTAGGACCACGTCCGGTCGGGCGCTCGCCAGCTTGTCCAGCGCCTGTTGCCCGTTGATCGCAAGCGTTGGCGAATAGCCGAGATCGGCCAGGATCACGGCGAGAAACTCGCGTACGTCCATGTCATCCTCGACGATCAGCACGCGGCGCTGGCCCTGTGTCACGTCACTGGGCGCGAGGTTGGCCGCGAGCACGCCGGCTGCGCGAACATCGAAGGAGAACGTTGAACCCTGGCCCACGGTTGACTCGAGCTCGATGTCGCCGCCGAGCACGTCCGCGAGGTGCTGGCTGATCGACAGGCCCAGGCCGAGACCTTTGGCCCGGGTCTTTTCGTCTTCCAGGCTCGAAAACGCCTGGAAAATCTGCTTGCGTTTGTCTGCCGGGATGCCCGGGCCGGTGTCGATGACCGCCACCTTCAGGCGGTCGTTTGCCTGGCTCCAGGTCACTTTGACTGAACCGGATTCGGTATAGCGCAGTGCGTTGGAGATCAGGTTGACGATGATCTGTCGCAGCCTGACCGGGTCGGTGCGGATCTCTTCACACGCGCAGCCTTGCTCGATGATTTCAAACGCCAGCTCTTTCTGCTGTGCCAGCGGCTCGAACATGAGGTTCATCGATTCAAACAGGCGCCGCAGATTGACCTCTTCCTCGACGGGCTCGATCCGGTCGGACACTACACGTCCGTGCTCGAGAAGGTTTTCGACGAGCGACAGCAGGTGCGTTGCGGAGCGACGGATTCCCTGCAGCCTGCGATCGTCGCGGCCGTAGTCTTTTTCCAGTAGGTCGCAGTAGCCCAGGACGGAGGTGACCGGTGTGCGGAACTCGTGGGACATACCCGCGATGAAGCGGCTCTTGAGCTCGCTGGCGCGGGCGGCTTCCCGCTTGGCTTCTTCGAGCTCAACCTCTAGCTGCGAGGCGCGGTATTCGACGATGTCGGTCTTTTCGGCCTGCCGCCGCAAATGCAGATCCGCCATATCGGCCGCGTTGGCGTCGGTCAGCAGCACGTAGGCCTGCGCATGCTGAGGCTGGGCCATGATGGAAACATGGATAGGCCGGTTGCCGTCATACCACATCATGGGAAAGGTGACCGACTTGAAGCCGTCCAGTCCCGCCAGAAATTTCATGGGCTGGCGGATGTCCTGGCCCGCCTCCAGCGAAAAATCATAGACCGCCGGGTCGCCCGCCCAGTCGAGCACCCGAAATGCCGCGTCGGTGCGCACGAGCAGCGGCTCCGCGAGGTCGTTGAGCTCCAGCGAAGCGGGCAGGGAGCTCGAAATGGCGGCAGGCTGACCGCTGTCATCCATGGCCGGTTACCATCGCCGTGACCTCTTCGAAGCAGCGGCGGACGTTGTTGCCGGTGTGAGAGCTGGTTTCGATGACCCGCAGGCCGCCGCCGCGAATGCGTTCCAGGTCGGCGTCTGAGACTTCGGCACGGTCTGTCAGATCCGACTTGTTCACCGCCAAGATGCAGCTGACCCCGGGAAAACTGTCTTCAAGACGCGAGATAAGGGCGCGGGACGCGGTGACCGTCGGACGGCGCGTACGGTCGCAGACGACGATGCAGCCGTGGACGCCGGTCAGATAGGGTGTCTCGAGCACAAAGCCGCCGTCAGCGCAGAGGATGTCCCAAACCACGAGCTCGTGGGTCACGCCGTCCGCCTCGATCTCGCCGACCTCAACCTGGGCGCCCGACCGGATTCGTCGAGCGTTTTCGGCGTCCCGACCGGAGAAGGCGCCGATAAATTCACTCTTGCCGACGGCCGCCTCACCGAGGACGCAGATTTTTATGGGGTTCTGGGCAGACATGGCCTTCTGGCGACACGCTGTCGAGCCGCTTACTGGGCTCCCTGCGCAGCGCCGGCGTCCTCGAGGCGCTCGAGCCGATAGCCATGGTGGTAAATGCTCTTGAGGCTCCAGCCGGAGTCTTCGGTCAGGCTGAGCTTCTTTCGCAGCCGGCTGATGTGGGTGTCGAGCGTTCGGGTGACCACCTGAGCGTTAAGGCCCCAGATCTCCTTGAGGAGCACCTCGCGCGGAATGATACGCCCGAGGTTGCGAATCAGGTAAACGGCCAGCGCGAACTCCCGCCGCGTCAGCGAGACCGGCTCGCCATTGAGAGTCATCACCTCACGGTCGGTGTCGTAGCTGATGGGACCCACTTCCTTCCGCGCATCGTTGTCCGGGGAATCGATGCCGCTGCGTCTGGCGACCGCGTCGATCCGGGCGAGCGTGACGGGCTGGCTGAGCGGTTTGGTCAGATAGTCGTCGGCGCCGCTCTCCAGCGCTTTGACGATGTCTTCGTCAGCGTCGCGCGCGGTCAGAAAGATGACCGGCAGCTTGCTGTCGATGTTCTGGCGGATCCAGCGCAGCACCGAGTAGCCGTCGAGCTCCGGCACCTGCCAGTCCAGCAGCACCATGTCGAAGCGATCTGAGCGCACCGCGTTGATCAGGTCCGAGCCCCGGGCGTGCCAGTCCACCTCGTGGCCCGCGTCCTCCATCCAGATTTTGACAACTTCAGCCTGGTCGTGGTCGTCTTCTAGAAAGGCGATCTTCAAAGTGGCTTTCCCCATTGCCGTCTCGTGGCCGCTAGTTTAACAGCGCTAACGACTGAGCAACACATGTAATAGATTGTCCTGAAAGGTAATGTTGCCCGTCAGCTGATCGTGCGACTCGCAGATAAACATCGAGTAGTCGAGCGGAAAGAAGATGTAGCGATGTCTGGGTACCGTCGGGTCGAGTGAATTTCTGGCCAGCAGCGACGATTTGGTGACCGTGCCGTCACCGGGTTCGAGCATCAGGCGGTGATAGTCAACGTCGGGGCGAGGGCTGGCGATTCGATCCGGCTCGAGGCGGAGGACGGACTTACCTTCCACCTCCTCGACAAGCATTCGCGCCGGCGTCAGCTCACAGTCGCCGCCGAACAGAATCAGTCGCCACGGTGTTTCCTCGAGCGGAACCGTCAGCGACCAGACGAAGCGGCGGGCCCGCTCCAGGTGCTTCTCAAAGAAGCGCTCGAGCGTTTCGAGATGGGCCTGCCCCGCTGCCGGATCCTCGAAGGTGGCGAGGATGCGTTCCCGCACTTCAGGATCGAAGATCGACCAGCGAAAGCGTCGCCAGATCCTGACCGAGAACAGATCGCGCTCCAGCTTTTCCCCGCTTGCGGAGATCAGCCAGGGGCCGGCCAGCGGGTGAGGGAAGAGCTGGTAGACGCTCGGCATGGTGGCGAGAACCTCGGTCGGGATCCGACCGAAGCCGAGCTTCACGCCCTCGATAAAGCCGCGGACAGAGTTGACCGAACCCATGTTGGGTGTGCCGAGCAGGACCACCCGCCGGACCCGGCTGGCGCCCCACAGGTTGACCGGAAACTCGTTGTCGTCGAGCACGTCCGTTGGGCCGTATCGGAGGTAGTAGCGCGTCAGCAGGCCGCCCATGCTGTGCGCCACGATATCGACCTTCAGTTCAGGCAGCCCGTAGTCAGCTCTGATCTGTTCGATGAATTCATCGAGTCTGGCAGCGTTTTCCACGTTGTCGCGTCGCCAGTCATAGCGAAAAACGTAGAATCGCCTCGCCCCCATGGCCACCGGCCGGCCGGGCTCGCCCCGCTCGAACTTGCCGGCCTCCGTCAGCACCTCGATCACCCGGCCGTAGAAATCCGTGCCGGCGGCGCGATCGAAAATCGCGTAGGGCTCGAGCCCGTCGCGGACGGGCTCCAGGGTTGCCGGATCCACCGTCAGCGCCAGATCGCTGTAGTTGCTGAACAGCAGCTTGCGCAGCCGCCCGACCCAGATTTCCTGAAGGCCGTCGGCGGTGCGCAGTCGCGAACCCAGGATGCCGTGGATCAGCACCACCGGCGGCTGATCGACGCCGGCGGTGGCAGACCCATAGAGACGAGCGAGATCCGGCCGGCTGGTTCTTGTGCCGCAGCTCGTCAGCAGCAGCGCGATCAGCACCGCCGTCAGCGCTGGCGCCGCCCGCTTCACAGGAGTTCAGTCAACATATTCAGCACATCGTCGACATGCTGCGCGGGCGTGGAGTAGTGGGGTGACAGACGCAGCAGCCCGCCGCGGACGGCGCAGCACACGCCCCGTTCGGTCAGCGTACTGTAGGCACTGCGGGTCGCGCTTTCGTCACCGAGGCTGAAGGCGACGATGCCGGCGTGCTGGGCCGGGTCCGCGGGTGTCCGGACATCCAGGCCCAGGTCGGTCAGGCCTGCCAGCAGGCGGTTGGTATGGCCGCGAATGATGCGCTCAACGGTGTCGGCGCCGAGCTCCTGGTAGAGCGACAGGCTGGCCTCCAGCGCGACGATGCCCACCGTGTTCAGGGTGCCGGCCTCCAGACTTCGACCGTCGTTTGCCGGCTCACTGAGAGCACCGGCAAACTTAAACGGTTCGCTCACCATCCGCCAGCCGGCCTGGGTTGGCCTGAGGGCCTGGCGCAGCGATTCGCTCAGGTAGAGAAAACCGACTCCCTCCGCCGACAGCAGCCACTTATGCGATCCGCAGGCCACGGCGTCAACGGGACAATCCGCCACGTTCAGCGGAAACGCACCGAGGCTTTGAATCGCGTCAATGACCAGCAGGATGCCCCGCTCGCTGCAATACTCGCTGAGCTCGTTGAGCAGCAGCGCCGCGCCGCTGGCGTATTGAACCGTGCTGACGGCGATTAGCCGGGTCTGGGGTCCAGCAGCCTCGATCAACGCCTCATGGACGGGCTGACCGGGCTGTCGCTTCACCTGATCGACGGCGACAAAGTCCGGCGTACAGCGATCCCAGCACCACTGGTTGGAGGAAAACTCCTCGCTGAGGAGCAGCACCCGATCGCCGTCCCGCCAAGCGAGCCCGGCCGCGATCCGCGAAAGTCCCTCGCTGGTGTTTTTGGTCAGGCTGATCTGGCTGCCGTCGGGCGCTCCAAGGATTTCCCCGAGGCGCTGACGCAGCCGCTGCTCGGCCGCGTACCAGTCCAGCCAGTTGGCCATGATGCGGGTGTTGCTCCCCTGGGCGAGCTCGGTCACCCGCTGAACGGTGCGGCGCGGCCAGGGGCCGATCGCCGCGTGATTGAAATACCAGATTCCGGGCTGTTGCCGGAACTCCTGGTCGATCAGCTGGGTCTGAGCTTGGCTGGTCATGAGCACGTGCGCGGTGGGATCGCTGAGATTCTAACCCAAGGTCGGGATCAAATTGGGCCTGATCGACACGCTCTTCCCGGGTGCTCGAAGGGTGCTGAGAGCGCCGGCTGGCGAGGGGCGCGGCGCCTTGACCGACGGGAGGGCCATGCTATGGTTGCGCCGCCGGCGCAGGCCGCATTCTGACCCGTTTAACGGGTTACGAACTATCGATCGACATTGGTGTCTAGAGAGTAGGAGCGGCGTGGGACCGCCGCCCGAAGACTCTGGGCTCCGGGGAAGGAGCTTGGCCCGGATGGGCGAGAAACAGGTAGACCAGCTACTGGTTGAACGGGTACAGCAGGGCGATAAGAGAGCGTTCGACCTGCTGGTACTGAAATATCAGCACAAGATAGTGAATCTGATATCCCGGTACGTCAAAGACCCGAGCGAAAACCAGGACGTGGCGCAGGAGGCCTTTATCAAAGCCTACCGCGCAATCGGTCGATTCCGCGGAGACAGCGCGTTCTATACCTGGATGTATCGCATCGCCATCAATACGGCCAAGAACTACCTGGTGGCCCAGGGGCGCAGACCGCCAGCGACCGATATCGAGCCCGGTGACGCCGAGCTGTTCGATCTGGACACCCGGCTGAAGGATCGCGACACCCCGGAGCGGGAGTTGCTGAAAGACGAAATTGAGCAGACGGTTTTTGCTGCTATTGAAGATTTGCCGGAAGACCTCCGCACGGCCATTACGCTGAGGGAGATGGAAGGCATGAGCTACGAAGAAATTGCGGTGACCATGGACTGTCCGATCGGCACCGTGCGATCGCGAATTTTTCGGGCCAGAGAGGCGATAGATCAGCGGCTCGCGCCGCTGCTGGATCATAAAGAGGAACGAGGTTGATGGAGAAGCAGCACACAGGGGAATTGTGCGAATCGCTTTGCTGCCTGATGGATGGCGAAGCAGAATCCAGCGAAGCGCAGTTCATGCTGCGGCGATTGGGCCACGACGAGGAGCTGTCGCAGCGCTGGGAACGGTATCACCTGGTGCGCAGCGTGTTGCGCGACCACCGCTGCGTATCGCTGGATGGGTTTGCCGCCCGAGTTGCCGCAGGCGTCGCCCAGGAGCCCGCGCCGGAGCAGGAGACGCACGCTCAACCCGCAGGCGGGCAGCCCGCGAGTGCCGGTCTGCGACGCTGGCTGCAGCCGGCTGCCGGGGCAGCCGTTGCGGCAAGCGTGGCGGTCCTCGCTTTCAGCGCATGGCAGCCGGACGTGGTGGCCCCGGGTGGAAACGCCGCCCCGCAGTCGCTCCTGTCGCAGGGCGTCAACGACCCGACGGCGGACGTCGAGGGGCGGGTCGGTCCCGCGGCGTCATCGCTGGCGATGCCGGCAGCGGTCGGCTCCAATAACGAACAGCTCCAGAAGTACCTGATCCGTCACACCCAGGTTTCGGCGACCGGTCACCGGCTGCCGCTGGTCTACATGGTCAGCGAAACTGAGACGGCGGACGTCAACATCACGACTGAGCCCGCGGAAACACAGCCGACCGACGCCCAAAAGTCAGCGCCGGGCGAGCCCTGACGGCAGCAAACCATGCGGGGTCCGGTTAGAGTCCCAGCGGTCGTGCGCAGCGGGGTTGTGCTGACGGCGCTGCTGCTCCCCCTGCTCGCCACGGCGGAAGACGGCGCGCTGGCCGCCAAACGCTGGCTCGACCAGATGGCGAGCGCGGTCAGCAATCTGACCTACCGCGGGACGCTGGTGTACCTGCGTCGGGATCAGGTCGACTCGCTTCGTATCTATCACCGCGTTGATGCCGCCGGCATGCGAGAGCGGCTGGTGGCCCTTAACGGGACTCCGCGAGAAATCCTTCGCGACAACAACTCCGTCCGCTGTATCTTTCCTGACCGCCGCTCGGTGTTGATCGACACGCGCATCGCGGAGCGGCTGTTCCCGGTGATCCCGGCGGATCTATTCGACCTTTCGGAAGGGCGTTATCAGCTCACCCTGGACGGCGCCGACCGCGTCGCCCAGCTGGAGGCGCAGGTAGTGCGGATCTCGGCCGCTGATAATTTTCGTTTCGGCTACCGGCTATGGCTGGAGAAAAATACGGGCATGTTGCTGAAGTCGAGCCTGATCAATCGCGAAGGGCAGGCGATTGAGCAGGTCCTGTTTACCGATATTGAGATCGGCGCGGTGATCAGCGATCAGGAACTGCAGCCTGACATTCCCAGCGACGACTACGTTGAGGTTGCGCTGCCGGATCTTCAAACCTCCACGCCAACGGACTCTGAACCGAATTGGCGTGTCGGCCAGCTGCCGGCTGGCTTTCAGCCGCTCGCGCAGCGCAGAGCCGGCAGCTTAAGCCACCTGACCTTCAGCGACGGCCTCGCGGTCGTTTCCGTCTACGTCGAGCCGGCCGGCGACGGCCAGGCCGGGTTGCGCGGCTACTCGCGGGTCGGCGCGATGAACATCCTGTCAAAAAACCGCGGCGGTTTTGCGGTCACGGCGGTGGGCGAGGTGCCCCGTTCGACGCTCGAGATGATGGTGGGCTCGGTGGCGCAGCAAGCGGGCTTCGGTCCGGCCCGCGCCGAGATTCCCTGACGGCGACCAGACATTCAGTCAGAGAATCCTGGCCCGTCGCGAATGTGTTCCCGCTGGCGTCGCTCCGGGCTTTCATCACGCCGCGCTCAGACGTTTGCCGGTAAGCTCGCACGACGCGTAAAATAGGGAATTCGGCCTTCGGTCCTGGATCGAAGGCTTTCGTGTTTTTTGGGGACGCGTTTAGCTGATTTTCTGGCCTGGCCGCCCGCTTGCTGTCCTGACGGCAACCGGCAGGCCGGCACAACGAGGTTGTTGACTTGACCGCGCAAGCGAACATTCGAAACTTTTCCATCATCGCTCATGTCGACCACGGCAAGTCGACTCTCGCCGACCGCTTTATTCAGGTCTGCGGTGGCCTTTCGGAGCGCGAGATGGCGGAGCAGGTGCTCGACTCCATGGATCTGGAGCGGGAGCGCGGCATTACCATTAAGGCGCAGTCCGTTTCGCTCAACTTCACCGCCGCTGACGGTGAGAGCTACCTGCTGAACTTCATCGATACGCCCGGCCACGTCGACTTCTCCTACGAGGTCTCCCGTTCGCTCGCCGCCTGTGAAGGCGCGCTGTTGGTGGTGGACGCCGCGCAGGGCGTTGAGGCTCAGAGCGTGGCGAACTGCTACACGGCGGTGGAGCAGGGGCTCGAGGTGCTCCCGATCCTGAATAAGATCGACCTCCCTTCGGCGGAACCCGAGCGGGTGGCTCAGGAGATCGAGGACGTGATCGGTATCGACGCCACCGACGCCCTGCAGGTCAGCGCCAAGACCGGGAAGGGCGTTGCCGAAGTCCTGGAGATGCTGGTCAATCAGGTGCCGCCGCCGGCCGGTGAGCCCGATGGTGAGCTCCGCGCCCTGATAATCGACTCCTGGTTCGACAACTACCTGGGCGTGGTGTCGCTGGTGCGGGTGAAAGACGGCGTGCTGCGCAAGGGTGACAAGATCCGAATGATGTCGACAGGCCAGTCCTATCAGGCGGAGGGGCTCGGCATCTTTACGCCGAAGCGCGAGGTTCGCGACTGCCTCAGGGCCGGCGAAGTGGGGTTTGTGAGCGCTTCGGTAAAGGACGTTCACGGTGCGCCAGTCGGCGATACCATCACCCATGATCGGGCGCCGGCCGCTGAGCCACTGCCCGGATTTCAGCGGGTTCAGCCGCGGGTTTTTGCCGGCCTGTTCCCCACCAGCTCCGACGACTATGCTGGCCTGCGCGAGGCGCTCGACAAGCTCCAGATCAACGACACGGCGCTGATGTTTGAGCCGGAGACCAGCGAGGCGCTGGGCTTTGGCTTTCGCTGCGGCTTCCTGGGCATGCTGCACATGGAGATTGTTCAGGAGCGTCTCGAACGGGAGTACAACCTCGATCTGGTCACCACGGCCCCGACGGTCATCTACGAGATCGTCGGGACAGATGGCGAGGTCTCAAAGCTCGATAACCCGGCGCAGCTGCCGCCTCAAAACAAGATCGAGGAAATCCGCGAGCCGATCATTCTGGGCAACATCCTGGTGCCGCCGGACTACGTCGGCGGCGTGATCGGCCTCTGCGAAGAGAAACGCGGCGTTCAGCGCCAGATTCAGTACATGGGTACCCAGGTTTCCATCAGCTACGAGCTGCCGCTGAGTGAGGTGGTGCTGGATTTTTTCGATCGTTTGAAGTCGGTCAGCCGGGGCTACGCCTCCTTCGACTATGATTTTCTGCGTTTCGATGCCGGGCCGTTTGTTCGGGTCGATATCCTGATCAACGGCGAGCGGGTGGACGCGCTGTCGGTGATCGTGCACCAGAGCGAGTCGCAGCGACGGGGACGCCAGCTGGCTGAGGCTATGAAGGCGCTGATTCCCCGGCAGATGTTTGAGGTGGCGATTCAGGCGGCGATCGGCGCCCACGTGGTGGCTCGCACAAACGTGAAGGCGCTGCGCAAAAACGTCACCGCGAAGTGTTATGGTGGCGACGTTTCGCGCAAGCGAAAGCTCCTGGAAAAGCAGAAAGCCGGCAAAAAACGGATGAAGCAGGTCGGCCGGGTGGAGATTCCCCAGGAGGCGTTCCTGGCGGTTCTGCGCGCTGAAGACCGTTCCTGACTCAGCCTGATCGCCGATCCGCAGGGAATACCCGCAATAACAAGATATGACAGGGTTTGACTATGCATTTTGATTTCGCCGCAATCCTGGTGATCCTGACGGCGGTCACCGGCGCGATCTGGGCGCTTGACTCGCTGCTGCTCGCGCCGAAACGCCGAGCCGCGCTCGCGGGCGGCGGGACCGACGAAGCTGCCGAGGGTGGCAAAGAGCCGGTGGTCGTTGAGTATGCGCGGTCCTTTTTTCCCGTCATCCTGATCGTGCTGCTGATCCGGTCTTTTCTGGCTGAACCGTTTCGTATTCCGTCCGATTCGATGATGCCGACGCTGCTCGACGGTGACCTGATCCTGGTCAACAAATTCTCTTACGGGATTCGCCTGCCGGTCGTCGATACCAAGGTGATCGAGCTCGGGTCTCCCGAGCGCGGGGACGTGGTGGTGTTCCGCTATCCCGAGAATCCAAAGCAGGACTACATCAAACGTATCGTCGGGATTCCCGGCGACGTGGTGGAGTACCAGAACAAGCGGCTTTATCTGAACGGCACTTTGGTCGATACCCAGATAACCGGCACATATCTGCCGGAAAATGGCGCTTCGCGGATCCGCCAGCAAAATGCGGTGGAGAAGCTGCCCGGCCGGGAGCACAACATTCTCCTGACGCCCGGCGCGCTCAACCCGCCGTTTGGCAGCAACCGGTGGGTGGTCGGCGAGGACGAGTATTTTGTGCTGGGCGACAACCGTGACAACAGTCGGGACAGCCGCTACTGGGGCTTTGTCCCCGATCGAAATCTGGTTGGCAAGGCCTTTTTTATCTGGATGCACCTAAGTCCCAGTGGCTTTGATCGCATAGGAACCGTGATCAAATAATGCTAAGGTTTTCCCTTAGATATTAGCCCCTTTGGAGGCATTTCTATGAAATCAATTGACCTTGCTTCACCGCAGCGCCAGCGCGGCATCACGCTGATCGGGCTGATCATCGTGCTGACCGTGGTGGGTTTTTTCGCCTTCATCGGCATCAAGCTGTTCCCGGTGTACCAGGAGTACTTTTCGGTGGTCCAGGCGATGAAGAACGTGGCGGCACAGCCGGGCGTCAGCCGTCAGGAGCCTCGGCAGGTGCAGGAAATGCTGATTAAACGCATGTACGTGAGCTACGTCGAATCGGTCAACAAAAGCCATATCAGGGTGACCAGGGGTGGCAAGCCAACCCTTAACGTGCGGTACGAGGTGCGGCGGCCGCTGATGGGTAACCTGGACTTTGTGGCTAAATTTGACGAGACGGTTGACCTCAAAGGCTAGCGAGCACGGAGCGGCAGCGGCGGGCGGCGGTCTTCAGCTAGGTTTCACCTTTTCGGATCCCGCCCTGCTGACGCAGGCGCTGACCCACCGCAGCGCGAGCCGCACGAACAATGAGCGGCTCGAGTTCCTCGGCGACTCGGTGCTGAGCACCATCATTTCCGAAGCGCTTTTTGCGCGGTTTCCCAAAGCTTCTGAAGGTGACCTGAGTCGGGCGCGCGCGCGGCTGGTTCGGGGTGTGACGCTGGCGCGCCTGGCCGGCGAACTGGGCTTCATGGGGGCCGTGCTGTTAGGGCCCGGAGAGCGCAAGAGCGGCGGTCAGCGGCGCCAGTCGATCCTGGCTGACGCGCTGGAGGCGGTCATCGGCGCCATCTACCTCGAGGCGGGTTACGTCAGCTGTCGCCAGGTGGTGTTGAGCTGGTTTGAGACGCGCCTCGATACGCTGCCGGCACCTGAAGCGCTCAAGGACGCCAAGACCCGGCTGCAGGAGTATCTACAGCAGCGGGGCAGGCCGCTGCCCGAGTACCAGCTCCTCAGCGCCGAAGGCGCCGATCACGCCAAGGTGTTTCGCGTACGCTGCATGCTGGACGGTGACCCCAACGGGCACGAGGCCAGCGGCAGCAGCCGGCGCAAGGCGGAACAGACCGCCGCCGGGCTGGCCCTGAACCATCTGGAGGAAGGTGCGGGTGACTGAGCAGAACCAATCCCCCTATCGATGTGGCTACGTCGCGCTGATCGGCAGGCCGAACGTAGGCAAATCAACGCTGCTGAACGCGCTGCTCGGGCAGAAGCTGAGCATCACCGCCCACAAGCCTCAAACGACCCGACACCAGATCCTAGGCGTCAGCCATTACGACAACGGCCAGCTGGTCTTTGTCGACACGCCAGGGCTCCACGCCGCGCCAGCCGGTGCGTCGGCGATGAACCGCTATCTGAACCGGGTAGCCGAAGCGGTGTCTCAAGGCGTTGACGTCGTGGCCTGGCTGCTCGACGCGAGAGGCATCACCGACGCCGACCTCAAGATTGGCGAGGGGCTTCGTCAGCGGCACGGCAAGCTGTTTTGCGTGCTCAACAAGACCGACCTGGTGACCGACAAGGCCACCCTGCTGCCGCTGTCCGCGGAACTCGCCGAGCGGTTCGATCCTGACGAGGTGCTGATGATTTCAGCGCAGAAGGGCAAAGGCCTCGAAGAGCTGCGCTCCCGCCTGCTGGCAGCGGTTCCGGAAGGCCCGCCCGTGTTCGGTGAGGATGAGCTGACCGACCGCAGCGAACGCTTCATCGCCACTGAGTTCATCCGTGAGCAGGTCACCCGGCGGCTTCACCAGGAGTTGCCCTATGCCTCGACGGTCGAGATTGAGGCGTTCCAAAGGGAAGGTCCGGTGCTGCATATCGCCGCCGTGATATGGGTTGAGCGGGAAGGCCAGAAGGGCATTGTCATCGGCCAGCGCGGCGCGACCCTCAAGGGTATTGGCACCGCCGCTCGGGCCACGCTCGAGGACTTTTTTGCCTGCCGGGTCAACCTCAAGCTTTGGGTCAAGGTGAAGAAGGGCTGGTCCGACGACGAGCGGTCGCTCCAGCAGCTGGGCTACGTGGATTGAATCGGGTCCTGACCCCAGCCTTTGTCCTGCACCGCCGCAATTTCGAAGAAGCGTCGCTGCTGGTTGAGCTGCTGACCCGAGATCGGGGCCGTCTGGGCGCTGTCGCGCGCGGCGCGCGAAAGTCCCGGCGTCACCGCGGTGGTCTGCTGCAGCCGTACGTGCCGCTACAGGTCAGCCTGTCGGGTCGTGGCCAGCTCGCGACGCTCGGCCAGCTGGAGGCTGAGGGCCCTCCCATTCTGACGGTCGGCAGTCGACCGGCGCTGATCGCGCTCTATCTGAACGAGCTGCTGCTGCGGCTGACCGCGCGAGACGACCCGAACGAAACGCTGTTTCAGTGTTATCTCAAAACTCTGGTTGGGCTCGCAACCGGTGCGGCGGCGCCCGTGCTGCGACGTTTTGAGCTGGCGCTGCTGGCGAGCCAGGGTTACGCGGTGGGTCTGACCCACGACGCGGTAACGGGTGAACCCGTGCAGCCCGAGCAGCGGTATCGCTATGAGATTGAAGAGGGACCCGTGGCGACGGCCGGCCGATCCTCTGCAGAAACCGTTGGCGGCGAAACGCTGCTGTGCCTGGCCCGGGGCGAAGACGGCGACGCGACGGTTCAGCGCGAGGCTCGCCAGCTGCTCAGCGGCGTGCTGCGCCACTACCTCGGTCCGAAACCGCTGCGTTCGCGGCAGCTCTACCAACAGATGAATCAACCGGAGGCTCAGTCATGAGACCGATCAGTCTTGGGGTCAACATCGACCATGTGGCGACGCTGCGGCAGGCCCGGGGCACCAGCTACCCCGACCCGGTGTTTGCGGCTGTGCTCGCCGAACAGGCCGGCGCCGACCTGATCACCGTTCACCTGCGCGAAGATCGGCGCCATATCCAGGATCGCGATCTGGAGCTGCTGATGCGCACCGTTACGACGCGCGTCAATCTCGAGTGCGCGGTCACCGACGAAATGCTGGCGATCGCGTGTGCGGCCAGGCCCGCGGACGTTTGCCTGGTGCCCGAACGGCGCGAAGAGGTCACCACCGAAGGGGGGCTAGACGCGGCCGGCATCGGTCAGCCGGTGGCTGACGCCTGCCAGCGCCTGCGGGATGCTGGAATTCGGGTATCGCTTTTTATCGACCCGGACGAGAGCCAGCTTCGGGCCGCGGCGTCGATGGGCGCGCCCGTGGTCGAGCTGCACACCGGCGCCTACGCTGAAGCCAGCGGCGCCGCGCAGGAGCAGGAGTTGACCCGCATTGCGGTTGCTGCGGAGCTTGGTCGATCGCTGGGCCTGGTGGTCAACGCCGGCCATGGCCTGCACTACCACAACGTCGGCCCGATCGCGGCGCTGGAACCGATCGAGGAGCTCAACATCGGTCACGCGATTGTTGCGCGAGCTGTCTTTGTGGGCCTGCCTGAGGCCATCAGGGAAATGAGGCGGTTAATGAACGAGGCCAGACGCTGATTGGCTAGAGCTGACGAACGTTCTCCGCTGCCCTTGCGAGCTCATCGAGCGCCGGCGTGATTTCGCCCGGGTTGCCGCGGGTGAGCGCGAGCTCCAGCTTGGCCGCCGTCTCCTTCAGCTCCAGACAGCCGGTGTAGCCGGCGGAGCCTCGAAGCTTGTGAACCGGCGCCCGCGCGGTTTCGAGATCGTTCGAGGCAATCGCCTGACGAATCTCGGGCAGAAACCGGGTCAGCTCCTGCTGCAGCATGCCCATCAAGCGGTCGAGCAGCTCAACGTTTCCTCCCGCGGCCGCCAGCGCCGCTTCTCTGTCCATCACCGGTGTGGCGTCGCTCGGCGCTTCCTTAGGCTGCAGCGTCCCGTCGCCGGCCAACAGCTGGCGCACGGTGTCTCGGCTGACGGGCTTGGCCAGACAGTTGTCAAACCCCTGCTGCTGGAGATTGGTGGTGGTGGAGAGCTGCAGATCGGCAGTCAGGCCGATGATCTTCGCGCCAGAATCTCGACCGGCACGGCTCTCAGCCTCCCGGATCGCTTTGGTGGCCTCAATCCCGTCCATTTCAGGCATTCGGATATCCATCAGCACCAGATCAAAAGGCTGTTTCAGGAAATGGTCCAGCGCCTGGCGGCCGTTGACCGCCTCCTGGATTTCGATGCCCGGATCGCCCAGGGCCGCCTTGAGGAAATCCCGGTTGATGTCGTTGTCGTCTGCTATCAATATCCGCATGATTCGCCTGCCCGGTTTCGCAACGCGATTGCCAGTATAGTCCCATCCAGTCATGGTCCGATGCGCCCGCCAACCCGCTTCTCCAGCCTCTGAGCGCTTTCGTTTCCTCCGCCTGGCTGCGCCGCTGGCTGTGCTGCTTTCTCAAAGCGGTCCGGCCTTGGGCCAGCTGACCCTTTCGGGTTCGGTCGCCGAGCTCACGGGCGACGGCTGGCAGGCGCGACAGCTTGACTGGGAGCTGGTCCCCAATGGTGAATCCTCCGTGAATATCGCGGCGCTGGACATCAGCAGTCTGCCCGCTGCCTTGTCAGAAATTTCCCTACGTTGCGAAACGCTGACCGTGGCTGGCGGAGGGACCGAGTGCGCCGCCGGCAACCTGAACTTTCGGCTGAACGAGCAGCCTCTGGAGGCGGACTGGAACGCAAGCTTTGCCACGGTCGACGGTCTGGCGCCGAAGGACTCGGCCGACGCGCCGGCGAGCGCTTCTGCGCGCGGTGCGACGACAGCGGTCGCGGCGTCGCTAACGCTTGAGCTGGCGGGTGGTGAGGTGACCCTGACTTTTCAGGGTTCTGGACAGCCACAGCTTCGGGCTCAGGCAACCGGGCTGAAGCTCGACGAGCTGCTGTCGCTGCTGCCGGTGACGCCGCCGGCCGGGCTCACCGCACCGCAGGGAGAGCTGGCGCTGGACCTGACCGCAACGCTGGCGTCTGCGCTGAGCCTCAGCGGCAGCTGGACGGTCAGCGGTCTGGGCTTCGATTCGCTGGACGGGAGCCAAGCGGGCGCCGGTTTGGCGCTGCGCGGTGACCTGGCGTTCGAGGCAGGGCGGGACGACGGGATGACGTTCGAGGCTGCCGCCGTGATCGAGAGCGGCGAGCTCCTGGTGGACCCAGCCTACGTGAGCTTCGGCGAGCTGCCGGACGTGACGCTGACCGTCGCAGGGAGCCGCGGCTCAGCGGGCGCCACAACGATCGACCGCTGGCAGGTCAGCGATGGGGACAGCCTGACCGTCAGCGGAGGGGCGCGTCTGACCAGCGATGGGGCGCTGGCGACGCTGACGGCCCAGATCGACCGGTTCCGCCTGACGCAGGCGTACCCTCGCTTTTTGGCCGCCGCGGGCGAAAGCTTCGGTCTCGAAGAGGTCCAGGCCGGCGGCGAGATCCTTGGCGGCTTTCGCGTCGAGGACGGCGCCTTGAGTCACGTTTCGCTGATCTTCGAAGCCGTCGATTTTGTCAGCAATCAGGAACACTTCGGCGCCAGCCGCCTTCGCGGATTTGTCGACTATTCCCTGGCCGGCGACTCCGCGGATTCAAATCTGTCCTGGGATTCGCTGCGCTACTACACGCTGCTGGTCGGCGCCGCGGACAGCCGCTTTTTTGCCGGTGGCCGGCAGGTGCTGTTGCTCGACCCGCTCTTTCTACCGGTGCTCGACGGCGGCCTGCAGGTGGATGAGCTGGCGCTGAACGACTTCGGAACCGAGCAGGTGGCGATGGACTTTCGGGGCGAACTCAAGCCGGTGGCCCTGGACCAGATCACCCGGGCGCTCGACTGGCCGGTTCTCAACGGCACGCTCGGCGGCACGATTCCCCAGGTCAGGCTGCGCAACCAGGTGGTTGAGGTTGGCGGCAAGGTCGTAGTCGATGTGTTTGGCGGTACGGTTGTCATGGAGCAGCTGCGGCTGGAGCGACTGTTCGGCGTCCTGCCGACCCTCTCCGCGGATATCGAGATTGAAAACATCGACCTGGAGCAGATGACCGGCGCCTTCTCCTTCGGCAAGATCGAGGGCGTGCTGCGGGGTTCGGTGGGCGGCCTGCGCCTGTTGAACTGGCGCCCGGTTGCGTTCGATCTGGATCTGCATACCGACCCAAGCGCCGGCGTGCGGCAGCGGATCAGCCAGCGCGCCGTCGACAATCTCTCCAGCATCGGCGGCGGCGTTGCCGCGCTCGGTTCGACGGTGCTCAGGATCTTCGATGATTTTGGTTATCAGCAGCTGGGCTTAACCTGCGTCCTGCGCAACAATACCTGCGATATGGGTGGAGTTGGCGATGCCGGCAACGGCTATTTTCTGGTTCGTGGTTCGGGCATTCCGCGCATCGACATCAAGGGTTTTTCGCGGCGTGTCGACTGGCCCCAGCTCGTGAGGCGGCTGCAGGCGGCGACTCAGAGTGGCCCCGTGAGCGTAGAATAGCGGACCTTTAGCGATTTACGCGTTCAGCCCAGAGTCAGTAACCAGCTCATACCCTGGCTGATGATTTTCGTTTTTGACAGGAAAAGACATTGAAAACAGTAAGCTATTGCATGATGACAGCGCTGCTCATGGCCCTGGCTGCCTGCGTGACCATCAACGTCTACTTTCCCGAAGCTGCTGCGCAAGAGGCGGCTGACCGGTTTATCGACGAGGTGATCGGGCCCGACGAGACCCCTGAGGGGGAGGGTGAGACGGACGCGTATGTGCCGGGCTCGAAAGGCGCGACGTCCGCCATTCCCGCAGCGGCCCTGGCGATTCTGGACTGGGTGATTCCCCCTGCTCATGCCCAGGTCAATATCGACATCAACACCCCGGAAATCCGCGCCATCCAGTCGCGCATGAACGCGCGGTTCAGCAAAGAACTGTCCAAGCACTTTGCCAGCGGCGCCATCGGGCTGACCAACGACGCGCGGGTGGCGGTTCGGGACCTATCCAGCGTGTCGCTGCGCGACCGCAGCGCGCTTAACGCCGCGGTAGCGGCTGACAATCGCGATCGCGACGCCGTCTACCGGGAGATTGCGATTGCTAACGGCCAGCCCGGCTGGGAGTCGCAGATTCGCGAAACCTTCGCTCGGCAGTGGGTCAGCAACGCGCGGAGCGGCTGGTACTACCAGGACAGCGCAGGCAACTGGCGGCAAAAATAACCGGTGGGAAGACGTCGCCAGCGGCTGCCGGCTGAGCCCCTCAACGCAACGATCGAAGACCTGAGTCACGACGGCCGCGGGGTCGCTCGGATTGACGGAAAGGCGGTTTTTATCCATGGCGCCCTGCCGGGTGAAGCCGTGCGCTTCCGGCTCACCGGGCGCCGCAAGGCCTTTGACATGGGGCAGGTGGTTGAGGTGCTCGAGCCATCGGCTGACCGGACCGATCCGCGCTGCCCAAATTTTGATCGCTGCGGTGGCTGCGCGCTCCAGCACCTGGCGCCCGAGGCGCAGCTGGAGGCGAAGCAGCGCGTGCTGGAGGAAAACCTGCGTCGCATCGGCGGGGTCACGCCGCAGCACTGGCTCCCGCCGCTGGCCGGCAGCTCCTGGGGCTACCGGCGCAAGGCGCGGCTCAGCGTTCGCAACGTGCCGGGCAAAGGCCGGGTGCTGGTCGGGTTCCGGGAGCGAATGGGGCGCTACGTCTGCGATATGACGGAATGCCATACGCTGATCCCAGCCGTGGGCCTGCGGCTGGACGAGATCAGCGAATGCATCGGCAGCCTCTCCATCCCTGACGAGATACCACAGATCGAGGTGGCGGCCGGCGACGACCAGCTGGTGCTGGTGGTCCGTCACCTGAAGGATCTGACGGCTGGCGATCGCGCGCGGCTGGCGGCGCTTGGGGAGGCGCTGGACGCGCACATCTGGCTGCAGTCGGGTGGTCCCGATACGGTAAAGCCGCTGCTGGCCGACGCGCCGCCGGCGTCCCTTACCTTTTCCCTGCAGCAGACCAACGCGCAGGGCGAACCGCTGACGTTCGACTTCAGCCCGCTCAACTTTGTTCAGGTCAACGCGGAGATGAACCGCCAGATGGTCAGCCATACGCTTGCGGCGCTGGAGCTGAGCCCTGAGCATCGCGTTCTGGATCTGTTCTCTGGTCTCGGCAACTTTACGCTGCCGATAGCGGCCGCCTGCCGCAGCGCCGTGGGGGTTGAGGGAGAAGAGTCGCTGGTGGAGCTGGCTCGGCACAATGCTCGCAGAAACGGGATAGACAACGCCGAATTTTTTGCCGCGGATTTGCGGGAGGACCAGGCGGGGACCGCCTGGGGTCGGCAAACCTACGATCGCGTGCTGCTGGACCCGCCGCGCAGCGGCGCGGCCGAGCTGGTGCCTCTGCTGGACGCCCTCGCCGCGCCTCGTCTTGTTTACGTGTCCTGTCATCCGGGCAGCCTGGCGCGCGACGCCGGCGAACTGGTGGCGAAAGGTTATGAGCTGGTCAGCGCCGGGATCATGGACATGTTTCCGCATACTGGGCATGTCGAGTCCATCGCCGTGTTTACGCGCTCATGAGTTATCTGATCATCGGCCTCGAGGGGCTCTCGCTGACCGATCAGGAGCGCGAGTGGCTGAGCCACCCGAGCGTTGGCGGCGCCATCTTCTTCAAGCGGAACTGGCAGAGTCCGGAACAGGTGGCCGGGCTCGCAGGTGCGGTCCGGGACTGCTGTCCGGGCGCGCTGCTGATGATCGACCAGGAGGGCGGCCGCGTTCAGCGGTTTGGCGCGCCGCTCTCAACGCTGCCGCCGCTCGCATTGCTCGGTCGGCTGTTCGAGGACAACCCGTCCGAGGCGGTCGCGCTGGCCAGCGCGCACGGCGAGCTCATGGCGTCTGAAGTTCTGAGCCTCGGGCTGGATTTGAGCCTCGCGCCGGTGCTCGACCTGAACGCGGGCAGTGAGGTGATCGGCGACCGCGCTTTTCACGCGGACACCGGCGTTGTGGAAACGCTGGCCAACGCTTACCGCAAGGGCATGCGAGAGGCCGGAATGGCGGCCTGCGGAAAACACTTTCCCGGGCACGGAACGGTGGTGCCCGACACGCATGTGGCTGACGCCATCGACCCGCGGACCCTCGACGAACTGATGGCGACGGACCTGAAGCCGTTTGCCGCCGCTATTGCCGACGGCATCGAAGGCCTGATGCTCGCCCACGTTGTGTATCCCGAGGTCTGCGCCAAGCCAGCGGGCTTTTCCAGTGCGTGGATCAACGAAGTGCTGCGGCGGCAGCTCGAATTTGACGGTGCGGTGATCAGCGACGACCTCGGCATGCGCGCGGCCCATCAGGCCGGCGATTTTCGCCAGCGGGTCGAGGCTTCGCTGGATGCCGGTTGTGATCTGCTGCTGGTTTGCCGACCGGAGGATGTCCGGCAGGTGATGGCGTCTCGCCTGTCAGATCGGGCGGTCAACGCAGGCCGCATCGAGCGCCTGCGAGGGAAAGCGCAAAACCCGGACTGGAACCTGCTCGCCAGCGCTCCACGGCGGCAACAACTCAAGGAACAGCTAGCTTGCCTGACCTGAATCACCTGCTGCCTGACGGCAGCGAGATCATCCACAGCGCTGAGGCGGTTGCGGCCGCTTACGACGCGATGGCCGAGCAGCTTAACGAGCGCTACTCGACGACCGAGTCGCTGGTCGTGCTGACCGTCATGAACGGCGCCATGCTGCCGGCGGCCGAGCTGATCTCGCGGCTGACGATGGACGTGCGCATGGATTATCTCCACGCCACCCGCTATCACGAAGAGCAGGGTGGCGACCGCCTCCGCTGGCTGGCCAAACCCAGAGCCAATCTTTCTGGCGAGCACGTCCTGATCGTCGACGACATCCTGGACGAGGGTTTTACGCTGGACGGTGTGGTTCAACACTGCCGCGACGCTGGGGCAAAGGCGGTCACCACCGCCGTGCTGGTGAAGAAGCTCCACGACCGGTGCCTGCCGCAGGTTGAGGCTGACGTCTGCGGCCTGACCGTTCCGGACGTTTACGTTTTCGGCTGCGGCATGGACTATCGGGGGCGCCTGCGCCACCTCGAGGCCATCTATGGGCTCAACCCATGACGGTGGTTGTGATCGGCGGGACCGGTGTCTACCGCTGGCCCGGCCTGACCGAAACCCGTGAGCTGACCCTGACAACACCGTTTGGTGATCCGTCAGCGCCGCTGGTCAGCGGCCGCTGGCAGGGGCAATCAGTCGCGTTTCTGGCGCGCCACGGCCGCGACCATGAGCACCTGCCGCACCGCGTCAACTATCGCGCCAACATTCACGCCTGCTCTCAGCTGAAGCCGCGAGCCGTGGTGGCGATCAACTCGGTGGGATCGATGGCAGACGATCTGCCGCCCGGCTCACTGGGGCTGCCCGATCAGATCATCGACTACACGTGGGGGCGCGAACACACTTTTGCCGGTGACCTCGAGCTCAGCTCGCAGCATGCCGAGATGACCGAACCCTACGATACGGGCCTGCGCAACGCACTTAGAAACGCTGACCAGGCGGGACTGCTCGCGCGCGCGGCCGACTGCGTGCACGGTGTTGTGCAGGGACCGCGGCTGGAAACCGCGGCTGAAATTCGACGCTTCACGCGCGACGGCTGCCACGTGATCGGGATGACCGGCATGCCCGAGGCCGGCCTGGCCGCCGAGCTTGAGATGCC
>JANQOZ010000104.1 GCA_028285525.1 Lysobacterales bacterium
AGACGCTGGGTGGCGCCTCGGGCTCGGGTTCGGCGGGCGGCGGGGGCGGCGGCGCCTTGGCGGGCGGGGCCGCCGACAGCCTCGGGGGCGGCGGCGGCCACGTGATCTCACCGTCTTTGGTGACCGTAGCGCCTCTGACGACCTCGTCCTCCATGTCGATGACGAGCTGGCCGTCTTTCTCCGGGCACATATCGGTCAGGAGGTGCCGCAGGTTGGTGCCGTAAAGCTGGCTGGACTGCGCCGCCAGACGGCTTGGCAGGTCGGTGTAGCCGATCAGGTGAACCCCTTCCTTCTCGACAACCTTGCCGGGCTCGGTGAGCTCACAGTTGCCGCCCTGTTCGGCGGCCAGATCGACAACCACGCTGCCGTTGCGCATCGACTGCACCATCTCCGCAGTGATCAGCTTGGGCGCCGGCTTACCGGGGATCAGCGCGGTGGTGATGATGATATCAACCTCTTCAGCCTGCTCGGCAAACAACGCCATCTCAGCCGCGATGAAGGCGTCGCTCATCACCTTGGCGTAGCCGCCTTCGCCGGCGCCGTCTTCGTCGTCCTCAAACTCGAGCATGAGGAATTCGGCGTCCATACTTTCCACCTGCTCCTTGACCTCAGGGCGGGTGTCGAACGCTCGAACGATCGCTCCCATGCTCTTGGCCGCCCCGATGGCCGCGAGACCGGCGACGCCCGCGCCGATCACCAGCACCTTCGCCGGCGGAACCTTGCCCGCCGCGGTGATCTGGCCGGTGAAAAACCGCCCGAAGTGCTGGGCCGCTTCCACCACGGCCCGGTAGCCGGCGATGTTGGCCATCGAGCTCAGCGCGTCCATTTTCTGGGCCCGGGAAATCCTCGGCACGCTGTCCATGGCGAGCGTGTTGACCCCTTTCTCCGCCAGAGTTTTGAGCAGAGCCTCGTTCTGCGCGGGATACAGGAAGCAGATCAGCGTCTGACCTTCGCGCAGCATCCCCACCTCGTTGTCATCGGGGCCGCGCACCTTAAGGACGATGTCCGCCTCGCCGAACAGAGACTCGGCGTTGGCGGCAACCGCGGCACCGGCTTCGGTGTACGCGTCGTCGCTGAAGCTGGCGGCCTCGCCGGCGCCTGCTTCGATCATCACCTCAAAGCCGAGCTTGATGAGCTGCGCAACCACTTCGGGGGTTACTGCCGCCCGCAGTTCGCCGGCATAAGTCTCTTTCGGTACGCCTATCTTCATCGGTTGTCCTGTTGTTTTCGTTTCCAGCGTCGCGGGGTGTTGTCGCGATGCCTTAGTCAGCTGCCGGGTGTCTGGCGCGCTGCCAAAAAAGAAGGGGCTCTCACGCCTTTCTTTTCAAGCGGCACACTAGTACACGTCGCCGTCAGCGATTGCAAATACCTGGGGCGAATATCGGTATGTCAGGCCGGCCCAAAGCCCCTCAGCGTGCACCACTCGTCGCGCGGCGCGCGCTCCGTTCGCCAGCGGTTGATCGGGGCCTGCTCGTCGGCAAAACCCAGCGCCATGCCGCAGTAAAGCATCAGCTCATCGGGCAGACTCAGGTGGCGGCCAACGGTCTCGTGCCAGGCGGACCAGGCTTCCTGAGCACAGGTGTGCAGCCCCTCCTCACGCGCCAGCAGCATCACGGTTTGCATAAACATGCCGAGATGAGCCCACTGGTTGCGCCCCATCGACCGGTCGATGGCAAAAAACAGGCAGACCGGCGCACCGAAGCAGGTCAGGTTCTTCGCAAACTGCCGCAGGCGGCCGAGCTTGTCCTCGCGCGGTATGTCGATGGCGGCATACAGGTCCTCGCCGCAGCGGTAGCGTCGGGTCCGGTACGGCTCCTTCAGCGAAGGTGGATACACGTCATATTCCGCCGGCTCGCCGCGCGGGTTGCCCGGCAGTTGGGTGGCCACGTCCCTGATCAGGTCCTGCAGCGCGTCCCCGCCGAGCGCGTAGACGTGCCAGGGCTGCAGGTTGCCGCCGGAGGGCGCCTGGGCAGCACGATCCAGCATTCGCCGTACCGTCTCCCCGGGTACCTCGTCAGGGAGAAACGCTCGAGCCGAGTACCGGCTGCTCACCGCGTCAATCAGTTCCAAAGTCCACTTCCTTTATCCCGATCCAAACGGGCGATCATGACCAACGCCCGGGCGCTACACAAGTTGACGACATTGATAGCCGCTACAATGCCGCGATGAACAATCTGACCACGATCACGGTCGCCAAAGACTATCTCAACTTTGCGGCCGCGCACTTCACCATATTTTCCGCAACCAGCCGCGAGCGGCTGCACGGCCACGGCTACCGCGTGGCGGCCGAGCTGACCGCCCCAATCGGCGATGACGGCCTGAGCTTCAACTACAAAATCGTGAAAGATCTGCTCCTGGACGAGTGCAACAAGCTGGACGAATACATGCTGCTGCCCGAGTTTTCGCCCCACCTGACCATCCAGGAGGAGGGTGACTTTTACCGGGTCCAGCATGACGAGGACGTGATGTTTTTCCTGAAAAAGGACACGCAGGTGCTGCCGCTGCGCAACATCACGATCGAGGAGATGGCGGTCATGCTCCTGGCGCGGGTGCGGGCCCATCCCAAGCTGGAGGGTGCGCCGCTAACGTCGCTGGAGGTCCGGGTCTCATCGGGCACACAGCAGTGGGCCGCCAGCCGCTGGGAGGCAGCGGCGTGAGCGGGCTGCTGGTCATCACCGGCGCCAGCGCTGGAATCGGCCGCGCGACCGCGGCACACTTTGCGGACAACGGCTGGCGCGTAATCAATCTGTCCCGCTCGGGCTGTGACGTCGCCGGCGTTACGCACTTGAGCGCCGACCTCTCCGATCCATCCTGGCCCGACGCTGTAGGTCCCGAGCTCAAGCCCCTGCTCGACCAGGCGGATGGAACCATTTGCCTGGTTCACTGCGCCGGACTGTTGCTGAAAGACAACGTTCGCGAGGTTACGGCTGACGCCCTGGCCAGCTCCCTGCAGGTGAACGTGATCGCCGCGAGCCAGCTCAACCAGCTGGTGTTGCCTCACATGACGGCGGGATCCTCGGTGATCTACGTCGGCTCAACGCTCGGCGAAAAGGCGGTCGCCGGCGCCGCGTCCTACGTGACGGCCAAACACGCGCAGATCGGCCTGATGCGAAGCACCTGCCAGGACCTCGCCGGCAGCGGGATTCACACCAGCTGCGTGTGCCCGGGCTTTACCAACACGGCCATGCTGCGGTCGCACGTCGGCCACGACAACGAGATTCTCGACTCGCTGGCCGCTAACGTCACCATGGGACGCCTGATCGAGCCTGAGGAAATGGCGCAGACGATATGGTTTGCGGCTCATTCGCCGGTCATCAACGGCAGCGTGCTGCACGCCAATCTCGGACAGCTTGAGCGTTGAGCGAAGCAACCCTGACCGAGGCGGCGCTGCGGGAGCGCCGAGAGCGGGTATTTCTGGTGCTCGCCGGGATTTTCCTGTGCGCCATGACCCTGCTCAACGTGGTCGGAATCTCGCGCTTCATCCAGCTCGGCCCCATGGCGCTGGCCGTCGGCGTGCTGCCCTACCCCATCACGTTCCTGTGCACCGATCTGATCTGCGAGCTCTACGGTCGGCGCCGAGCCAATTTTCTGGTTACGGTCGGACTGGGCCTGAATGTATTTATCCTCGGCTGCCTTTATCTCGGACAGCTGCTGCCCTCGGTCGACCCTTCGACCCAGCCGCCCTGGCAGGTGCTGAAACTCGCTGAAGACGTCAGCCTGCCCAACGGCGACGTGATCAGCGGCAGCATCGAGCTGTTTCAGCTGATCTACTCCATCACGGCGGGAGCGGTTTTCGCCTCGATGATGGCGTATCTGGCGGCGCAGTATGTGGACGTGCAGCTGTTCCATTTCTGGAAACGGCTGACGCGCGGCAAGCACCTGTGGCTGCGCAACAACCTGAGCACGCTGGTCAGTCAGATGGTCGACGCCACCATGGTCGTGAGCGTGACATTTGGTGCCTCCTACCTGGCCGGCAACATCACGCTCGAGCAGCTGGCGATCCTGATCGGCAGCAACTACCTCTTCAAGATGGCGGTCGCGCTGCTCGACACCGGTCCGTTCTACCTCGGCGTCTACTGGCTGCGGCGCTACCTGCGGGTCGAACACCCGGGAACGGTCGACCAGACCGAGGCACTGCCGGCCCAGGCCTGACGGCCCATCCCGGTTCGGCGACCGGTTAAGTCTCGAGCACCCCGCGGGCGATCTGGTTGCGCTCGATCGACTCGAACAGAGCCTTGAAGTTGCCCTCGCCAAAACCTTCGTCGCGCTTGCGCTGGATGAACTCGAAGAAGATCGGTCCGATCTGGTTTTCGGAGAAGATCTGGAGCAGCAGACGGGGATCGCCCGCCTCGGTGGAACCGTCGAGCAGGATGCCGCGCTGCTGCAGCTCGCCGGTCGGCTCGCCGTGGCCGGGCAGCCGCTCCTCCAGCATGTCGTAATAGGCGCCTGGCGGCGCGGTCATAAACGGCAGGCCGCGTTCCTTCAGCCGGTCCCAGGTTGCCAGCAGGTCGTCGCAGTGGAAGGCGATATGCTGAATACCCTCTCCGTTGTAGCGGATCAGGTATTCGTCGATCTGGCCGTTACCGCCCGCAGCTTCCTCGTTGAGTGGTATCCGGATCAGCCCGTCGGGGGCTGACATGGCGCGTGACGCCAGGCCCGTGTATTCGCCCTTGATGTCGAAAAAGCGAATCTCCCGGAAATTGAACAGGCGTTCGTAGTAACTGGCCCAATAGTCCATGCGGCCGCGATACACGTTGTGCGTCAGGTGATCGATCACCTTGAGACCGACGCCCGCCGGGCTGCTTTCCACCTCTTCGCGATACTGAAAATCGATGTCGTAGATCGTCTGGCCCGGCGCGTAGCGATCCACCAGATACAGCGCCGCGCCGCCGATGCCGCGAATCGCGGGCAGCCGAAGCTCCATCGGGCCCGTGGGAATATCCAGCGGCTGGGCGCCCTGCGCCAGCACGTGCTCGTAGGCCGCGTGGGCGTCACGCACCCGAAACGCGAGGCCGCACGCGCAGGGACCATGCTCCTCGGCGAAATAGGCCGCGGGGCTGCCAGGCTGGTAGTTCGCGATGAAGTTGACGTCACCCTGGCGCCAGAGCTGAACGTCCTTGGAACGATGGTCGGCGACGTGGCTGAAGCCGAGGAGCTCGAACACCGGCTCAAGCGCCCCTTTTTCCGGCGCGGAAAACTCTACGAACTCGAAACCGTCGAGACCTGCGGGATTGTCGAAAAGGTCAGCCAAGGCAACGCTCTAGCGGTATTGGGAGCTTTGAGTATAGTCCCATGAGCAATTAGTTACAATTGAAACTAAAAGGTCGCTCGCCCCCCGTTAAATCGCCAGAGCCTATTTTGGGAAGCCCTGCGATAGCACTCGGACTCCTCCAGTGCGTCGAAGACAAAGCGCTGGATATCACCCCTGACAACGCAATTGGTATCATCCTTACGAGCTGCTAGTTGATCGAAGTCCAGCCACCACCAAGACTTTGATACATGGCCAAGACCCCATTCAATCGGCCAAATTTGGTGTTGAGGACCGCATTCTGAGCGTCGAAAAGCGAGTTTTGTGCAATCAGAACTGTCTGGTAGTCAGCTACCCCCTCACGGTACCTAGCCCGAGCAATACGAAAGGATTCTGTTGCACGGTCCAAGTCCTCTTTTGCGGTATCTGCTAACGCTCCCAATAGGGCTAAATTACCAATAGCAACGTCGACGTCATTTACGGCAGCGATAACCGTTTGTTTATAGCGATCGAATGCGTCCTGCAGGAAGAGCTCAGAACGCTGGAGGTTTCGGCGCCGCGCCCCATTGTCCAGCAACAGCTGTGTAAACTGCGAGGCAACATCAGCAGTGCTGCTGAAATCTCGAAATCGGAGCGAATTGCCGCCGCCCTCCATACGAAGCGTTGAGCCCAGGGCCGGCAGAAAGGCCACTCTTGCGAGGTCGACTTGAGCTTGGTTCAGCCGCAAATCTGCTTCGGCTTGCACAATATCAGGTCTGCGCACCAGCAGCATTGCCGGCACGCCGGCATTCACTTCTGGAACGTTTATCGTCGCGAGCGACCTACCTAGAATCGTTAGACTCTGCGCGGCTATCGCCAACAGGTCTGCCAGCGCCGCACTCGCCGCGTACTCATCCTGTCGCAGAGAATCGAGACTGTTTCGCTGACGCTGGACAGCGATCTGTTGTTGAAGCAGCTCGATTTCGTTTGCGACTCCGGCGGTTACTCTCACCCGTGCAATTTTCTCAATTGCCTCGGCGTTTCCAAGGTTTTTCTCGGCGGCAGAAAGCAAATCCCGCAGCAGCAAGATCCGAAAATAAACAGAAGCAGTGGTCACAAGCGTATTCAGGCGAACATCGACCGCGCTGGCAGCAAGTGAGTCGTAGCGGGCCTTCTCGCTTTCGTAGAAAATCGGTCTAGAAAGAATGTCTGTGTACGAAGCAGATATGACTACGCGACTGCTTTGGCTATTGGATACATCCGAGTCATCGTTTTCAGTTCTTGCTATCGACGCGGCTGCGCTCGCGTTGAACTGGACCAATGGCTGCGGGTAGAGATCTATGCCAGCCTGCTGCAAGACAAGCTGACCTCGCTGCAAGTTCCGTGAGTTGATTGCGAGAGTCGGATTCGCTTTTTGTACCCGGACAATTAGCTCGTTGAGTTCAGGCGAAGCAAAGACCTTCCACCAGTCGTTTTCCGGCCAAACGCCATCAGGAGTTGGGTTGCCATAAGCAGCTGGCAGCGCAAAACCATCGTCAGGAAGATTTGGGTGATACCCACACGAACTCACAAACCCCAACACACAAAGAAGCAATCTCCAGTCCATCGGTCAGTCTGAGCTGAGCGCAACAATAGGGTCCAACCTGGCAGCGTTCCGAGCCGGCACAAAGCCGAAGACCAAACCCACCAATCCAGCACCGCCTAACGCCAACAGGCTGGGGCCAGCCGAGAAAGAAATCGGAACCTTTAGCAAGCTCAATGCTGCGGCAGATGCTATTCCCAAGAAAATTCCTAGCAAACCGCCTAAGACGCACAAAAACATGGACTCGATTAGAAACTGCAAGCATATGTCTTTTTGACTTGCACCAACCGCGACCCGAATACCGATTTCTCGAGTACGCTCGGAAACCGATACCAACATTACGTTCATAACGCCAATACCGCCGACAAGCAGAGAGACTGCGGCGATCGAACCGAGGAGGTTACTGAATGTCTGTTTCGAGCGGCTTACACTCTCCAAGAGTTCCGCGTTGCCAAAAACCCGGAAAGCAGCGGAATCGAAGCGTTGTTCAAGGTAGCTTCGAACCGCCCCAATCGCAGACTTGGTATCAGCATCCTCCGAAACCCGCAACACTAGTGATTTCAGTTGCAGCCTGCCAAAGACCCGAACGCCACCAGTACGAATAGGGATCAATATCAGGTCGTCGTGAATCAGACCTGTGCTGCTGACGACTCCATCGCTGGCAACAACTCCAATTACTAAGAACGGCGTGTTTTCAATGAGGACATGTTTTCCCACGGGAGACACGCTTGTTCCAAAAAGCTTCCGACTGAGCGTGAGTCCGATTACCGCTACCGGGACCAGGCGCTCATCGTCGTCATTAGAGAAAAAGGCTCCCTGAGTCACCTCCCATCCTCGAAAGCTGGGGAAATCACCAGTTGTCCCCAGAATGACAGATCGATGCTCTACCCCGTTACCTAAAACCCTCCCTGATAGCGAATTCTCGGGCAGCGTCGACGAGATTTCGGGGACCGAGCGCGTAATCGCCTCACCCAGCTCGATCGTCAATTCGGCTCTGTCCGCCTTGTTTGGAGAGATAAAGACGTCTTTTGCTCCAAGAGTTGAGATGCGGGCGAGCACATCCTCTTTTGCGCCATTGCCAACAGCCAACATGCAGACTACTGCCGCGACGCCGATCGTAATTCCGACAAGCGTTAGCGATGATCGAAAGAGGTTGGTCCTCAAGGACCTTTTCGCTACCTGTGCAGCCTGTGCGGCCGCAGTGGCCCATGTGTTGTCCTTGATCTCTTCAGGTCTGGACACGCTTTTGTCGCTAGGTGCTTTGCGGCTTTTCCTCCCGACTGCACCAGAGTCGCTAAGTATCCTTCCGTCAACCAGCTGAATCTGGCGATCAGTCTCCGCAGCTATTTTGTTGTCGTGAGTGATCACGATGACCGTATGGCCATTAAACGCAAAGTTCCTGAGCTCGTTGAGTATCTGTTCACCACTACCGGAATCCAGTGCTCCCGTAGGCTCGTCAGCAAGTATGATAGGTGCGTCGTTGATCAGCGCTCGAGCAATTGCGACCCTCTGCTGTTCGCCGCCAGATAGCTGCACAGGCAGATGGTTAGTTCGATCGTCAAGCCCCAGCGAATCCAAGAGATCTCTTGCCTTTGTTCGTCGAATAGAGGGCGGCACCCCCGCGTACAGCGCTGGAAGCTGCACGTTGGCGCCTGCGGTGACCCCCGGCAAAAGGTTGTAACTCTGGAAAACGAATCCGATGCGGTCCCTCCTGATGCGAGTAAGACCTAGATCGGAAAACTGATCCGTCCTTTCGCCACGTATCAGATATTTTCCGGTAGTGGGCCGATCAAGACATCCCAGAATATTCAGCAATGTGGATTTTCCGGAACCAGATGGGCCTACTATCGCTACTAACTCCCCTTCGTTGATCACTAAGTTGATATCTTCTAGCGCACGAACCTCAATTCCACCTGGTGTAAGGTAGAGCTTGCTCACATTGCACAGTTCAATTAGCGGTCGGCGCTTGCGCGACCAGAGTCGCTCGTTGTCTGAACAGGGCGGGATGTCGGCAATACCGTTGCCCGAGCTATCGAGATCGTTCGTTTTGCCCACAGCGTTCGCGTGCCTATTGCCTGATTCCCACGACTACCC
This sequence comes from Lysobacterales bacterium, assembly GCA_028285525.1. Classification (GTDB taxonomy): domain Bacteria; phylum Pseudomonadota; class Gammaproteobacteria; order Xanthomonadales; family SZUA-38; genus JANQOZ01. The sequence continues at coordinate 8,904 of JANQOZ010000104.1, forward strand.
GTTCCCCTGCGCTAATTCCTTCCATGATTTCGGCCCAAATGCGATTGTCGAGGCCAACCCTGATTTTTCTGATCTCCACTGTGTCACCGTCCGTCGAGTTGCTGGCGGCCACAAGAATTCGATCAGTAGGTTCTGATGCCGGGTGAAGAGTTTGTCGGAGATTCAACGAGTCAGTCTCTTGCGGTGGCGCTAAAGAGGACCCAAATTCGTTACCTGAGACGCCCCTGATCGCTATGCTTTTGGGAAGCTCCTCGATTCGATCTAGAAGGTTGACGGAGGCGCTGGGAACCCTCACCACAGAGTCCTTGGACGCGACGACAAAAGAGACCTTCGCCGTCATACCAGGATAGAGATCTCCGTCTCTGTTGCTGACCTCGAAGACGGCAGTGTAACGAACGACCCCGTTTTCAATGACCGGCAGGGGCATGATTTGACGTAGCCGACCATCCCAACGTTTCTCGCCGCCACCAAAAGTGGTGAAATACGCTGACATGCCAGGTCTGATCTTGGAAACGTCGACTTCGGAAACCGATGCTTCTACATCCATCGACTCCAGGTTTGCAATTCGCAGCAAAACCGGTGTTTGCTGCGCGGCGTTTAGCGTTTGACCTTCTTTCATTTTAACCTCGACAACGGTTCCTGCCTGCGGGGCATAGATCTTGGTGAATCCCAATTGGGCCTCATCGCTGGCCAACCTTGCCTTGCTTTGTTGGATGGTCGATTCAAGTTGGACCAGGCTTGATTCGGCAGTCGCCAAGGCATTCATGGCGGCATCAAATTCCGCTTCCGTCGTCGCGTTTTCTTCCAGCAGTCTTGCCTGGCGTCGAGCATTAGCTTGGGCTAGCGTCAGTGCCGCTTCTCTCGCAACCATTTGAGCCTCCTGGGCCTGTAAACTGGCCCGACTCGCTTCAGCCCGATTCGCCTGGACTGCAGCATCAATCTCCGCAAGCAACTGTCCCGCTTGTACTTTATCTCCAGCTTCAACCAGCAGAGACTGCAACTGCCCAGTTACCTGTGCGCCAACGTCTACGAAACGACTCGGCTGTAGCCTTCCGGTCGCGACTACCGATACTTCGACGCTGCCGGATTGCGCCTCAGCAAATATTGGCATCGGCCTCTGATTTACGGGACTTTTTTCTCTAAATACCCAGAGGCCGCCACCGATCGCGAGAGCGAAAATAAACGCGAGAAACAATTTCCCGGCCTTTGGCCGGCTTTTGGACACCCATCCACGGCTAGTCGCACTGCTGCCATGCTTCGGGCTGTCGAAAAATTCAAACTGCGATTTCGGATGCATGACTTAAACCCCATGAATGCCTGAAGCAGTGCAAATGCCCGTAACCACATGTCAGCACACCTAAATCCTGCCGACGTGGTCGAACGCGGGCCGAGCGGCGTCGAATGCCATATCGGTTGTCGCGCTAAGGGCGCTCCGGAGTCATTCTGGCTGACGTTCGAGCAGACCGGTTTGCGCTGCCAAAACGTCGGAAGCTGCGCCCAAAGCTCGGCGCAGTAAAACGCCCGAGATGCAAGTCTCTCCCAAACTCGTCCGGATTTTTTCCAATCCTAATTGTCGCTTGGTATAGAAGCGTTAAATGAGAATTCTGGGCACTCCTCAATGTGATTGCTGCAGCACGACCAAGGCGATCAGAAATTCAGCAGGAGGCGACGATGATGCGGCCGCCAATCGTAAGCATTGATTCTCCTATGCTAACTATATCGAAATTAACGAATATATTCCCTATTTTTTATTAATTAAGAACCAAAATTTTATGGAAAATTTATTTGCGATTGCTAACGTTAAATCCCGTTCAACACGTATGGAGTAGAAATCATGACGAAATTCTCTTGGTTAATCGCCCTCGCGGTCATCATTGCTGGAGCGAAATGGACGATAGAGCAGGCTCACGCGTCAGTGAACGCAGGCATGGTCTGCGAAGGAATCTCTAGTTCGAATGAAGTGTGCGAGGCTACGCCCAACACAAATCCATCTCTCTATCTCTACGAATGGTCGGGAACAGGCTTGACCATTCCGGCAACCTGCTACGACAGGGCCGTTTGCGTTGTAACTTGCAGCCCCGGAGGAACCCTGGAAGTGAAGGTGACGGAATTGTCGAGTGGAGATTTTGACACCGCGAGCAAACCCGTTGATTGTTCCTAACTTCGGCCAATAGGTTGTGGCGAAGCGCCCTGGTTTCAGGGCGTTTCGCTTTTCCTTTACCGCGATTCCCAGCCACCTAGCCGCGCCTGCAGATAACCATATCGTAGAACGCGGGAAACTGGCGGGATGTCCCATGCGCAACAACACGATCGCCTCATTCCTGAGGTGATTATCGTTTCCCGGCTGTGCGCCAAAATCCGATCGTCAAGGATTTGCCTAGCTCGTATTGATTTGCGTGGGCTCCACGTTTTGCGACAATACCGCCATCCAAAAGCCTGCACCCACCAAAAACCAAATCACCAACTATCGACGATTGGTTCGTCTTTTCAATGCAAATGCCGGAACCGCCGAAAGCGGACGCTGAAGTTAGGTCGCGTTGCCGGCACGGGCCAGGTTTACACTTCGGAACCGTGGCGCCACCGAGGGAGGCATTTCGGACGAAAGCGGCAAAGCGAAACCCTGTCGGTCTGGGAAAGGACTTCTAGTTGGCAATACCATCCGGATCATTCAAAAAACCAAAACCCTGGATCCTGGGATACAGCGCCTCCCACAACGGCGCAGTCTGCCTGCTGCACGGCGATGAGATTGTCTGCGCTGTCCAGGAAGAACGCCTGACCGGCAGCAAGCGAGCACGAATTAAGCGATTGGAAGAAAGCCTGGCTGTCGCCTACTGCTTCAACACCGCCGGCATCACCGTAGCTGATCTCGACCTTATCGTTGGCTGCCATTTCAGCGGCGCACGGATTTTGGGATGCGACCTTCACTTTCAGGGGTGGGAGGGCCAGGCATTGACGATTCCACATCACCTGGGCCATGCCATCGGGGCCTTCGCGCAGTCCGGCTTCACAGAATCCGCCGTTCTTGTGATTGACGGTGCCGGTGGAACAGTTGAACACCTTCCGCAAGACGAGCAAGAAAATCTCATCGGCTCGAACTATCCATCGGATGACGATCCGGCCGAGATTGCAACGCTGTACCTCGCCGATGGAACAGACCTCAGGTGTATCGAGAAGCATAGCGGGATGTGGATCGCCGAAAGTGATCGCAGCAAAGTGGACGGGATGCCGAGGTTCGGAAGCCTCGGCGGCATGTATGCAAGCGCCGCGCAGCAGATTTTTGGAGACGCCAACGATGCCGGCAAGGTGATGGGGCTGGCAGCGAGCGGCCGAGCGACTATTCCGGAAGCTGAGTTCTTTCAGATCCGCGAGGATGGCGGCCTGGATTTTGCGGCGAAGGTCTGCGAGCGATACAGGGATAGCAGGCGATGGCCGGATAATCAGGAGTTGCTGAACGATCTGGCGGCGTCCGTGCAGGCCGCCCTCGAAACGGGCGTCAACCATCTTGCAAACCGGCTGAAGCGCCTCACTCAGGCCAGGAATCTGACCTACTGTGGGGGCGTTGCCCTGAACTGCGTCGCGAACGAAGTGCTGATCGCTCAGGGCCTGTTCGATGACGTCTACATCGCTCCGGCGGCCGAAGATAGCGGCCCGGCGATTGGCGCAGCCTACTATGGGCTTTGGCGGCTGGGGCAGCGGCATCAGACGAAACGCTACAACCACGACAGCCTGGGAGGACGCTACACCGTCAAGGCTCTGGACAAAGCGATTTCGGAAACGCCCGGCGTCAGGGTTGACGCTGTTCCGGACAAGTACGAGGCGATTGTCGACGCGCTTTGCGACGGCGATATTGTCGGCTGGTTTTCGGGCGGCAGCGAGCTCGGCCCACGCGCGCTCGGGCACCGATCGATTCTCGCAGATGCGCGTTCCGCAGCAGCCAAGACCCGGCTCAACGACCGCGTAAAACATCGAGAGAGCTTTCGACCCTTCGCCCCGTTGATCCTCGCTGACGAGGTTCAACACTGGTTTGACCTCCCCCAACATCTGCCGGAGAGCCCACTGATGTTGCGGTCTTTTCCGTTCAAGCCGGACAGGGCGGAGCGCGTGCCGGCAGCCGTACATCATGACGGCACAGGGCGGCTCCAAACCCTCACCCAAGCTGCCAACCCGGATCTTTATCGTCTGCTTGAGTGTTACTTCAAACGTACTGGCGTCCCGGTCTTGATCAATACCTCATTCAACGTCATGGGCGAACCGATTGTTGAAACACCGGAGGATGCGCTTTGGTGTCTTGCCTTTACCGATATCGACCGACTGATGCTCGAAGACAGAGTGGTCAGAAAGAGCCAGACAGATCCATTCCAGGCGCTCGTGCCGAAGTTCTTATCCATAAGCTGGAAGCTTAGGTCCAAGTCACTGAGCGACCTGAGGAACAGCGAAATCGAACTCGAAACCGCCACGCAGTGGGGAACACTGAAGCTACCCGTGTCGCGGCCCTTACTCCCGTTGCTGAGCGCCATTGAGAAAGGCCGGATGACGGTGCAACAGCTGGCCGACACGATGGAAAGTGGCCATGGTCTGGAGCAACGGACAACGTTGACGGCTATTTACCTGCTGCGCCGAAAACGAGTCATCACGCTTACGGCCTCTCACACTGCTTAACGCACTTCCGCTTGTGGCCGTTTGTCGCCGCCGACGTATCAGCCAAACTCAAACACGTCTGCTAGCCGAGCATTCGACTCAGGCGCCCGGCTTCTTGATGACGTTAATGCTCAGCTCGCGCAGCTGCTCCAGGCTGACCTCGGACGGGGCTTCCGTCATCAGGTCGGATGCTGAGGTGGTTTTCGGGAACGGGATCACGTCGCGGATGGATTCGCTTCCCACCATCAGCGCCGCCAGCCGATCCACGCCGAACGCGATACCGCCGTGAGGCGGGCAGCCGTAGCGGAGCGCTTCCAGCAGGAAACCAAACTTTTCGGTGGCTTCCTCCTCGCCGATTCCGAGCATGTCGAAGATGGCGCTCTGCATGCTTCCGCTGTGGATACGAATCGAACCGCCGCCCACTTCGGCGCCGTTCAGCACCATGTCGTAGCCCTTGGACAGGGCAACCTTCGGATCTGCGGCGACCTCCGCCGGGTCGTCGGTGACCGGCGCGGTAAAGGGATGGTGCATGGAAAACCACCGATGGCTCCCGTCGTCCCATTCGAACATCGGGAACTCGAGCACCCACAGCGGCTGCCAGCTGTCGTCGAGCAGGTCGAGGTCACGACCCAGCCGATTGCGCAGCGCGCCCATAAACTCTGAAACCGTCTGCGCATCGCCGGCACCAAAGAAAATTAGATCACCGTTCTGCGCCCCGCTGGTCTCCAGGATGCCGTCGAGGGCGCGCTGGTCCAGAAACTTGACGATAGGGGACTGCAGCCCCTCAGCGCCCGCGTCCCGGTCATTGACCTTGATCCAGGCCAGCCCACGTGCGCCGTGATTGGCGACGTAGTCACCATAGCCGTCGATCTGCTTGCGGGTCAGCGAGCCACCGCCCGGCGCCCGCAGGACCACCACCCGCCCTTCTGGATCGTTAGCCGGGCCGGCAAAAACCTTGAAGTCGACGTGAGCGACATGCTCCGCGATGTCCTTCAGCTCAAGCGGGTTGCGCAGGTCCGGCTTGTCCGAACCAAAGCGACGCATGGCCTCGGCGTAGCTCATGCGGGGGAACGTGTCCGCCAGCTCAACGTCCAGCACCTCGCGGAACACGTCGCGTATCAGCCCTTCCGCGAGCTGAAGCACGTCCTCGCGCTCGACAAAAGCCATTTCGATATCGAGCTGGGTGAACTCCGGCTGGCGATCGGCGCGCAGGTCCTCGTCGCGGAAACAGCGTGCAATCTGGTAGTAGCGATCCATGCCCGACATCATCAGCAGCTGCTTGAAGATCTGCGGTGACTGCGGCAGCGCGTAGAAAGCACCGTGATTGACCCGGCTCGGCACCAGGTAGTCACGGGCGCCCTCGGGCGTGGCCTTGGTGAGAATCGGTGTCTCGATATCGAGAAATCGCTTTTCGTCCAGGTGGCGACGAATCGATCGGGTTAACGCGTTGCGGGTGCGAATCGCGTGCTGCATGGAATCCCGGCGTAGATCCAGATACCGATGCTTCAGCCGAATCTCCTCGCCGGCGGTCTCGTCCAGCTGGAACGGCAGCGGCGCAGACGGGTTCAGCACCTCGACGCTGCCCGCCACAACCTCGATCCTGCCGGTTGCGAGCTCTTCATTGATCATCCCCTCGGGACGCAGGCGGATACGACCGCTGATCTTGAGACAAAACTCATTGCGAATCTGATGGGCCGCAGCAAAAGCCGTCGTGTCTTCCGGATTGATCACCACCTGCACCTTGCCCGTGTGGTCGCGCAGGTCGACAAAAATAATGCCGCCATGGTCGCGCCGCGTGTCGGCCCAGCCGCACAGCGTGACCTCGGCGTCGCCGTGGCTTTCGTTTAACTCGCCGCAGTAGTGGCTGCGCATGTTGCTGCTCCCTAACGGCCCCCTGGGCCATGGCGTTCGGCGACCGGTGATGACGTGGATCGCCAGGTCCGCTCCCGACAAAAAAAGGGCCCGCTTGACGGCGGGCCCGGATCAATCTCACAACCGACAAGTGTCCTGTTTGGAAAGTTCGTTGTATTTCAGCGCGTGTCCACAAGGCCCAGGAGTTAGGCGCGAGCCGCCGGCCAGGGTGGTTCCCTGGCCAAGGCTCGCAACGCCGCTCCAGGCCTTGTGGG
>JANQOZ010000109.1 GCA_028285525.1 Lysobacterales bacterium
TCACTACCCTCGTAAACCACCGAACCCGTCGACGAAACCAAAACCTCGTGAAGATCCAGCGGTAATGCGGAGCCAACGGCAACGTCGGGGCCGGCGGCCGAGCTGGCGGATATCGGTGGCGCCCACTGGTCCAGCGGTAACTCAGGCTGCTCGGATATCAGTATCAGCGATCGCTTCAGGCCGTCGATCCAACCGCGAACTGTCGCTTCGTCAAAAAGGTCCGTGTTGAAAGTTGCCTCAAGGAGCACGCCGTCTGGACCCGGCAGAAAGTTGAAAAAGACCTCAAAATTCTCTGCTACACGGGGCAGTGTCCTAAGCCGACAGGTCAAACCATCCAGCTCTATGCCCGCAAACTCCTGATCGATGTTGAAGACCACAGGAATAAGTGGAATCCGCGCAGCATCACGCGGGACGTTCAATTGTCTGACTAGTTCTGCAAACGTGAAGGACTGATGCTCGTAAGCATCCATCACGGCTTCCTTGACGCTCGGAACGAGCTCCGCAAAGGATGCATTCGCAGGAACCTGCTGTCGGACTGGCAGCATTTTTACGCAGTGCCCCACCAGCGACTGAAAGTCCCCATCCAGCTGACCGGCGACAGCCATGCCAAGAATCAGGTCATCCTGACCTGTTAGCTGCCGCAGCTGCAGGAACAGTGCACTGAGAAAAGAGGCGACCAGCGTCGCACCCTGCCGACCGCCGGCCCGGGTGAAAGGATCGATCAAATCCCGCGAAAACAGGACGTCGAGGCGGCGGGCACCGAAGGTGCGAAATTCCGGTCGAGCGCGATCCAGAGGCAAATCAAGCGGCGCCGGAAGCGTTGCAAATTTTTCCAGCCAGTGTGACGCATCCGCGTTTCCGTGACCTCGAGACTCATGGAGCGCATAGTCAACGAACGATTTGGGTGGCTCCAGCTGCGCTTCAACCTCGTTGAGGGAGGCGTTGTAAAGCCCTTCGAGTTCTTCGAGCAGCACCGCCATCGACCAACCGTCGACCACGATATGGTGAAACAGTAGAAAAAGCGTATGTTGGTCGTGCGACTGCTGCACCAACACGACACGCCAAAGTACGTCTTGCTGCAAATCAAAAACGTGTCGAACCAGCGCGGCGCGCTGCTCTTCCACCGAATACTGATCGGCGTCTGTGATTACGTCAAAATCAAGCCGCGGGCTCGCGGCGATACAGGCAAACATGCCGCGCCGGTCGAAATTGGCCCTCAGGGACTCGTGACGTTCCGCCAATTCGATGAGCGCGCGCTCCAGCGCCACTCTCTGCAGCGGGCCGCTGAACTCGAGTTCAATTCCCTCATTGAACGCCAGCGCAGCCTGTGGATCCGCAAGACAAGAGGAGAAAATCTCCTTTTGCGAAGCGGTTGTGGGAACCGCGGCGTCCAGCTCTCCATCGCGAAAGGGATTGAAACTCGTCTTCACTTCAGGGAAACCGCCACATAGTTGCCGTCGTCGCCTTTGACATACCAGGCAGGATTACCCTGCTCGTCGCGGCCAAGTTTTGCGTCTGTTGCCGGTCGATTCTCTGGCAGGAACTGCTCCTCTGGGGGCATAGCCCTGGCGTCCAGGAGATCGTTAGCGACCATTTCGGCGGCAGCCGTCTCAAAAGCCGCCAGCAACTGCTCGAGCATCTCTGGCGTATGAGCCTGCGTCAAAAAGCAGGGCCGATGGCTCCAGATATGCACTCCTTGTTCGCGCAGCAGACTGAAGAACACTTCAGCGAAGGGAACCTCCAGATCGAAATAGAATACGGAACTGAATACCTGCGCCCTGATATCTACCCCCAGTCTTCGCATCCGCAGGTTCAGTTCTGCACAGAAGTCTGCCGTCGTCTGGTTTAGATTTTGTTGCAGTCCGCCACCTTGTTCCTTCAGGTGGCGCAGGACTGCCCTGCTCGCCGCCATGGCAAGAGGGTGCCGAACAAAAGTTCCTGCAAAGAAGGTCACGCCGACCTCAGGCGAGGATTCGTCACCAAAACGCCATTGACCACCGTCCATGGCGTCCATGTATTTAGCTTTCCCCGCCACAACACCGATCGGGTACCCGCCACCGAGAATCTTGCCGTAGGTCGCCAGGTCGGCTCGAATTCCAAAATACTCCTGCGCTCCACCCGGCGCACAGCGGAACCCGGTAACCACTTCGTCAAATATCAGCGCAATACCGTTTTCTTCGGTTACCGCGCGAAGCTGTTTCAGGAATTCAGCCGGCTGGATATCCGGCGCGCGGCTCTGGACCGGCTCCACCATTACTGCCGCAATCTCGCTGGCCTGAGATCTGATCACGTCGATCATATCCATATCGGCCCAGGGCAGAACCATCACGTTATCGGAAACAGAACGAGGAATTCCGGGCGCGCCAGGGAGCGCCTGACCGGTCTTTCCGCCTCGCACGATCACCTCATCGAAGATTCCATGATAGGCCTGCTCGAAGGAAACAACACGCGTGCGGTTGGTCACGGTCCGAGCCAGCCTGATCGCGGCCAGCACCGCCTCGGATCCGGTGTTGGCGAAGGTCATTCGTTCATTGCCGGTCATTTCGCATAGAAGCTGAGCGACCTCTCCAGCCAGCTCGGTTTGCGGACCAATTTCAACGCCCAGGTCTATCTGCGCTTTGACTGCTTCCGTTATGAATGCCGGCGAGTGACCAAAGAGAATCTGACCAAAGCCGTTGGTCAAATCGATGTACTCGTTACCGTCAATATCCCAAAGCTTTGCGCCACTTGAGCGACGGGTCACTATCGGATACACCATCTCTTTCCAAAGCGGGTTGAACCCCGATACGGTCCGAGGATCGGCAAAGTGTGTCCGGTGCTCCTGAGCAAATGCTTTCGATGCCGGAGTGCGAGCCACGTAACGGTCCTGGATTGCCATCAGGGCACTTTTCTGCCGTTCCGTCAGCTCACCAGCTTGGCTGGAGATACGCGTGCCGGGGCCCCGGCGCCTTGCCTGATCCAGCTTTTGCTGCACCTCAGCGGGTAAGTCGATTGCCTTGCTCGCGGTGCTTGACTGCACCGCCAACTTTTTCTCACCCAGGGCAGCCGGAAGCTCGCCAGTGCCTCCCAGCGCCTGCAGCTGCAGCCTCATGATTTCCAGCTGGTTTTGGATAAGCGCATTCAGAGCCGCGCCGGGCTCACCGCTCGTTGGCAGACCAGTCATCTGCGCCATCACCTGCATGTTCTGATCCGACTGAACAGGCGTAGCCGGCGCTGACACCGCAAGCGCCGGGTTCTTCTCGGCCAGGTATGCGGCCAGCGAACTGACCGTGTTGTACTCCTCAGATAGATCCCGGAAGCTGATCGATACCCCAAACTCAGAGCTTACGGTCCGGCTCACCTGAGTCAGCAAGAGTGAATCCAGGCCGAGTTCCAGAAACGACAGGTCGTCCTGATCCGGCACCACGCTAATGCCCGAATACTCTTCGAGCATCTCCCGAAGCTGCTCCCGCAATGGGCTGGTGACATTCTGCGGTGGTTCGCCAACCTCAGGCTCTGAGATCTTCGCTTCGGAGGTTTCTTTGGTCTGGTTGATTGTCATACCGGTTCCTTCCGGTTCATCGACACAATAGGTCGTTGGTTCAAACTCGTAGCCAGGCAGCGGGATTCGTCGGCGTTTCTCGTCTGCGTAAATTCTGTCGGCATCCAGAGGCAACCCGCTGGTCCACAGTGCCCCCCAAGCACCCGCGAGGGAATCGATCGCAGCCGACTTCAACGTATGGCTAGCAGTGACAGCATGGCGCTGTTCAAGGGGCAGGCCCCTTGCAAGCGATGCGAGGGTTGATCCCGGGCCGGCTTCGAGAAAGACCAGATCGCGGGCGTCTTCGTTAAGCGTTGTAAGCGCGGCCAGGAAGTCTACCGGCTGCGCCAGCTGCCTCGCCCAGTAGGACGGACTGACCGCATCAGTATCGCTTAAACGCTCACCAGTCACAGTCGAGATGATCGGCACTCCAGGAGGCGCTGTTCGCACGCCGCTGAGGTATTCCTCCAGCTCATCAGAAGCCGCTTTCATCATCGTCGAATGGAAGGCATGGGAGGTGTTGAGTATCTGGCATGCCGTACCGCGCTGCTTCAAAGATGTGGCAAACGCCTCAACGTCAGGCGTCTTGCCGGCCACCACAACGCTGCGAGGTCCGTTTACGGCCGCCAGCGAGAGTTCAGGCGGCAGGTGTTCGGAAAGGTCCGAGAAACCGGATCGAACGGCCAACATCGACCCAGGTTCCTGAGCTTGCATGAGCTCCCCGCGACGGCAGACGATCTTCATCGCGACCTCGGGCGACCACATGCCGCTGATACATCCGGCGGCAAACTCTCCAATGCTGTGCCCAATCAGTGCTGCCGGCTCCAGTCCGTGATTGATCCAGTAGTTCCCCAGGGCCCAGGAGACAGCAAACAGCGCGGGCTGGGCGAGTTCGGTCTGACGAAGCTTTTCCTGAGCCCGATAATCTTCAGGGTCGGCATGAAACAACAGCTCTGTCAGGATTGCTTCTCGCTCTCCAGCTGCAGCGAGCATCCGTCTGACGTCCTCACCCACCGATTCGAGCTGGCCGACGAACCCTGCTGCCATGCCGGGTTGCTGGGCACCCTGTCCCGGAAACATGAAAACACAATCCGTCGCGGCTCCCGCCTTGGCGGCAGTCCATGCTGATCCGGGATTGCTCTTAAGAGCTCTTTCAGCAGCAACATCCGGCCAGCATTCGGGCGCGCCGAGCAGGGCGCCACGAAAAGCGTGAGGCTCGCGTGTTTTCAGGACCGTGTAGGCGGCGTCGGCCGTGTCGGCAGCATCCACTTTGGTCAGGCGGCCGATCATCGCTTTTGCCAGGCGATCTAGGGCTCCCTCCGTGCGTGCGCTGAGGAGCAGCGCAGGAACGCGGGAAAGCCTGTCCGACTCGCGGTATTCGGGCCACTCCTGGAGAAGAACATGGGCGTTGGTACCACCTACGCCAAACGAACTGACGGCACCTCTTCTTGCCATCCCGTTCGGTAAATCCCACGCCTGAGACTGACTGTTGACGGCGAAACGCGTTCCTTCGAGACCAAGGTTTGGATTCGGCTTAACATAGTTTTGGACACCCGGAATTGTCGCGTGCCGAAGCGAGAGCGCCATTTTGATCAGGCTGGCTGTACCCGCGGCATGAATCAGGTGGCCGATATTCCCCTTGATCGAACCCAAAAAGCACGGCACCTCGCCGCGGCCATAAACCTCTTTCAGGGCAGCCACCTCGACCGGATCACCCAGGGGGGTTGCGGTACCGTGCGCTTCGATATGGGTGACGGATTCCGGCTCAACATCCGCTACGCCCAGCGCGAGACGCAGCGCATCCGCCTGTCCGCCGACACTCGGTGCGGTAAAGCTGACTTTGCTGTTTCCGTCGTTGTTGATTCCCGCGCCCAGGATGACCCCGTGGATCGTGTCGCCGCTGTTCTGTGCGTCTTCCAGCCGCTTGAGCAAGACCAGGGCGGCACCTTCGTTGAAGGTTGTTCCGCTCGCCTCGGCATCAAATGGCCTGGTTCGTCCATCCCTGGAAAGCATCCCACCTTCGTTGTAAAGGTAGCCGCGATTCGAAGGCGGATTTAGCGATACGCCTCCTGCAACCACACAGTCGCTTTCGAAGTTCAGCAGGCTGCTGACTCCCTGGCACACCCCGACAAGCCCGGTTGAGCAGGCGGTCAACAGATTGATACAGGGGCCTCGAAAATTGAACAGATACGCCAACCGAGTCGCTGGGAAGTCATGTTCATTGGCTATCGAAGAGTTCAGCTCACCGAATCGCTTAACGAGCTGCTGGCCTGAAGGAGAGCTGAGATAATCAGACTGGTAGCGATTCCAGTTCGAGCCCACAAACACACCGACGCGATCATCAACGCGTCGTATGTTGATACCCGCGTTTTCAAAGAGATGCCAGGTCAGTTGAATCAAAACCCGATGCTGCGGATCCATGATGCGGGCTTCCATTGGGGAAATTCCAAAGAACTCTGCATCGAAATCCATTGCGCCATCGACGATGCCACGGGCAGGAACGTAGTTACCGTCAGACGTTATCGCGCGATCTACCGGATGAATCTCGGACTCTGTAAACAGCCGCACCCCGTCGACTCCCTCGAGCAAACCTTGCCAGAGTTCTTCCACGCTGTTGGCACCCGGGAATCGTCCGGCCATACCGACAATTGCCACCGCATCTTCTACGGCGAACTGTGAGTCATTCATGAGGTAGTTATCCTTCCGCGCCGCCGGCGTCGCGATGCTCGGGCTGCCGCCGCTCGCTGACCTGCATCCTCCTGTTGGGCCTGCTGCGTCTCACCAATGAACGCCGCCATCTGGCGGATTGTGGGATACTCAAATACGCGAGTCACCGATACCTCCCGGCCCGCGAGCTTCGTAAGGTGCTGAGCGAGTTCTAGCGTCTGAAGGGATGTGCCACCAGCGTCAAAAAAGTTCCGATCTGGGTCCCCAAGCTCGCCGGCAGGCAGAAAGCGTGCCCAGACGCTGGCCACCAATTTCTGAGCCTCATCGCCAAACGCAGGCCCGCTATTCGTCTCGTTAATTTCGGATTCGTAGGGGTTTGGCAACCGATGCTCGTCCAGTTTGCCCGTCGGCCCCAGCGGAAAGCTGTCCATATGAATGAACTGAGCAGGCACGATAGGCTCAGGAAGTCGCTCCGCGAGAAAGCTCCTAAGGCCTTTTTGGGGGACTTCGGCAAGATAGTAGGCGACGAGCTGCTTTTCGCGCTGCCGATCAGGCTTGATTCGGACACGGGCATCCGAGACATCGGGATGCGCCAGCAGGTGACTCTCCAGGTCTCCCGGCTCCACGCGATGCCCCCGAACCTTTAATTGACCGTCATTGCGGCCCTCGAAGAAAAAACAGCCGTGCGCATCTCGCCTGGCGAGATCCCCGGTGCGGTAGTAAAGCCGGCCATCCATCTCGACAAATCGTTCGGCCGTCTCTTCGGGCCGATTCCAGTAACCACCCGCAACACCCGACCCGCTGGTAAACAGCTCGCCGATTTCACCATCCAAGACGTCGTTCCCGTCTCGCAGCAGCCTTACTCCTGTTTTCGGCAATGCCTGCCCGATAGCCATCGGCCCGGCGGGGTCGAGGTCCCGGGGCACCACATAAGCAGTAGTAAATACGGTGTTTTCAGTCGGTCCGTAACCGTTAATGATTCTGATACCGGCGTTTTGTGCATATACGTTGAGGCAATGCTGGACGGCGAGTGCCTCTCCGCCGACGAAGAGCCGTTCCAGACCTGCAAAGCACTCGGGCGCCAGCGCGGCAAACTGATGAAATAGCGATGTCGTCAGGAATACCGTCTCTACACCATGAGTTTTGATGATCCGGCCGAGTTCGGCGGGTTGCGGTATGTTTTCGGGCGGATACAGGACGCAGGTTCCACCGCACGCGAGGGCGCCGAACAGCTCGAATAATGAAGCATCGAAGGTCGGTGCTGAAATCTGAAGAGTTTTGGTGGAACCGTCGAAATCGCCGTAGTGTGATGGATCAAATAGCCGGCTGATTCCGGCGTGGGTTATCCGGACCCCTTTCGGCCTGCCAGTGCTGCCCGAGGTAAACATCAGGCATGCGGTCGAATCGTCTGCCAAGCCGTGGGCAGGAAGAAAACCCTGATTATCGATAGTTGATTCCAAGGCCTCGGATAGCCTCACCAGCTTCAGATCCTGTGCAGGCAGGTCCAAGCCCTCGTCAACGAGGCAAACAGCATCCTTACAATCATCGAGCATGACTCGAATCTTCGCCTCGGGATAGCGAGGGTCAATCGGCAGGTACGCTGCGCCGGTCGCGAGCACCCCCAGCCACCCGGCAACCGCCCTTGACGACCGATGTGCGAGAACCGGAACGACATTCCCGCCGGAAACCCCAAGATTTTGAAGCGCGGAACCGACGGTGCTTGCATCGCGGGCAAGTTCCGCGTACGACAGTTGCAGGCCCGACGAGACGTCCACCAACGCGATCCGATCTCCCTGTCGGGCGACAAGGTCGGAAAAGCGTCTCCAGAGATGGTTTGCGCCGGACTCCCCTGCAGCCACTGGCATTTCCTTGGACTTCACGGCCGATTACCTAAACCTTAATTTTAGCAACGGGCTCAGCAGCGGTCGCATAAACTTTTGTAACTTGACCAAAAGAAAGGGACACCGCCTCTAGCTCCAGCATCAGCGACACCTGTTACATAAACGCAACGCCTTCCGTTTTCCCTCTGCGGCAAATGCAAAAAAGTGTCGGAGTGCAAGGCGAGAGCCACCCGCAACGACTTGTTGTGTCATTATAGAAGGCTAGGGAGACTCCTGATTACAGGAGTCAGGCTTACCAAAAGAACACATTTGCCGCATGGACCACGCATTCTTTGGCCAACGCCAACAGTTGTTCGGCACATTTCATCCAGCCTCTGGCCAAACCCGAGATCGAGCCGTGCTGATTGTCGCACCACCCTTCGGCGACAATCTGCGGAGTCATTGGACCCTGAACAAGACGGCAAGCAAATTGGCGGAAGCAGGCATCGACGTACTTCGGGTCGACTTGTCGGCGTGCGGGAACGCGCCTGGCGACCTGGGTGAAGTCACCTGTAAGACGTGGATTGCGGACTGTCAGGAAGCGCTCCAAGAGCTAAGCGACCTGTCTGGATCCACCAGAGTAATCACCTTTGGGGTGCGTTTTTCTGCCGCTTTGATGCTTGCCGCACTGGATGGGGCCGGTAGCCGTGCCGAAACCATTGCCTGGGACCCAGTTTGGGACGGAAAGCAGTACTTGGAAGAGCTTCGAGCTATCAAATTTGGACCACAATCGGAGGGCGTACTGGCGGGTCACGCTGTTTCGGCAGACTTGATATCAAGCTTTGCCGACTTCGCAATTGAACCCGGTGATGACGAGAATACGCTTGTCATTGCGACAACCGAGTCTTTTCCGGGCACAAACGTCTCGCAGGTTAACCTCGACTGTGAGTGGGCCTTGGCAGATTTAAAGATGATTTACGGTCACGACATCGTGAGCACCACCGTAGAGTGGTGCGGACGCCCATGAAACCGGAAATTCATCGTTTTGGTAAACAAAGGGAATTACTGGGTTTTTCTCAAATTCCAGACAAACACAACGGTACAGCGCTGATTTTTCTCAATTCCGGGCTGCTTCCATCGATGGGCCCCTTTCGGCTATTCCTCGAGTATGCGGATGAGATGGCCGAGAAAGGATTTGTCACCGTGCGCTTCGATCAGTCCGGGAAAGGCGACAGCTACCGAAGAGACATGGATCGACCTGAGGCGAATTCACTGGATTTTCAGGCCGTTAAAGAGTTGTTGGATTCTGCGAGAGTTGAACGTTTCGTACTGATCGGGCTGTGTTCGGGCGCCGACGACGCAAGCCAGATCGCCGAGCAATTCTCCTGCATCGATGCTGTTGTATTGCTTGATGGCTTTGCTAAAAAAACGAGGGCATACCAATTGCGGTACTACCTGCCACGGATTCTCAAGGTTGCGCCGATGGTCCGGGGCGTAATTCGGAAATTCAGGTCTTCCGGATCCGGTGACGGGATGCTAACGCCGGTGTCGTTACGCAATTGGGAGAGCGACGACCAGATGATCGAGCGATACCAAAAACTGCTGAACCGAGGAGTTAGGATACTCGCGATCTTCACCGGGGGCATAGAACGTTACTACAATCACCAGGGCCAGCTGACAAATGCTGTGGGGG
The DNA here is from genome assembly GCA_028285525.1 of Lysobacterales bacterium. Classification (GTDB taxonomy): domain Bacteria; phylum Pseudomonadota; class Gammaproteobacteria; order Xanthomonadales; family SZUA-38; genus JANQOZ01. Next base: position 9,701 of record JANQOZ010000109.1, read on the forward strand.
CATCACCAAACCTGACTGAAATCTATCAGCGAGACGCGGAACACATTTACCCGGAACCCTCGCAACGGCGTTGGCTGAAGTCAACGATTACCGAGTGGTTGGACCAGCACTTAAGGATTACTGAGGTTTGAAGCGCCTACCGGGTTTTCCTATCCACAATGCGGACCCAAGCCACAATGTCCTCCGGAATCTGCTTCTGGTGACTGAGGCCGGTCAAAATATGCGTCGCGTCGAAATGGTAATCGACCCTCAATCGGCCAGCAAAATTCACGTCCGAAAAACTACTTTCGAACTGCCCGGGATAATTCAACGTCTGCATTTGACCGCCGGTAAAGATCGCAAAAATCTGCGTACCGGCCTCGACAATTTTTGAAAGTCCCTCAGCCACCTGCTCTCGCGGAGGTTTTACTCGAATATAGCTGGGCATTTCCACGAATTCGTCGTCTGGCTGGTCCCCTCTACTGGCCGGTTTATTAAGACGAAACAATCGCTTGGCAAAACGCATCCATACATTGGGATTTAAAAGTCTCGGACCATAGTGGTGGAAATACCATCTTGGCGTGCGATAGCAGAACGGATCGATCTGGATGATACCAATGACCCTAGAGTCGACCTTCGCCACCTCATAGGATCCGTCCGCGCCGGAACACAGGCCATAGAGCACGAAGCGATTGATGCCACGCTTGCGCTCAAGGTAGTTCATCACCTCAGCGGTTTCCTCGATGGCGGTTTCCTCGAAGGGCTTGCTGCCACGGCGGGTCTCGCTGTCCCCGATACCCGAAAAATCGAACCGCACCGACAGATAGCCGGCTTGGGCCAAGGTTCGCGCGATATGGACCGACATGCGGCAGGTGCCCACATGGTGCATCACGCCGGAGTTCAGGATGACCACCGCGGGGGCGCTGGCGTCCACGCTGTCCGGCTGGGAAACAATGGCCGTCAGGGGCGTGGGTTTACCGATTCTGACCGCTCTCTCACGCACGGGAGTTTTCGTCCTCTCCAAACCAGCCCACAATCGCCTGGATGATGGGCTGCGGCAGCAGGATACCGCCGAAGTCGTCCACGTAATTCCAGTCTCCGGGCGCTGGCGTCAGGCTGAATTCATAGTTGGGCAACTGCTGCCACGCCGATCTGAGCTTCTGCCCTTCAGGATAGTCGCTCGAGACGACGTGGAAAACCCGTTTCGCCCGCGGCTCCATCGTCAGCAGATCGGCGCCAGCCAGCCCATCGCGCAGCGCCTTGGATAGTCCGAAGCCGTTGAAATAGAGCGTACCGTCGTCGTCGATGAAGTTATTGTGCGCCTCGTCCCCGAGGTGCATGACCTCCTGAAGTTCCGCTTCGTAAGCCGCGCCAGAGTTGACCGGATCCCACAGCACGAGGCGGTCGAGTTCGAGCTGGGTACTGGCCACCGCACCGAGCAGTCCACCCAGACGCAGCCCGATCAGGTGAAGGTGGGTGATTCCGGCGGTTTCGCGAAGCTCCTCGGCCGCGGCCGAGATGTCGGTGAGCCATTGCTCTAGGTCCGCGTCGGCCAGCACGCCACTCGAGTTGCCCGTGCCGCTGTAGTCAAAGCGCAGCACGTGGTACCCCTGTTTGGCCAGCAGCATGGCCAGCTGCCGGTTGGCCCGGTGGGCTCGCATGTATTCCTGGCCAAAGGGGTAACATACGAGCACACCTTCACTGCGCGGGCGTCCCCCCGGGGGGTGGTAGACCCCGAACAGCGGTTCCGCTGAAGGGCCGAAAAACAGCGGCGTCACGAGCGTTTACCGAACAGCGACTTGACCAGCCCGCGGCGCTGCGCTGGTTTTTCGGCTTCAGGCTCCGCCGAAGCGTCGGGTTCCGTGGCCGCTGGTGGCGCCGCGGCCGTCTCGTCCACCTCGTCGATTCCGCGCTGGGAATCGACCTCGGCAGCTACCTGCTCCAGGGTCTGCAGCGCCATAATCGCCTGGTTGAGCTGCACACCAAATTTCTTGTTGGTCTTGGTGATGGCGCGGATCGACAGCAGCGAGTGGCCACCCAGGTCGAAGAAATTTTCATCGACGCCGATCCGGTCCACGTCCAGCACCTCCTGCCAGATGGCGACAATCGCCTTCTGCGTTGGCGTTTCCGGGGCCTCGAAGGTGTCGACGGGCGCAAACGGGTCAGTCAGCAGCTTGCGCTTCGGCTGACCACTGCTGTCCAGCGGGATCTCGTCGATTTCGATAAGGTGCTGCGGCAGCAGCTCCGGCGCCAGCTCAGCCTTCAGGTGCCGCCGAAGATCGCTGACGGTGACATATTCATCCGGGTCCACCACAAAATGTGCGACCAGGCGGCGTTCGTCCTCTTCGTCCAGGTGCGAACGAACAACGGCGAGTTCGATCGCCTCGTGGTCGAGCATCGCCGCTTCGATGACCGGAATATCGGGGTCGATGTCAGCGTCGTGGCCGGAGTCGGCCACCACCGTGGCGCGGGCACCGCCGCCCCCGCTCTGCGTAAGCTGCTGCACCATGAGATCGATTTCAAAGGCCGCAACAGCAACCTGGGGCAGCCCCACCCGGCGCAGCGCCATGTCGAACGCCGTGGCGCCCTCCTTGGGCGAAATACCCAGCTCCAGCGTCCGCTTCAGTGCCGGGTCCAGCTCATCGTCGGCCGGCGGCGCGCTGAGCGCGGCGGCCAACCGCTGCATGGTGAAGTTTTGCACCATCAGCAGCGGCGTACCCGCTTCGTCGGTCACCACGATGTCGAAGGTGACACTGTCTCCCGCGCGGCCTTCGCTGGCTTCCTGTTCGCGGTAGGTCACGTGACTGTACCAGCGTCCGGCGGTGGCCCCGAAGTAGGTCAAGTTCTGGTAACCGACCGGCACATACAGCTCGTCCATCGGCTGATAGCCGGGAATCAGCGCCTGCGCGCCCGCGGTCGCCATGTCCAGCATCGCCGGATGCAGCCGGTAGTGCTCCAGATCGGATTCGTGGGACCCGAGGTCAATCTCCTCCAGCGCTTCACCCTGCCCCAGGTGAATCGCCTTCAGGCTGGCCCAGCGAGGCCCAAAATTCAGATGCGGATGGTGGTCCGCCTCGTCGAACCGCTGGACCCGCTCCGTGCAGCGCGCCAGCAGCTCGCTGCGCGGCTCCGCGCTGATCGACTTCGGCGCAGCCGGAGTGATGTCGCCGCGGCAGTGTTCGGTCCACTCACGGCCGGCTTCACTACTGATGAGAAATTCACCCTCAGCCAGGTCCACCACCACCTTCAGTGCGCGGCGGTCACCATCGGGAACAAAAAACGGCGCCATGAAAAACACGTTGGCCATGGCCACCGTGGACTGCCCGGTCGCCTCGGCAAAAGCCGCCCGCGCCAGCTCGATGTAGCCCGCGCCGGGGATCAGTGCGTCGTTGCTGGCGGCGAGCCGGTGCTCGTCCAGCACCCAGTCCGTGTCGGGACTGAAGATCTTGATGAACTCGCAGCGTTCCTCGGTTCGGGTCACGCAGGTTCCCAGCATGGGGTGAGTAACGGCCTCACCCAGCGCCGCCAGCTCGATTGCGCTGCCGTCGGCGATGGACGCCGCCATACCCACCTGGCGCCACGCCGGCCAGTTGATCGCCGTGTAGGCGGTGCCGTTGGTGCCGTCGCGGTGCGCACAGTAGCTGTCGAGATAGGCGTTGGCGGCCGCGTAGTCGATCTGGCCCGGCAGGCCGGCAAAGGCGCTGATGGACGAAAACGCCACAAAAAACCTGAGCTGCTCACCGGCAAACGCCTGGTCGAGCAACCGGGTGCCCTGCACCTTGGGGGCCAGGACGCGACGGGCGTCGGCCGGCTCCTTGAGCTGGATCAGCGCGTCGTCGATCACGCCCGCGGTGTGGACAACGCCGCAGACCGGACCGAACTGTTCCCCGATCCTCGCGCGCAGTGACGTCACCTGGTCAGGGCGGCTGATATCGGCCGCAAGGTGAGTGACCGTCGCCTTTTTGCTGATCGACAGGAGCGTCTTGAATCGCTTAGCCAGCGCGCCGGGGCCCTCAGCCAGCGTCTCCCACTCATCAGTGGGCGGCAGCTCGCGCCGGGAAACGAGCACGAGGTTGAGCTTCGCCTGCTCTGCGAGTTTTTCCGCCACCACCAGCGCCAGGCCGCCGATGCCGCCGGTGATCACCACGGTGTCGTTGTCCCTGAGTTTCACCAGGGGCGCACCCTGCGGCGGCAGCGCCGCGTCGAAGCCGCTGACGAAACGCTGGCCGTTGCGCAGCGCAATCACGGCGTCACCCGTTTCCTCATCCGGGTCGCCGGCTGCGCGAACGAGAATTTCCCGTTCCAGCGAGGCAAGCCAGTTGCCGGCGGAACCGCTGCCGGCCTCCAGGTCCACCAGGCGTGCCTCCACCGACCGCAGCTCCCGGTTGGCGACGCCGACCGGACCGAGCGCCAGGGCCTGGCCAGGGTCGGCTACCGTTTCGGCGCCCACCGCAAACAGGCCGCGGGTCACGACGGTGATCGTCATGCCCTCCTCGGGATCTTCGTCCGCCACTGCCTTGACCAGGGCAAACAGCGGCTGGAACACCGACTCGACGGGGTCCGCGGTGCTGTCGCCTTCGACAAACACCACCACGTCCGTCGGCAGCTCGTTGCTCTGCGCCGCCCCGGCGAGCAGGTCCGCCCACGCCTCCGCCTGGTCCAGCGGCAGGCTGAAGCCGTGGTCGGCTGGCGCCAGCTCCGCTCCCCGGGTGGCGCGGATAACCGCTGCCCGGCCTTCAATCCGGCTGGCCAGCGCGCGCGCTTCCTGGCCGTCGCCAACCACCATGATCCGCTGCTGCGTGCGTTCAGGCGCCGTGTCGGGCAACCTGCCGGCGCGACGCCAGACGGGCTGGTAAAACCAGTGGGCGATGTCTTCCTCGCGCTTCAGACCCGCCACGTTGCCTTCCGAGAACACCTCGTCCCCGGGCTCGACCCAGTAGCGCGCGTGGTCGAAGCTGTAGGTCGGCAGCGCCAGCCGCTGCCGCCGCTCGCCGTCCCAGTAAGGCCTGAAGTCGCTGACCCCGCCGGCCTGCCACAGCGCGCCGAACATCCGCAGCATGAATGCCTGATCGGACTCGCCGTCATCCGGATGTCGCATGGAATGGACAATGCCACCCCCGACGGTGTTCGCCGGGTTAATCTGGCACAGACTCGACAGCGTCTTGCCGGGCCCAACCTCCAGCAGGGTGAGATTCGGTTTGGCCAGCAGCGCCTCGGCGCAGTCGGCGAATCGAACCGTATGCCGAAGATGCTGCACCCAGTAGTCCGGGTCGGTCGCCTGCTCGTCGGTCATCCAGGAACCAGTGAGATTGGCCGTCAGCGGAATTTTCGGTGCGCTGAGCTCCATGGAACGCAGGTAGTCGCCGAAGGCCTCGAGGATCGGCTCCAGCATGCTGCTGTGCGCGGCGATGTTGATGCGCACCCGCTGAAACTCGATTTCCTGCTGGTTCAGCGTGTTTTCGAGGGCGGCCAGGGACTCGCTCGGGCCGGAGACCACGGACAGTTCCGGTGCGTTGACGCAGGCGAGCGACAACGCGTTGTCCATCAGCTCGCGCAGACGCTCCTCGCCGGCCTGCACGCTGAGCATGCCGCCTTCCGGCACGGTCTCGAAGAGCTGACCGCGCAGCGCCACGAGCCCCACCGCGTCGCGCAGGCTGATCACGCCGGCGATACAAGCGGCGGTGTTTTCGCCCATGGAATGGCCGGTCAGACAGACCGGCTCCACACCCCAGGACATCCAGAGCTTCGCCTGGGCGTACTGGGCGGTAAACAGCGATGTCAGTGACCGGGTGGGGCGCTCGAGCTCAGCGCGCGCCGACTCTAGCTGATCCGGCGCCGGGTACATGAGCGACTTCAGGTCAAAGTCGATGAAATCCTTCAGATGGTTCAGGCACTCGTCCACCGCCGCGCGGTACACGGGTTCGGTGTCATAAAGGTCTTTGCCCATGCCCGGATACTGGGCGCCGCCGCCGGCAAACATGAAGGCGACCTCGGCAGCCTGCTCCGGCGCCGCCGCCGTCAGCACCCGGTCAGCCGGCTGCTGGGTCAGCAGTTCGATCGCCTCGGCGTGGTCCGCGGCGGCCAGGACGCGGCGCTGGCCAAAGCTTCGTCGTCCGGTCTGCAGCGTATAGGCCAAGTCCGCGAGCGGCACGTCCGGGTGGGTTTCGAGGTACTGCGCGAGCTTCTTGCTGTTCCGATTGAGCGCCTTCTCCGTGCGCCCGGACACCGTCAGGAGCACCCGCTCGCTGCGGTGCGGCGCGCTGGCCCGAGCCGGCGGCGCCTCCTCGAAGATCAGGTGCGCGTTGGTGCCACCGACACCCAGGGAGCTGACCCCGGCACGCCGGGGACCGTCATCGCGGTGCCAGGGTTTGACCTGGGCGTTGACGTAGAACGGGCTGGATTCCCAGTCGATCGCCGGATTGGGCGCCGTGAAGTTGATGTTCGGCGGCAGTTCCCGGTGCCGCAGGGCCTGGATCACCTTGATCGCGCTGGCAACGCCCGCGGCGGTGTCCAGGTGCCCGATGTTCGCCTTCACCGAGCCAACGCCGCAGAACTGTTTCTTGTCGGTCTCGCGCTGATAGGCGCTCGTCAGCGCGGCGATTTCGATCGGGTCGCCAATCGGGGTACCGGTCCCGTGACACTCGACGTAGTCGATGCTGTCGGGATTGATGTCAGCCACCATCAGCGCCTCGTGGATTGCCGCCGCCTGGCCGTCGACGCTCGGCGCCATGTAGCTGACCTTGCCCGCCCCGTCGTTGTTGACGGCCGAGGACTTCAGCACGGCGAGGATGTTGTCGCCGTCAGCCAGCGCGTCCTCCATGCGCCGGAGCACGAGCACTCCCGCTCCGCTGCCAAACAGCGTCCCCTGGGAGTTGGCGTCGAACGGCCGGCAGTGGCCGTCGGGAGACAGGATTTCACCCTCCTGATACGTGTAGCCGCGGTGATGCGGCATCTCGATCGTGACGCCGCCCGCCAGGGCCATGTCACACTCGTGGCTGAGCAGACTCTGTGCAGCCAGGTGCATGGCCACCAGCGAAGTCGAGCAGGCGGTCTGCACATTGACGCTAGGGCCGGTCAGGTTGAAACAGTAGGACACGCGGGTGGTCAGGAAGTCCTTGTCGTTGCCGGTGTGGCGGACCAGGAACAGGCCGTGGCGGTTCATGTACTGCGGGTTGGTGAACAGGTTGTACGGCATGTACGCGTTGTGACCGGAGCCACCAAAAACGCCGACCGCGCCGTCAAACTGCGCCGGGTCGTGTCCGGCGTTCTCCAGCGCCTCCCAGGCCACCTCAAGGAACTGCCGGTGCTGCGGATCCATCATGGACGCTTCCAGCGCGCCGAAGCCAAAAAACCCGGGATCGAACTGATCCATCTTGTCCAGGATCGCGGCAACTTTGACGTAGCGCGGGTCATCAAGGACGCTGTCGGGCACACCCTGGTGACGCAGCTGCTCGTCGGTCAGCGGCGTAACGCTCTCGACGCCGTCCCGCACGTTGCTCCAGAATGCGCCGGCATCCAGCGCGCCGGGCAGCCGGCAGGCCATCCCGACGACCGCGATATCGTTTGAAATGTCCAGGTTTGTACTCACTTCTTCTTGCCGCGGATCACTTCGCAGGCTGTGCAGAATAGCTCTCGGTAGCGACTATGTCGTGCAAATCCACGTTAGCGCCCGCGCCGTTGCCTTCCCCTCGAAGCACGTCTAGCCTGAGCTCGCGCTTCGCTTCGATCCAGTCCGGTTTGAATCGCCTCATGGCCACCGTCATCGAGGTAGTCTGCCAGGGCTTTGACCGTAGGAAACCGAAACAAATCGGTAACTGACAAATGGCGGTCAAAGTTCGAAGACAAGATACCTTGCATCTTCACTGCCAGAATCGAATGTCCACCCAGATCGAAGAAATTGTCAGTCACGCTGATATGGCCCAGTCCCAGAACCTGTTTCCAGATGTCCAGGATCTTCTTCTCCGACTCGTTGGAGGCGTCCTGAAAAGCGCGGTCCTTGCGTGGGCCCGTGGATGCGTCTACGTTCGGCAACGCCTTGCGGTCTATTTTCCCGTTTGGTGTCAAGGGAATCGCGTCGATCGCCAGGAAATGATTCGGCACCATAAAATCCGGCAGGCTCTTCCGAATGAATTCGCGAAGTGACGTGTTTGCCAGGGCGAGCGCTGGATCGGCGAGCACATAATAGGCCACCAGTTGCTTGGTACCCGCGCTGTCGTCTCGAGCCACTACCACGGCCGAATCGATTTCCGGATGCGCACGTAAAGAGACTTCGATCTCGCCAAGCTCAACGCGGTGGCCGCGGATCTTGATCTGGTGGTCTACCCTTTCAAGGAACTCCAGCCGCCCGTCCTCGCCGTATCGCACGACGTCACCAGTGGCATATAGCTTCTTTCCCTCATCGAAGGGATCACTGATAAAACGCTGCTGGTCGAGTTCCTCGCGATTGTGGTACCCCCTCGTTACGCCCTCGCCGCCGATATACAGTTCGCCCGGCCGACCCTGGGGAACGAGCCTTTGTTCTTTGTCCAACACAAAGCAGCGGGTGTTGGCGATTGGTCTGCCAATCGTCACGCGATCGAAGTCGGCCGCGATTGGGTCAATCGTCGACCAGATTGTCGTTTCCGTCGGTCCATACATGTTGACGATGCGTGTTTCTGGCATGATCTGCTGAAGCTCCGTCACCAGATCCGACGGCAGTGCTTCACCCCCGATCAGCAGCTGCTCAATTGAACCGTAAGTTGCGGAATCTGCACTCAGCAATGGCAGCATACGAGCCATACTCGGCGTGCATTGCATATGCGAAATCTGGTGTCGCACGATGTCCTCCGCTACCGTCGCCTGGTCGCGCAAAGCGCGCAGTCTCAAGAGCTCTCGCAGGTCGTTGATATACGGTAGATGCTGAAGCACCGCATCGACGTCGACACCGAAATCTACCAGGCAGGCGATCTCAGACACACCGACTCCCGTGACGGCATTCACCAGGTCGACGCATTTTTCTGGCGAGCCCAGCAGACTGCTGGTCTCAAAATAACGTTCAAAGGCAAACTCAAGCAGATTCTCGAATTCGTCCGGACTCAGGTCTTCCAGTGCGGTTTGCGCAACCTCAGTGGAGGACGGGCCCTTGTTGTATGCCGTCCAGGCATCAGCATATTGACCGACCAAGCTGGCTGAACCTCGGAGGTAATCCTTCATGGGCCCACGGACGATCTGCTTGACCGCTTCATTTTCCGGGCCAACGAAGGTATGCAGCATCAGCGTGACCCGGCCGGCGTCGGGATCGTGGCCATTTTCCTTTCGCGCCGCCCGGTAAAGCGCAATTTTCTGGCTTAGATCCTCAATGGTCTGACCTAGCAGATGCGTGAGGACGTTGGCGCCGATCCGTCCAGCTTGCTCATAAGTAGCAGGACTGCCTGCGGCGGTGATCCAGACCGGGAGCTCGGGCTGAACAGGTCTGGGCAGGGTCCCGATCTCTACTCGGTCACCCTTGGGGTTTTCAGCCTGGACCTTCTCTCCGCGCCAGAGGGCACGCAGCTGCTCAAGGTTGTCGTACATCACCTGGTGACGCCGCTCATAGTTCTCGGGGGCGAGCACAAAATCGTTGGGCTGCCATCCGGAGGCGCAGGCGATACCGACACGGCCGTTGGACAGGTTGTCGACAACAGCCCACTCCTCAGCAACCCGAAAAGGACTGTGCAAGGGCAACACGACACTTCCTGCCCGAATTTCGAGGTTTCGCGTGCTGGCTGCAATCGCAGCTCCCATCACCGACGGATTGGGATACAGGCCGCCAAAGGCGTGGAAGTGGCGTTCCGGTGTCCAGATTGCTTCAAAGCCGTGATCATCCGCAAATCGCGCGCCCTCCAATACCAATCGGTATGGGTCCTTCTTGGCGTGATCGGGTTCGTTGGCAAAATAAAACAGGCTGAAGGCAACGGGTTCGGGCGCTAACTCAGCACTTGCCAGTGCGCCGTGCAGGACAACCGTATAGCCGCGTGTCAGAGTCCACAGCAACTCAAGAACGGATATATCGAAAGAAAGACTCGTCACCGCGAGCCAGGTCTTTCGCTTGTCGTGCCTGACAACATCGTCCATACCAGTGAAAAAATTCACCACGTTCCGGTGTTCGACCAAGACCCCATTAGGCTGGCCCGTTGAACCTGAGGTGTAGATCAGATAGGCCAGATCGTCAGGACCGCATGCAGACTCGATGGAAGCAGGTCCTGGACGGGTATCGAACTCGTCGGTGCAAAGGAAACGAACACCGGTTTCACTGAAGCGCGACTTGTAGCTGCGCTCGGTAATCAGCAGTCGTACTCCCGCGTCTCGCACGCAAAACAGCAGGCGCTCAGCGGGATATTCCGGATCGAGCGGCAAGTAAGCTCCGCCCGCACGCAAAATCGCCAGTACCGCCACCACCATTTCGGTAGACCTTGAAACGCTCAGTCCGACGATCGAACCTGGGCCCACACCCAAGGCTTGCAGTCTTTCGGCAAGGCGAGCAGATCGCTCATCGAGTTCCCGATAGCTCGTTTTCTGGTCGCCTGCGATCAGGGCGGTTTGTTCGCCACGAGAATTTGCCTGCGCTGCAAACTCCTCGTGAATCGTTGTAGCGGGAATTGCCGCGCCCGTGTCGTTCCAGGTTTCCACGAGCTGGTGGTATTCCCTGGGACCCAGAATCGAGAGGCTATCGAGGGGAACATCAGGGTTCTCGACGAAGACACTCAAACAGTTTTGGACCTGCTCCAGACACCGTTCGGCTGCCGGACGAGACAGCAGGTCGGCGTCAAACGAAAGCTTCAGAAAGAGGGCAGGCTCAGCATAAGCATAAATCGTGACTGGATAAGGCGTGCGTTCATGCAACCTGAATTTACGGGTGGTCCAGGAACGCCGCCGCTGCATGATCGCTTCGTTAAGGATCTGTTTGTCGAACATCAGAAGCGTCCGGAACAGGGGCTGACCCGGAGGAATCTCTGTGCTTCGCTGAATATCAGTCAGCGCCGCATGTTCGTGTGGCCGACCATCGATCTGCTGCTGCCTCAGGGCGGATGCCAGTTCGCGGGGGGTTTGCCCAGCCAGCCGGGCAACGACGGGTACGGAGTTGATGAAGACCCCAACCATCCGATCAGCGTCCGGCACGGTAGCTGCCCGACCAGCCCTGGTGGCGCCAAAAACCACCGTTTCCTCCTCACAGTGGCGACTGAGTACCATTGCCCAGGCGGCCTGCACGAGGGCATTCAACGTCAGGCCGTTTTCTGTAGCCCACCGAGACAAACCGGCTGTCTGGTCATCTGAGAGCTGAATTTCGACGTCCGCTCGGTTCGTTCCAGGTGCATCGGCCGATACAAATGGCGTGGCGTGGTCAAAACCCGCAAGCAGCGAGCGCCAGTACTCCAGCGCCTGCGAATCAGCCCAGTCTGCTCGCCACTGTTGGAACAACTCCGCTGATGGCCGTGGCTCAATTGCGTATGACTCCCCCGAGATCAGCGCGTCATATCGATCGAAGACCTCAACCAGCAGGTCCGGAAAGCTGCGGCCGTCGCACAGAATGTGGTGAAAAGTCCACAGGAAAACCCATTGCGAGCGACTAATCTCCAGCAGAGTGAACCGGATCGGAGGGCCAGCGAACAGGTCGAATCCCTGGGCGCGATCCTCCTCCAGGACCCTGGCAAGGTATGCACCGTCAGCCCATTCGGCCTCGCCTACCTGAAGGACCGTCCATGTCGGCGCAAATTCATCCGCGACGCCCAGCTCAAACTGGCCCTGCTCATCTCGCAACACGTACGATCGAAGCACAGAATTGTGAGCCATGGCGCCGTTCCAGGCCACGCGAAGGTGCCCCTCCGCCAGGGGCTCATTGAGCTCAACGACAATCTGTTCAACATCAACGCCGGAGCGGCTGTCCACCAGCTGGTGGAACACCATGCCCTGTTGAATTGGCGTTAGCTTTGCCACTGTAACTTCCTGATTCAAAGTATTTGGCGTCAACTCCGGTTGAAAGAGAACCCTGTTCAGGAGCCTCTAAAGAATCGGCCGGAGTCGAGAACGGCCATTGGCATCATGCTGAGCCAGACCCCCGCCCAGCAATAAGACCGCGTTGTTGGAAGCCGACCCGCCGCTCTTACCCGCTAGAGTTTAATCCACATCCGCGACGCCGCCAGTGGTAATCGATTAAGTCTGAGACAAATCAGAGCAAATTAAGCGAAGTTAACAATCCGCAAAGTCACGTAGCTCAAGCCAATGCGCAACGTGGTTGGCATCGCGAATGCACCGGAGTTGTGAGTAGCCGTGAATCGACCAACGAAAGCGCGATCCTCTGGTTGCAGCGGTTTTGTCGCGCCGCGCGGCCGTGTCGGGTCAATAGTCGACGGTGTTCAGCGCTCAAACGGCATTCGTCGTTAAATGAGCGACAGCAACTGCTCTGCGTTATGCCGCCACTGTCGCTCTTCCAAGATGTAGTTACGAGCGTTGGTTCCGACCGTTTTTTGCTCATCTGGATGACCGACAAGCGAGAGCGCCTTTTGGACGCACCCCTCGCGATCAGACGCCGGAAACAGCCACGAAGTCTCGCCGTCCCGAACGACCTCGCTAATCGGCGGAAAATCAGGAACAACCATCCCTTTGGCCATTGCCATGAATTCGAAGAGCTTCATAGGAGAGCCATAGATGTTTGAATCGGGAAGAATTCCGTAGTCCATGGCAGCAATGTAAGCTGGCACAAGGTTATGAGTAACTCGTCCGGACAGGATCACTTGGTCAGCGACACCATGTCGGTCTACCGAATCGCGCAGGCTCTCAAAGCATTTGCCATCCCCGACCAGCAGCAGCGACAGTTGAGGAAAGTCCTTCAATCGCGGCGCAATCAGGTCGACGAACCAGTCGATACCGTGCCAGTGAACGAATGCACCGACATAGCCGAGTACCACCTTATTTGACAAGCCCAACCGCGCTCTCAGGTCTGTATCCTTCACTCGATCGGGAGAAAAGATCGCAACGTCCGCCGCGTTAGGCGACACGACTGAGGCGGCCATTCGAGGATACGCGCCTGCGGCAAGCTTCTGAAACTGCGCTGAGATGAAAACCAACCCGTTGGCGTTGGAGAAAGCCCAGTCCTCCAGCCGTCGGGCGATTCCGGCAAAAACCAGAGGCCTTACCCGGCTTACCAGCACCGAATCGTTGATCTCCAGAACTATGGGAATTCCGCGCCGGCGCGCAAGCCAGACTCCCGCGACCATAAAAAGGCTGTAACGTTCGTAGATCAACTCCGCTTCTTCAGCTCGCACGCGAGCGGACAGACGAAAGATGATCACCAGGTTGTAAGCCATTTCAAAGACTTCAAACGCAAAAGGCGGCAGCTTCTTGGTGAACTCAACAAGCCGCCTTAACCCGAGGCCAGACCGCGACGGCCCGGCTTTCATCGCTTGAGCGGGAGCCTGGGACTCCGGGTCGGCACCGGGCATCGACAAAATGCTGACATGATGTCCGAGTTCCCGAAGGCCTTTGGTCACTCCGCGAATGTGCGCCCCTTCCGCACCCTTTCCGCGAGTTCGATGATGGAAAACAATCCTCAAGTCGTTGAACTCCACCCTATTCCTGGAAGCCAGCCACCGGACACTGTTTGGCCATTGTGGACCTTGGTCAACCACACCAGGCAGTAGGCCGGCGTTTCGCGCCGTCGCGGGCGGGCCGACGGCCTAGCCCGAGGCCGCTGTATGATACTCCTTTTACTACACACTAGAGCGGGAAAACCTGGACGCGGCTCCTGCATGCTGCCCCCCAGAAGCCGCAACAACCCCGGCCTTCAAGCGACTGATGAACATTTTCCGACTAATTCAATCCGATTTTCAGCGAAAAAGAGAGATCTTCAGGGAAGATGGCGCCAATCCTGGTGCACTTCGGCTGGTACTGACCGACGGGACCAGCGCCTCAATTCTCTACCGCCTCATGAAGTTGTTTTCCCGTCATTTCTTGGGTTACCCCGTCGCCTTTTTCCTGCAATGGTTGAACAGGTTGATCAACGGATGTGTCATTGGCGTCAAGGCAAGTTTCGGTCCGGGTTTCGTCATCATGCATCCGGTTGGGGTCGTGATTAACTCCAAGGTGTCGGGTGGCCGGAATGTGACGATCGAGAGTGGTGTCGTCATCGGTGACGAGAAAGGGCGATCGCCAACGCTGGGCAACCACATCTTTATCGGCTCAGGTGCAAAAATAATTGGGGGCCTGGTCATTGGCGACAATGTGAAAATCGGGGCCAATGCGGTTGTGACCAAATCCTGTGGGCCTGACACAACAATGCTCGGAATTCCGGCAAAAGCCTACAGCCAACGATCTTGAGCCACCGCTCTGCTGGAGTTCATCGAAATTGCAGATGCACTCAGTGTTGAGGGAGTCGACGGATCGTTCTCGTGAGCATGCGCGTCAGGGTGAGAAACCGGCACAAAGTCGCAACAGGTCACCAAACCCCATAGTGCTGCCAGGCAGCTATCCGTGCGGGTTTTTGCGCTGAGCGAAGATATCCAAGCTTTCGCCACAACTTCTCGTTTCCAGTCATGCTGATGATTTCCGGCAAGTGCGCGTTGGAATTCCAGCCTTCGCCCTCGTGCCAGCGCCTTTCAATATCTGGTCGATCCGGACAATAGACGTAGCGAACGACGTCACTACCGCGCTGATCGGCGTTCCATGGTTTGTCGTACAAAGCGGTGGACTTTGCCTCTACGGCAATGGCGTCGGCAACCTCTTGTGCCTCCGGGACAATTTTCGCCGCCCTGACCATTGCATAGTGGAGCATGTTGCTCATCCATGGACTTGCGCACTGAGGATTTCCTTCGATTTCGGTGTTTTCGTGCCTACTCCAGCTATGGAGGATCCAGCCACTGCCTTTTTCAAGCTGGCGCTGCCTCAGGTAGGTCGCCGCCGCTCGGAGATCAGCACTGGTATCCAGTCCCAGTTCATGGAGATAAACCAAACCGTTGATGGCGACCCCCCAATTTCGCTCCGTAAAATTACTCTCATCAGTAATCGGGGCTATCGCCTGTCCCATCCAGCCAAACGACAAAAGAACCTGCCGCTCAAATTCCAGATCTGCGGTGACTTCTTCGCCGTGATGACGCAGCCAGAACAAAGCAGTTGGCGTGTAATAAAACTTTGCGTCACAGGGGTTCACTCCGGCACCCTGGAATCCACCACCGCAGTCAGGCCATCCTGGTTGCCCCTGGCGCTTCAGATTCTCCAGATACCACCGAGCACTGGCAATGCACTCAGAACGGTACTGCTGCTCTATTTCGGCCCAACGACAAACCAGCTGCACTCGATCGTAGAGCCAACACTGAAGACTGCCGTGAGAGCACTCGGCATAGAACGATTTCATCTGCCAGGAGATCAGCCTGTGCCGCTCCTTATCCTTGTCCCTCGTCCTTTTAGGAGCAGCGCTGGTTGGACCTTGCCGCGTTTTGGCCAGCGTTGCAGTTGCAGCGTTTTCCGCAAGGCTGTGGACGGGACTCGATCCCGAATTCCCCAAACGGTTTGTTCGTTGAGTTAGCCAGCAGGCAACAGGGCTCCCCGTCATGCAGATATCAAGGACGCCGTCGTCGTTCATGTCGCCGGTGGCAGCATACCGCTTCGACTGCGGGTGGGGCAGATCCGGCAGCGGCAGGGAGGTCTCGTAATCGAAGCCGCTACCGTTGCCCAGGTAGACTTTGCCGGTCAGTCCATCAACATAGTCGCTAAGGCCATCACCATTGAAGTCTGCCACAGGAAATCTCGAGTAGTTCCATTGCGCTGAGAGCTCATCGACCGTGATGCTCCCCCGATCCCGTATGTGGAGCACCAGGAGTCCGCCAACCCGGTCGATGCCCCCGATACACAGCAGCTCGTCTCCTGGAGATCCGTTCGCCTCAACCCGTTCGCACAATCGCGTATCAGAAAAATCCGGTGCGGGAAGCGGGTCTGTGAATTCTGGCCCGGCAAAAATCCCTTTTCGGGTCACGGCGTCAAGAATTCCGTCTCCGTTCCAGTCTGCAAAACCCACGCCGTAGCCTAGCCCCGACATAACCTTTCCCCGGTCGACCAATCGGCCATCTCGGGTAAGGCATCTGTTTCCGTCGTAAGTTTGCCCTCCGCTCGTTTCTCCCGCGGTCCACTGGGTATCCCTCGCGGCCGCGCAGGCAAAGCCGACAAATTCCCCGGTGCCGGGGTCGTAGCAATGATCAGAAAACTGACCTGCACTATCGGTAATTACCAGTCCGCAGTCTGCTTGGGCCATTCTCAGCGCACCCCCGGGGCGTCCAAAGACAACCGGGGACGTCAGGGCGTGTGATTTGCTAATCCGAAAACAGACGTGTCCGCTTCGCCCATGATCCGCTGCGCATACGTGATCCTGAAGAATCTGAACCGCGAAGGGGTTTATGCTGCCCGCGTTACCTTGGACATTGACTTCGTTGAAAACCAAAGTTGATGCTGTCTGTCGGCCATCATTGACCGCTTGAGCCAAAATGGCTCCCGACGCGAACGTGGAGACCCAGGCTGCGAAGAAAAACGCTGATTTCATTGCCCGTCTTCCGCATCAGTTGACCAAAACCAGAAACCGCTGATTGCCAAAACCGTGCGGCTTCGCGCTGACGACCCGCAAGTCGCCGGTTCCTTGGAAGGTATCGTTCCTGCCGCAGGAGATCAATCCTTTAAAAGAGCACTCAATTGACGAATCCCTGGGCGCCAGGCGCCTGATTAGGCGGCTTGAAATGGGTGCTCTTCGGCGATCGTTGTGTTCTATGGACAAAGCGGTCAGACTCGCGCCAACGGGAACATGTCTGATCATCTAATGATTGAAACCGCGTTCTGGCTATCCGCCACCCTGATCCTGTACACCTACTTCGGATACCCGCTTCTACTCATTGCCATCAGCGGCATTCGACAAGCCTATCTGGATACAACATATGTATTGAACAGAACTGACCGCCGAACCGCCCCAGTGCTCGAACTTCCAACCGTAACCGTGGTCGTGTCGGCCTTTAACGAGGAATCGTGTATCGGTGATCGGATCGCCAACCTGCTGGCCGCGGACTACCCACCCGACAAGCTTCGTGTCCTTGTGGGGTCAGATGGCAGCACCGACCGAACGGCAGAGATCCTAGGGGGCGTTTCGGATCCGCGGCTGGTCACAAAAGTCTTTTCGACAAACCGGGGCAAGATTAGCGTGCTGAACGACCTGGTGCAGCAGGCCGATTCCGAGCTACTGGTCATGACTGACGCCAACACGGTGTACGATACCGACACGATCAAAATGCTGGTACGGCATTTCTTTGACCCACGGGTTGGAGCGGTTTGCGGGGAACTACATTTGGTCGACCTGGAATCCGGTCTGAACCAGGATAGTGCCTACTGGCGATACGAACAGGTCCTGAAATTTCACGAGTCTCGAATCGGTGGACTTTTGGGGGCAAATGGGGCCGTCTACGCAATCCGAAGATCCCTGTACGAACCACTGCCAACCGACACCATCATCGACGACTTCCAGATCGTCATGAACGTGTCGAAGCAAGGCTACATGGTGAAATATGACCCAGAGTCCAAGGCCAGTGAAACGGTGGCACCCAATCTGGCGGCGGAGCATGGTCGGCGGGTACGAATCGGAGCCGGCAATTTTCAGTCAATCTCAAGAGTTAAATGGGCGCTGAACCCATTGGTTGGAAGTCGATCATTGTCATTTTTGAGCCACAAACTGCTGCGCTGGTTCGTTCCGCATTTGATGATAATCGCGCTATTGACCAACGCGCTTTTAGTGTCGAGCCCGTTCTACCTCACAACCCTGGCAGGGCAGGTTTTGTTTTATGCAATTGCCGTCTATGGCCTGCTCCGACTAAGGTCGAACCGTTTGAACCCGTCGTTTGTGTCTATACCCGCCTTTTTTGTCGCGATGAATTTTGCACTTCTGTTGGGCTTTTTCCGGTTCCTCCGGTCTGATCTGCGGGGATCTTGGAACGCAACTGAGCGGGAGCAAGAGCTGTAGCGGGACCTTACGCGATCCGTTAGCCTTTTGGACCCATGCCAGGGTCTGCAAAAAGTATTGTTTTGCAATGCTGACTGAGGGCTCCAACCCGGAATGCAAATTTCAGTTGCGAGATTAGGTCTTCTTTTTGCCTTTCAGACCAAGTCTCGTAAGATCGAAGCGGTTGCGATCTGGTTTACCAGCAATTCGCTCGGAAAACAGCTATACACTGATGAAACTAATAAAGTTCGAGGTCTGACGCTGACAGCAGATGAGAAAGGCGCATCTTTTCAGTCAGGCCTTCTACCACTCGCGATTGGCCGCAATATCGAACTTCTTGCTGAGGAGCAGATCGATGCCCCTCAATATTCTTGCCTACCACCGTGTATTACCGCGATGGGACGACTCCCATGCGGGCGATCTGGAACTGATCAGCGCCACCACTGACGACTTTCGCTGGCAGATGCAATTTGTCAAAAAGCATTTCGACGTCATCGGGCTTCATGACCTGATTCGAAATCTCGACGGCGAGTCTCCCCTGCCACCAAGACCAATCATGGTGACATTTGACGATGGTTTTCAGGACAATTTTCGGGAGGCTTTGCCCGTTATTGAGGACCTGGGTTTGTCGGCAACGTTTTTTGTTTCCACTGGACTCGTCGGAAAACGAGAACCCTTCTGGTTTGACTGGGTCTGTCAGGCAGTCCTTGAAACCAAAGCCGACGTTATAGAAGAAAAAGTTCTCGGCCTACGGATCGACATTCCGTCCAACAGTGATCAGCGACGATCGGTTGCGGGCCAAATACTTCAACGACTGAAAGGGATTCCCAATCAGGAAAGGCGTGACGCCCTGGGCCGACTCGTCGAAGCGCTCGCGATACCCATGAAGGTTAAACACCAGAATGATCAACCGATGACATGGCAGCAACTACAGAGAATTGTTGATGCCGGCAGCTTCGTAGAAAGTCATGCCCATGAGCATGCGGTGCTATCGTCCCTCGAGCCCACGGAAATCCGTAAGGAAATCGGGACGTCGGTAGGGCTGCTGAAGAGCAAACTCAAGCGTCCTTGTGTTGCGCTTTCGTATCCGGTAGGTGGTTCAAATTCCATTAATGAGAGTGTCTTACAATCAGCCGCTGATATGGGAATCCGGCTTGGTTTCACCTACATTTCCGGAGTGAACAATCGAAGTCTGGCTAGGCCCCTGCTACTCCGTCGCACCCACGTCGAGCGTTACATCGGGCGAGCGGAATTCGCAACCCGTATGACGCTACCGAAGCGATTTTTTGTCGAAAAATGAAACGACAACTCAAGCGGACTATTCAATACTTGCTCTCTCTGGGCTGCATTCGCTGGGGTGCCTCAGGCGATGGCATGACCTTTGGTCTGACGTTCGATGACGGGCCAACCGAAGACCATACGCCACGACTGTTGGACGTTCTGGATCGGCATCAGGCTTCGGCGACCTTTTATGTAATTGGCAGCAGCCTCCAGGACAATTTACAGTTGGGGAAAGAAATCGTGGCCAGAGGCCACAAGCTGGGAAACCAC
Source organism: Lysobacterales bacterium (assembly GCA_028285525.1). Classification (GTDB taxonomy): domain Bacteria; phylum Pseudomonadota; class Gammaproteobacteria; order Xanthomonadales; family SZUA-38; genus JANQOZ01. Next base: position 29,211 of record JANQOZ010000109.1, read on the forward strand.
TCGCTGCGACATCGCGATTTCGCAGGGTTGACGACATCCCAACAACTGCAGGAACTGGACCAGACCGATAGTCTGCTGCGGGAAATCACGGGAGATGCTCAGTTCAGTTTCCGACCGCCACGGGGAGAATTGCCCCCCTTACTATTGCTATCACTGGGGATGCGAAGGACCAAGATCCAAATGTGGACCTACGACACAATGGATTTCAAAAAAGACCTCGCGCTAGTTCGTGCACGTCTTGCCGCGAGACAACCGCGACCAAGAGATGTACTGCTGTTTCACGACGACGGTCCCCTAGCGGCGGAGGTGCTGGACGATCACTTGCCCATCTGGAATAGGGCTGGGCTCCGCGCAACCTCGGTTTAGTCAAACTACGTTGTGAATGTCCTTCACCTAACGTTGTCTTTTGAGCCGGGAGGCCGACGCCGAGCCATCGAAACACTCGCCGATGGCGGAAAGCAAACCGGTTTCAATTCATACCTGTGTTGCTTGACCCACCTGGGGTGCGACCCGGAGGAGACCGAGGGGCGATTTCTCGAAACTGACTCTCTGAACAAGACAAACCTCTTGAGCGTGTCGGTAATCAGACGACTTAACCGTATCATCGCGAGAGACTCCATCGACGTTCTTCATTCCCATGATGGCGCTTCACTTTTTCTCGGCAGCGCGTCAATGCTTGGCGGAAGAAGAATCGGACACATCACAACTTTTCATCGATCACTCGATATTGAAACCGCCACACTGAAAGGAAAGATCCGTAACGCAGTGGCTTTAACGCAATGCGACTTAGTGCATACCGCCAGCGAAGAGCGCAAAGAGCACTACCTGAAATCGAATTGGGTCAACCCCAAAAAGGTGTTTACGCAGCCGCTTGGCGTTGACACCAAGTCGTTTCAGTACTCGGCATCAGCGCGTGACACGATCAGAGCACAGATGGGAATCTCAGAGCACGACCTGGTTTTCGGAGCCGTGGGGCATTTTGGCCGGGAAAAAGGCGTCGACCTGGTGGTCTCGGCCTTTGTTGAGGTGGCGAACGAAAAATCCGATTGCCACCTGTTCGTGGTTGGCACCGGAGATAGCGAGCAGCGTGAACGCTTGAGTAAACTTGCCGATAGCCACGCCAGTCGAATTCACTTTCTGGGCTATCGAACCGACGTGCCAAAGGTGATGTCTGCGATGGACATTTTTGTGCATGGTGCGAGACAGGAGGCTTTTGGATTGGTGCTGGCAGAAGCGCTTTCAAACGGTCGTCCGGTCATCGCGACGAACACTGGGGGTGCACGACAGATACTCAATACTGAGGTCGGGGTGCTCGTGCCGCGTGAAGACGTGAGAGCGATGCGCCAGGCAATGATCGAGCTCTCGGCAGCGCCGAAGAAAAGAGAGTCGATGGCAATCGCGGCGGTTTCGCGAGCTCATGACTGCTTTAGCGTCTCTTCATACGCAGAAAACATTCAATCCCGGTACAAAGAGCTGTTGCGCTAGCGGGGATCGCACATGGCATTCCGATGCATCGCAACGAATGAACGCGAGCAAATCATTCCCCTTTTCTTGCTTGCAGCGAAACCTCAGGGCTGAGCCTATGCCGCCATAGGGCGCTGGCCATTAAAGGACAGCGAGGCCGAGTTTTCGTCCAAATGACTGTAGAGATGCTTCGAGGCATCAATAGGATCCGCAACGGGATCCCAATCCTTACGAAAGAGCTTTTTCATCAATCCCGCGACGCGGTTTGATAGATTGATTGGAAGAAAAAAGTACCGGCAAATGAGAAAAGCCTTGCGACGAAAGGCCCAGTTGTACATGCTTTGTTCGGAATAAAAACCGTACCCCCAACGTTTCTCAAACTCTCTATGGGAGGCCGCAGCGAGTCGTTCATCCCACCGAAAGAAGAAGTAACGCATGTCGCCGAGATGCATTCGTGTTCCAAGGTTATCAAATAAGACAACGGAAGACGGCTCGATCATGACTCGCTCACCTTTTCGGCGAAGCTGCATACAGATATCGATGTGCTCGCGAACGACCATGTCAGGGATGTCCAACGCCTGCAGTTTCTTCGTATCGAACAAAACACCATGGAGTTCAAACGTTTCCGAAGGAGCCGGTTCGCTTGGCAAGCTGTCCGGCGACGCGCGACGAAACAGCTTGTGTTCGATCAACAGTTCACGATCCTGGTACTGAAGCATTCGGATCTCACTCTGGTGGAGGTGATTCCGAATGCTGGCCCCGATATCAACCCCATCCTTCTCCAGGATGACTGGGGAAGCGATGGCTGCACCAGCATCGATCGAATCGGACAGTGGTTGATACCATCCCTTGGTGACGCGGGAGTCATTATCGATCCATGCCGTCTTGTCAGACTGCAGCTCGCTTTGAATTTTCTTGAGCGCCGCCATTGGAGTGATCAGCCCAAAATCCAGAACTCGAGCGCGTGGCTTTTGCGCTAGCAGACTGTCAATTGACCTCCGGAGGCGCGATGGGTAACCGAGGTCGAGGACAAGGAGCTCAAAGTCAACAGGCGTATGACGGTAGAGCTCCTCAATACACTGTATGACGCCGGAATAGCGATCTCGTGGACCTACAATAACCGTGAGTTCTGGATGGCTGCTCATAATTCACCAGCGAATGAAGAAATTTCAGTATGCGTGCTCCTTACACTAACTGAAGTAGCAAAGGAGGAGCACCTGACTTTGTTAAACAAGGTATCACCTGCGAAGTGTCTCACGCGCGCAGAAATCGGAATGTTCTTGCGCCAGTTCATATCGCTAATTATAGCGGCAAAAACTAAAGGTGTTTGGTGCCTTAGGGGTGGCAGCAGCCTGGAGTCTGCGCTAACTTCAGTAACGGGCGGACGACAAAACCGCAAGCGTGGACACGCTGCATCCTCGGTGCTGTCAACTACCTCCGGCGCTGCGCTCTAATCCACTTCGCGCGTGTTGTAGAGGCGACTTTCGCGGTCTTTCGTGAACCCTATCCTGGTGCTGGTTGGGCCCCAAAGGCCTGACCCAACGACGCAACGTGCTGAGGGAAACTTTCGATCTTGAGCCCTCGAGACGCAATGTCGCCCACTGAGCTTGCATTGCGCACACTGAAGCTTTAGAAGTGGTTTCTGTGGTCGTCAGCAGGTGACTCGCCAGTCGAATGCGTTGCGGCCCGAGGCGCCGGCACACAATCCATTTGGCTCGAGCATTTCGGATGGTAAAAAAGACACTGGTAGCGATTCTCTTACGCGCCTTAAGGCACGGTTTGAAGAATAATCACGACCCGCTTGATGCGTTGCTTGGCCATGCGCTAGGGGCCTATTTTGGGGTTATTTCCCAGGCTAGGCTCAGGGATGAGCTAGCGAGGTACTATTCAGAGCTGAGCATACCTGATTTGCTCGAGTGTATTGACTACCCCGCCGCCAAAGCGCGCGTCGTCACCGACGGCTACAAGACCGATCTGGTGGACCACAAGTCGGCCGGCAAACCCATCTGGATGCCGCAACCGGTTTGGGATAAAAAGCTGGCGCTTCTCAGACATGCCCGCGTAAGACTGGACCTTCTCACGCTCAGCGAGGGAGCTTCGATACCGCCACATCTTCATCGTGGTGTTGTCTCAGGTTTCATGCTGCTCGAGGGCAGGGCTGCGATTCGGCACTACGATATAAGCCGTTACAATCGCGATTCGGTTTTGGCGCGTATGACCGTCGACGAGGTTCTTGAACCCGGACAGTACACGGTAAACAGCGATGCAAAAGACAACGTCCATTGGCTATTAGGGGTCGCTGATCGCTCCATTCTCTATCGCTTCAATATCACGGGGCTGCCGTCGGAGTTGCCGGAGTATGGTGACCTCGCGGGACGGCTTTATATAGATACCTCTCCCATTTCCGCCCCGTCCGAGCAGCCTGTGAAGTTGCGGTTCGCAACTGAGGAGGAGGCGCGAGCGATTACGTTCGAAAGACGTTCGTAGCTCACCGAACCCGTCGAGCGGCTAGCCCACCCAATACACCTAAATCGTGGCGAGAGCTGAGCAGTATGGAGCCGGCCAATGCGCGCCTAGAGCGCCCCACACCTGTTCACCAAACTTAAATGCAGCGTCCCTGGGGTTTCGCCATTGGTCGAATGGGGGATCATAAAAAGAACCTGTTTTGACGATGCTAAAGCCATGGTCGGCCAGTTTCGCGAAAAGCTGATTGCGGGTTGGTCGATAGCGAACAAATGTCTCGCAATCCAGGCCGACCCCCATCTTCGACTTTATCCAGGTCCTGACAGGCGGTTCTACTTTCGCCGCCAAAACAAGATGCCCGCCAGGCCTCAGGATGCGTCGAGCTTCCTTAAGGTAGACATCCGGATCCGTGAAATTGATGACTACAACCGATGTAACAATGTCAAACCGTTCTTCTGAAACGCCGGATCCGTCTTCAGGGCATACGCTGAAAGCCACTTCAGGATATTGCTCAGCGGCAAACCTGACGCGTTCCGGATCAACATCAACAGCCTGAACCTTGTGGTTTGTCGACAGGGCGAACGAAATGTCGCCCCAGCCACACCCATAGTCGAACAGGCTGCCTTTCAGCCCGCTGCAAAGGCGCAATATTTCCCGATGCCGCCGGGCTTGGTGACGTTCTTGAGGTGCGCCACGATAGAAATGCTTTTCGACGGCCATGCGCCCAGTCTGCCTTTTCAAAATTTTCACAAATGGGGTGGGCGTGAACACTATAATCCGCCCCGAGCCCAGCAGCATCGAAATCATACCGCTGACGTGATTATAGGTACCATCTGTCGGTCCTGCGACGGCATTTTTTGAAGAATTGTGAACGGCGTCAATATTCAAGAATTCGACACGCTTACACTCCGGCCGGTCACCTAGCAGAGTTCAGAATGAAAACATTTTTCACAGCCGTGTTTGTCCTTATGCTCTCGTTGAGTAGCGCGCACGGGCAAGAAATCTTCGCCTCGGGGTTTGAGCGGCAGTTTCAAAGCAGCGGTCAAATACCTCCTATGTCTAGCCAGAATTCCGCCAGGGTGGGATTCATGGCCGAACAGCTCGACTGGTATCTGGATCAGCCCTACGACAACCTGAACACCTGGATGTATGACCGAGTGCAAGTCCTATATGAGTATTATCTGAGGACTGGTGACGAGAGCGTTCATGCCGAAGCGACCCGCAGCGCGATCGAGTACGTCAAACATTACACCCGAAACGGCGGTTCGGGAGGCTGGCCAGACTGTAACGGCGGCTGGTCACACGCTGGTGTCAACAAATGCGACGCCAAATTCACCCACGTTTCTGCGCTCTACTATTTAAAAGAGGTAGACGGGATCGAATCTTTCGATGCCGACCTGCTTTCAAGCCTGGAAGACTATTCGATGGCCGCAGGCTGGTTTGTGCCGGCCGGCCCGTACGACAGCCCTAACATCAAATGGAACGAACGCGTCTACGGCTTGATGCTCACTAATCTCGTCTATCTACATCTGCTCGGCAGCAGCACAGCCATGGAAAACATAGACCGGTTTATTAACTGGTTCTACGACCATCAACAGTCTCCCTCGTTCGATCAGTTCACGGGCGCATGGCTCCACTCGTACTACGGTCACGAAGGTTTTGGAGAGCCCGGATCTGCGAATGATGCACGCACGTTCAGTCCCTGGATGAGCGCGATGGTTATCGGGGGGCTGTGGCGCGCGTATCAGATCAACCCCGATGAACGAATTGGGGAAATGATCGTCGATTTCGCTCAGGCGCTTGAAGACTATGGGTTTATTACGAACCCAACCTCTTGGAGACATCCTTACAACGATTCGGGCCAAATCGCCTGGTACCTGGCTTTTCCGAATGATTCGGCTCGCCAACAGCAGGTTATGGACAATGACGGATGGTATGCCGACACCCATTTGCCCGAGATTCAATGTATGGTGGCGGCCGGCTTTTATTTCTCTCAGTCGCAGTCTCAGAAGGCCGCCTTTCAGGCACGCTTTGAAGCGATTGAGCCCTTCTACAACACGTTAATGGCCGGAGTGTCATTCCCTGCGCGGTTGTTTGCGTGGCAGCACTCTCACAACCCGTCCTGTGAATGGTTCATGGAAAATGGATAGTCCCAAGCATCACCGCGCTAGCAGCTGGAAGCTGCAGACAATCACTGGCGTCACACCTGGAATGAGCGCTGGCGCCCCGCTACTCTTAGCAGCGCTCCTTGCCGGCTGGTCGACAGCCTCTCAGTCGTTCGAATTCGAAAACGTAACGAATGCCGTGGTGGACCAGACGGCTTCGTCTTCCTACCGGTTTGACGCAGTTTGGACGGACTTTAATGGGGACGGTTGCTACGATCCTTTCATTTTTGACCACAACAACTCAACGACGTCACGACTTTGGCTTCACTCTTGCAACAGCGACCGCGGCGGCACCTTCAGCCTCCGATCCAATAACCAGGTTTCCTACTATATAAGCTCGCCCAGCTGGGTTCTCGGGTCCGGGTGGATGACCGTTCTGGACTTCGACGGTGACGGTCGCCAGGACTTCTGGCTTCGTCATGCAAACACCCCGGCAGGAAGGTATCTCAACGGAGGTAATTCCGGCAGCATTCCAACGTTTTCGGAAAAGCAGTATGGGTGTGATGATCGCTGCGTTTTTGCTGACATCAACGGCGATGGAAATCTCGACGTTGTCCGATCTGATGTGGCGGTCGAGGAAATGATTTCTCGAGACGAGATACTGCCGCCTCGCACATCTCGAGGTTATGTAACGCTCACCGCAGATCTGAATAACGACAGCTGGACCGACATCGTCCAACCCGGTCGAGGTGGAGTCTGGCAAAACGCTGGCGGGCAGCTGACCTGGAGAAACACCGGTTTCGAAGGCGGTATGATCGTTGCTGCCGTTGCGGATGTTGACAACGATGGTGACCTTGATTTTTTCTCGTATGCCGGCAGCGCCGAGACTGATGGCGGGTTCCATGGCTACCGAAATGACGGGAACTTTAGGTTCACAGAAATGCCGATGCCTGAGGTCGGCTTCCAAAGCTATTACACTAACTACGGCAATCTAGTCGCAGCAGACCTTGACAATGATACCCATGTCGATCTGGTGATAAGTGGAGCTCCGTCTGCATCGAGCGACCACACGGTCCTACGAAACAACGGCGGATGGTCTTTCACCGTGGAGACCAACCCGTTCGGTCGAGCTGGTGGGGGGAACCCGTGGCAAGCGGCTAAAGCTCGCTCTTCAATTGCAGACTATGACAACGATGGGCGACTGGATGTTCTGGTAACACAGATAAATTCGAACTTGGCCATATTTCGGAATACCACCACTAGTGGAAACCAATGGTCGAGGCTGAGATTTCAGGGATCGGACGGCAATTCCCAGGCAGCCGGGGCTACGGCAACGTGGTACGCCAATGGATCGCAACAGATCCTGGCACATCAGCACGTCGTGATTGACAACCAGCATGCGATGACGGAATTGCATGCGGGCCTTGGAAACGCTCAAATCTTCGATCTTGAGGTGACGTTTCCGAATGGCGGCGACACATTCCGATACGAGGGCCTGACGCCAGGCTCCGAATTTATCATTTACACGGATGGCTGCCTGCTAAGCGATTGGTCACGTGGCGAGGAGATCCCGCGCGATGCCCCCGCCGGCTGCGAAGCCGGAGGCGCTTTCTTCCGGTCAGGCTTCGAACGCTAGCCTTCTTATCCTGTCAGTGGTCGCTCTTTTAACGAGCTCGCGCATCCTCGTAAGCAGACGATCTAACCTCCGATAAAATACGAGCGGTTTCAGCTGCATTTGTGGCCCAACTGAATCTGGCGACGCTCTCGCTTATCGAACCGGAATCCCATGTTTTTGCCACGACGCGATCTATTGTTTGCCCGGCTCCCAGGGCGTCTTCCGGATCGATCAGAAAACCGTTTTTGTCGGCGATAACTACCTCCGGAATTCCACCGACTGCTGTAGTGATAACAGGTGTCCCCGCTGCCAGGGCTTCCAAAACAACATTCGGCAGACCCTCGTTACGGCTGAAGAGGCATAGTGCGTCCGCAGCACGCATCCAGCGGGGAATCTTGTCATGTGGCTGGGGACCGAGAAACTCGATCCGATTCCCAACGCCCAAGTGACCCGCAAGCTCCTCTAACCTGAGTTTCTCTGAGCCGCCTCCCAGAACGACTAGCCGAAGTTCGGGACTCTGCGTTTTGGCAAACGCGTGAATCAACCGATCGATCCCTTTCACTGGCTTCAGGTTTCCAACGAAAAGCAAAAACCGCCTATCAGGATCTATCCCAAGCTGCTTTCTCGAGTCGACCTTATTTCCAGAGCGAAACACGCTCAGCTCGACACCGTTGTAAACCGTCCTAATCTCCGAACCTTCCGCCCCCAAGGCAATCATTTGGTTCTTCAAGTCATTGCTTACGGCTATGAGACCATCAGCTTCCGACAACGTTTTTCTGGTTTGTTCGGTACGGGCACTACCGGAGATGCTGTGGATATCCGACCCATGCGCCTTGAGTACAACTGGCAGCCCTAGACCCTTGGCAAGGTCCAGTGCCGCCAGTCCATCCGGGTAAATCCAAGTCGCGTAAACCACATCGGGACGAAAACCAGCGACGCACCGAGAGAACGAACGCCTGATCGACCAACGATAAAAATGATGATAACTGCCACGCATCACTTTCGGCGGGTAAAAAAACCGGGGGTGCTCAGCCCTTCTAATCTTTCCAGGCTGTGGTTTCAGGGCTCTCCTATCTGAGGCCAGTGTCGCTGCGGCCGACGTCCAAGCGACCGGAGCGATCAGTTCGAGATCGACCAACTCCGAAAGGTGGCTAAAGTGCTGTCGGTTGAAGGTCGCCCTCCCAGGCTCCGCGGCATTTGGGAAGAGGTTGGTGACCGCAAGAACCTTCACCGGTCTAATGCGGGAGGCGGCGAAATGAGGAAATCTCGAAAGTCGTTCGGATCGCCTTCATGCCCGGCTTCGGCAGCCTTCGCAATGTTGAACATTTCGCGAGCCGTCACGTAGTGCAACGCGAAATCTGCGTTGTCGCGATACCTGTTTTCCATATAAGAAAACATCTGATCCATTTTCTCGCCCAGCAGCGTATCCATGTCGTAGTCCTGAGTGCCATGGGTATGTACCTTCACGAATATCCATTCAGGCCGCCCCAGTACATGTATTCCTTCGTTGACCCAGGCGTCGACACGTTCCGGCGACGGAGGTTGCCCTTTCCGTATATCGCCGTTCTCAATGCGGGGAATCAGACCCCATTTTCGATCTTTCCAATTGAGCGATAACGGCCCTTGCATAATCAACAGGTGCGCGTCTCCTCTGGAACCGCCGACCGACATTGGGCGCCCGGTGTCGTGCGACTTGGGCTTCTCCGGGTCGTCGGTCGCATAGTAGATGCTATTGATCGTTTTGGTTTGAGAAGGGTCTGGGGCTGCGGGAAGCGTAAAGTCTGCATAGCAACCGGTGTCGGCGAGTATCTTTATCTCATCGTTTACCCCACAGTACCGACCGTCGGGCCTGGAGTTATCGAGGCACCAGTTTCCGTGGATGAAGGCGTAAACGGGTTTGCCAGTCGCCTTGTCTCGGCCGAGCAGACCGTGGCGAGTGACTAACGTTTCTGAAAATCGCTCCAGTTTCCGGGTCACCCCCTCCGAAGTGTCATTGTCATGATGCAGATGAACCTCTACTTCGCCATAGCCATCGGCGCAGAGCTTGCCGATCGCGGCCAGATGCTCTTCCCGGTACTCTTCTTCAGGGTAAAAAAACGTATGCTGAGGCGCGACTCCATCGGAGTCGCGATGCTTATCAGCAAGCAGAGGATAATCCCGAACCCAACGGGCTACACGTTCCCGTTCCTGATCCAAAGTCGCTTTGCGCCACATGGGTTCGTAGTGATCGACAAAGCAAAAAATAATGTGTTGGACCCCGGCATACCTTGGCCGGGTCTTGAATCGCGACACCATATACGGCCAAAGCCAGACACCCATATTACGTTGCCTTACGAGAACCACTAGCGCACTCAAAAAAAGCCCCGACAGCAGAAAGCACACCCCGAGAAAAATTGGCCAAAATTTCATAACATTTCGTCAAGCAAAATCATCAGTATTAACGTTGTTCGACCCCTGATTTCGGTTTAGCACGGGGTCCCGGTGACATCTGAATAGATAGCCCGATACCTGTCGGCCATCGTGGACAAGGTGCCATGGTTCGCGGCCCACTCGCGGGCTTTCGATCCCATCACTCTTCTGGTCGCTTCATCATTGGCGAGATCAGTCATCGCCGCTCCAAACGCGTCGACACTACCAGGCGGGACAACGAGACCACGCTCGCCATGGGCAATGATCTCCGAGTTGCCGCCGACGTCGGTCGCAATAACGGGTATACCTGAAGCACAGGCTTCGAGAAGTGCCACCGAATAACCTTCAGAGTTTGAGCTCAAAAGAAAGATGTCCATGGCCGGCAAAATGGCAGCGACGTCTGTTCGTTCCCCGAGTAAGGTGACCCGGTCCCCGATGTTCAATTCCCGAATCAACGTCTCTATTTCGGGTCTTGTCGCTCCCTCACCGACAACAATCAAGTGGGATTCACCAATGTGTTCCGCGGCATTCGCAAAAGCCCGGATCATCAGTTCGTGGTTTTTCATTTTGTTCAGTCGTCCAACGGATCCGAATATTGTCTGAGCCGGCGAAATTCCCAGCTCATCGAGCGTCTTGTTTCGATCAGCATGCTCGATTGCGAGGTACTCTTCTAACCGCGTTCCATTGGGTACAACTTTCAGCTTTCGAGGGAAACGCTTTCGAACCTGTGCCAATTGTTCGGATTGAGCAGCCGCCTCACAGACACACACAACAGCAGATACGATTGGTAAGACCAGTCGAAACAGCCTTTCTCGTCGCAGGAGTGGGTTTCCTCCCATGCCGTGCCTCGTGCTGATGACAGGTCTCCTTGAAAACAAACCCGCCAGAGAAGCGTAAAGATGCGGAATGTGATTGTGTGCGTGGATGAGCAGCGCATTTTGTCTTGCGACCTTTGCCAGTCGAAACACTACACGCAGGTCAAACCCTTGAGATTTGTCGAGGGCAATTACCTCTACCCCCATCTCCTCCAGCTCGAGAGCCAGCCGGCCGGTTTTGTATATGCAAGCAACTTTGGGGCGAAAGCCAGAGGCCAGCTGAGCCCTGGCCAGGTCCACCACGATACGCTCCAACCCCCCGGTTTCCAGCGATTCGACAACATGCAGAACGGTGCCCGTCACTGAATGCGACTCATGGTGACGCGGTGTTTCCCGCTAGGGCCAAGCGGAATAGCGTCCAGACTCTCAAATTCGACTTCCATTCCCTGGCCAAGCGAATTTGCTATCTCTTGTCGAATTACATCCAAGAGCGATTCGTCCGGGGATGCGCTCCAAACGACCTTAATCACTAGTTTGTCGCGATCTGTCTGAATCACCTGGAAATTCCGAATTTCCGCGAAGTCCTTGAAAAAGTGTGGAAAAAATTCGCCTGATACAACCTGCCCATTCGTGCCCAGAATGACATCCAAGAGCCTGCCCTCTACAAACGAAAGCATCGGATAAGGCCGACCACACTTGCAGTATTCGTCTGACAGTTGACCAACATCGCCTATTTCGTACCGAATAAAGGGCATCTGGGTGTTGTGCAGATCGGTTATAAGAATTCTGCCTCTGCCATCTGTTGCGTTGTCCTTTTCGTCCACTACTTCAACGACGACCTGGTCAATGTTGATGTGGAGTCCTTGCTGCTGTTCACACTCTGCAGCTATCAACATAAATTCTCGGGACCCGTAAGTGTTGTAAACAGGACACCGAAACACCAACTCAATCAGGGTCCGGTCAACCTCGGTTAGCGGCTCGGCTCCAGTAAGAATCGACTTTGGAGAAAACGGCTTGAGGCCGTTTCTTTGGCAAAATTTTGCCAACTCAACGAGCGGTGCGACATATGCGACTATCGACTCAGGACGAAACCTGTCGATTTGTGACACATAGTCCCTAAGCGTTGCTTCAGACAAATCAAATGCACTCAATAGTCTCCGGTTGTAAAGCCTATTGAACAGCCGTTCTTTCAGAGCGTTAGCAGATCCTTGACTACCAAGCGCTGTGCCCCAGAGGTAAATCGTAGGCTCTCCGAGCCTGACGTTACCCCAACCGTAACCTCGCCACATAACGGCAATTCGCCTGAAATAGCTTTCCTGGTCGTGCTCAAACGTCAGCGGTTCACCAGTGGAGCCACCGGTGCTCTTGGTAATTGGCGGCCCCAGCCTACTTTCGGTTCTCAGCTGATCAAAGTTTGATCGGATATCTGACTTTCGAAGTACCGGCAAGGCGGCAAGATCCTCCGCAGAATTCAGAGCCTGAACGTCGATATCGAGGGATTTCCAAAGGGATCGATAATAAGGAACGCTCTCGCTACAGTGCTTCAGCAGGCTTCTCAACTTGCGAGATTGAATCGCTTCTAGATCCGCTCTCAACAGAGCTTCCGAGCGACCATATTCGTCAAAAAACTTAGTCGTAGGGCGGCGCCGCAATACCGACTCGTACAGCGGAAACAGCAATCCTCGAAAGGTCTTTCCGTATAGGCTCATTCTTGAACTGCTCGCTGTAGCAACCTATCTAACGGGGAAATACGAAACGGAACAAACCGGTTCCTGACTTCTAGTAGGAATTGCGCGTCATTGGCTGGCAGAAACCGAAAGTACAGCAGGACAATCGTGAAACTGCTTAGGAAAACAATGGCTCCCGGGACGAGGAGAAGCAGATTTGGATCGCCCGCAATAAACAACCAAGATACCGGAAGGCAAGAAATCGCTGACGCAAAGAGAATGCGGAAATAGACACCAAACTCCAACGCATACCCATTGGCTTTCCTAGAAAGCCAGATTACCAGTGAAGAGCTTATGAGGCTGACTAAGCAAAAGGAGCCAACCGCGCCAACAAGACCATAACGGCCCACAAGCCAAACTCCGAGCGACAGTTTTATGATCATGGACAAAACGGTTACTGAAAGAATCGAGGACTGTTTGTCAATCGATACCAGCAGAGAGTTTGAAGCAATAGCCCACGTGTTGTAAGCCGAAAAAAGCAGCAGAAAGGCAAATGGTATGACAGCGTTTGCATATTGAGGTCCGAAAAGGCCAACAATTATCTGTGGCGAAGCGAGACCGCAAAACACGCACGCGGGTATCGCTAGAAGCGCGGTAAAACGTTTGGTCGCCAAAAGTCGGCGGTTGGTGGATTCTTTTCCCTCGCCTAGGCTTTTTGACAGTATCGGGAGAATGACCGCCGAGAAAATTCCTGGAACAAGCAATGCCACCGCACTGGCGACCCTCAGCGCTACGCTGAAATTGGCAACGGCATCAAAGCTAGCGAGTAGGCCGAGGAAAAATACCTCTATTTGCGTCGAGGACAAAAAACCTAAAACTACGGTAGAAGAGACGATCGCCACGTGTCGATTCGCCCGTTGTCTCGTAACTCTGTTTATCTTCAACTGCCTGTCTGAGCTCATCAACGACCGTGTCTTAATGCTTGAGACGAAGAAAAACAGAAACGACACCGCCAAGAAAACCAGCAAAAACGTGAGCAGACTCGGAGAGAAAAAAGCAGCAGACGCAGTCAAAAGCAAATAAGCTGGGGATACGACAAGAGCAACAAACGCGGTCAGGCGAAATTTTTCGTAACCCTTCGCTACCGAGATACAGAACATGTAGTAAGCGCGGATTGGAACTGCGACCACAGGCACCGCGAGCCAAAGCATCGGTACGTCTGGGAACTTTTGAGCCTTAACGAGCAATAGAACCGCAAGAACAAGGGGAACGACAAAGAGGAGTAGCCAAAGGAGGATTTTCCTTAGATAGCGAATGACGACAATCAGATCGTCATTTGAACCTTTACCTCTGGATTCAGCGACAAACTTGATCACTCCCTGATTAATGGCTCCGCTGCTCAAAACTACGCCGAGCTGAACAAACCACAGGATGTAACCATAAAGACCGAAGATGTCCGGCCCCAAGGTGCGCGCAATGATTACTGAGGCAAGCATGCCGATGCCGTACTCGACATAGATGCCAACCGTCGAATAGATGACGTTGTCAAAGACCGTCATTTTGTTGCTCTTAGGCATGTTGGATCGACGTGGCTCGTCGTTTAGAGCAAGACTTTTACGACAACGTATAAACCAATGACGCAAGCGACCGTCATTGAGCCCCACTGGAATAGGTCAGCGCCGAGCCTGAACGGGCGCAGCAGAGGGAACTCCTGGCGCAAGTAATTGAAATGCCCGTTGATCATTCCGATGAGAATAAACAGAAAAACGACATAACTGCGCGAGAGAAAGAACCCCGCAAAACAAAAACCCAGGAGGGAAAGCCAGAGCGCATTCGCAACACTTCGGTCAAGTTCGATTTCCGTGGAGGTTCCCGCATCCTTCAGGAACTTCGATGCCCGAAAAGGCATTAGAAGGCCATAACCACACATCGCAACGAATACGAAGGTACCGACTATCCCGAGTTCCGCAATCACGAGCAGCAGTGAGTTATGAGCAGTCAGGTAGTGGTAGTCGGTGAAAAGCCCGGCGCCAACCCCAAATAAAGGGTTGGATTCGAACATCTGTAACCCGCTGTACCAGGCCTCTACACGTCCACTGGCGGAGGACTCTGAAGCAGAAATAACCGCGACCCTTTCCGGTAGAAACTGAACAGCGGCTATGCCTGCAAGCCCCATTCCAATTGAGAGCGTTTTTCCAAAGCGTCGATAGACCAGGATCATCAATATACAAAAGGCAGCCAGCATGGTCCCGCGCGACTGCGTCAAATACATATTGAACAGATAGCCAGCTAGGACCACCAACCAAAAGGTCTTTGAGAGAATGCCTCCCGCGTTCCGAAGAAAGTGCAGAACAAAAGGCATCATCATGACCAAATAGAGACCCAGATCGTTCGGATCATTGAGAATACCGATGTACCTGACACGCCCCTGAATCGCTATCTCTCCGGTCCAGCCGAAGCCGGAATAGTGTTGCTGCAGACTGTGGACCACGAGCGCGGCGCCGCTAAGCGCCAGGATCCGCATCAGGGAGCGAACAGAACGAGTGTCTGCGCTAACGGCTGTCACGAAACAAAAGACCAGGTAAATCGGCAGAAATGACATGAACCACTCAATTCCACCCCCGATCCACCCGTTTGCCGCTCGCGAGAAGCTCGAGACAAATAGAAACATCAAGACCAAAAATCCTATCGGACCAGCCTGATTCTTGCGGTGAAACGCCCATACCAGCAGGCAAAGACCCAAAGACACTGGGACAATTGGCATATCCGCAAACGCAGGGTGAAAATCCTGCGGCCTGATCGTCGAGATGACGAGGTTCGCCGAAACCAGGGCTAGCAGAAAGCCGTTTGCCGAGGCACTCCGTGCGGGCATGGCGGCGACTGGCGAGTCGTAAGTGTTCATGTGGACGTCAGCGCCCGGCGAGTGCAGTCCAGACTTTAGAAAACAAACCCTCGGTCGCCTGCACTCTGGTAACTAGGATGCTCATCGATTCGCGCGTTTGGGTCGCGAGATCTCTGGTTGTTTTGGTGGACTCGAGAAAATCACACCTTTTCGCACCCGATTTGATGGCTTCCTTAACGGCCTGGAGGTAAACAACCGCCTCCAGGTTGGTTTCGGACGCTTTGGCTTTGCTTGCGACCGGCAAACAGTAGAGGGTGTCCTGCCAGCGAACCGTAATCGTAGTCGCGGTCGGTACATCCTGGCTAACCAGGCTTATGGCCTGGGCACGACCTTTTGAAATGAGATCCCGCAGTAACCTGGACCAGAATCTAAGGTCGGCATCGGTGACCTTGGCTTTCCCGTGAGTTTTAACAAACTGCAGATAGCCAGCCGCCATTTTTTCGCAAGCAGCGCCGTCGCTCAGCGGAGTGACGCGAAGTTCCTCTGACGCGTTAAATCCCAACTTTTCGAGCGTCATCTGCGACCAGTTTCTCACTCCAGGATCCAGCATCTCGAGATAATACGCCCAGTCTGGAGGTAGCTCGATGATTGGGTGTGCAATACGATCGCAGCTCGACTCTGACAGCTGAAACTCTTTAATCAGACGATGAATGAAAGGGCTGTCAGACGGAACCCCCGTCAGTCGAGCGACACTCCAATCCGCGCGTTCACTCAGCATACTGCTGAGGATGAGGCTCGTTACGCGACTGCGATCTTTCGGATGTGCGACCAGATCGAAGTATCCGGTCGAGCCGTCTCGCTGCGTGCCGATAAACCTCAGTTCGTAGTGGTCACCGAGTCGAAAGTTTTTCTGGCGAGCCAGGTAGGCAGGTAGTAAGCCTAGCAGTCGAGATTTCGAGTTGCGGACTGCGTACACTCGCAGGTCATGAATTCTCCCATACGCCGCCCACCAGTTGAGGACGTATTCTGCCGATTGAAAGATATCGCTCTCTGGGCAGGACTCGCAGAGCTTATTCCACTCATCCGCGATCGAAGATACTTCCGCTTCCTCACTGATTACGCGAAGCGAAAGACCTCGGTTAATCGCCTCGTCGGGGGTGACATGGATTGGTCCGGTTTCCATCGCACAGATTCAGCGGCGATAAGTAACTTGAACCGAAGCGACAAAGGTGTCGAAGGTGAGTGCTGGAATTGTATTGGATTCATCCGAGTACCGGACGCCGAAAAGCAAGAACAGGTTTCGGGTCCGCTGATAGCTCACACCCACTGACGCGTCGAAACGGTCACTCTGCTGTCCGATGTCAGTGAACTCCTGATCGGTCCATCCGAGATTTGATGTCATCGAAAGGAGCGGCGCAATCTGCCACTCAAATCCTACGTCGAATGACAGAAGCTCCTGATCCAGTTCAGAAACGGAATAATCCTGCTCATCGTATGTTGCTGAAAGGTTGAAGCGATAGTTCTGCCCAACCGGCCGTGACCAGGTGGCGCCCGCCAGGCTCCGAGTGAAGGGATCTCTTACGACCGCAGTTTCTTGGACAGGCCGGGCAATAAGTGAGTTGCCGAATCCGAGCGTGTCAGAAAAAGTGTCGCCAATCTCACGCGTCAGCCGCAACCCGAACTCTTGACCGCCAGCAAGTTGGCGCGTCCATTCCAGTCGAAAGTAAGGCGAGTCGATACTCTCAATCCCGTCAAAATCGGCCTGGGCATAACCGACGTCAACGGACAGCGAGCTTGCCATCCCCGATCCGACGCCCAAGTCACGCGTATAGATCGCAGACACCACTGACCGATCGTAATCGGGCTGAGTTAAGTCAATCTGGTCAAAGCCCACCGAATCGTTTTGCAGCCGGAGACCGATCGTTGTCGTAGGGCTTAGTAGCCGATTCCACTGCCCGAAGATTGAATACCCATCGTAATCGACCGCGTTGTCATCTTGATCTGCGAGGAAGTTGTTGTAGCGAGCGCCCAACAACAAATCATCTGCACTTCCTAAGCGAAACGTGAGATCAGGACCGGTGGTGAACGAGTTCGTCTGCTGTACGTTGTCCGGCGTTTGGACACCCAAGACGTTCAGCGCTGACCGGGTAAGACCGTTTTGGGCCACCCAGTTGAGTCTCCCATCGACGACCCGGTAGTTCATTGAAGCAGAGATGTTGCCGCGAAACTCACTATCAAACGTACTGTCCACGTAACTGGCATGCTCAACGATTCCCGAGGCCTCAACGTCAATTCGGGTGCCCTGGCGATCGATGCCGAAGTCGATGAACGGCGCAAGCAGAGTATCCTCGACCTGAGAGCCTGGCTGAAGTGCAACGTTGTCGTTGTACTCAACCCGCAGGCCGATACCGTAGTCCAACGTTGGGCCATAGGCTTCTGGTTGCGCAAAGGAACCGGCGCTCCAGACGCTCAACACAAAAAAAGCAAAACCCGACCTGCTAAGCATAATCAGCGCCCCTTGAATGTTGGGAGGCGATTAAAGATCACGCCAGCGAACTTTTCCTGCGAAAAAGTCTTGACGTTGTCTACGATTTTTGACGATGTTGCCTGCCCATAGGGCACAACCAGACACACCAGGTCGGCGTAGTTTTCCAGAACATGGGTATCAGCCGCGGCTCGCATGTCCGGCGCATCAATGATGATATAGCGATCAGGATAGCGTTGCTGCAGCATGTGTATGAGCAACCGCATGTTCATGGTGCTTAGGCATTCCGTCTCTCTCGCGACTGGCCCACCTGCCGGTATGACTCGCACCCTGGGAATCGCAGCAGGCTTGATAATATCCGAAATCGAAATACCGTCGGGATCATTGAGGAAGTCGGTCAAACCTGGCTCAGCGTCTACGCCCAACAGGTTATGAAGCGCCGGCCGATAAAGGTTGCAGTCGACAATCAGCGCTGTCTTCGATCGGTCAAGCGCGATCGCAGATGCTAGATTTAGCGCAACGTGAGTCGCTCCACCCTTCGGAAACAAGGAAGTGATTACGCAAACGTAATTTTTGTTGTTGGCTTTTCTTGAAAGGTCGGCCCTTAGCTCACGAAAGGCGTTAAAAGCTTCAAGATGTGGCGTGCGCGCATGGATAATGAGGTTGTCGTCCAACGTCCGCGGTACGAGCGGGTTGGGTTCTTCCATGAGCGCAATGAGTTCGCGGCCCGCCTCTTTCTCTGACTCCTCGCCATCAACATGTCTTATGGGGATTGCTTCGGTCATAGCTGCGCGCCGCCCGAGAGTTTGTACCAGGCTGCCAGCGCGTACATCGCCGCGAGTGCAAACAGTCCAATGGTGAACGCTAAAGTAGATGCTGTTGCGGATGCGCCGACGGGTTTCATATCACTGATAACGGATAGCACGGGCACCTGCAGCTGCTCGATTTGTTCCTTCATTCTTACTCTGGGGTCGAACTGGACGAGCAGCGCCGTAATCGCCAACGGTAACGCAAACGAAAAAACCAGCCCCGCAAGAGCGATATGGAGAAACCGTAATCCAGTGGGCGTAAACGGCACTGCCGGGGGTTCCTGGACCGACATAATCAGACCTTGCTGCTCCTGGTCCATCGTCATCGAAACCCGAGCCTTTTCACGCCGCCGCAGGAGATCCTGGTAAATGTCCTGGTTGACCTCATAGTCTCGGTTCAGCTCAGTCAGCGCCTGCTCCGACTCACCGATCTTTTGGCTGCGATCGATCTCCAGTTCGAGTAGAGTCTCCAGCTCCCTGAGACGCACGCTTGCACTACTTTGCCGCGTCCGAATATCCGCAAGGCGTGAGCGCAGATCCCCGAACAAGTCCTGACCTTGCCCAGTGCCGCCGTCAGATGTAACTGCAGCTGCAGCGACGCCGGCCACGCCTTCCAGCACGGCCAATTCCTCTCGTAGCTGTGATATTTGCCCCTGGATGCGAACAATGTCCGGGTAAGCATCATGGTAACTCAATCGTAGTGTTGCCAACTCACTTTCGAGTTCCGCGAGCCGCAGGCGAATCTGAGATTGTCTACCGGCAGCATTGGTAACGACCGTTTCCTTACTGAGTTGCTCGACCAGGGAAATCTCTTGCGCGTTCAGTTCCGATATCTCGAGTCGCAACGACTCTGCTTCCCGGCGCAACCCCATAGCCCGCTCGCCGACTTGCCGCGATGACTCGGGCAGAGCGTCCAGATTCTCATCCCGAAACCTCTTTAGAGCCAATTCGGAGTCCACCAGCTTTGCATGGTATTCCTGTACTTGACTGTCGATGAATTTGAAGGCCGACAAGCTCTCCTCGCGCTGGGACTTCATGCTTTCCCGGATGATCCAATCTACAAACATGTTTGCAACATCGTATGCTCTTTCCGGATCCTGGTCGCGATAGGAGATGGTAATGAGATTGCGACCGCGGTTTCGGACGGTCGTCCGGCCACGAAGGTCCTGCATCAGGCGTTCACGTTCTTGACCGGAGGTAGAGTCGTCAATCCAGCCGCCAACCTCCAGAATCCGTTCCAACAACCTTCGACTGAACGCAATCTCGCTAACGATAGAAGCCATGTAGGCAACCTCGGTCTGCTCAGCTACGCCTTCCATGAGCGGTCCGACAATGTTGCGGTTTTCGACCAGGATTGAGCCGGTAGATTCATACACATTGGGTTTGGTAAACGCGACAACCAGGGCTGTTGCGCTGACAACCAGGGCGACCGCGACCCAAAGGTTGCGGCGCGCTGACAATTCGCGCGCAATGGCCTTGATAAGTCTTTCTGTTTGAGGATCAAGCATCAGGCCTTTTCCATTTCGTTCTTACAACGTGCGTTCCGGCACGGTAATGACGTCGCCGGGTCGCAGGTTATAGTTAGTGTCCAGATCGCCTTTGTTCAAAATCTGATTGAGCAGAACGTCGAAGGTCCCGGAGTCAGAGCCGCTCTTCCGAATCAGACGACTGCGATCAGGGTTCGCAAACTCGTTCGGCCCCCCTGCCGCGAGAACGGCGTCAAGTACCGTCATACCCTGCCTGTAGGCGATAGTAACGGGCGACCTGACCGCCCCCGTCACCCTTATTCGGGAAAGGTATTCGTGACTGTTCAACTCGGTCAAGATCACGGCGACCAAAGGGTTTTTGATGTAGACGGATAGTTCCTGCTTGATGGACTCCGAAACCTGTTCCGGCGTTCGTCCACTGGCCTGCACGTCACCGATTAGCGGGACAGAGATTTTCCCGTCTGGTCGCACGGGGACGGAGGCATCCAGGTCCGGATTTCTCCAGACAGAGATCTGCACAACGTCGTCGACGCCGATCAGATATTCATCGACGAGAACTGCTGATTCGTTTTGATCTGTTGGAAGCCGATTGGTTGCAGATGGCGCTGCACATCCGGCGAGCAGCACGAAGACGGACACCGCGACCAAGCACCAAATCCTTTTCGATCTCATGTAGTTCTACCCTTCTGAGAACTTTCCAGCGCAGTTGCAAGCTGGCCCAAAAATAGCAAGTATATCAGGAGATCATCACGCGCCAGGTCCATTGACCGTGTCTCAAGATCCTGATTTTGACCGGATTTATCGTCTCCTCGACGTCGACCCAGAGGATGGATGGACCGCCATCCAGCAGGCATACCGTCGGAAAGCCCAAACTTTTCATCCAGACCGCGCAAGCGGGAACCCCGTTATCGAAAAAATAGCAGCCAAACGTTTTGAAGAGCTCACCAATTCCTTTGAGCATCTAAAACGGTTTTATCGAATATTTGGCGACCTACCCCCACGCGAAATCAAACATGTCGTGCGAAAACATTCTGAAGCCGAGCAATCAGAACAGTATGTGGGCCCTGCCAGGGTGGGAGTCCAGAGATCGGCTGGAAAAAGCAGCTACATCTGGATCCTTCCGCTGGCAACACTGTTACTTTTTATGATTGCAGCCTTCCTTGGCTTGCTTTTGAGCTGATATCCGGGACAACTGTCCTTTCGGCGCCCTGTCTCTAGCGCCCCTTACCGAAGAGCACAACTTCCACGGTCGTCATCATCACATACAGATCGAGCATCAGATTGTGATTTTTCACGTAGTACAGATCATACTCAAGTTTGTTTTTCGCATCCTCAATGCTGGCGCCGTACGGATATTTCACCTGAGCCCAACCGGTGATGCCCGGCTTCACGGTATGTCGTTCGTCGTAGTACGGTATTTTCTCGCCTAGATCGGACACGAAAACCGGCCGTTCCGGTCGAGGGCCGACGAAACTCATAGCGCCGCCAAGAACGTTAAAAATTTGCGGGAGTTCGTCAATTCGAGTACGCCGTATAAAGGCGCCAACGCGCGTGATTCTTGAGTCTCCGACGTTCGCCCATTTCGCCTTCCCGTCCTTTTCCGCATCAACCGTCATGCTACGAAACTTCAGAACGTCGAACAGTCTGCCGCGCTCTCCAACGCGCTGCTGACGGTAGAAAACGGGACTACGCAAGCCGTCTTCCAGCTTGATACAGATTGCGGCGACGACCATGACCGGAAAAGAAACCAACAGGAGACTGACGCTGGCAGCAACGTCGAACGCGCGTTTGCTTGCAGACCTGAAAGCGTTCTTTGAACACCCGTCACTGAAGACCAGCCATCCAGGGTTGAGCATTTCTAGCCGAACACGTCCGTCTTCCCGTTCAAAAAACGTTGTCTGCTCGATAATGGAGATCCCCATGAGTTTGCATTCGAGCAATTCACCCATTGGAAAGGCGTTTCGTCTGTCATCCGCGGCAAGGACAATTTCTTCAACGCGCATGCGTCGGCAGTACTCTGCCAGCCTCCCTTCAGCAATATGCGCGAGATCTCGCGCAGGTAACCGTGGCGATTCGTCCTTTGCCGGCATAAAGCCGGTCACCCTTAATCCGCTGCCCTGCCCTGAGTTTATACTCGCCTGAATGGCCTCCGCAGCTTTGCCCGCGCCCAATACAAGGACGCGTTTCCGCAGTCCCTGCACGTTGAGAACGCGAAAGAAAAGCGGCCGGACGATTGAGACCGCAGCTACTGCGGTCAGAAGCGATACAAGAAGTACGCTGCGCCCCGAGTACAAATCAGGAAAAACGTAATAGAAAACGGCGAGCCCCAACCAGCCTATCGCAAATGCTGCGCCAAGTCGCAGGCAGAATTCGCCTAACCGTTGGGCCTGCTGATATTGGTATAGACCCATGGCGCTCATGCCCGCGAGCATGAAAAAGGCGAAAGCTACAGCTCTTGGGAGAACGTCTCCCATATAGGCATCGGCGTGGCCCAGGTCGCCAAATCGCACCAGTGACCCCGCATAAAGACATGCAAAGAGAAGCAGGCCGTCAATTGCCGCAAGTAATACATAGGGCAAGCGGACATACTGCTTAAATATTCGAATTGTCGGCATTTTTTCCCCGCATCGTTTTCTCGATGAAAACGAGCTGCTTCCAGTTAGACCAACGCCAGCAGCCTTACCCCTCCGGTAGAACTGCCACGTCTAGGTTATCCCATTCCCTCATCGATAAAACCCTGGGTTCTGAAACAATTGTTACATCCCTACGACACTTCGAGACGAATGCTTACACAGGTCTGTTAAACGAATGTGGCAGCAAGAAAAACACAGTCGACTGCAAACAATTTTTCGCTAAACTTCGTGCCTATTCAATTCGGGATGTACCGTAAAATGACCTCCCCCGCAGCAGCAGAGAACGCGCACCTCGCGGTAATCGGCCTTGGCTATGTCGGACTGCCATTGGCGGTTTCGTTCGGTCATCACTTCAATACCACGGGTTTTGACATCAGTTCCGACAGAATTGCTGAACTTCGCGCCGGCAACGACTCCACGCTTGAGGTCGATTCTGCAGAACTCGCTGAAAGTAAACGTCTCCGATTCGCCGATTCCCTCAACGACCTGGAAGGCGCAGATGTCTACATCGTCACGGTCCCTACGCCAATCGACCACAACAAGCAGCCAGACCTCTCCCCCCTGGAGTCAGCCTGCCGCTCAATTGGCACCGTTCTGAAGCCCGGGAACATCGTTATTTTTGAATCAACGGTTTACCCAGGTACCACGGAGGAATTTTGCGGACCGATCCTCGAGAAAGTGTCTGAGCTGTCGCTGAATAAGGACTTTTTCCTCGGCTATAGCCCGGAACGAATCAACCCTGGCGACAAGCAGCACCGAATAACCGATATCGTCAAAGTGACCGCTGGCTCAACGCCAGAAATTGCTCAGTATGTCGATGATCTCTACGGCACGATCATCAAAGCTGGAACGCACCTGGCCAGTTCGATCAAAGTCGCTGAGGCGGCCAAGGTGATTGAAAACACCCAGCGTGACCTGAATATCGCCCTCATAAACGAGCTGGCGCTGATATTTGATCGCCTGGACATCGATACCCTGGAGGTGCTCGAGGCCGCCGGGACCAAATGGAATTTTCTGCCTTTTCGACCGGGGCTGGTGGGTGGGCACTGCATCGGGGTTGATCCCTACTATTTGACCCATAAGGCGCTGCAGGTTGGCTACCACCCCGAGGTGATTTTAGCCGGCCGCAAGTTGAATGACGGCATGGGCGTTCACGTCGCCAGCAAGGTGGTCAAGCTTATGACCCAGGCCCGTCGGCACGTATTTGGCGCCAAAATCCTGGTTCTCGGCCTCACCTTCAAAGAGAACTGCCCAGACCTTCGCAATAGCCGCGTTATCGACATAATCAACGAACTTCGCAGCTATAACGCCGAAGTTGACGTCCATGACCCTTGGGTGGAACCGGCCGCTGCGAAGCACGAGTTCGACATCGATTTGCTACAGGATCCGCCGAAGGCACACTACGACGCCATCATCCTGGCAGTCGCGCACAAGGAGTTTTCAGACTCGGGCATCGAAGAGCTGCGAGCCTTGGGCAAACCTGGCCACATCTTCTTCGACATCAAATCGGTTTTTCCGGCAGATCAGGTTGACGACCGCCTATAGACAGTCGCAACATCGCTGACCGAACAAATCCGTTAATCGGAGTCTTCCATGCGAATCCTGGTAACCGGCACCGCCGGGTTCATCGGCAGTCATGTTGCTCACCAGTTGCTCGACCGGGGCGATGAAGTGCTGGGCCTGGATAATGTCAACAACTACTACGAGGTCTCGCTGAAGGAAGCGCGCCTGTCTCGACTGCTGGACCGAGATGGATTTACGGAGGCACGAATCGCGCTGGAAGATCGAGATGCCGTCGAAAAGGCGTTCACCGACTTTCAGCCTCAGCGCGTTGTCCACCTCGCGGCCCAGGCGGGAGTCCGCTACTCGCTGGAAAATCCTCGCGCCTACATCGACACCAATCTGGTTGGATTCCTCAACATCCTGGAGCCCTGCCGCCACCAGCAGGTTGAACACCTGGTCTACGCCTCAAGCAGCTCGGTTTATGGCGCAAACACAAAGATGCCGTTTTCTGTGCATCACAACGTCGACCATCCGCTCAGCCTCTATGCGGCCACCAAAAAGTCCAACGAGCTGATGGCCCACACCTACAGCAGCTTATTTGGCGTGCCGACGACGGGCCTGCGGTTTTTTACCGTTTACGGGCCCTGGGGAAGGCCCGACATGGCGTTGTTCATCTTCACCCGCAACATCCTTGAGGGTAAGCCGATCCAGGTATTCAACCACGGCAAACACAAGCGGGACTTCACCTACATCGACGACATTGTCGAGGGGGTTGTGCGCCTGACTGACCACATAGCCGGCCCAAGCGATGCCTGGGACAGCAACGCCCCCGATCCAGCAACAAGCAAAGCCCCGTATCGGGTGTTCAACATCGGCAACAACCAGCCGGTCGAGCTCATGCGATACATCGAGGTGTTAGAGCAAGAGCTGGGACAAGAGGCTGAAAAGGAGTTCCTCCCTCTACAGCCTGGCGACGTCCCCGCCACCAGCGCAGATATTGACGCTCTATCGAATGCAGTGGGCTATCGCCCCGCCACTCCTGTCGAAACCGGCATCAAAAACTTTGTAGCCTGGTATCGCGACTACTACCAGGTCTAGAGGGCTAGTCCAGCCAGAATCGGAGCTGGTAATAGGCCAGCCCCACGACTTCGTGCAGTAGGTGGTCCAGCCTGCCGACAGAGCGGTAATCCGGCAGCATCCCCCTCCAGTTCTCAGTGACGTCTACACCGACAGGGCAGACCTCAACGCCATGGTGAGAAAACGACGCGCGACTCCTTCGCATGTGTAGCGCAGAGGTAACGAGCCAAACGACAGCGTCCTGAGTCTGCGGATGCTGAGCTGCTGCCTGAGCAGCCTGCAGCGTGTTCGCCGAACCCGCCAAATCGACAAGGACCGACTCCCTGCCCCACATTTGACTCACGCGTCGAAACACGGCGGTCTCTTGTTGCGTACCTGAGACGAGAATCGGCACATCGCCGTTCGACGCTGCTAGCTCTAAAGCGTGCTCCAGGCGAAGCAACGATTTGTGTGTGAGCGTCTCAAAACTACGGCTGCCCGGCGGCTTTCTCACCCCCGCGGGCAGGAGGACGATGATATCTGGACGTGTTTTCTGACAAGGCTGCGGCTCGGTATACTCCGCCTCCCACAACCGCGTTAAACCGTAGGCAACAGGCGGTGTCATCGCCAACAGAAGCAGGCCAAAACAGATTGCGCCAAGAGAAACACACCAGACTTTTTGCCTCAGCAGCCAACTCGCGAGCGCGAGCGCAACCAGCCAAGCCAGCGGGTTTGTCATGAACAAGCGCACAGGCGCCGGCCCGGCTAGCCTGCTAGCTTACGCTGCTCCGCCAGCTTCTGCTCCCAGGCTAACGCCGACTCTACGATCGTCGACAGGTTGTCGAACTTAGGCTCCCAGCCCAGCACCTCACGCACCCGCTCAGCTTTTGCAATCAGCTCCGGCGGATCACCGGGCCGTCGATCAACCTCGGTAATTTTGAGTCGCTTGCCCAGGCTCTGCTCAACCGCGGCGATCACCTCGCGAACGGTAAAGCCGCGCCCGTAGCCGCAGTTCATCGTCTCGCTTTGGCCGCCCCGGCGCAGGTAGTCCAGCGCTCGCAGGTGGGCGTCTGCCAGGTCCTCGACGTGAATATAGTCGCGGATGCAGGTGCCGTCTCGGGTCTCGTAGTCGGTTCCGAACAGCTTCACTTCCTGACGAATGCCCATGGCCAGCTCCGACAGCACCTTGATCAGAAGAGTGGCCTTCGGCGTGTTCTGACCGATGCGTCCGTGAGGGTCACAGCCGGCGACGTTGAAATAACGCAGCACCACCGATCGAAGCTTGCCTGTCGCGCCCACATCCCGAAGCATCCACTCGGACATCAGCTTGGATGTGCCATAGGGATTGATCGGAATTGTCGGCGTGTCCTCTGAGGCAATTCCGTCTGGCGGCATGCCATAAACCGCAGCCGTTGAGGAAAACACGAGCTGTTCCACGCCGTGATCCACGCAGGCCTGGATCAGGTTGCGGGTCTGCATCGTGTTGTTTTCGTAATAGCGCAGTGGGTCTTCGACCGACTCGGGCACAATCGTTCGAGCAGCGAAGTGCATGACCGTATCGACATCGTGCTCGCCGAAAACCCGGTCGAGCAGTGAACGATCGCCCACGTCGCCCTGCACCAGCTCGCCGTAAAGCACGGCGTGGTCGAAGCCGGTCGACAGATTGTCGAGCACCACCAGCTCCTGCCCGCACTCGCCCAGCTGGCGGGCCACATGGCTGCCGATATAGCCGGCGCCGCCGGTAACCAGTACCTTTTTGGCCATCACAAAATCCCCCGTAAAGTCCATTTACCCTACTAGTGTAGCTGTAGGAAAACGTTGCATGGCGTTCAGACTGTCAAAATTTCTTACGAGAGCGGTTTACCCCTCGAGCACAGCTGGAACCGCCAACTACCGGCAGTGTCGTAACCCATTGTTAAAGGATAAAATTGGGCTATGAGTTTTTTCCAGGAACTGCTCAAACGACGCGTGCCGCAAATCTGCGGCATTTACCTGGGCGCGATCTTCGCGGGCGTGGAGTTTACCGACATCATCGTCGAGCGCTACGGCCTTTCCGATCTGTGGGTCGACGGCGTGTTGATCAGCATGCTGACCCTGCTGCCGACTGTGATCATGGTGGCCTGGTTTCACGGGGCGCCGGGCCGGGATCGCTGGCGGAAGCGCGAGCTTGTTGGCATCCCACTCAATGTCATTGTCGCCGGTGTGCTCGTCCTGCTGCTGTCGCCCAAGCAGCCGGTAGAAGCGGCCTCCCAGATCCGCACCGCCACCGACGAAAACGGCCAGACGGTAACCATGGAGGTGGCTCGCGCCGACCTGAAGCAGCGAGTGGCCGTATTCTTCCTAGACCCTGACGGCTTCGACAGCGATCAGCCCTGGGAGTCTTACGCAGTGAGCACGCTGATCAAGGCAGGCCTGCAGTCAGATCCGTTTGTCGACTCCTACTCCCTCTATAACCAGTACAGCAATGGCCTGATCTGGCGCCTGAAGCGCGCCGGGCACGTGGATGGCCTCAATGCGCCGCTGTCGCTGCTTAATGAGGTGGCAGTCAGCTATCACCAGGAATATTTTGTCGCCGGCAGCCTGTCCCCTTTGCCTGACGAGCGCTGGCGCGCCGATATCTCGCTCTACCGAACTGGATCGCTGGAACGGCTCACCCAGCTCATGTTGGAGGGCGACTCGCTTTTCGACATCAGCGACAGCGCGATCGACGGCATCATCAGTAAGCTCGACCGGCCCAAAGACACCAACATGGTGGTCTCCCGGCTGCCGGCCAGCGAGCTTCTCACCGGCAACACCGAGGCCCTCAGGCTTTATATCGAGGGCAGCAATGCACTCCTGCTGAACAACGACTACGGAACGGCTCAGGCGCGCTGGGAACAGGCCATCGAGCTCGACAAAGGTTTCGCCGAGGCCTACGCCGACCTGGCAGATGCCCAGGATGACCAGGGCGACTATCAGGCCGCGCTCGCCAATCTCAAGGAGCTCAATCGGCTCAGCCACAAGTTTGACGAGTCGCGCCGAATTCTCATCAAAGCCTGGACCTATCAGCTCCAAGAGCAGGAGGAGAAGGCGACGCGAGTCTATGAGATGTATACCGAACTCCACCCCGAAAACGCGGAGGCCTGGCGCTCGCTCGGATACAACTACATGTGGACCGGGAACCGGGTGGCAGACGCGCGCCGCGCCTTCGAAAAATCGCTGGAGCTGATGCCTAACCAGTATTGGCTGATCTACCAGCTTGCTGATATCTATCGCGTTCAGGGTGATACGGAGGCTGCCATCGAGCGTTACGAGGAGTATCACGAGCTGCTTCCGAACACCTATCTGGCCATGGTCGCCATCGGCGACATGAAAACCCAGAACGGTGACCTCGCGGCCGCGCAGGAGTACTACGAGAAAGGCCAGCTTGCCCAAACGAATATGGTGACGCCGGTGATCAAGCTGGCCATGAATCAGGCGCGCCAGGGAAAGCTGGAAGAGGCCTTCGAGCTGTTTGAAGAAGCGGAATTTGTGGCCGAAGCCCCGCGCCAGCTGGCCACACTCTACGCGGCCCAATCACGACTGTACTCAGCGCTCGGCCAACCAAAGACTGCACTCAAAATGCTCAAGAAGCAGCTCAATATGGAAGCGGAGACCTTGAATCGCGTCGACGCGATGGTCAACCACATGCGCAACCTCCAGCTCTATGTGTACGCCGGCGAATCGGCGGAGGCAGAGGCGTTCCTGGCCACCATGGACGACATGTTTGGCCCCCCCTTCGACTTCATTCCGCGCATTGGCTACATGATCCTGCGGATGGCCGAGGGCAACGTTGAGGAAGCTGCCGAGCACAACCGGTTCATTGCAAAGGTTCTCGAGAAATCTGCTCGCAAGGATCTGGAATACGTCACCGAATTTACGTACGGGATGATCAAGCGGCGCGGTGGCGAACTCGATGAGGCGCTGGCGCTGCTCGAAAACGCGTCAGCGTTGTACCGGCAGTCTATCCAGCAAAACAACGAAGAAGCTGAGGCTGAGTTTGTGCAAATCAGCATTGAACTCGCCCGCACGGCCATCTTGGCTGACAAGGCAGAGCGGGCATTGGCTGCCCTCGAGCCGCTGCTCACGAGCTGGCCTTACCACCCGGAGGGCAACTGGCTGGCCGCGCAGGCGCAGCAGCAGCTCGGCCGGAGCCAGGAGGCGGAGAAGTCGCTCGCTATTGCGCGAGACATGTGGGTCAACGCGGAGGAAGGCTTTGAACTCGCGGAAGCGGCGAGAGAGGGGCTGACTTCGGCAAGTCTATGACCACGCCGTCGCCGCCAAAACCGTTCTGCGCTGAAGCCCATTGATCCGGTAACGCGGCACGGCACCCTCTCCATGGCTTCCAGTGCTTCCACTGCCCGACTCCTTTTCTGGCTGCTTCTTCTCGGATACATATTGTTTATCCTCAGTGCCAGCTTCTACTCGGCAGACTGGCAACGCCTTGAGTCGCTTGACCCCAACAAAAATGGTCGTGGGCTTTGGTTCGGCGAGGAGCTCTCCTTTCGCCGCCTCCGGGATATTGCGACAAATGTGCTCCTATACATGCCGCTTGGGCTATTAACAGCGGTTGTCGTTTCGCTCGGTCGCAAGATCACAATCACAAACCCGGCGATCGCAGCCGGTCTGGCCCTAAGTATCGCCATCGAAACGGTTCAGGCATTTGTCGGAAGGTTCTCAGATCCGACCGACATCGCCAGCAACTCGCTGGGGCACGTGCTGGGTTACGTCATCATGATGATTGCCGTAAACCGATTTCACCTCAGCCCGCCGGTACTACTTGGGCTCAGCGCTGATCAGCATGGCGTAAATCAAGTGCAGACCATGCAGGGCCTGCGTTTTCTTTATATCACCATTTTTTATGTCGTCGCCTTGTTGCCACTCGATTTTGCAGTCGGCGTTACCAATATTTTTCGCAAGCTCCAGCCTGAGGCAGGCGGCGACCCTCGACTCATTCTGGATCTCCTTTACCACTGGAAGCAGCCAGGATTCCCGATCAGGTCTCTGACCTTGACCGTGCTGGCATACGTGCCGGTGGCGCTTCTGACGGCACTGATCGATCAAGGCCGTGGTGTATTTAGCTTGTCCCGGACGGTTTTGCCGTGCGTCGGTTTGGCATTGGCGACTGAGATCTCACAGATTTTTGTCGCAAGCGGTCGCAGTGACGTGCTAGTAGTCCCAGTCGCGGCGACCACCGGGCTGGCTATTGGCCTAGCCGTTAGAGCTGTCGGGAAAAACTATCGCGCCAAGACCGATGCGCGGGGTCTCAGTCGATTCCTGATCCTGCTGATCGTCTGCTATCTGCTGTTCCTTTTCTCGCTCGCCTGGGCTCCCTACGAGTTTGAGTCGCCTGGAACCTGGAAGCGAAAACTACTAAGCGAGACAAACCTCATTCCGTTTCGTCTCCATTTTTCTAGCCGATCCGTCGCGGCAGCAGTCGATATCGTCCGAGAACTTGCCGTACTCATGCCACTCGGCGCGCTGATTGCACACTGGATGCAAACGGTCCTTGGTAGTCAGCTTTGGATCGTGAGCGCCGCGGCGGGAGGGATCCTTGGGCTGGGCGTTGGTTTGGCTATAGAGGGGTCTCAAAGCCTTGTTGTGGGACGTTATATCGACGTGACTGATGCGCTGCTCGCAGCTGCCGGCTGTATGCTCGGCTGTGTCGTATGGAGTTCGTTTGCGCCCCGTATCGGACCATCGACCGCTACAGACAGTTCCCATTAGCTACCACAGGCCAAACGTTCGACACCGGCAAGCCTGGACAGCGCAAACTCCTCGATACCATCCGGCCCCGAGAGCACGGCGGAGCCGGATTCGCAATTAATGAAAGTCAGGTTTAGCGTCCCCCAGGAACTCACCTGCACAGCACCGGGATCGAAGTCAGAAAATACGCCGCCCTCAGCTTCCAGCATGTCCACAGTAACAGCAGCTCCGGGCAACACCTCTCCTTCGTAATCACCCACAAGCCAGAAACGTTCGCCGTTGTTTCTGAATCCGTAGAAATAGATCAAGAAGCGACCACGGTTCAAGAATTGAATATTGAAACCACGGCCTGAACTCGCCGGATCGAACCAGGAGCCGGTGGCACCCACAAGATCATCTGAGCTGGCGAAAAATTCAAATGCACCTATGTCTACTGGACCCTCGGTCAGCCTGAACTCAGTCGCCGAGCTGGGGCGGCCGGCCAATCGAGCAATCGGGTGAAAGACTGGCTGCAGTTGCGGCGCTTCGATGGCAAATTCCGGGCGGCTTTCGTTGGTCGTTACTCCACTGTTCACCAACGGGCTACTGCTGGTCGGTCTGAAATTGGATTGTGCTACGTCGGTAAAGCCAGGGTCTGCCCCAGACAGAGAGCCACTAAATCCAGCTGGGATGAAGCTTGAGCCTGACTCTATCCAGTTGTTCTGACCCGTGATCAATGTGCTCCCAGTGGACCAATCGGCCTCAACCTCTCTGACAATTCGAAGTGCACTGCTGCCTGAGTTGAAAAAGACGTTGTTGCTGGCCTCCAACGACTCGAGCCCGTCAAACAACCGAAAAACGGTCGCCTGGCCTCCTCCGGTCCGAACTACCGTGTTGTTGACAAACCGATAGCGTCCAAACGTTTGTCCGGTTGCGTCGCCCCCGAGTCGCAAAATCGAACCGAAGTCGCTGGTGTGCAGAATCACATTGCCAACAATGTCCGAGTCCTCGCGCACAAGCGACTCGGTCCAGCCGTCGGCAACTCCAGCTGGGTCGGGCCCGATCAACTCCAGCTCGTGATAGAAGCCATTCTCCAGCCAGTTGTAATAGATCTCATTGCGCTCGGCTCTGCTCTTGATCAGATTTCCGCCCTCACCCGTTCCGAACTGGCTGTCCGAGACAAAACTGAACTGAAGCCGAAAAACGCTTCCCGGATACTTGACCTGGTCAGTAGCCATATAAATCGCGTGAAAGCGCCCATCAGCACCCGCATTCACTACCGCAGAGTTTTCTACCGTCAGGGAACCCGAATCCTGATCCGCACCGAGAATCCCGTTGCCGGGGCAATCGTGAATAAATATCCGCCTAAGAACGACGCCGGTACCCTGGTGGAAAAAACAACGGAAGCTACCACCCGAAATCTCGATATTTTCGAATTCAATATAGCTAGCTTGATTGTGAACCGTGTTTGTGCCGCCCTCGAATCGAGGGGCATTGCCGTTGACGTCTACGCCAATGATGACAACTGGGCGACCAGGTTCGCCACCGTGCTGGGATCTGATACGGACACTGCCGTAACTTGCGTCACCCCTCAACAAAACAATGTCGTCCGCAGCCAGCGTCGTGTTGTTGAGAAGAACCGTAAGATCAGCAAACTCCGTTCCAGGACCCACCTCAAAAACCGCTGAGTCGGCAGAATTGAAGGCTCCCAATAAGAGAAGCGAAAAGAAGGTTGACCGAACTACCATCCCTGGACCCTCGCGTGAACCACTGTCTCAACCTGACTCTTGTATCGTGAACTCATAGTGAAGCCAGCCGTCACCTGTTCGAACCTGACTCTGAAACCGACGCCGAATTCGGTAATGGAATACTACCCGCATTTGCGGAGAGGGAGCACAACAGGAGTCGCATTCCACGAGCAGACGAGAGCGGGATTGGCTTAGAAACGGCAGTGCGCCGGGTGGTGGCCTGCTCCCGAACCTCAGTTCGGGGCCAACACGAGTTCGATTACCACCGTCTCGCCCCCGCTGAGTTCAACCAGGCGGGGATCCAGGACGTAGGCTCGCTGAATCAGCGATTCGTCAGAGGCTGCAAGCGCGGACTTGATGGCTGAGGCGCGTGCCGTGGCGAGCTCTCGCAGAGCGTCATCTGAGATTTCCAGCGAAGCCAACAGCTGTTCTTCGACGGCGGCGAGGTCCGGGAGTGGTTCAGCGCCCTCCTCTTCCGGCGGTAGCGTCGGGAGTTCGCCGATTCGCGCCTGAAACGCCTCGATCAGCGCGGAATTTCTCGCTTCGTCATCCAGACCGGAGAGACCCAGCTCCGCTTCCAGGCGCTGGGTTTTTAGCGCCGGTGCATCAAGGCCGCGGCTGGCGACGCCCGCGATGTCCAGTCGCAGCGTTGGGCGCTGCAGCAGGGCTTCCGAGAGTTTTGTCAATCGATCGGTGGCGGCCTCGTCCAGCTCGCCGATGCCGGGCTGAAAGTTCACGTACTGCAGGTCTTCGCCGCCCCCAGGAATGAGCTTGCCGAGAATGAAAAACGGTGAGGCGGCGGCTTTGACGATCAGGTTCACAAACGCCTTGAAGACGACCGAGCCGATGCGGAACTTCGGATCGTTCAAGTTGCCTGCAACCGGCACGCCGAGGTCGATGTTGCCCGACGGGTCCTTGAGCAGCGCCAGGGCAAGGTCCAAAGGCAGCGATACCGCATCCTCGCTGTCCACCGATCCGCCCAGCGTCAGCTGGCCCAGGACAACTTCATTGCTGCCCTTGAGGCTGTCACCGTCAAGCTCATAACCCAGCTCCAGGTCCAGTCGCCCGCGTTCGATCAGGCGTCCGACATACTTTCCGGCATAAGCGTTCGCTGAGGTGAGATCGATGTTTTTGGTGGACAGCGTTACCTTGTTGCGGTCTTCGAGCGGATTCAGCTCGCCGGTGATTCCGATATCCGCGTATCCCTCCAGCTTACCGGCGAAATCCAGCGACGCCGGCTTGTCCACGTTGCTGTTCAGGCCTCTTAGCGTGCCGCCAAACTGGTTGATGCTGGCGCTGAAGGCCGGCTGCACCGATGCGTCAGCAAACCGCAGCGTACCGCCGTCGATCGTCAACTCACCCAGCTCGATGACCGGTCCGGGTGCCTCCTCGGCCTCAGCCGCCGACTCCGGCTGCGCCTCAGCCTCCTCCGCTTCCGTCTCATCGGGCGAACCGGTGAGCCGCGAGATATTGCTGCTGCCGTCTGCGGCAATCGCAAACGTAGCGCTCGGCTCGCTCAAGGAAACTCGATCGAAGTGAACCAACGCCGGCTCATCGGCCGGCACGTTGACGTCGATGCCGGCCAGCGAAAAAGAAGCAAATCCGGCCAGCGGGCCCTCCTCACCGCTGGTGGCCAGGTTCGACACCTCAACCGAACCGCCCGCTTTGAGTCCATCGCTGAGGCTCACGTTCAGCTGCGCGCCCAGTGCACCGCTCTCCACATTCAGCGCGGCTGATTCGCGCACGTAGCCCGTCAGCCAGGGCAGCGGGAGCTGACTGAGCGTCAGGCCGCCGTCGACCGCAAGCGGCGTGAGCACATGCTGCCCGTCCCAGAGAATCTGGCCGTCGCCCAGCGCCGCGTCCAGCCTGACCGGGAACTGCGTGCCGGGCGACAGATCAAAGTCCGCCAGCGACAGCTCGTTGATGGTGAGCGTCTGAGCGGTTTCAGGCTGAACCGACTGATCGGTCCAGTTGATCGGGAGATTGTTGACGGTTACTGACGCGATCGCGAACTGAAACGGTTCGCCGCCGCCGGCAGTGGCAGGATCTGCGGCGGGCGCCTCCGCCTCCTCAGATTCGGAAGACTCGCCGCCAACCAGCGCTGCCGGCAATTCGAGCTCTCCATCCGGGCCGCGGGTGAGGTTGATGGTACCGTCGCTTAGCGCGATTCGGCTGATCCCTGCACTGCGCCCGGCGAGTGAAAAATCGGGTCCCTCGACGGTCAGGCTGGCCAGCTTAAAGAGAGACTGACCATCCTCAAGCGTCATGTCCGTATCGGTAAGCGACCAGCTGCCGTTGCTCGTCGCCAGCTCAAGCCCGTCTGCCCCGTCGACATTGATGTCGAGACTGCCGTTGAGCGTTCCGCTTTCCCACTCGATACCGTGGAGATAACGTGCGTAGCGCCAGGACGGCTTCAGCTGAAGCTCGCTGACCGTCAGCGCTCCATCGAACGTCAGAGGCGTCAGCGCAAAGGCCCCTTCCAGCCGAACCTCGCCCTGGCCTTCGTGGGCGAACGCGATCGAAAACGGACCTGGTTCCCCGACCTGCGTCGTCAGCCCGCCAAGCGAGAAGTTCAGGCCGCCCAGCTCGGTGTTGTAGGTTTCCGGGTGCGGTTCGTCCGCGTAGCGGATTTTCCCGTCGATTATGTCGGTCTGCGCCAGCGTGAAGACCCAGGGCTCGGATTCTTCGGCAACTGCAGGCTCTGGATCCTCTGTAGCCGGCACCAGCTCCAGCCAGTGCGGATCGCCAGCCGCCGTCAGAATGACGTTCACATCCGGCTTTTCCAGGATCAGACTCTTCAGGGTGATGTTTCGGCGAACCAGCGGCCAGAGCTGCGCGTTCACGTAGATCCGGTCAGCTGCGATCAGATCCCGCCCCTCACGGTCCTGACTGGCCAGCTTTTCCAGCGTGACCGACAGCACCAGCGGATTGACCTTCACCTTCTCAACCGACAGATCCACTCCAGCCTGATCTTTGGCCTGGCTGATCAGCTGCTTTTTGAGCTGCGAGGGGGCAATAAAAAACCCTGTCACGCAGTAGAGGACAAACAACGTCAGGACGACAACACCCGTCCACTTCCACCGGTTCATGGGGAGATCACTCTTCGGTTACTGGAGGCTTAAATTATGCCCTGTCCGTCGTTGTGGAAACATGACCGATGCACGTTCGTTAACGAATCGAAAGGCGCTGCCTCCGTCTTGCGGACAATTCCCTAACGCTTAGCCGCTGACCAGCTCGTAGCAGGGTTCGTATTTGGTGCCCGGCAGCTTCATCCGCTGCTGCTCCACGAAGGAGGCCAGCAGGCGATCGAGGCGATCCATGATCTCCGGCTCGCCACGCATCTGGAACTTACCGTGCTCCTGGATTGCGCGCAGACCGTTCTCTTTCACGTTGCCGGCCACAATGCCGGAGAAGGCCCGGCGCAGATTAGCGGCCAGATCGTGCGCCGGCTGGTCCCGGTGCAGCGGCAGGTTCAGCATGTTTTCGTGGGTTGGGTCGAACGGCACCTGAAAAGCCTCCGGCACTCGCAGACCCCAGTTATAAAAGAAGGCGTCCTTGGTGTTCCGACGGTGTTCCCGCACCTCCGCCATACCGGACATCATGCGGCGCGCTACGCCTTCCGGATCATCCACAAAGATTTCGTACTTGCGCTGAGCCTCGGTACCGAGGGTGGCCGCGATGAATTCGTCGATCTGTTCAAAGTAGGCTTTGCTCTCCGCCGGGCCCGTGAACACCAGCGGGAACGGCGCGTGGCTGTTGACCGGGTCGAGCAGCAGGCCGAGCAAATAGAGGATCTCCTCACACGTGCCGACGCCGCCTGGAAACACGATGATCCCGTGGCCGAAGCGTACAAAGGCCTCGAGGCGTTTTTCGATGTCGGGCATGATCACCAGCTGGTTCACGATCGGGTTGGGCGCTTCGGCCGCAATAATCCCCGGCTCCGAAATCCCGACGTAACGCGCCGGATACGTGCGCTGCTTCCGGTGAGCGACCGAGGCCCCCTTCATCGGGCCTTTCATGGCGCCGGGGCCACAGCCCGTGCAGATTTCCAGGCCTCGCAGACCCAGGTGATAACCCACCTTCTTGGTGTAGTCGTACTCTTCGCGGGAAATGCTGTGCCCGCCCCAGCACACCACCATGCTCGGATCATCGCCCGGGTTGAAAACGCCCGCGTGTCGCAGGATGGAAAACACCGCGTTGGTGATGCCCTCGCTGCTCTCAAAATCAAACTCGTCGGCCTCCACCTGACTGTTCACGAAGATGATGTCGCGCAGCACGTCGAACAGCATCTCGCGAACGCCCTCAATCAGGCGCCCGTCAACAAAAGCCTCCGACGGGGCGTTGGTGAGCTGGAGCTTGATGCCCCGATCCTGCTGCAGCACCTGGATCTCGAAGTCCTGGAAGGCCTTCATCAGCTCCTGTGCGTCGTCCTGATCGTGACCGCTGTTCAAGATAGCCAGGCAGCAGCGCCGAAACAGATCGTGCAGCCCGCCGTGACCGGCCTGGCGAAGGCGCGCCACCTCCTGCTGGGACAAAACGTCCATGCCGCGGGTTGGCGTGATGTTGACAGTGTCGGTGAGTTGGTTGGACATAGGAGGGGCTCTTTGCGTGGACGGGCGATTATGGCAGAGGCAATCGCTGCACAACAGGGCGCACGGGCGCGGCCCGCGGCAGGCGAAACAAAAAGACTAGCTCGGGCGAAACGGCAGTTGGGAGAGTTCGAACGCCCTACTCGGCGACGTCGAGCTCACCGGTATTGCGCTTGCCCGCTTGCTGGATGCGGTGCACGAGGTCGGCCGTACGCTGCGCGCGCTGCTGGTCCTCGCGGCGACCGCGATACCAGACGATAAACGTCAGCACCAGCAGCAGCAGGACGCCCAGTACCCAGGGCCACCAGCCGAGGCCGGACGTCCGCTGAGCCGCTTCGGTCGTGTTCGTGGCGTTGGCCAGTTCCGACTCCACCGCCATGGGGCTGGGGTTCGGGTCCGGCGTCGCCTGCGCTGACGGCGGCGCAACGGCCAGACTGCTGGATTCAGATGCCGCCTCTTGGGCAGTATCCCCGGCCGCCGCGTTGAGCTCCTGATCCGTGGCCGCAACCTCGAGGTCCTGCTCCTCGGCAGCCCTCAGGGCAATCAGCTTGCGCAGCGTCTCGATCCGCCCTTCCAGTTCGCTGACGCGATTTTTCAGGACGTCGTTTTCCTTGCGGTAGGTCTCGATTTCGGCGGTGGCGTAAGCCAGGTCCCGGCGCGCCTCCTGGGCCCGCAGCCCAAGCTCCGCGTCGTCTTCGTCGAGCCACTTGTTCAAAGAATTCAGTATTTCGCCGCTGGTTGGCGTACCGATCAGCTCCAGTCGCGACTCCTCGTCTGCGGGGCTCGGCCGCGTTTCGGGCCCTGGCTGCGGGGCAGCCTCGGGGCTCACAGTGGCAGCCGGGGCTTCCGCCATACGCTCTGGCGCGGAAGTCACCGGCCGAGGCGCGGGCGCCGATACCCGCGGCGAGAAACCGGCCAGCTCCGGCAGCGTCAGGCTGACGCCCGCACGCATCCGGTTCATGTCCCCATTCACAAAAGCGCCGGGGTTCAGGTCTACGATCGCCTGCATGTACTGGAAGCCGTTCACCGGCTGGTCGCCAGCCAGCTCCGAAACAATCTCGGACAGCGTCTGACCACTCTGAATCGGGCCGTAGGTGTTGCCGGAGCTGACCGCCGCGACCCGACGAGGCCGCGGTGTGCTGGCGGGCTCGGCAATCGGCGTGGGCTCGGGTGCACTCGGAGCCGGCGCAGGGGTGGTCACCACGCCATCGATCTGCGGCGCAAAGTCGATGATCACCGGATAGTGACGCATGCTTTCGCTGTCGTCCGCATTCATGATCAGCACGAGATCGATCACAAGATCCGTCACGGGCAGCCGGGAGCTCAGGCGCACCACGTTTTTGCCGCCCACCAGCGACAACGTGGCGGTGTAGTCGCTTAAGTTCCGCGGCGCGTTGATGTCCATCCGCCGGTAGCGGGAAGGCCCGGCCAGCTCGACCGACAGGTTCCGAACGTCGTCGGTGCTCAGCAGCTCAATGGTCGCGTCAAACGGTTGGTTGAGGTACGAGTTCACCTCGAGCTCACCGAAGCCGACCGCCCACAGGGCGCTTGACGGGAGCAGCAGCACCGCGGCCAGCAGACCCCGCCAGCGCTGCATTGGCACTTTATTCTGTCTACAAAACATTACGGGGAGGGAGTTTATCGGCTGAATGGGGCTGTCACAACCGATTGCAACGATCGTTCATAAAGCAAAAAGCCAGCCTGGATCAATGCCCGGGCCGGCTTTTTTAAAGGATTTGCTTAAGTGATTTTAGAAGGTCACTCGCAGACCCAGCTGCACCTGCCAGCGAGACTGGCCGATGCCATCCTGGCGGCGGTTGAAGTCAGTCCTCGTGAGGTCGTATCTGTAGCGACCGTCTGCCGTCAGACCTTCAAAGTTAACGGCCTCTGCTACGTATTCAAACGGCACCTGATCAATGCGGCCCCACTCGTCGTTGATGAGGTTGCCGAAGTTCAGGATGTTGACATAGATCTCGCTGCCACCCCAGTCGAAGAACGGCAGTTCCTGACGGATGCTGATGTCCAGAGAGCCGACCGACTCACTGCGGCAGTGGTTACGCGTAACCACCGTGCCGCGGAAGCGGTTCAGGCAGGGCGTGGCGTCAACCAGCGCGAAGAACTCAGCCTCTTCCGCTGCGTCGGTGAATTCCACGTCGCCCGGGCCAGCCGGCACAAACAGCAGGTCGTTGTCGCGGATGAAGTCGCCGTTGGCGTCGTTGTCGAACGTGAAGCTGAACGGACGACCACTGCGGCGCTCGTAGAACGCGGTGATAGAGGTCTCCAGATCACCAAACAGGTTGTCGCGAAACTCGATGCTGGCCACGGTGCGGCTCTGAATCTCGTAGTTGGCGGTGGTTTCCTGCTCTTCGTTCGGGTTGAACGTGGCGCGGTTGTTCCAGTTGGAAATCGCGCGGCTGGAGGTGCCCGGGTTCACCGCGTCAGCGCGGCTCCAGGTTTTGCCCAGACGTACGGTCCAGTTGTCGTTGAACCGCTTGGTGAAGTCGAGCGTGAAGTTGGTGGCCGAACCTTCGCTGGTGTTTTCCAGCAGCAGCACGTCGTTGAAAGCCGCGTCGCGGTTGCATCGACCGCCACTGGCACTGGCCGCATCACACCAGTAGTTGTTGCGACCGTCGGGCAGCAGACCATTCGGTGTACCCAGGTTCAGGTGGCGATACTGGATGGCGTTCTCCACTTCCGTGTGCACCAGCTCAGCGGTGGCGTTGATGCCCCAGGGCAGCTCACGGTCGTAGGCCAGATTGGCGCGCCAGATGGTGGGCTGCTCGAGGTTCGGGTCAACCACGTCCACGTCCTGACGGGCAGCGCGAGGGCCACCGGCCGGCAATGGCTGGTTGTCCGGATCAGCGGTGTAGCGAATCGTGTCGTCGATCTGGAACACGTTCAGGTTGCCGCCCGGGTTGGTGAACGGGTTGGACAGCCACACACCTGCGCTGGAGCCGGCGAAGAGGCCAACACCACCACGCAGCTGGGAGGCGTACTCACCCTGGCTGATGTCCCAGTTGAAACCCACGCGCGGCTGAATGATTTCGTTGCCGTCGATGGTGGCGTCGTTCGGGAAGCCGAAGGTCTCAAGAAACAGCGGGTTGAAGAGCGGGCTGTCGTCCACGCTGGGCACGTCGATCCGCAGACCGTAAGTCAGCGAAAAGTTGTAGGCAACGTCCCAGGTGTCCTGGATGAAGAAGCCGGTGTTTTCCAGCGCCCAATCGGCGGCCGGGAACGGATCCGACGGGTCGCTGCCGATGCGGTACTGGTAGAAACTCGGGATGCCGGCTTCGAAAGCTTCGATGCTCTCGAATTCATAAGTTCCGAGGCTGCCGAAGACAAACACGTTGTTGATGTCGGTTTCTTTGTAGTCGAAGCCGAACTTAATGTTGTGGTCGCCCCAGATGTATTCGCCTGCGGCATAGAACGTGGTCACGTCGGTGCTCAGCATGTTGGCGTGACGGAACTGTTCGGTGCCGAAAATCACGTCGCCACCGTCGGTCTCGATCAGGGTCTGGGGTGCGCGAGACCGGGTGATCGGCATGCTGTCGTAGCCGCTCACCGAGAAGTTCACCTCGGTGGACAGGTTCGGGGTCCAGTCGCTGTACCAGATGACGTTGGCGGAGTCGCGCTCGATGTCGCTGGTGTACCAGTAGCTGCCCAGAGAGAACTCGCCGACGTTGCGGTCGGGAATGATCACTTCCTGGCCGTTGTTTTCGGTGTAGGTGAACTGCACCCGGTTGCTGTCGTTCACGTTCCAGTCGAACTTGACGATGATGTTTTCGTCTTCGTCCGACAGGTTGGTCGGCGCATCGATGGTGCCGACGTCCAGGCCGTACTGCGTCTGGGCGATGCTTGCGATACGCTCGATCTCTGACCGGTCTAGGTTGAAGATCGTGGAGGCGCCGCTACCTGGCAGGCCCACACCCGGGCCCGGCTCGGTGCGATCGAAGCCTTCGTAGCCGACGAAGAAGAACAGCTTGTCCTTGATGATCGGGCCGCCGACAGTGAAGCCATAGACGTCTTCCTCAAAGGTCGGAAAGTCCTGGCCGTTTTCGTTCTCGCCGATCAGGCCGTCGTCACGGAACAGGTAGTAGACGCTGCCGTTGAATTCGTTGGTGCCGCTCTTGGTCACGGCGTTGATGCTCGCGCCGTTGAAGTTTGACTGTGCCACGTCATACGGCGAGATGTTGATCTGGAACTCTTCGATGGTCTCGATAGAGATCACCTGGTTCCGAGCCGGCAGGCCTGATGCATTGAGGCCAAATTCGTCGTTGGCCGGCACGTTGTCGATGGTCAGGTTGTTGTATCGGTTGTTCTGGCCCGCAACCGACAGCTCCTGGCGGCCCTTGTCGATGACCACAACGCGCGGGTCGAGGCGGGCGAAGTCGTTCAGCGAGCGTGAGATCGTCGGATAGTTCTCGATCTGGTCACGCGTGATGGTCGTCATCGTGCCCTTCATGTCGGGTCCGAACTGACCAGCGGTGGCGATATCACCAACCACTTCCAGCGTACCGAGCTGGGCAGAGCCGCTCTGCAGCTGGGCGTTGAGGGCGTACTCATCGGACAGGTTGATGAACACCTCGCCGAACTGGTCGCCCTGGAAGCCTTCTTTGGTCACGGTGATGGTGTAAGGGCCGCCGACGCGCAGGCCTTTGGCGCGATAGCGCCCGCTTGCCTGGGTGACTACGGTTTTGGCCGTTCCAGTGGGCTCGTGCACCACCAGCACTTCTGCGTTGGGCACCGGGGCGCCGGATTCGTCCGTGACGATACCCGCGATGCTGGATGTCGAAAACTGTGCGTAGGCCGGAGCTGCCAACAGGAAAGCAGCCGCAGCGATAAGCAGCGATCTATAGAGTCTCATGGTGTGCCTCGTCTCTGGAAAACAGGTCAGTTTTGGTTGCCCGTGACGCCTGGGGCGAGACCGGAAATAGGAATTATTATTGGTTCCGGCCCAGCTCAACCGAGGTTGAACGCCGCCATTTTACGAAGATTTGTTATCGTTTTGTTAAAACGCGCGGAAGAATGTGCAATCGTTGCTGAAAGCGTCTGCAAAGCGCTGAAATTCCAGCACAAAGCATGACCAATGGCCTATGAAAAAAGTCCCCGCGATAATCCGCTGAAGC
This sequence comes from Lysobacterales bacterium, assembly GCA_028285525.1. Lineage (GTDB taxonomy): Bacteria > Pseudomonadota > Gammaproteobacteria > Xanthomonadales > SZUA-38 > JANQOZ01. The sequence goes on from JANQOZ010000109.1 coordinate 71,730, forward strand.
GCGCGCAGACTACCCCATCACCCAATGGCCGGGCCAGCCCCCTTGCGGCGGCCGAACCACAAGGCTTTCGCAGCGGCTCGCGAGCATTTCAGCGGTTGGGTCCTGCTCGGCAAGCTGTGAAAAACCCGTAACCGCAAGCTGGAATTCCCCGTCCAGGTACCACGAAAGGGCGCGATCGAACCGTCGCAGCTGGCGCTCCTCGGCGAGCGCGGGGTTATCCAACACCTGGTAGAGGCCCACAGGCTGATCTTTACCCCTGACCGCCACCCGGTCGATCCGTCGGATCGGGTAGCTGCCGCTCAGCTCGCGTAGCGTCAGCTCCGAGATCATCAGCCGGGCCCGGTATTGCTTGCTGGCGCTCTCGATCCGGGCCGCCAGGTTCACGGTGTCGCCGATCACCGTGTAGTCCATCCGACGCGCGGACCCGATGTTCCCGACCACCACCTCGCCGGTGTTGAGCCCGATTCCGATATCAATCGCATGTTGGCCGCGCTCCACCCGGCGCTGGTTCAGAGTCTCCAGCCTGTGCAGCATGTCGAGCGCCGCTTTCACCGACCCGTCCGCGTCGGTCGGCCCGGGAAACGGCACGCCGAAGGCCGCCATCACCGCGTCGCCGATGTACTTGTCGATCACCCCACCCTGCTCGCTGATGGCCTCGGCCATTTCGGCGAAGTATTCGTTCAGCATGGCAACCGTCTGGCGGGCGCCGATGCGCTCGGAGATGCTGGTAAAGCCCCGGATGTCGGAGAACAGCACCGTCACCTTCTGCTGGGTGCCGCCGAGGCTGGCGCCGTGATCCGACAGCAGGCGGTCGGCCACCGTGTGCGGCACGTAGCGCGACAGCGTGGCGCGAACGCGTTTTTCCTCGGACAGATCTTCCAGCACCAGCATCGAGCCGATCGTATGGTCTTCCAGATCCGCCAGCGGCACTCGTGCCAGGTTCACCGAGTGCCGCTTGCCGTCGCCGAGCACAATCTCCTGATCCGGCAAATAGAGCTCCGCGCCGCCGGCCGCGATCGCCTTGAGCCACTGATTTTCCGAGCTGAGTACCGCATCCAGCCGCTGGCCCAGCAACTCGTCCGAAGCCGCCAGCAGCCGCTGCGCGGCCGCGTTGGCTTTTACCACGCCGCCGTCGCCATCCAGCGTGATCACCCCGTTGGTCAGGCTGCGCAGGATGGACTCGTTGTAGTTCTTCATGCGGTTCAGGTCAGCGAACAGCTGTGCGTTCACGAGCGCCACCGACGCCTGTGCGGCAAAAGCCCGCAGCCGGCCCGCGTCATCCTGGGTGAACCGCCCGTCGAGTTTGTTGATGGCCTGGATCACCCCGATCGTGTCGCCGGCCCGGCTGGTGATCGGCACACACAGGATGTTTCGGGTGACGTAGCCGGTCATCTCGTCGAAGCGCCGGTTGAACTTCGGGTGCCCGTACGGATCGTCCACCGTGAGGCTCTGTCCGGAGCGAAACACCTGTCCCGCAATACCCTCGTCCGCGGGAAACCGGAGCTCCTTCGACTCGCCCTCAGCCACCTTTGACCAGAGCTCGTCGGTGCGAGGATCGTGCAGAAACAGGCTGACGCGGTCGGCGCCGACAAACGATCGCGTGGTCGCCACAATCATGGTCAGCAGCTGGTCGAGCTGCAGCTCGGTCGCCAGCGCCAGCGACACGCGGAACAGCTCCGCCTGCTCTTCGCTGGCCCGCTTGAGGGTGCCGATCATCTGGTTGGTCTTGCGCGCGATCAGGCTGAACTCATCGCGGGTGACCACCGGCACGACGGTATCGAGCCTTCCCCGCGACACGTCGCTCAGGCCCGCAATCTGCAGGCTCAGCATGTAACGCAGATTGTTGCCGTACGACCACATCAGGCGCAGCGACAGCGCCAGCACGGTCAGCAGAATAAAGCCGATGTCGATGAAAACCGCCCGGCGCAAAAAGGCGTGCGACTCGCGGTTCACGTTGTCGATAATGAAGTCGATGTCTTTGATCAGCACCAGCGCGGTGACCATCCCCGTAAAAATGGCGATGCCAAAAAAGATCACAACCAGTCGCCGGGTGATGGGAAAGATGCGCTTTTCGACACCGCCCGATGCCGGGGGTGGCGGGGTGCGCCGCTCGCGCCTCAGGCCGTTGTCGAGGCCCGCAAAGATACCGAAGGCAAAGCAGCCGATCAGCACCTTAAACCCCGACTCCAGCGGGAAACCGAACCAGAAGTGGTTATACAGCGCGATCGCAATCCCGGCGACGGTGAACAGCGCCAGGTCGATAAAAAACTGCAGCACCGACCGGCCAAACGGGTCGTCGGGCCGCATCAGCTTTTCCTCTAGCGTCAGCTTCAGCGCCAGCACGCTGGCGAAGGCCACGCCAAAGGTCGCCAGCACAACCAGCGGATTGAGCGACTCTACAAACGGGCACACGCGGGTGCCGTAGAAGCTTAGGGTGATGATCGCGAGCAGGTAGTAGGCCAGCGCCAGCTTCTGGTCAAACGGTTTGACCTGCGACGCCGCTTTCACAAATTCGCCGGTGACCGCCACGTGGCCTCCTCGGATCCCCATCCCCAACCAGTATAACGTCGCCCCGGCGCAGGCTCCTCAGCCCCTCCAGTGCGGGCCGGGTGGGACTGCCTTGATCGGCCCTGGTCAGCCCTGCTGCGAAAGCTGCGTCAGCGTCTGCTGGTAGGCGTCGCGGAACGGCTGGAGCCGCTCCGCGTAGGGAGCCGAACGCCCAATCGAACCTTGATGAATCGGCTGACGAACCTGCATGTCGCTGCTGGTCAGCACCTCGTTGCCTCGCTCAAAGAAGCGGGTGCAGTCGTCAGACCACTCGAGCCCGAGGGTCTGGACGAGTTCGCGGACGGCGCGATCAAAGTCCGACGTCAGCGTTTCGTAAGGCATCACAAGGATCCCATCCGAGCCGCAGCGCTCCTCCCACTGGCCCATCAGATAGTCGTGCAGCGCGTGCAGGCGGCCGATGTCGTGCAGGTTCAGCAGCAGGTTCGGCAGGGAGAACGCCGATGTGAAAATCGACCAGGCGGTGTCCTGCGGATCGCGCTGCGTGTGAATCACATGGCCATGCGGGAACAGTGCGCGTGCCGGGCCCACCAGCGAGAAGTTGAACGGCATTTTGTCGACCACGCGCTCCGCGTCGGGGGTGCCCAGCTCCCGCACTCGTCGCAGGTAGTCGCCAGCGGTTTTGGTCAGCGTGTCGGGCGCCAGATCAAAAGCATCCAGCGTCGTGACCGGCTCGCCGTCAGCGGCACCCGCTACCTGTGCGGCCGCCAGGCGGGCGCTCACGAGGTTGCTCAAAATCCGGCGCTCACCCACCGAGTGAATCTCGGGGTGGGCATCCAGCACCTGGGCGATCAGGGTGGACCCGCTGCGCGGCATGCCGACCACAAAAATCGGGGCTGAACTTAAGTGCGCCCGGTCGCGCAGTTCCGCCATCCGCTCAGGCGGAAAGCTGGCCACATACGCCGGCGCCATCTCAAGCTGACGCGTTAGCGCGCGCGACTGGGCGGGGTCACGCAGCAGCTCTCGGGCCTGCTCGAAGGCGGTGAAAGCCTCGTCATACCGCTTAAGGCGGCCCAGGCAGCGCCCCCTCGCGATCTTGAGGTTGGCGTGCTGCACCTTGGTGAGTTCGCCGAAGTCCTGCTCCATCACCTCGAGCCAGTGCGCTGGCTCGGCCTCCGGGTCGCGCGAGAAAAACAGATACACCGAACTCAAGCGCGGATCAGCCGCCTGGGCTTCCCGATAGAGCTCCCGAGCCTGTGCCACCTCCCCGACAGCCAGCGCCAGATCGGCTTCTCGCGCAGTGAGTACCGGTTCGTCGGGATTGGCGGCGCGCAGCGAACCCAGCAGCTTGCGGGCCTCCGCCGGTAGAGCGCTGGCCCGCAGCATGTCGACCACCGTGACGCCCGCCTGCCACGTGGGCGGCGGCATCTTTGCCAGCGTTTGAAGCGTATCGCGGGCCCAGGCCGGCTGTTCGATCCGCAGCGCCAGCTGCGCCGCGGCAAACTGGATCGAGTACTCCTCTGACGCCGCGGCCTGCAGGTCCTGCATCTGCGCCATGGCGCCGGCAAAGCCACGGGTCTTGAGCGCGGTATCGATATTCTCCAGCGCCATCTGTACCGCGGCTGGGGTCATGCCGGAGTCATGCGTTACGCGTTCCGGCAACCGCTTGGTCGCTCACAGCAGGTCGGCCACCGCTTCACGCTCTTCGCGCAGCTCAGCGTCCGTTGCGTCCATCCGGGAGCGGCTGAACTCATCGATCTCGAGCCCCTGCACAATCTCGAAGTCGCCGTCGCGGCAGACGCAAGGGTAAGAGTAGATGATGCCTTCTTCGATGCCGTAGCTGCCGTCCGCCGGCACCGCCATCGACACCCAGTCACCTTCCGGCGTCCCCAGGGCCCAGCTGCGCATGTGGTCGATGGCTGCTGATGCGGCCGACGCCGCGCTGGATGCGCCGCGGGCTTTGATGATCGCCGCGCCGCGCTGCTGCACCACGGGAATAAAGGTGTCCCGGTACCAGTCCTGCTCCACCAGACCGGCCGCGGCCTGCCCGTCCACCTGCGTGTCGCTGATGTCCGGATACTGCGTGGCCGAGTGATTACCCCAGATGGTCATGCGGTGGATTTTGCTGTGGTGGGTGCCGGTCTTCTCGGCCAGCTGCGCCAGCGCCCGGTTGTGGTCGAGGCGGGTCATGGCGTGGAAGTTGCGCGGGTTGAGATCCGGTGCGGCGGCGCGGGCGATGAGCGCGTTGGTATTGGCCGGGTTGCCGACCACCAGCACACGCACGTCGCGGCTGGCACCGGCGTTGAGGGCTGCGCCCTGCGGGCCGAAGATCTTGCCGTTTTCGGCCAGGAGGTCCGAACGCTCCATGCCCGGGCCACGCGGCTTGGCGCCGACCAGCAGCGCAAAGTCAGCGCCGGCAAATGCCTCACCGGCGTCTGCCGTGGCAACCACGCCTTCGAGCAGCGGGAACGCGCAGTCGTTGAGCTCCATCACGACGCCGTTCAGCGCGTCCAGCGCCGGCGGGATCTCCAGCAGCTGCAAAATCACCGGCTGATCGGGGCCGAGCATGTCGCCGGCGGCAATGCGAAAACACAGCTGATAGCCAATCTGACCCGCTGCCCCGGTGATGGCAACACGAACCGCCTGTTTCATGATCTTGAGCTCCTGGCAAAAGCGCTATTTTAGCACCGCCATCCCCGTCATAAACCATTCGGTGAGGAGGAAACCACAGTTGCCGCGATGACCGGCATCGGGGGATGATTTATGCTACCGCTCCATGAAAGGCCACCCGGGTCTCGACCTTGCGCTCCCACCACTTGTTCTCTCAGCCCTGGAAAAGCTCCAGGACCCGATCGGCGTTCGGCGCCCGGATCATTTCGCTGGCGCTGCTGGCTGGCCTGCTGTCCGGAGGCGTCGTGGAGAGCGCTGACCGCGTTTCCGGCTCGCGCTTTGCGACCCGCTCGGAGGTGCTGGCGGTGAACGGTATGGCCGCCACCTCCCAGCCCCTGGCCACCCAGGTGGCGCTGGATGTGCTCAAAGCTGGCGGCAACGCGGTGGACGCGGCCATTGCGGCCAACGCCATGCTGGGCCTCGTGGAACCCACCGGCAACGGCATCGGTGGGGACCTGTTCGCCATGGTGTGGGACGCCAAAGCTGAGGAGCTGATCGGTCTGAACGCCAGCGGCCGCTCCCCGAAGGGCCTTACGCTCCAGTGGTTTGTCGACAACAACTACCGCTCCATCCCGTCGCGAGGCCCCCTGCCCGTTTCGGTGCCGGGCGCGGTGGACGGCTGGTTCATGCTCAGCGAGCGCTTCGGCACACGACCCATGGCGGAACTGCTGGCGCCGGCGATCGGCTACGCCCGCGAGGGCTTCCCGGTGAGCGAGGTCATCGCCCGGACCTGGGCCCAGTCGGTGCCGCTGCTTGACGCTTATCCCGGCTTTGTCGAGCAGTTCACCATCGACGGCAAGGCGCCGCAGACCGGCCAGCTGTGGCGCAACCCGCATCTTGCAAAAACGCTCGAGATCATTGCTCGAGAGGGGCGCAGCGGGTTTTACGAAGGCGCGGTCGCCAAAACAATGGCCGAGTACGTCCAGGAACAGGGCGGCTTTCTGTCCGAAGCTGATCTCGCGGCGCATCAAAGCACCTGGGAGACCCCGGTCTCCACCAGCTACCGCGGTTACGACGTCTGGGAACTGCCGCCGAGCGGCCAGGGCATCGCGGCGCTGCAGATCCTGAACATACTCGAAGGGTTTGATCTCCGGTCCTTCGGCTTTGGCTCCGTTGACCATCTGCACTACTTCATTGAGGCCAAGAAGCTGGCCTTCGAGGATCGCGCGCGCTTCTACGCCGACCCTGCCTTCTCGGCGGTCCCGGTTAACGGCCTGCTGTCAAAGGACTACGCCGGCGACCGGCGCGGGCTGATCAAGGCCAGCGAGGCCGGCGATCGCTACCGGGCCGGCAACCCGGTGCTGGAGGCCGGCGACACCATCTACCTCACCGTCGCTGACCGACACGGCAACATGGTGTCGCTGATCCAGAGCAACTACCGCGACATGGGGTCGGGCATGACGCCCCCGGGATTGGGCTTTATCCTCCAGGACCGCGGCGAGCTGTTCAGCCTCGACCCGAAACACCCCAACGCCTACGCGCCCGGCAAGCGGCCGTTTCACACCATCATTCCCGCGTTTATCACCCGCGACGGCAAACCCTGGGTCAGCTTTGGCCTGATGGGCGGCGCCATGCAGCCACAGGGGCACGCGCAGATTGTGATGAACCTGATCGACTTCGATATGAACCTGCAGGAGGCGGGTGACGCCCCGCGGATTCGTCATCGCGGTTCGTCACAGCCCACCGGCGAATTGCGCCGCGGCTCGGGTGTCGTGAGTGTGGAAACCGGATTCGGCAACGGCGTGATCCGCGGACTTAAGCGCCGCGGTCACGACGTGCGGTTTGAGGCGGGCGTATTCGGGGGTTATCAGGCGATTGCACGAGACCCCGACACCGGGGTTTATCGGGGCGCATCCGAGTCACGCAAAGACGGGCACGCGGCCGGCTACTGATCCGAACGATGCGTGCGGGCCTAGCCCGGAACACAACAAAAAGCACAACAACAAGAGGGAGACAATGATGAATCAACAACCACGTGGATGGACCAGCGTTGTGGGGGCAACGCTTCTCGCTTTGGTCCTGGGCACCACCCAGGCGATTGCCCAGGACAACAGCAAGCTCCTGCGCCGTTCAGACACCGGCGAGCGAATCCGCATTCTCGACGCGGTCTACGGCCAGGACGAGCGCATCTGCCGCGCGCTCGACGCGGTCTCGCGCAGCTGCGATCGGCGCGAAAGCTGCGAAGTCACGGCCGATGATCGTCTCTGCGGCAACCCCTACGCCAACGTCCGCAAAGAGCTGTTTGTCGGCTACGACTGCGGCGACGGCCGCCGCTCCATCACGGTGTACGAGGGTGAGGTCGCCCGAATCTATTGCCGGACGGCTCGGGCCGAGGTGGTGGGAGTAGTAGAAGACTCGGTCGAAGACCCGGTCCCGGTGGATCTCCTGCAGGAGCCGCCGCCCAATACTCAGCGCGGCGCGCTGTACATCGCGGTGGCCGAATACGGCGCTCGCGATCGAATCTGCGACGCAGCGCCCACGCTCGCCTACTCCTGTGACGGTATGGAAAGCTGTGACGTGCCGGTGGGTAACGACCTGTGCGGCGATCCCGCGCGCGGGACGCCAAAGTCGCTCTATCTGGCCTACTGGTGCGACGGCGAGCTGTCCGAGCGCGACTACCGCGAGGGACAGACCGTCAGCCTTCGATGCCGCTAGCACTTAGCTGCCGCTAAATCATCCCGCTGAGCTTGAGACCCAGCACGGCGGCGGCGATCACCAGCACCATGATGATTGCCCAGCGAGCTGAGGACGACTTGGCCGGCTCCTCGGGAACGGCCGTGCGTTCGGCGGTGCTCTTCGGTTTGGCGGCGTCCACGCCCGGCATCTGAACGAGCAGCCGGACCATGTCCAGCTTCAGCTCGTCGCCCGCCTTGAGCTCCGCTTTGGTAACGCGCTCGCCGTTGACGAACGTGCCGTTCGACGAGTCGAGATCTTCGACAAACAGCCCGGTGGGCGTCACCAGAATCTTGGCGTGCCGACGCGAGACCTCGTCGTTCGGCAAACAGATATCGCAGTCGGAATGGCGCCCGATCACCTGGTCGGTGTGCAGCGGATAGTTCTTGCCGAAGGTTGAGCCCGACACGCCGCGCAGCAGGTACTTGGGGATCGCTGCCCGCATCACCGTCTGGCTGGCTTCGTTTTTCGGCTTGCGCACCGGCTCGGGCTCCGGCGGTGGGGGCGCGGCCTGCTGGCCTTCAGCCCCGACCACCTGGCACTGAATACTGGCAAACAGCAGCGCGTCCCCGGCCTTGATCGGGGTCCGCGCGGCAACCAGCGTGCCGTTGACGCGTGTGATGTTGGTGGCGTCACGCACCCCGATCATCGCGGAACCGTTGTCCATCGTGATCTGTGCGTGGTGCGCGGCAATCCCCTCCTGCTTCAACACCACCTGGCAGTCGTCGTCTGAACCCACCACGTTTTCGCCGGGCTTAAGCTCGACCTGCTCACTCTCACCGTTGGGAAAAACCAGCTTCATTCAGGTCCCCATTCTCGTTTTCGGGCGTTATTGCCGGCCGATTCTAGCGGATTTGGGCGCGCTGCGCAGATCGGGTGGCGAGGTGCCGGGAGGGCTCTGCAGGAGGGCGGAAGCGCGCCGCGTCAGGGCGTGTCCGCGGGGTCTTCCAGGCGGACAACCCGGAAGCCGATCGAGTTGTAGCGCTGGTCCGGGTCGTAGCCTTTGGGCGCGACCAGAAACTTGGACCGCTCTCCGTCGAGCCAGGAAGTGCCGAGTACCCCGTACTGACGGCAGGAGCCGCCGCGTTCGCGCAAGCAGTCCGCGGTCCATTCCCGCACGTTGCCGTGCAGGTCGTGCACGCCGCCGGCAATCGCCGGAAAGCTTCCCCCGGGAGCGGTGAAGGGATAGCCGTCGTCGCAGTCCAGCACCTTGCGGCGGCGAAGCTGCGCGACCAGCGTCTGATCACCCCAGTTGGCGCTGCAGTCCTCCGGAGCATCACCGGCAGTCTCAAGCCACTGTTCCACGCTCGGCAGCGCGTAAGACCTGCCGGTCTGATCGCTGAGCCACCGCGCGTAGGCGCTGGCGTCGTTCCAGTTCACGCAGACTACCGGGTGGTCACCGTCCTGCTCAAAACCCGGCTCACGCCAGTTGCGCTTGCGGCTGGCCCGCATCCACGACTCCAGGTTGCGGCACGAAGACTCGGCGAGGTCGTAGCCGGTGGCGGCAACAAACTGCTCAAACTCGTCGACGCTCGTTTCCCGGACCGCCATGGTCACCCCGTCAGCCACGAGCATCTCGGGGCCCTCGCCGCCGTCCATCAGCTCGTCGCGCTCTACGTACGGTCCTTCCGGCTCCGGCGGCAGCGCGAGGCGCGCCAGCGCCTCAGCAATGGTCGCGTCTTCCGGCTTGAACAGCGCGGCCGCGCGATACTGGCTGCCGGCGCGGGCCCGATCGCCGACCCGTTCGGCCTCCACGGCACGCGCGATGGTCTGCTCGTAGCCGTACTCCTCTACGCTGTCCAGCGCCTCGGCTACGCTGTCGCTGAGCGTGATCTGGCGCGCGACCTGGCGCGCCCGGTTGCCCAGCGTCAGCGCGCTTTGATAGCGCCCCCGGTCGACGGCACGCTGCGCCAGACGCACGTACCGACGAATGATCTGCTCCATACCGGCCTGCGCCACCTCGTTGTCCGGATCCAGAGACAGCGCCGACTGAAACAGGTCAAACGCATTATCGTCCGCCGGCGTGGTCAGCCGGTTGGCCGCCAGCGCGGCGCTTGCATCGTCCAGCAGCGACTGCAGCCGGGCGCGGCCCTGCGGTGTGTTGAGCAGGCTTTCGACGAGCAGCGCCTCGTCCGATTCGTCGAGATCCACCAGCACCGGCTCATCGGGCTGCGTGGAATCCACCGTCGGCAGCACGGGCAGGGGCTCCTCTTCCTCGGGCTCGACTGTGCCGTTCGCCAGCCCGGACAGGTCTTCGCTGCCCTCTACCTGCCCGGTTCCGCCGCCGGCGTCGAGTGTCGCTGGCGCGTCCTCGGAAGCCTCGGCTACGGCGAGCGCCGCGTCATCCGGGGTCTCAACATCTGCCTCGTCGGAGCCGCCGGCAAAAAACGCGGCCAGCCCTAGCAGCACTACTCCAGCGACAAGGCCAGCCAGAGCGGCAGGCGGCAGGCGCTGCAGCTTGCCACGCAGCCACGCGGTGCCCCGGCGGGCCGCCGGACCGAAACCCGACAGCCAGTCGCCCGGACCTTTGCCAAGGGCCAGCCCTACCCAGCGCAGCCTTCCCGATTTGCTTGGCGACATCTCCGGGATGGGCAGCGGTGTTGTGACGGCCAGGTCCGGCTTTTGCTGCTCGCGACGGCGCCCGTCGCCGGTGGTCTTCTTGAGGAACCCCTCAAGCACCGCGGAGACCTCTTTCATGCTGCCGTAGCGATCGTCAGATGACTTGGCCATGCAGCGCTGAATGAGCTCCTGCCAGCGCAGAAAGCGCGGCGGCAGTTTGGGTACCGGCTCGTACACGTGGGCGTACGCCACGGCAAAGCTGTCGTCGCCTTCGTAGGGCGGTTTGCCGGACAGCGCCTCGTAGATCACGGCGCCGAGGCTGTAGATGTCGGAACGGGCGTCCACCTGCCGACCCCGGGCCTGCTCCGGGCTCATGTAGTAGCTGGTGCCCATGCTTAAGCCCGTTGCAGTCATCCTCGACGCCTCGCTGACCACCGTGGCGATGCCAAAATCAGTCAGGACGGGCTGGTCAGCGACGTCGAACATCACGTTGCCCGGCGTCACGTCACGATGAACAAAGCCGCGCTCGTGGGCGTGCTGAAGCGCGCTGCAGATCGGCAGCAGGATGCGCAGCAGCTCGCGCTCCGGCATGCCGTCGGGAATGCGCTGCTCCAGGTCACCCCCGGGCAGCAGCTGCATAGAGAAGTAGTGCAGCCGGTCTGGCGTTACGCCGACGTCGTGGATCGAGACGATATTGGGATGGTTGAGCTCAGCGATGGTGCGCGCCTCGCCGACAAAGCGGTCGGCGAACGTCCGGTCGGCCGCCAGGGCCGGCGACATCACCTTGAGCGCCACTTCGCGCTGAAGCGAGTCCTGCACGGCCAGAAAGACCGTAGCCATGCCGCCCGTTCCCAGCGTTTTTTTCAGCGTATATCCGGGGATTTGCACCATGACGCCCGCAAAAAGTAATCGTAGATGGCGCCTTTTGCTTCCGTGGATGGGCGCTCTAGTCTGGTATCGTCACCAGCAACACCTTGAATTCTAGCGCATCCACGACAAGGATTTTACGCACTTGGACACACTGACACCGGCACTGTTGCTTTTGCTCGGCGCCCTCGGCTACCTGTGGTTTAACGGGGTGCGGGCGCGCGAAGCGGCCGTTGCGGCGTGCCGGCACGCCTGCAGTCAGGTTCAGGTGCAGTTTCTCGATCAGACGGTCCGCCTGAGCGGGCTCGGGCTCGCCCGGGCGCCGTCGGGCAGCCTCAGTCTCCGGCGCCACTTTCGTTTCGAGTTCAGCGAGCAGGGATCGGACCGGCAGCCCGGGATGGTGGTCCTGCTGGCCGGTCAGCCTACGCAAGTGATTTTGGACGGGGCCGCCAGCGGCCGGCTCGTCATTCCGATGGGGTCTACTTAATCACCTTGAGGTGACTCTTCCCGCCATTCGGATCGTCGGTCTTGTCGTTGCTGTCCGCATCATCAGTCAGCGAGCTGTCTGCCTCGTCAGCGGCAAACATCATGCCGTGGCCGTTTTCTTTCGCGTAGACGGCCAGGACCGCCGAGACCGGCAGATAGACGTTGCGAGCGGCGCCGGAAAAGCGCGCGGAGAACGTCACGGCATCGTTGCCGAGCACCATGTCCTGCACGGCGTGTGGCGCCATGTTGAGCACAATCCGGCCGTCCTTGATGCCCTGAGGGGGCACGTCGACGCCGTCGATGGTCACGTCAGCCAGCAGATAGGGCGTCAGATCGCAGTCGACGATCCAGTCGTACAGGGCTCGGATCAGGTACGGGCGGGATGAGATCATCCGCGCATTTGGAGCTCTTCTTCCGACAGGCTGGCGCGGAACGACGGGCGCTCAAAGAGCTGCTCGGCGTATTTTTTGACCGACGCGGCCTGGCGCGGCAGCTTGATGCCGAAATGCTCCAGGCGCCAAAGGAGGGGCGCCACGGCGCAGTCCACCAGCGTCAGCTCGTCGTGGAGGAAAAACGTTGCGGCCTTGAAGACGTCGTTTGAGGTCACCAGGGCCTCGGTGAGGTGCTTTCGCGCCGACTCGTGTTTCCGGCGGTCGCTGGCTTCGAGCTTTGCCGCCAACGTGTACCAGTCTTTCATCAGCCGGTGCATGGCGAGACGCAGCCGGGCGCGCGAAACCGGGTCAACCGGCATCAGCGGCGGATGCGGGTAACGCTCGTCGAGATATTCGGTGATCACGCCCGCGTCGTACAGCACGAGGTCGCGGTCGAGCAGGGTCGGAATGGTCTGGTAGGGGTTGAGGTCGATCAGGTCTTCGGGCGGCTGGGCGGGGTCTACGTCCACCACCTCAACGTTGATGCCCTTTTCCGCCAGCACGCATCGCACGCGGTGGCTCTGCAGTGACGTTGGTGAAGAAAACAGCGCCATCACCGAGCGGCCTCGCGCCGCAACTGACACATTCATTATTCTTTTCATCCCCTCGTTTGTGCCGCCGGCAACGCCTGCGCGACGATATAGGATACCAATTTCGTCAGGGGCCGGCTCGGCCGGCCCCCAGCGGATCGGTAACCTTTACTTGACGTCTTTCCAGAATTCCTTCTTGAGCAGGTAGGCCACGAAGGTGAACAGCGCCAGGTATAGCAGAACCCAGATGCCAAGAGACTCCCGCTGCAGCTTGGCCGGCTCGCCGAGATACTCGAGGTAAGACACCAGGTCGAGCATCGTCTGGTCGAACTCCTCTTCGGTCATCGTGCCTTCGGTGACCTGCTCAAAGCCGACCAGCACCTTCTCCTCAGCGCCGTCTTCTTTCTCGTGCGTCTCATACACGGCCTTGCGAACGCCCTGCATTTCCCAGAAAACGTTGGGCATGTTGGCGTTGGGGTAAGCCTTGTTGTTCCAGCCGATCGGCCGCGACGGGTCGATGTAGAACTGACGCAGATAGGTGTAGAGCCAGTCGACGCCGCGCGAGCGCGCCACAACCGACAGGTCCGGCGCCTGGGCGCCCAGCCACACCTGCTGATCCGCACCGTCCATTGCCGACAGGATCACATCCCCGACTTTGGCGTCGTTGAAGATCAGGTTTTCTTCGATCTGCTCTTCGGTCAGCCCGAGATCTTCGCCGAGACGGCTGTAACGCATGTACTGAGAGCCGTGACAGCCCTGGCAGTAGTTGACGAACAGCTTCGCTCCGCGCTGAAGCGCAGCGATGTTGCTCACGTCGGTCTGGGCGTGGTCGAGATCGACATCACCCGCAGCGATCACGGCGCCGGCGGCAGCCAGGGCCAGCAGGGCGCTGCTGACCAGCACCCTGCCCTTCACGATAGTCCGCTTCATGAGGTGACCCTCTCCGGCACGGGCTTGGTTTCACCCATCGTCGTCCACCAGGGCATCAGCAGGAAGAACGCGAAGTAGTACAGCGTAAAGACCCGCGCCAGGATGGTTTGCAGCGTGCTGCCGGTTTGCGCACCGAGCCAGCCGAGCCACACAAACGAGACGGCGAAGATGGCGTACAGCACCTTGGTCAGCATCGGCCGGTACCGGATCGAGCGCACCGGGCTGCGATCCAGCCAGGGCACTGCGAACAGGATCATGACCGCGCCGCCCATCACGAGCACGCCCATCAGCTTGTCGGGAATCGCCCGCAGCATCGCGTAGTACGGCGTGAAGTACCAGACCGGCTTGATGTGCTCAGGCGTCACCAGCGGGTTGGCCGGCACGAAGTTATCGTGCTCCAGGAACCAGCCACCCATCTCCGGTGCAAAGAAGATGATGAACGCGAACAGCAGCAGGAAGAAGCCGACGCCCACCAGATCCTTCACGGTGTAGTAGGGGTGGAACGCAATACCGTCCAGCGGCTTGCCGTTCTCGTCCTTCTTCTTCTTGATGTCGATGCCGTCAGGGTTGTTGGAACCCACTTCGTGCAGCGCCAGGATATGCAGCGCAATCAACGCGATCAGCGCCAGCGGCAGCGCCACCACGTGCAGCGCGAAGAAGCGGTTCAGCGTGGCGTCCGAGACCAGGTAGTCGCCGCGGATCCACTCGGCCAGCCCCTCACCGACAAACGGTATGGCGCCAAAGAGCGAGATGATCACCTGCGCACCCCAGTAAGACATCTGCCCCCACGGCAGTACATAGCCCATGAACGCTTCGGCCATCAGCAGCAGGAAGATCACCACGCCGAAGACCCAGATGAGTTCACGCGGCTTCTGGTACGAACCGTAGATCAGGCCGCGGAACATGTGGAGGTACACCACTACAAAGAAGAGCGAGGCGCCGGTCGAGTGCATGTAGCGCACCAGCCAGCCCCACGGCACATCGCGCATGATGTACTCCACGGAAGCGAAGGCCTCCGCGGCGCTGGTCTTGTAGTGCATCGTCAGCCAGATGCCGGTCACCAGCTGGTTGACCAGCACCAGCAGCGCCAGGGAACCGAAGTAATACCAGATGTTGAAATTCTTCGGCGCCCAGTACTGTCCGAGGTGCTTGTTCCAGGCGTCTACGACCGGCAGACGCTGGTCGACCCAGCTCAGGCCGTCGCTCAACGCTCGAACGACTGGTCCATTTGCTTCTTTCATTACGCGGCTCCTTCCGGGTTCACGCCAATCAGCAGGCGTGATGAATCAAGATAGGTATGAGGCGGTACCTTCAGGTTTGCCGGCGCCGGAACGCCAGAGAAAACCCGGCCCGCCAGATCGAAGCGGCTGTTGTGGCAGGGGCAGAAGAACCCGCCCTTCCAATCTGAGTCGAAAGGCTGCGCCGTCATCTCGGGGATGAATTTCGGCGAGCAGCCGAGGTGGGTGCAGATACCCACGAGCACGAGCATCTCCGGCTTGACGGAGCGGTACTCGTTGTTAGCGTATTCGGGCTGCTGGTCTGTGTTTTCCGAATCTGGATCCTGCAGTCGCTCGCGAACCTGCGGCAGGCCGTCCAGCATGGGCTTCGTCCGGTTGACAATCCATACCGGCTGTCCGCGCCATTCGACCTGCAGCAGCTGGCCGGGTTCGAGCTTGTCGACGACAACCTCTACCGGTGCGCCGGCTGCTTTCGCCTTAGCGCTGGGCTCCCACATTTTGATAAACGGAACGGCAGCGCCCGCGGCACCCACGCCGCCGACTACAACCATACTGCCCGTCAGGAACTTACGTCGGCCCTGATCCACGCCTTCGTTAGACATGCTTTCTCCAGAAAATCGGGTAAAAAAAAGGGAAGCGCCAGCATCCCAACCGCCAATTGTAACGACTCAAGTCAGCTCAAGTCCACGACATTAGAACGATTTAACAGTCAATTTCGCGTAAAATCTCAATCATGGGAGCTACGGCAAAACTCACGCTATTCTTCGGAAAAGCCGTTACCGTCGGCCTCGCGCTCGCCGCGGTGGCCATTCTTTCCCGGCAATACCTGCTGGGACCATCCGCCGAGGCAAACGTTGCCTCGACCGCGTCACCCCCGACCATCCGCTCATTTTCCGAAGCGGTGGCCATCGCCGCGCCAGCCGTGGTTAACGTTTACGTCGATCGAATACAGCTAAGGCAGCGCCAATCGCTGGTACCCCGGGACCCACAGTTTCAGCGTTTTGCCGGCGGAACTTTACTGTCCACCCAGCTCATCAACCGTCAGGTGCTCGGCTCCGGCGTCATCCTGCGCGAGGACGGCATCATCGTGACGAACTTTCATGTGGTGTTTGAGGCCGACAATATCAACGTGGCGCTGTGGGACGGGCGGGTCACGCAGGCCCGGGTCATTGGCGTCGACGAGGAAACCGACCTGGCGCTGCTGAAGGTCGACTACGACAACCTCCCGACGCTGGAGACGCCCGACCAGCCGCTCCTGGTGGGCGACGTGGTGCTGGCGATCGGCAATCCGCTGGGCCTGGGCAAAACCGTCACCATGGGTATTGTGAGCGCCACCGGTCGTTCGGACCTGAAGGTCAGTCTGTACGAGACGCTGATTCAGACCGACGCGGCCATCAACGAGGGCAACTCGGGCGGCGCGCTCATCAATCCCGATGGGCGCATCGTTGGGATCAACACCGCGGTCGGGACACTACGCAATCGCAACCCCAACGAAGCCCCCCAGAACGCGGAGGGCATCAGCTTTGCGATCCCGATTGAGACCGTTCTGTCTGTAGCCAATACGCTCATCGAAGACGGGGTCATCGTGCGTGGCTGGCTCGGCACCGTGCTCAGCGACAGCGCCAACCGCGCGACCCGCCGGGCGGCAGGCGTGCCGGGCGTTACGGTTGTCGGCGTGTATCAAGGTGAACCGGCCGAGGCGGCGGGTCTGCAGGCGGGCGACTACATCACCCGCATGGACGGGCAGTCGGTGAGCGATCGCGTCACGGCCTACCGGCTGATCGCCAACACCCTGCCGGGCACCCGCATGTCCATCGAGTACTGGCGCGACGGCCAGCAGTTTGTCACCGAAGCGGACATCGTGCTCCGCACGCCCGCAACCAACAAGCTGCCACCCTCGGGCTGAGTCGGCAGGACTCAGGTTTTAGGCAGGGTGACGCCTCGCTGCCCCTGGTACTTCCCGCCACGATCCTTATATGAGGTTTCGCAGGGCTGGTCGGACTCAAAAAACAGCATCTGCGCGACGCCCTCGTTGGCGTAAATCTTTGCCGGCAGCGGCGTGGTGTTGGAAAACTCCAGCGTCACGTGGCCCTCCCATTCAGGCTCAAGCGGCGTCACGTTCACGATAATGCCGCAGCGCGCGTAGGTGGACTTGCCCAGACAGACGGTCAGCACGCTGCGCGGAATCCGGAAGTACTCAACGGTGCGTGCCAGCGCAAAAGAATTGGGCGGGATGATGCAGCAGTCGCCGGTGAAGTCCACGAAGCTGGCCTGGTCAAATGCCTTGGGGTCGACCACCGCCGCGTTGATGTTGGTAAAGATCTTGAACTCTGGGGCGCAGCGCACGTCGTAGCCGTAGCTCGAGGTGCCGTAGGAGACGATACGGTGCCCGTCTTCTCCCTGGCGGACCTGACCGGGCTCAAACGGCTCGATCATTCCGTGCTCTTGCGCCATCCGGCGAATCCAGTGGTCGGCCTTGATACTCATCAGGTGTCCTTGATCACAATGTTGGGGAACTGCACCTTCTTGTTCCGCGCCTGCACCGACAGCTGCGCGGCGGTCTTGCGGGCGATTTCCCGGTACGACTGCGCCAGCGCACCGTCAGGCTCAGCCACCACCGTCGGATTGCCCGAATCGGTCTGCTGACGAATCCGGATATCGAGCGGGAGCTGGCCCAGCAGCTTGACGCTGTACTGCTCCGCCATCGCGGCGCCGCCACCCTCACCGAAGATGGGCTCCTCGTGGCCGCAGTTTGAGCACACGTGAGTGCTCATGTTTTCGACGATCCCGAGTACCGGCACCGAGACCTTCTCAAACATCCGCAGGCCCTTCTTGGCGTCCAGCAGCGCGATGTCCTGGGGTGTGGTTACGATCACCGCGCCCGACACCGGCACCCGCTGGGCAAGCGTCAGCTGGATGTCGCCCGTGCCGGGGGGCATGTCAATAATGAGGTAGTCCAGTCCTTTCCAGCGGGTGTCGGAGATGAGCTGCTGCAGCGCCTGGGTCACCATCGGCCCGCGCCAGACCATCGGCGTGTCTTCATCGATCAGGTAGCCGATGGACATGGTCTGCAGCCCGTGGCTGATCTTGGGTTCGATCGTGTGGCCGTCGTCACTCTCGGGCTTGCCCGACGCGCCGACCATGCGTGGCTGGCTGGGTCCGTAGATGTCGGCGTCCAGCAGCCCGACGGTGGCACCTTCGGCGGCCAGCGCCAGCGCCAGGTTCACCGAGGTGGTGGATTTGCCGACGCCGCCCTTGCCGGACGCCACGGCGATCACGTTCTTGACCTCCGGCAGCGGCGTCAGCTCACCCTGAACCTTGTGCGCGACGATGCGGCTGGAGACCTCAACGGCAACAGCGGCAAACGAACCGCCGGCCCTTAGGTGGTCTTCGACGTCGGTGGCCAGCTGATCCTCGATACCCTTCGCCGGATAGCCGAGCTCGATTTGCACGGCCAGCTTGTCGCCGTCAAACGCGAGGCCCGCCAGCGCGCCGGCATCCTTGAGATTCTCACCGGTCAGCGGGTCCACAAAATCCGCCAGCAGCGCTTCTACGGTCGATCGATCCGCCACAACACCCATCCTGCGTCAAAAGGCGCGCGATTATAGCAAGCAGCCGGGGCGGCAGGGTGAAGCAAACTGTGTCATAGCGGTCGATTTCCCGGATAATGCGCCTTTGGACTCAACACCCGCTCAACCCATGACCGAAAAGCGCAAAATCCTTGTCACCTGTGCCCTGCCCTACGCCAACGGCGCGATCCACCTGGGGCACATGGTCGAACACGTGCAGGGCGACATCTGGGTGCGGGCGATGCGGATGCAGGGGCACGAGTGCTGGTTTGTCTGCGCGGACGACGCCCACGGCACGCCGATCATGGTCAACGCGCAGCGGCTGGGTATTACGCCTGAGCAGCTGATCGCGGAGAGCCGGGAGGCCCACGAGGAGGACCTCAAGGACTTTTCGATCAGCTACGACTACTACTACTCGACGCACTCGGACGAGAACCGGGCCCTGGTCTACGACATCTACGAGAAGCTCAAGTCGAGCAACCTCATCGACGTGCGCACGATCGAGCAGTACTTTGACCCGACGGCGGAAATGTTCCTGCCCGACCGGTTCATCAAGGGCACCTGCCCGAACTGCGGCGCCAAAGATCAGTACGGCGACGCCTGTGAGGTCTGCAGCGCCACCTACAACCCGACCGACCTGATCGAGCCCTACTCGGCCGTCACCGGCGAGAAGCCCGTACTTCGCGAGTCGGAGCACTACTTCGTTCGCCTGGGCGAACGTCAGGCGTTTCTCGAGGAGTGGGTGAACAGCGGCCAGCTTCAGCCTGAGGTGTCCAATAAGCTGTCCGAGTGGTTCGAAAAAGGGCTCACCGACTGGGATATCTCGCGCGACCAGCCCTATTTCGGGTTCACCATCCCCGGCACGGACGACAAATATTTCTATGTCTGGGTGGACGCGCCGGTGGGCTACATGGCCAGCTTCCAGCGCCTGTGCCAGGAGCGGGGTCTGGATTTCGACGAGTTCTGGCGGCCGGGCGGCGGCACCGAGCTGTACCACTTCATCGGCAAGGACATCGTGTACTTCCACACGCTGTTCTGGCCGACCATGCTGGAAGCCGCCGGCTATCGCCTGCCGAGCGCCGTGTTTGTGCACGGCTTTCTCACGGTGAACGGTCAGAAGATGTCCAAGTCGCGCGGCACCTTCATCATGGCCCGGACCTACCTGGAGCACCTGGCACCGGACTATCTGCGCTACTACTTTGCCTCCAAGCTGGGGCCCGGGCTCGCGGATCTGGATCTGAACCTGGAAGACTTTGTCGCGCGGGTCAATTCTGATCTGGTCGGCAAGGTGGTGAACATCGCCAGCCGCTGCGCGGGTTTTATCAGCAAGCGATTCGAGGGCCGGCTGGCCGACGAGCTGCCTGATCCCGCGCTGCTGGAGAAACTTCAGGCCGCCGGGCCGGACATCGTCAGTCACTTCGAGGCGCGCGACTACAACCGTGCGGTGCGGGCCATCATGGCGCTGGCGGACGAGGCCAACCGATACATCGACGAGCATAAGCCCTGGCAGATGATCAAAGAGGCCGGCCGCGAGGCGGAGGTGCAGGCCGTCTGCACCCAGGGCATCAACCTGTTCCGGCTGCTGATGATTTACCTGAAACCCATCATTCCCGACACGGCCGTCAAGGCCGAAGCGTTCCTGCAGGTGGATCCGCTCACCTTTGCGGACCTGAACCAGCCCCTGCTGTCGCACGAGATCGCAAAGTTTGCGCCGCTGATCACGCGGGTGGACGAGCGCCAGGTGGCCGCCATCGTGGAGGCCTCTCGCGAGGACATGCAGGCCACGGAGCAGCCCAAGGCTGAGGACAAGAAACCCGCCAAGAAGGACAAAGACGCGAAGGCGGCACCGGAGGAGACGGCCACCGTCACAATCGACGACTTCAGCAAGATCGACCTTCGCGTGGCGCGCGTCGTCAAAGCCGAACACGTTGAGGGCGCCGACAAGCTGCTGCGCCTGGAGCTGGACCTGGGTGACTACGGCCCGCAGCGCCAGGTGTTTGCGGGCATTAAGTCGGCCTATCAGCCCGAGGCGCTCGCCGACCGGCTGGTGGTCGTGGTCGCCAACCTCGCCCCGCGCAAGATGCGGTTCGGTCTGTCGGAGGGCATGGTGCTGGCCGCCGGACCGGGCGGTGACGAGCTCTTTCTAATGGCCCCGGACAGCGGCGCCAAGCCGGGCATGCCGGTGAAATAACCGGCTGAGCCATTCGGCTTAAACCCAAACAAGATAACCAAGCGCTGTTCGCCCCACCGGCGAACGCGCAGGAGAACAACAAACCATGAGTGACATGAATTCGACCGCCAACATGGCGGTTTTCTGCGACTTCGAAAACGTCGCCCTGGGCGTGCGAGACGCCAACTACAAACGCTTCGATATCCAGAAGGTACTGGAGCGCCTGCTGCTGAAGGGCAACATCGTCGTCAAGAAAGCCTACTGCGACTGGGACCGCTACAAGGGCTTCAAGAGCACGATGCACGAGGCGGCTTTCGAGCTGATCGAGATTCCCCACGTGCGCATGTCCGGCAAAAACTCCGCCGACATCCGGATGGTGGTGGACGCCCTCGACCTCTGCTACACCAAATCCCACGTCGACGTGTTTGTCGTGATCAGCGGCGACTCAGACTTTTCGCCGCTGGTGGCCAAGCTTCGCGAGAACAACAAGCTGGTGATCGGCGTCGGGGTCAAGAACTCAACGTCTGACCTGCTGATTGCCAGCTGCGACGAGTTTATCTACTACGACGACCTGATCCGCGCGGCCGACAAGCGCAAGCCGCGGGCGAAAAAGTCGGGCAGCAAAAAGAAAACGCGCAGCAGCAAGGCCGCCGCCAAAGAGGCGGAGACTGAGACCGAGGTCGATCGGACCCAGGAGGCTTTCGATCTGCTGCTGGAGACGCTCGACGACATGATGGCCGAGCGGGGCGACAAGAAGGTCTGGGGTTCGATGGTCAAGCAGGCGATCAAGCGCCGCAAGCCCGGCTTCAACGAGAGCTATCACGGCTTCAAGGGCTTCAGCCAGCTGCTGGAGGAAGCGCAGAAGAAGGGGCTGCTGACCATGCAGAACGACGCCGAATCCGGCGGCCACATCATCACGGCCGTCAATACCGACGACTAGAGAAGCTTCAGCTCAGGCCCTGGCGAATCAGCGCCTCGAAGCGCGCCTGATCAAACCTCTGAAGGATCCGCGCATTGGCCGGCCGACCGGTGCGCTTGTTCCAGTCCACCACCGTCATGCCCCGGGTCATCCCGGGCGCAAGCCCCACGGCCACGTGGCGCTCGGCAGATTCGAGTACCGAAGCCGGCTCGAGCGTCATGGCCATCGCCAGCGCGTCGGCAGCGCGCATCTTCGGGTCTTGAGGTTCGCTCTCGGCAACAAATTTCCGGACCTGGCCACAGATTCTGGCGTAGAGCTGAGCGCTCGGTGAGCCGGAGGTCAGCCACTCGTCCAGCGCGGCAAACGTGAACTGGTGAACCATGGTGGCCTCCCAGTCGGCCAGCTCGAAAAACGGCCATTCGGAAAACACGATGTGTGCCGCTTCGGGATCGGTGTAGATGTTGAACTCGGCACTGATGTTCGACACGTTGCCGCGCCCCGTCACCGCGCCACCCATCACCACCAGACGCTGATAGAGCTCCGGCAGCCGCGGCTCAAGCCGCAGCGCAAGCGCTACGTTGGTGAGCGGCCCGATGGTGACCAGCGTCAGCTCGCCGGGGTTTTCTTGCGCGAGCCGCACCAACGCGCTCGCGGCGTGTTCCTGTTCCGGAGCGGCTTCGGGCTGCCCTTCGAGCACATCACCAAAACCGTCCTCGCCGTGCACAAACGCCGCGTTTTCCGGCTGCCAGCAAAGGCCGCGACCGCAGCCGGGGTAGATGGCAAAGTCGGCGGCCAGCGTGTCCTTAAGAAAACCGGCGTTGCGCAGGGTCATGTCGAGACCCACGTTGCCGCCGACCACGGTGAGCGCCTCGATCCGACAGCCGGGGAAGGCGTGCGCCATCATGATCGCCAGCGCGTCATCCACTCCCGGATCCGTGTCGATGACCAGCCGCATCAACTCTTCTGACCCGCCTTCTGGCCCTGCTGTTCTTCCTGCTGCTGCTGTTGCTCGATCTTGGCCCAGGAGTCGCGCAGCGTGACCGTACGATTGAACACCAGGGCGTCGGGGAAGCTGTCTTTTTCGTCGGCCACAAAATAACCGTTCCGCTCAAACTGAAAGCGGCTGCCCGCTTCGGTGCCGGCCATCGATCCCTCCAGCTTGCAGCCCTCGAGCAGCGTCAGGGACTCGGGGTTCAGATACTCCTTGAAGTCTTTGCCTTCTTTGCCGTCGTCCGGGCGGCGCCGCGTGAACAGCCGATCGTAGACGCGCACGGTGGCGTCCACCGCGTGGGCTGCGGACACCCAGTGGATGGTGCCTTTCACTTTGCGCCCTGAGGTGTCGCTGCCGCTGCGGGTTTCCGGGTCGACGCGGCAATGCACCTCCAGCACGTTGCCGTCGTCGTCTTTGACGACCGACTCGAAGTCCACGATGTACCCAAACCGCAGTCGCACCGCCCCGCCGGGCTTCAGGCGAAAGTATTTGCCGGGCGGATCTTCCATGAAGTCGTCACGCTCGATGTAGATCTCCCGTGTGAACGGCACGGGCCGCGAACCGAGCTCCGGCTGCTGCGGATGGAACGGGCAGTCGAGCGATTCGGTCTTGTCTTCTGGATAGTTGGTTAGCACCAGCTTGAGCGGATTGAGTACCGCCATGACGCGCGGCGAGGTGGCGTTCAGCGCCTCGCGCACCGAGTTTTCCAGCACGCCCATCTCGACCTTGTTTTCGGCCTTGCTGACGCCGATACGCTGGCAGAAGTCGCGGATCGCCTCCGGCGGATAGCCCCGTCGACGCATGCCTGACAGCGTCGGCATCCGCGGATCGTCCCAGCCCTCGACAAGCCCGAGCGACACCAGCTCCGCCAGCTTGCGCTTGCTCGTGACCGTGTACAGCAGCTCCAACCGCGAGAACTCGATCTGCTGCGGCTGATGCGGCACCGAGGTGTGTTCGATCACCCAGTCATACAGCGGCCGGTGATCTTCGAACTCCAGCGTACACAGCGAGTGGGTGATGCCCTCCAGCGCGTCGGAGATGCAGTGCGTGAAGTCGTACATCGGATAGATGCACCACTGATCGCCCGTGCGGTGATGGGTCGCGCGCCGAATCCGGTACAGCACGGGATCGCGCATATTGATGTTGGGCGACGCCATGTCGATCTTGGCCCGCAGCACGTGCGCGCCGTCCTCGAACTCGCCGTCACGCATGCGCCGGAACAGTTCAGCATTCTCCTCGACGCTGCGGTCGCGATACGGGCTCGCCTTGCCGGGCTCGGTCAGCGTGCCGCGATACTCGCGGATCTGGTCCGCCGGCATCGAGTCGACGTAGGCCAGCCCTTTCTGGATCAGCTCCTGGGCAAAGTCATAGAGCTGTTCGAAGTAGTCGGACGCGTGACGCATTTCCTGCCACTCAAAACCCAGCCAGCTCACGTCGCGCTCAATGGCGGCGGCAAACTCCTCGCTTTCCTTCTCGGGGTTGGTGTCGTCGAAGCGCAGGTTGCAGCTGCCCGCGTAGTCAAGCGCCAGCCCGAAGTTGAGGCAGATCGACTTCGCATGGCCGATGTGCAGATAGCCGTTGGGCTCCGGCGGGAAGCGGGTGCCAACCCGCCCCTCGTGGCGCCCGGCGGCCCGATCTTTTTCGATGATCTGCCGAATAAAGTGGCTGGCTAACGGCGAGTTCTCGCTCGCATCACTCATGAACAGTGTGTCCTTGTCTTTTGGTGCGCGGACCGGCCTCAGGCCAGAAAGCGGCGCTGAGCGCCCGCACCCATCAAAAATTCGACGCGTAGTTTACTGCAATCAGGAAGTTTTGAGCCCGCGCAGCAGGCGCTGGGCGAGGTGCGCTTCGGAAGTCGTCGGCATCAGCGTCAGCAGCGTCTCGGCAAAGTACGTGGCTCGGTTGACGTTGCTCGATCGGACGTAGGACTCCGCCAGCGCCAGCATGGCCCGCGGCAGCCCCTGGTGGCCGGGTTCTCGCTGCAGGTAGACGTTGACGATATTCGCCGCGTGGTCGGTCACGTCCCAGTCGGCAAAGCGCTGCGCGAGCGTGATGTGCAGGTTGGACGTGAGCGCCGGCTGCCCCTGCGCCACCGCCAGGTAGTCTTTGTACAGGGCCGTGATGACCTCGCGGTCGCCGCCCTCCCCTTCCTGACGCATCAGCAGATTGCCCGCCGCGGCGTGGAACTGCGGTTTCTTCGGTTCAAACTTCCAGATGGCGTAGCGCAGCTGTCGGACCCTCAGATCGCCCGGAGCGGCGCGGTGCATCGCCTCGATCGCCCGCTGCGCGGCCGGCAGCTTGCGCTCGTTCAGCAGGCCTTCCACCTGATTCAGCGATTCCTCGAGCTTGTCACCCTGGGCCGCGGCGCCAGCTGAAGGGTCGCTGGCAAGACCCGCAATCTTGACCACCATCCCCAGCAGCAGCCCTCCGGCAAATGCCAGCAGCGCGTAGACCGTCGGAGACAGGCCCAGCGTGAAGAACATGATCAGCAGGCCGATCCCGCCCAGACCCGCCGGCATCCACCACGGCAGGGCCAACGCCCCAACGGTGCCCGGCAAAAAACAGAAAGGTCGGGCTGCGGCACCCTGCAGAACGCCCAGGGCGAGGCCCTGCATCCCGAAGGCAACCATCAAAAGCGTATCGGCGCCGAGCTGCAGGCTGCCGTCCAGGAGTTGTGGGATTCCCAGCGCGAGACCCACGCAGCAAGCAACACAGGCCGCCAGCAGCAGCGTGCCAAGGAGGACTTCCAGCGCGACTACGATAGGCAGAATCAGCACCGCAGCGCCGAGCGCAGGCAGGCTTAGGCCCGGCGCAGGCCAGCCGCCGGCGGACGTACCCGCTAGCACAAGCAGCCCGACCAGCAGCAGCGCACACAGCACGGGCACCCGCTGTTTAAGGGTGTAAAACGGTCCGGGAACCGTTGTCATTCTGCCTCCCCAGGCAAAGTGTTGATTAAATCGATTGTACGGTGACTCTGACGCAGCAGGATGTCGCCACATCCATGCCGCAGTCTGAGTTAGAACAGAATTATAGCCGGCCGCCGTTTGAGATGTCGCGGCCGGGAGAGGTATATCGCAGCGTCCAGCCGATCAGCCAGACTTAGACCGGTACCGCTTTCCGCTAGCCGGTTCCGACAAACGGTGGCGGCGCACCCCTGACGGACTCGCCATGGTGTTCGGTATCGCTGTCTTTTGCGCGCTGTTCGGCGACCACCGCCAGAGCCGCAAGCTCGCTTTGCCACCAGGCCAGCTGGTTCTGGTCGGTTTCGAGCATGATGAATTGTCGCAGCTGGCCAATCAGTTCCGATCTGGTCATGTCTGGGCACTCCGTTTGCCCGGGAATTGTCGGCAGGTTTTTCCGAAAACTTTAGCCGTCTTTCCATAAATACAGTCAGCCGAGATCGTAACAGACCCCGTAGAGCGGGTGACCGCTCGCCAGGTATTTGTTTTCAAAAGGTGACATTGGTGGATCCGGAGAAATTCTCGTCGCTTTGGCGCCGGGGTGACCGTAGGCGT
Source organism: Lysobacterales bacterium (assembly GCA_028285525.1). Lineage (GTDB taxonomy): Bacteria > Pseudomonadota > Gammaproteobacteria > Xanthomonadales > SZUA-38 > JANQOZ01. Next base: position 97,783 of record JANQOZ010000109.1, read on the forward strand.
CCAGCGCGGCGGCAAATTCTTCGGCGTAGGCGGCCCAGTTGGTGCGAAGCGTCAGCCGCCCACCGAGCTCAAGGACCGCCGCAAAGGCGGGATGGGCGTGCCAGCGGCGCTGCAGCTGGGAAGGCTTGGGCCAAGGATTGGGGTAAAGGAAGTAGTGATGAGCCAGCCTGACGCTGGCCTCTGCCAGCAGCCGCCAGAAATCGGTCAGCTCAGCCCGGAGCAAAATCACGTCACCGTCGCGCTGGCCCGGTGCGTCCCACTGCTCGCTGCGCAGCCTTGCGGCGGACTGGTCAACGCCGATAAAAAGGGTCGGCGCCTGGTCACCCAAAGCCGGATCGGCCGCCACGCCGCCTGAGAGATGCCGTGTGGAGGCGCCGGTACCGCAGCCGCTGTCCAGCAGCAGCTGATGCTGCGACAGGTCGGCCTGGTCGCAGAGCCACTCAAAGGCGTCACGCGTATGTTCGGCCACCGGCTTCAAGTATTCGGACACGCGGTAGCGGGCGATTAAGTCGGTCAGCCGGTGATCAACGCCCAGCTGGCTGCTGTCGATGCGGCGGGAGTTGCCGATCACGCGGCGCGCCGCCGCGCCGCCGCCGGCAGCAGTTCAGGTTGAGTCCACCGACACCCGGGGCGCGTCGATAGCAAGATCGTCCATGTAGGCATTAAACATCTCGGGCCGCAGGCGACCCATCAGGTTGACCATCACCAGCTCACGGCCATCAGCGGCCAAAACCACCATACCGCGAACCGCGTCATGGCGATCGGTTTTGAGCAATACGTGCACCGTCTCACCGTCCTCCCGGACGGCAACGACCGGCTCCCAACCCTTGCGATCAAGCGTCGCGAGCGTCGGCGCCAGCGCTTCGGCGCTGACCGGGTCATCGAGTTCGTAGACAAATACCCGCACGCCGCGCAGCCCTTTCAGGATCATCGCGACCTCCGGATCGTCGTCGTCCACGACAACCCGCGCCAGCTTCAGCGGCAGCACCCCCAGACTGATACCGACCACCCGATCGGCCTCCGGCGGCGGCGCAAAACTGGCGAAGCCGGCACCACGGCCGGCGGTGATGCCGCAGCCCGCCAGCAGCGTTAACAGTGCTGCTGCGGCCGCAGCGCGAATCCAGTGGCTCATCAGTTGTTCCTCGAGGTGTACGCCAAGCTTACCCCTCGATACGATCCGAGTCGGGTTTGGTTACAGCTCCCGCAGCAGGAGCTCTTTCTCCAGGCCACCCATCTGCTCTGCCGCCCTCGAGACCGCGTCCCTCACCGCCTCATCGTCGTAACGATCGAGCACGTCTGACAGCAGCAGCCGCAGCTCCAGATCCGAGCCGATCTGCTCGCTGGCCTTGCGCACCAGCATCACGGCGGACTCCTGCTGCAGATCACTTTTGATCAGTTCAGCCAGCAGCAGACGCTGCTCCACGTCCGAGCCGATATCACCGGCTGCGTCGATGACCGTGTCGTGAACCGCTCGGTCCAGGGGGCCGCGCTCCAGCAGCGCTTCCAGCGCCAGGCGATGCTCAACGTCGCTGCCCAGGTCACGGCTGGCCCGCACGTAGGCTTCGCTGAGCTCCGGCTTCTCAGGCAGCAGCCGAAGAGTCGACTGCAGCGCCAGCCGCTGCTCGACGTCAGAGCCGATGGCGTTAGTGGACTCGTAATAGGTCAGCCAGTCGATCTGCGCCGCCTGGTATTTGGCCAGCGCCTCCATCGCCAGACGCTGCTCCACGTCGCTGCCGATGCTCTCGCCGGCGATGCTCAGCAGTCGGGTGACCTCATCCTCAGCCAGCGACTGGCTCTTCGCCAGGCCGCTCAGGTACCGGCGGCGGGTTAAATCGCTGCGGGTGAGCCGGACCTCTTCGGTTAGGGCGTCGATCCCGCCGGCGCGGTAAATCCGGCCTGCGCGCGCCTCAGAGTCGATGCCGGTGATCCGAAGCATCTCGGGAAGCTGCTCGGCAAACCAGGCCTGGGCATTGGCATCGTATGGCTGCTTGCGGCCATCGACCCAGTAGGTCGTTTCGACTTCACCGTCATCGCCGACAAAGCGCACGCGACGTTTTTCACCGGTCCGGCTTGTGGTCAGGTCGAAGAACCCGTCGAGCGAGGACAGCGCCGTCTCGGCTTCGTTGAACGTGAACCGGCCCTCAGCCTTGAGCTTGAGCCTCATATCATCGTCGCTGTGGGTCACCGAGATCTGGGTCGTACTATTGGAATGGCTGGTGACTTCCACACTCGTGCCACGACGCTCCGAACCGGTCGAAAGGGTCGGCAGAGACAGCGCGCCCGCTAACGCGACCACCACGGCCACCGGGAGCACCAGCCGGACATTGGGTCCAACACTGAGCCGGCCGGCCAAAAGGTTTTCGATGCGGGTCACCACCTCGTGGCGGCGACCGGCCATGGCGCTAGCCAGCAGGGGGGTGTCCAACGCCTTACGCGACGGGCGCCACCTGGCAGCCCGCCCAGTGCTGAGCGCAAACGCCGCGAGCACCTCGACGAGGTCAGCACGCTTCGCGCCGCCTCGCAGCGCCAGCGCGTCACTGCCCTGCTCCGCGGCGGCGGCGATCCTGCGCGAGGCCAGCACGTTGAGCGGCTGAAAAAACAGCACCGATTGCACCACCAGGCAAAGCCACCGCCAAACGCCGTCTCTTCGCTGGAGGTGGGCCAATTCGTGGGCCAGGGCCGCGTGGACCTGCTGCTGCGGCATAGCGGTCATCGATCGCGGTAAGCAGATCTCCCTGAGCCCGACGGCCATCGGCTGACTGATGCTGCGGCAGGCGCTGACCCGGACCCAGCCGGGCAGATCGTCTGGCAGTAGACCTTCAGGAAACGGCTGGCGATCGCGCAGCAGATGGCGGAGCTGAAACGCGGCCAGCTCGAGCCGCGCGAGCAGCAGCGCTGCGCCGATCAGCCAGAGGCCGATCCAGGGTGCGCTGGGCGCTCTGGCGGGCAGGATTGCGGGCTTTGCCGGCTTAGGCGCCAGGCTTGGGGCTTTTAGCTTGCTTCCGCCAGCCTCCAGAACCGCGACTCGCGGCCGCGGCGCCGCCTGGGGCGCGGCCAGAGATTTTGGAAGCGGCCGCTGTGAGTCGACGGTCCTTTCCGCCGCAATGTTCGGCAGCAGCATGTCGGGCACCGGCAGCTTCAGCAGCGCAGATCCGCCGATCGCCAGCTGCAGCGATGCGCTCAGGATGCCGCCCAGGAGCGCGCTCTTCCAAACCAGCTCCTGCCAGTAGGAACGCCCACGAAGGAAGGTCCGGTCCGCGAACGCCGCCGTGCCCAGCAGCACGGTGCTGTGCAGCGCGTAGGTGAGGAGCCACTCGGTCAGCAGGTTCAGGTTGAGGTCCGCCATCATGATGACTCTCCGTTTCGGTTCTTTTCGAGCAGCTTGAGGATCCGCTCCCGGTCCTCGTCGTCGATCGGCTGGTCGCCCAGCAGGTGATTGACCAGCGCGGCCGGGTCGCCAAGGAACATTTGTTTGATGAGGCCCCCGACCAGGTCGCGCTGTACGTCTTTCTGCTCCACCTCAGCCCGATAGATAAAGCTGCGTCCCTGGGTTTCGTGGCTGACCAGCCCTCGATCTTCCAGGCGCTTCAACAGCGTTGCCACCGTGGTTAGGGCCAGCGAGCGCTGCTCGGCGAGCGCCTCGCAGACCTCGGCGCTGGTGGCGCTTCCCAGGTTCCAGAGCACCTGCATCACGTCCAGCTGCAGGTCGCTTAATCGGGTGTCGGCAGTCATCTCAATCGCTCCAGCAGTCTCTTAACTACAGTTGTAGTACTACAGGTGTAGTTTGTCAACTGCGATACCCCAAAATTGGCTGTTTTGGTGGGTGTTACGGATTTGACGACCGGCGAGCCGAAATGGTTACGCCAGACTGCGCTGGCCGCCTCGACTAAATTCGCCGACAATGCCGTCTCCTTTTCCCAGCCGGCGGTCCATGAGCGACGCACGCAAGTATTTCACCTACGACAAACCGTTCCGCTTTCATCGGGGCGGGGGTCTGAGCCAGTTCACTCTGGCCTACGAAACGTGGGGCGAGCTCAACAGCCGTGGAGACAACGCCGTGGTGATCTGCACCGGCCTGTCGCCGGACGCGCACGTCTGCAGCTCGGACGAGAACCCCTCCCCCGGCTGGTGGGAGTTTATGGTCGGGCCGGACAAGCCCGTCGACACCAACCGCTGGTTTGTCCTCTGCATCAACTCCCTGGGCAGCTGCAAAGGCTCCACCGGGCCGGCCTCGGTCAACCCAGATACGGGCGAGCTCTATCGCCTGACTTTTCCCAAGCTGAGCATCGAGGACATCGCCGGCGCGGCGCACGAGCTGGTGCGGACGCTGGATATCCCCGAGATTGCGGTGATGATCGGACCCTCCATGGGCGGCATGACAGCGCTGGCGTACTCGCTGCAGTTCGGCCGGGTGCGCCATATGATCAACATCTCGTCAGGCATTTCCTCGACGCCTTTCGCTATCGCGCTGCGGTCACTGCAGCGCGAGATGATCCGCGAAGACGACGAGTGGGAAAACGGCAACTACGGCGACGGTGACGGCCCCAAAACCGGCATGCGGCTCGCGCGCAAGCTCGGTATGATCACCTACCGCTCGGCTGAAGAATGGCAAGACCGCTTCATGCGCGAGACCATTCCGCTGGAGGAACAGGGAGAAGATCCGTTCGGGCCAAGCTTTGAGATCGAGTCCTACCTGCAGTACCACGCGCAGAAATTCATCCACGGTTTCGACCCCAACTGCTACCTGTATCTGTCGCGCGCCGTCGACTGGTTCGACGCCAAAGACCACGGTTTTGGCATGGCTGACTCGATCGCGCGATTCAAATCGGCGCTGGTAGTCGGCGTTGGTTCAGACATCCTGTTTCCGATCTACCAGCAGCGCCAGATCGCCACGATCATGACCGAGGAACGTACCCCGGTGCAGTTTCGTGCGCTAGAATCGGTGCAGGGTCATGATTCTTTCCTGGTCGACGCCGAGCGATTTGCGCCGGTGGTGGCCAGCTACCTGGAGCACTTATAAATGGCGGCACAGCCACAGCAGAACTTTCCCGGCTATCTGGAACTCATTGAATCTATTGATCACGCGGTGCGCTTCGAGGCGGAGAATGACATCGTTCGGGAGCTGCGCGGCGCGCTGTGCAGACTGATCCGCAGCGATAGCGTCGAGCTTCCGCAGGAAGTTTTTCAGCCCACCGACGGCCACTACGCGCGGCGCGAACTGCACCGCAGCGAAGACCTGGGTTATTCGGTCATCGCCATGACCTGGGGCCCCGGCCAGGGCACGCCCATCCACGACCACTGCGGCATGTGGTGTGTCGAGGGCGTCTGGCACGGCGAGCTGGAGGTGGTGCAGTACGACCTGACCGAAGAGGACGGCGACCGCTTTAACTTCCGCGAGGTGGGCGCCATCCAGGCCGGCCAGGGCTCCGCCGGCAGCCTGATCCCGCCCCACGAGTACCACACGATCAAAAACGCCCACGACGACCAGATCGCGGTCTCCGTGCACGTCTACTCCGGCTGTATGACCAACTGCAACGTCTTCATGCCGATCGAAGGCGACTGGTACCAGCGCCAGCCGAAGTCCCTCTACCTGGACTCTTGATCGACGCCTGACCGGCCCTATACTGGGCCGCCCGGCGAGACCGGGACACCTCAAGCCGGGGTGGCGAAATTGGTAGACGCGCCGGATTCAAAATCCGGTTCTGGCAACAGAGTGCGGGTTCAAGTCCCGCCCCCGGCACCATCACTATCCCCCACTGACTATCGCCGGACACTCTTTCATTCGTCCGTCACTGATTGCTTTCTTTGGTCAGATAGCTGCCCTGGTAGGGAATTTCGTAAAGCGCGTACAGGTGCCCATCACGATCGAAGAATCCCATTTCGATCCCGCTGCTGCCTAGCGCCTGGGGGGGCAGCGTTTCGTAGCCGTCTGCCTTTAGCATTTCGACAATCCCATCGAAACGTCCGCGGGCGTTAAACAGAGCCAGGGATCTGCGTACCCCGTCCGTTTTTTGTGGTGGGAGTCCAGGGATCTCAACAATGGATAAAACCCGTTTCTGATCACCGTCATGAAATACCGCGTGTCGGGTGACGACGCCTGGCGGTACGTTGAACACCTTGTACACGTAAGACTCCGGCGGGTCGGTCGATACTTCGCCCAGCTCGAAGCCCAAGATATCGGTGTAAAGGTGAATAGTGTCTTCGAGGTTGGATACCACCGGGGACCAGCGGCGAAAACCCGCACCCTGGGCGAACGGGAGCTGGCTATGGGTGACGGCCAGGAAGGCCAGCAGAAAAACCAGAGTCCGTATCAGCATCATCGCTCCCGAGCAGAGGGCCGGTTGAGCACAATGTACCATCGCCGGACGCCTGTCCTACTGCAGGTCGACCATAGTTTCGTAGCCAGTTTGCCTGTCTTGCCCCTGGAAAATCGGTCGCTGCCGGTTTTCAGCAATCTCCTGCACTAGGGGTCGGAAACCGACACTAGGTATCGAAAAAGCTACTGGTTGTGCCGCCTTACCCCGCTCGTATACTCGGCCCAAAGCTACTGGCACGACGGCGACTTTACTTTGCCCTCCTGTGATCGTGCCGCCCACATTCTCGTTGTTGGTCATTGGGGATGCTCGAGATGAAGTTGAAAGTCAACGGTTCCGAATACGATGTGAACACAGAACTCGACACCCCGCTTCTTTGGGTGCTGCGGGAGGATCTTGGCCTAGTCGGCACAAAGTACGGTTGCGGTATCGCCCAATGTGGCGCTTGCACGGTGCATGTTGGGGGCCTTGCGGTGCGTTCATGCCAGCTTGCTGTCGGCGAGGTTGGCGGCGAGATCACAACCATCGAAGGTCTTGGGACCCCGGAAGCGCCGCACCCCGTCCAGGCCGCCTGGATAGAAGAGCAGGTGGCGCAATGCGGCTACTGTCAGTCCGGACAGATCATGCAGGCGGCCAGTTTACTCCTGACCGATAAAAACCCATCGGACGAAAAGATCGATCGGGTGATGTCCGGCAACCTCTGCCGCTGTGGCACTTATCCACGTATCCGTTCGGCCATTCACAAGGCTGCAAAGAGTATTGCAGGCGGTGACGCATGAGCGAGAACCCCAGCATGGAGCGCCGTCGGTTCCTGACCGGATCCATTGCGATTGCAGGTGGTGTTGCCTTTGGTGTGATCTCACCTTGGAAGCCGGCTCTCGGACAAGCCACGCAGGGGTCGCCTGCCCAGATACCGCTCGCCCTCACGCCTTTCATCAGGATCAGTAGCGCGGGCATCACGCTGATCGGACCGCGCACGGACATGGGACAGGGGATCGCGTCTACGCAAGCGTACCTTGTGGCTGAAGAGCTCGATGTTGATCCGCTCAAATGCGAAATCAGCCCGGGCATACCCGATCCGATCTACTACAACGCAGCGGTTGCAGACTCGCTGGCCCCATTTCCTGAATACGACCATTCCGCAGCGGCAGAAGCCGCCAGAAAACAAGGGCAAGAAGGGTTTCGGACTGCTGGACTGCAGGTAACGGGTGGGTCAACGTCGATTCCTGATATGTACGACCGATTGCGAATCGCTGGCGCCACCGCCAGGGAAACCATAAAGCTTGCTGCCGCGAAACGTCATGGCGTCTCAGTAGACGCCCTTCGCACAGATGACGGCCATGTGGTTCTGCCTTCTGGCACTCGGATCTCGTATGAATCCCTGGCGGATGCTGCGGCCACGATTCAACCACCGGCAAACGTCGAGCTACGGAAGTCCGATCAGTGGCGGTATCTGGGCAAACGCCTGATGCGTACCGACATTGTTGCCAAGTCGACCGGTACTCAGAGCTACGGCATCGACGCCACCGCTGACGGGATGCTGTACGCCACCGTTCGCACGCACCCGGCGTGGGGCGGCGAAATGCTTGGTTTTGACGCAACTCGCGCCGAGAAGATGCCGGGCGTGAAGCAGATTGTTCCGCTTGAAAATGGCGTGGCTGTTGTCGCGGATCGAACCTGGCGCGCATTCAAAGCGATGCAAACCATCGACTTTCAATGGGGTAACGGCACGTTCCCGAAGTCAAGCGAAGCGCTGTGGGAAGCCTTGGAAAACGGCGAGAGACCTGAGCTTTTGGAGGGGAAGCTGCGGGATGACGGTGCAGTCGACGAGGTGTTTGCTTCTGTCGGCGGAGAAACGCTGGAGGCCGAGTATCGCGTGCCTTACCTGGCGCACGCGCCGCTTGAACCCATGAATGCGATGGTACGTGTCAGCGATGATCAAGTTGATGTTTGGACCGGCACCCAGATCCCTGGATTCGTCCAGGCCCATGTTGCGGCGGTCACCGGTAAACCGGTGGAACAGGTTGTCGTCCACAACCACACTATGGGAGGCAGCTTCGGCCGGCGACTCGAAGACGAACACGTCAAACAGGCGGCGCTGATCGCACTGGCAGTCAAGAACACGCCGGTCAAGATGACCTGGACTCGCGAGGAAGACATGAGCCACGACTTCCCGCGACCCGCACAACTTGGAAGGCTTCGCGGGCGCATCGAGGATAGAAAAATTCGCGCCCTTGACGTCACAACCATCGGATCATCCGCAGTGCGTTCGTGGCTGGGGCGGGTGGCCGAAGCGCCACCAAAGCCTGACGTCCTGCAGATGGCGGGGGCATGGGACCAGCCGTTTAACATCCCCAACTATCGAGTCACGGGTTATGCACCGGAAGGCCTGGTTCCGACCACAACGCACCGATGCCCTGGCGCCAACGCCAACGGATTCTTCCACGATGCGTTCCTGGACGAACTGCTGCACGAGGCGGAACAGGATCCGCTGGAAGCACGCGTGGCCCTGTGTCACCACGACGCCTCCCGCAAGGTTCTGGAGGCGGTTGGTGAACTGAGTAGCTGGCGCGGCACCCATCTTGGCAAGGGTCGCGGTCGAGGGGTGGCGTTCGTGCTGTCACACGGTGTGCCGGTGGCTGAAGTGATCGACGTAACCCTGACCGATCGGGGCGTGCGAATCGACGATGTCTACGTGGCCGTCGATTCCGGTGCCGTCCTTGATCCGGCCAACTTTGAAGCTCAGGTCACCGGTGGTGTCGTTTGGGGCCTCGGTCATGCGATCAACGCCGAGCTCACCTACGAAGACTATGCGCCAACGCAAACCAATTTTCACGCGTACGAGTGTTTACGGATGTACCAAACGCCCCGAATTCAGTTCGTCGCGCTCGAAAACAATTTCAAGATCCGCGGGATTGGGGAGCCGACGGTTGCACCAGCCGCGCCGGCGCTCGCTAACGCCATATTCGCGGCGACCGGCAAGCGTATTCGCGAGCTTCCGCTGAACAAACATATCGATTTCGTTTGAGGAATCTGCCGATGATGTCGCGAGCTTTGATCAAGTGCCTCATGTGTTGGTCACTCTTTACTCTGGTCCTCGTATGCAATGAGACGTCAGCAGAGGAGAAACTGATTCGATCTGAAGCGCCGGAGCCTGGCTCGGTCAACACGGCAGATGGGCTAAAGGCGTGGGACCGCATTTATGAAGTCGCCTCTCACCCCCGTTGTGCGAACTGTCATGTCGGCGCAAGCGAACGTCCGATGTGGTCAGGTCCCAGCTATGGCAAGACGCGTGTTCATGGAATGAATGTCGTGGCGGGGAAAAGTCGAATCGGTGCCGAGACGATGCTTTGCAGCACCTGTCACGTCGACAGCTCTGCAACGGGAAGGGGTAACCCTGTCCCGCACGCAGCTCCGAGAGTCAAAGCCGCCTGGGCGCTGGCGCCAGTCGAAGCGGCATGGTTTGGTCGAAGCTCAGCCGAAATCTGTGAACAGCTGAGAGATCCAGCACGTAACGGAGGGCGATCGGTAGCCCAGCTGGCCGAACACCTGGGCCATGACGTGATCTTGCACTGGGCCTGGAATCCAGGTGGTGATCGAGAGCCTGCCCCCTACGACCTGCAGACACATGTCAACGATCTGCTCGCCTGGGGCGCAGCGGGCCAGCCCTGCCCAGATCGGTAGGCCCACTTGGTGGCTGGTGACCGCTAGCACCAGAGTGACTTTGGCCCCCTGCTACGGAACGTAACGCCGATCGATCGAGCGCGTCACTTTCGCAAGAGTAATTTGCGAAAAGGAAGACGCCAGCCATGACCCGATGCTGCTCACCCCGTAAACCTCGCTGTTCATCCATACCGCTCACGACTGACATCGGGCGCTCCGCTCTGATTTTGCTGGTCAGCCTTCTTGTCGCCTCGATCAGCATGAGTGGAAAGGCGGACGTACTTGATCCAGCGGCGTTGAAGCGAGAGCTCCGCGCGCTGAGTGAACAGCTGCGAACGGTTCACCCAGACGCTTTTGCGGTGATCTCTGCGCAAGACTTCGAAGCGCTCACCAGCGAACTCGCAAGCAGTATCGATTCCGAGACAACCAAGGAGGATCAGCTGTGGAACTTCAGCCGCCTGCTTGCAGCGGTCGGATGCGGACACACCAAGCTTGGGTTCTTCAACCAGGAGGATTCGTTGATCAGTCCAGAGGAGCGATTTCCGGTCGACGTGCGCTTCCTTAAGGAAAAGCTATTTGTGATCGACCCGCTGGTTAACCGGGATCGGGTTGCGCCCGGCGCAGAGATACGGTCGATCAACGGGATTTCGGTCACCGACCTGCAGAGGACGATCTTCGATCATATCTCGAGCGATCACCACAACCCCGGTGCCAAAACGAGCTACGCCAACGCTTATGCAAGCAGCTACCTGACCTATGCGCTCGGGTACCCGGAATCGTACGTGATAACCATCCAAGGCTCGGACACGGCTACGGCCCTACTGCCGCTCACAACCTTCCAGCATAAACCGGTGATCGACCCGGCCAGCCAGTGTCAGGAAACGCTCTGCCTGGATATCGACCAGGAGGGCCTGGCCTTGATGACAATCAGAAACTGGGACTTCTACGGGGAACGACTTGCTGTGTTTGAGAAGTTTGTTGACGACAGCTTTCAAACGCTTTTGGAGAAGCCGGTCAAGGCGTTGCTCATTGACGTCCGTGGGAACCTGGGTGGCAGCGGCAGCGCGTCGGCCTATCTCCTGAGACATTTGGCCAAGTCGCCATTTGCCTACTTCGCCGAACATTCTGCCGGTAACCCGGCATTAAAGCGCCTTCTGGAGCCGTCGGCGATTCGCTTCGACGGCCCGCTGTTCGTTCTGGCTAATGGCCAGACGGGCTCATCGACCGGCCATTTTCTGTCTCTGGTAAAGGAGCGCGGCATGGCAACCCACATCGGCTTTCCATCGGGTGCGGGATCTCGGGTACACGACAACAAGCAACAATTCCGTTCGGAAGCATCGGGTATCAGCTACGCCATTGCGCGCAGCACTTTCCGGGCAGCAACGCCCGACCTTGGCGCGACGACGGCCGTGGAACCGGATTTCACTCTCACCTTCACCGTCGACGACCTGTTGGCTGAGCAGGACGCTGTTCTGGCCAAAGCCCAACACCTGATAAGACAACAGTTCGTAGAGGACATTGCCAGGTAACGTGGACCGGGACGGTCCGCGAGTTCAGACCTGGCGCGACGCCGCCGCACCCTGTCAGCGATCCAGCAAGATTTTGTAAACCCAAACCGCGATCTCGTTAGACAATGGCACCACCACTGGAAACGGGAAAGTCGTTTGTATGAGTCTCTTGTGAAACGCTGGCCTGAGTGCCTGGCAAACATCGCAGTCGCGCTCCTGGCCAGTCCGATGCTTGCTGGACAGGTGGTCGCGCAGGCGAAGGCGCCCACCTGGGTGACCGAGGGTCCCTACGTCGACGCGGACACTTTTTCTTTTGCCCTGCCGATGGAGAGCGTCGCCGGGAAGCTCTACGTGTCCGTTGAACTGGGCGGCGAGCCAAGGCGGTTTGTGTTCGACACCGGTTCACCCTCCATGATTCGGAGCGATCTTGCTCAGGCGCTTGGCCTCAAGATTGTCGATAAACAAAAGGGTCGAGATTCTCACGGCGCTGTCATCGAGAGCGACATCGTCCAGGCCGCAATCACGTTGGGTGACGTGACGATCAACAAGGTGCCGCTGTTTGCAGCGGACTTTGGCTCGTCGCTGGCCGCAAAGTGTCTCATCGGTGATGGCGTGCTGGGATCGGAGGTACTGCCGCTGTGTGCCTGGCAGATCGACAAACCGGCTGGCGTACTGAGGTGCAACACCGACCTGAGCAAGCTCGACCACATCAAAGACGCAAAAAAGCAGCGTCTATTCAGCTTCGGCTATCCCCATACACCCTATCTCGACGTTCAGCTGGCAAAAAAGGCCAACAGTAAAGCCATGTTCGACACCGGGTCGCCGGCGTATCTGGCCCTGTCTCCGCCCGACTATGAAGGCGCGAGGCGCAACAAAGGCATTGCCGGTAAGACCTGGGGCCACGGGTCGTTGGGCGGATCGCTGGGTGGTCAGGCTCCCGTTAAAGACCAGCTACAAGCTCAGCTCAAAACGTTTTCCGTGGGTAACGTTCGGCTAGGCCGTGTTTCAGCGCATGTGCGCGAGGCGCCGCCAAGCCTGCTCGGCGCGCCGCTGCTGGATCATTTTGTGCTGACGCTCGACCAACGATCCGAAGCTGCTTACTTTGCCTCGTATCGTGACGGCCCGTTCGAGCGACCCACCTTTGGTTTCTCCCTGGGGTTATCGGACCCGATAACCATTAGTTTGGTGTGGGAGGAAACACCGGCCTCGGACGCCGGGTTACCTGTCGGGCGCACGGTCGCGTCCATCAATGGTGCAGCGGTGGACTATTCCTGTAGCGGCATCACCCGAGCCCTCGAAGCGATGTCGGCCGATTCTATCGATATTGAGTGGGACGGCGGGGCGGCCAGCCTGCGGAAGGCACATCAAGAGTCGCGCTGATTCCTCTAGCTTCGAAGGCCGTCGATAAATCCCCGAATGGACGCTTCGATGATGTCCTTCGACGGTTTTGGCTTGCCGTAGGCCGAGAGCAGTGCAGCTTCAGCAAGCAGGGCGTTGATCAGCAGTGCCGCAACCTCCACCGAGGGTACTTCGATCTCGTTAGCCTCCTGTGCCATTTCGAGCCCGCTGCGCATGGGCGGCAGGCTGATTTCAGCATCGATTTCGCGTGCCCTCGTCCATCCAAGCACCTGCGGACCCTGGTCGAGCAGAATCTTTGCAACCGCAGGCTTACGAACGGCCGCCAACCAGGCCATGCAGGCCGCAAACAGCGCTTCCAGTGTGGAGTCACTGTCGACGCGGGTCTTCAGCGCCAGATTGATGGTCTCTTCTACCTGGGCCACATAAACCGCCTCAAACACGTCTCGTTTGCTGGGAAAGTGGTGGTACATCGCGCCACGCGAGACGCCGGCCCGCTCAAGGATGGCGTCAGTGTGCGTACCCTCATATCCCTGCGCAACAAAACACTCCCTGGCAGCCGAGATGATGCTCGATCGTGTTGCTTTACGTCGCTCTGCGTGTGTGGCCATTCATTTACAGACACTGTGTCGGTTTGTTAGTGTAGGCGAAAAATACCGATACGTTGTCGGTAAATATCACGCAAAGCAGGAGGAACCCCTGATGTCCGACTATCCCGACTCGTTTAACCATATGTATGCCGCCTGGAACGAAAGCGATCGCGCGCTCGTTCGATCACACCTGGAAAAGGCGCTGGCCGAGGACGTTCGATTTGTGGACCCGACCATCGACCTCACCGGGATCGATGACTTTGAGAAAAACGTGCACGCCGTGCACGAGAAATACCCTGGCTACGTCTACTCCATGGCCAGCCGAGTGGATTCGCAGCACGGTTTTCATCGCTATCATTGGGCCATACACGACAAAACGGGAAAGATGGTCCTGCCAGGCTTCGACGTCGTCGAGACTGATGCTGACGGCATGGTGCGCTCCGTGATCGGCTTTTTTGGTGAATTGCCGGCGGGCGCTGACTAGCAGGATAGGGAGTCCACGCTCTTGTGGTGCTGGCGCTGGACGACTACGCCGTTTGTCAGCTTATTTGGCTGTCGCGATACTAAGGCCGGACGTAGCCAATGACCGAAATGAAGTGGCTCACCGTGCCCGCCAATACAAAAAAGTGCCAGATTCCGTGGGCGTGGGGCATGCGCTTCATCTTATCCAGCAGGTAGAAGACCACGCCCAGCGAGTAGGTGATGCCGCCGACCGTCAGCCAGGTGACGCCGGCAGGATCCAGCTCCGCTTCCAGGCTGGCCAGGTCAAACGCGCAGGCCCAACCCATACCCAGGTAAATCGCCAGCTGCAGCACTTTGGGATGCCGAAACGGCAGCACCTCCAGCAGGATGCCGATGACGGTCAGGCACCAAATGATTCCCATGATGACCCAGCCATTGCCGTCACGCAGCGTCACCAGCATGTAGGGCGTGTAGGTGCCTGCGATCAGCACATAGATGGAAATATGGTCCAGCACCTTAAACAGCGCCTTCAGATCCGGCGGCTGGAAGCTGTGGTAAAGCGTCGACATGGTGTAGAGCAACACCATGCTCAGCCCGAACACCGCGAAGCTGACAATCATCCATGGGTCGCGGCTTTCGATACTCACCGTCAATAACGCCCCTAGACCCATCAGGGCAAAAGCGGTCCCCACCAGGTGTGAAATGCTGTTGAGGCGCTCACCGTGATACATCGCGGTCTTCCCTTTCCGTGCTGAATCGATCGAGCCGTCTGATCATACGCACAAGTCACCTGTTCGTATGCAGTTGATTTGACCACGCCGGGTTTCCTGAAAGCAGACAACTTCTGGCCGGCACAAGAGTCCAACCAGGAGAGGTAGACACTGACCGGTGCGTATCGATGTTCAGAGTTACGACGAACCACCGCTACAACCGTTTAAGCAGCTCATGGCTGGCCGTCGCTTGCTGGGTTTTCCTGTTGTTTTTTCCAGCCCAACGATCAGCGGCGCAAGCCGCGGATCCGGAGGACAACCTTTTTGCAGCGGTCTCCTTTGCTCGCCTGCCCAGCGCGGATTTTCAAAACGTAGCCGGCGCAGACGTGCTCGGCAAGGAGCATCAGCTCAACCTCGGCGGTCTTGGGTTTTCGCTGGGGCGGGTCGCCCTGTCTGCGGGCCTCGACTACCAGTACACCCGCTATGAGTTCGACGGCATTACCGGGCGGGACCGCGACCTACATCGGCTGCAGGTGCCGTTCGATTTTTCTGTGGCAGTAGCCGACTGGCAGCTTGCCGGCTATGTTGCCCCAGGCGTTTCCACCTCTTCAAACGTGTTCAAAGACCTGTTCGATCGCGGCTCGAGCGACGATCTGCTGGTTTCCGCCCGGGTTGAAGGCCGGCGGGTCATCGACGGGCGGAACTGGTTTCTCGGCCTGGCCTACGATCGACTGTTCGGCGAACCCACCCTCTACCCGGTGTTGGGCGCCGAGTTTTCGCCGACAGCGAAACTCAATCTGCGTTTGGCCTTTCCCGACCCGGCCTTTCGCTACCAGCTGTCGGAGCGGCTCGCACTCCACGGCCGGCTGTTTCCTGCGGGTCATGAGTGGCATGTCGTCAGCGACGATTTTTCCAGCGACTTTAACTACGAGGTTGAGGCCTACCGCGCCCAGGCCAGCCTGAGCTATCGAGCCTTGGGACGCCTGCACGTCGACCTTTCGCTCGGCTACGAGTTTGGTCGAGAGCACCGGTTCGTCGACGACGTGGGATTCAGTATAGATTCCGCGGTCGATAGCCACTGGCTGCTCTCGCTTGGCTTCCGACTCGCTCCTGCCGGCCTCGTCTACGCGCACGGGAGCCAGCTCTAGTTCAACAGCGGGAAGGTGCGCAAGCCTGCGGTTAGGGAAATCGGAGCTCGCTGCCCGGCCGCTCGAAAACTGGCGCCTTCTTGACGAGCAGCGCTTTGATCTCGTCCCAGTGTTGTGGCGGTAAACCCAGAAATACGGCGTCCCGGCCATGGCGGTCGATTCTCATCAGGTCGTGGAGGCCGGTTTTCCAGCTGATGTACACGCTGATCTCCTCGATCTCGTCGAACGGAACCTGGATGACCCGGTTTAAGGTGATACTGACGATCTTCGACTCGTTTAAAATGAGTTTCGCCACCAGAATTCCCAGCCCAGCATAAAGAAGCAGCGAGCCCCCGATCAGCGCGACCAGCCCGGCAAATATCACATTGAACGCCCCGAACTCCGCCGGCTGGAAGATCACCCAGAGGCACATGGCGGCAACGGCGGCCGCACCGACAACCGCGGTCCAGCCCGCCAGTTGCTGCCCGGCAAAAACCCGATCACCTGGCTGGACCTCGTAATCGTCGTCAGCGCCGACCGATTGCTGCGCCTGATTCGACTCGGAACTCACGGTTGGCTTTGGGAGCCCATTACTCCGACTGGGGCGCAGTGCCGGTCGGCAGCTTTCTTCGCGCCCGCCACGCGGCTAGCTGAGCCTCCACCGCTTTGGCGCGCAGCAGCTGCGGCTCAGATGGCGTCAGGTCCTGCTCCTCTTCCCACTCAGCGACCTTTTCCCGGGCAAGCTCGAAGGCTTCCACAAGCGACTCACTGTCGCTCAGAGACTCGGCCAGGAAGGCCCGGCCAAAATCGGTCATCTCGTTTTCGTCGGCGCAGCCGAAAGAATTGCGGTCGGCCCGGGCAGAGGTCATCACGAGGGTCTTGCCGTCATCGAGGTGAGGGATAAACCCACCCGAGTAGCAGGCCGCGACAATCACCACTTTGTGCTGGATGTCTGCCGCCCGCAGCATCTCGCCGAGCTCCGCGGCAGGCAGGTTGGGCAGCCGCATGCCCCGTTGTGCCAGCGACAGCTCGTGATCGCTGCTGCCATGGCTGGTCAGGTACAGCAGCACAATGTCCTGCGCCCGATCCATCTTGCCGGCCACCGCCTCCAGCGTCCGCCTGAGGCTGGACCGTGTCGCCATCGGCAGCCGCTCGACCGAGGTGCGGCTGTTCGCGAGCGTGACCAGCCGATCCGCCGCCTGCCACTCGCTGCCGTAGATTTCGCCTGCGAACTCGACCTCTCGTCGGAACACCTCCTGCCGGCCGTCGCCCGCCACCTGCACGATAAACAAATCGATTTCGTCGGGCCTCTCTGCTGGAACGGCGCTGAGCGCCTGCTCAAGCAGCGCTTCCTGCAGGTAGAGGCTTTTTTCCGCCAGCAGCTCGGCGGGATCGGGGCCCGCCATGCTGTGACCGGGCGTCAGGTCATCGACCAGCGCAACCGCCGTTTCGGCGAGCGAGTCCAGCCAGCTCGGGGCGGGCCCGACGTATTCGCCGTAGGAAAACTGTCCTTCGCTGACGGTACCGTCCGCAGCCGTCAGGCGACCGACGCCGTGATAGTCGTAGTAGCCGTCGAACGCCCCCTGATAGGTGCCGCCGTCACTTCTTTGGTGCGTCCCGTACATGAGGTAGCCGTCCTCAAAGTTGCCACTGTAGGTGCCGGCTTCCGAGACAAACTTCCCCTGACCCGTGATGACCCAGTTCGAGTAAGTACCCTCGTAGTAGTCCCCGTTCGGCAGCGTCCAGCGGCCCGCCACAAACTTTCGATTCTCAAACGTCCCGCTGTAGACCGTACCCCCGGGCATGCGCATTTCACCCTGCCCGGTCTCCGCGCCGTGACGGAACTCCCCTTCATATTCGCTTTCGTCTCCATACCGGAGCAGTCCACGCCCCGAAAAGCGGCCAAAGGCAAACGAACCTTCGTACGTCTCACCCGAGACGACAGTGAGCGACCCCTGACCGCTTGGGTAACCCTCGGCAAACTGGCCCTGGTACCGCGAGCCGTCCGCGAAATCCATCACGCCCTCGCCGCCGAACATGCCGTTACGCATTTCGCCGACAAACCGATCGCCGTTCGCGAAAGAGAAGTCTCCGTCACCGTGCATCAGACCATCCCGGAACTCGCCCTCGTAGCGGTCGCCGTTGGACCAGACCAGCAAGCCAATGCCGTGCATTCGATCACGCTTGAGCTCGCCGTCATACCGACTGCCGTCCGGCAGTTCCAGGGTCGCCGCACCGGCGGCGCCGGCGATTAACGCAACTGCGAGCATCGGGCTTCGCAAGGATTTCGCAAACAACATCAGGACTTCTCGTCTTCGATCGATGAATCTGAGACTACCGCCTATCCATCGGCAGGAAAACCCGATTTTGGTACCGCTGTGGACCACGTCACGAAGTCGGGACAGCGCACGAGGCTCTGGTAGACTTCAGTGATGGGAAAGAGGAGGGATCGGATTGGCTGCGCCGGCTGACGTAGCGTCTGCTGCGCGCTCGGGTGAGCCTGGCGTTTCTCACAGCGCAATGTCCGGCCAGGAGCCCCCGCTGATCGCCTGCCACGAGTGTGACGCGATCTACCGCCGCGAGCCGATCGCCCGCGGGGCCAAAGCCACCTGCAAGCGTTGCGGTGCGCTGCTCTACCGTGGCCTGCCCGACTCGCTCGATCGTTCCCTCGCCCTTTACCTCGCTTCACTGGTGCTGCTGATCATCGCCAATACGTTTCCCTTCCTGGCGCTGAAGGTCGGCGGGATAGTTGAGCAGGACCACGTCATCGGCGGCGGCCTGGCGCTGGTGGACTTCGGCATGGCGGAGCTCGGGCTGGTGGTGTTCCTCACCAGCATCGCTTTTCCGTTCATCACGATTGCCGGCACGCTCTACCTGCTGATCGCCAGTCGGCTGGACGTGGTTGCCCCCGGCATGCGGCTCACTTATCGCGTCGTGAACGCGCTCGGCTCCTGGAGCCTCATCGGGGTTTTTCTGCTGGGAACGCTGATTGCCATCGTCAAGCTCAAAGATCTGGCGACCGTGGTTCCCGGGCCTGGCCTGTTCGCGCTCTTTGCGCTGGTGGTGGTTTACGCCGCGGCGCGGACGGGGTTCGACCCGGAAGTGGTCTGGCGACCGCTGCGTCTGCGGCGGCTCACCGAAGCCGACCTGCCCTCGGCCGGGCAACTGCTGCATTGCCACAGCTGCGGCCTGCTGAATCGCGGCACGCAGCACCCGCATCCGCAGTGTGCGCGATGCCACGCGCCCCTGCATCCGCGCCTCGCCAATAGCGTGCAGCGAACCTGGGCGCTGATGGCTGCCGCGGTAGTGATGCTCATTCCCGCCAACCTGCTGCCGGTGATGACGTTCAAGAAGCTGGGGCAGGGAGAACCGAGCACCATCCTCGGTGGCGTCGTGCATCTGGTCGAAGACGGCGCCTGGGGGCTGGGGCTCATCGTCTTTTTTGCCAGCGTCGCCGTGCCCGTCGCCAAGCTGATCTCGCTCGGCATGCTGCTGCGGTCGTTTCGATCCGGCGCCACCTGGCGACCGAAAGACCGCACCGCGCTCTACCGCGCTACCGAAATGATCGGCGCCTGGTCGATGATCGACGTGTTCCTGGTGGCGCTGTTGGCGGGACTGGTCAGTCTGGGGCTGGTTGCCTCAATCGAGCCAGGGCTGGGCGTCACGTTCTTCGGTGCCGCGGTGATCCTGACCATGTTTGCGGCCCACAGCTTCGATCCGCGCCTGATCTGGGATCACGCTGACCTGGCCGGGCAGTCCGGCGACCCGGTCCCGACTGCGGTAGATCCATCACGATGAACGATCAGCCGCCCGTCGCTTCACCGGACGTGAGCCAGAGCTCCGGCTTCTCCATGGTCTGGCTGATCCCGATCGTCACGCTGGCGGTGGGCGGCTGGCTGATCGTCAAGACGCTCACCGACCAGGGCCCCACCGCCACGGTCAGTTTCCGCACGGCGGCGGGCATCGAGGTCGGCAAAACCCGGGTGAAGTACAAGAGCGTCGATATCGGGATGGTCGAGGATGTGCAGTTCGCCGAAGACTTCGGCAGCGTCATCGTCAACCTGCGCCTGAACAAAGGCCTGGACGACTTTCTGCGCCGCAACACGCGCTTCTGGGTGGTACGGCCCCAGCTCAGTGTCCGCGGCGCGTCGGGGCTGGAGACGCTGCTGTCCGGGGCCTACATCGAAATCGATCCGGGGCCCGGCTCGCGACAGCGACACTTTGTGGGTCTCGAGCGTCAGCCCCTGATCAGCGCTGAGGACGAGGGTTCGCGGATCACGCTGATCTCCGACGCGCTGGGGTCGGTCGATTCAGGCTCGCCTATCTACTATCAGGGGCTGCTGG
Organism: Lysobacterales bacterium; assembly: GCA_028285525.1. Taxonomy (GTDB): domain Bacteria; phylum Pseudomonadota; class Gammaproteobacteria; order Xanthomonadales; family SZUA-38; genus JANQOZ01. The sequence goes on from JANQOZ010000109.1 coordinate 117,857, forward strand.
CGGGTGAGGTGCTCGGCTACGACCTGGCCAGCGACGCCCAGAGCGTTTACGTCTATGCGTTTGTGCGCGACCCCTACGACCAGCTCATCCGCGGCAACACCCGCTTCTGGAACGTGAGCGGCCTGGACATTTCGCTCGGGGCCGACGGGCTGGAGGTGCGCACCGCGTCGGTCCAGTCGCTGCTGTTCGGCGGCATCGCCTTTGAGACGCCCAACACCACGGAGCCAGTACCCGAAAACATCTCCGACCTGGTGTTTACGCTGTACCCCGATTTCCAGGCGATTGCGGAAGGCGCCTACGCTCGGCGCCTGCGCTACGTGCTCTATTTCGACAGCTCCGTCCGGGGCCTCAACGCCGGCGCGCCCGTTGAGCTCAAGGGCATTCGGGTCGGCAGCGTTCACGACGTGCGCCTCGAGTTCAACGCGGACGACACCAGTTTCCTGATTCCGGTGATCATCGAGCTCGAGCCCGATCGGATTGTCGGTCAGCAGAACCTCGAGCAGGCGCCGGAGAACATCCTGTCAACGCTGGTCGAACGGGGCCTTCGAGCGCGCCTCCAGACCGGCAGCCTGCTCACCGGCCAGCTGTTTGTGGAGCTGAACATGTACGACGATGCGCCGCTGGATCTGCGGGGCGACGGCAAGCAGCCCTACCCGGAGCTCCCGACCATCGCCGGCAGCTTCGAGGCCATTACCGCCACGGTCGATCGCTTCATCGCGCAGCTCGATTCGGTCGACCTCGAGGCGATGGCGGAAAACCTCAATGGCATCCTGGCCGGCGCCAACAGCCTCATCAACACCGATATCAGCAGCGATGTGGCCACCGATCTGCAGGACTCCATCAGGTCGCTGCGCAACGTGCTGCGGGACCTCGACGCCGGCAATCTCGACCAGACCCTTGTCGCGGCCAACGCGACGCTGGCGCAGCTCGACGAAGCGCTCAAGCTGACCAGCGACGTGCTGACCCCATCTTCGCCACTGCAGTACAACCTGACGCAGCTCACCGCGGAGCTTGAGGAGACCGCCCGCTCCATCCGCAACCTGATGGATCTGCTCCAGCGCCAGCCCAGCTCGCTGCTGTTCGGCAAGGACAATGATTCGGAGTCCGACCCATGACGACCGCCAGCATTCGCCGATTCTCCCTGCCGTTCCTCGCAGCTTTTCTCCTGGCCGCCTGCGCCGGCGGCGGCGGTGCGCCGACACGCTACTACATCATCGGCCCCACGGACGCAGACGCCCTGAGCTCGGGCGCCACGCCGCCCGCGGTGCAGATCGTGGGTCTCGATCTGCCACAGTACCTGGAGCGGGTTCAGATCGCGACGCAGGCGGCGCCCAACCGGATGCGTTTTTCCGAGGGGCACCAGTGGAGCGAGAACCTGCGGAAGAACCTGCTTCGAACCCTGAGCCGGAACCTTTCGCGACTGCTGGGCAGCCCGAGCGTCGGCGCTCCCGGTGCGCGCAGCGCCACGGCGCCGGACTACCGGGTCAGGGTCACCATCGAGCAGTTTGAGCGCGACGTGGCGGGCACCGTGCGTCTGGACGCCAGCTGGCAGCTGCTCGACGCGAGCGGCGCTGCGCCGACGCTCAGCTTTCAGTCGCGGCTGAGCTCGGACAATACGGTCAGGGCCGGCGACTACGACGCCATCGTCGCGGCCATGCAGGATCTCTTCGGAGAGCTGTCCGTGGCGATTGCGCAGCAGATCGTGGCGGCGGAAGCGTAGTCGTGAACGCCCGACGCCCAGTCCGCTGCGTGGCGGCGCTTGCGCTGACCGGCTGGCTTGCGGCCTTTGCACCCGTCGGCGCTCAGCCGAACGGTCCGCCAGTCGAAGCAGAGTCTCCGATGGCGGAAGCCACGGGCCGCGCGCTGATGAACGCGGTCTACGGCCGCCATCAGCGCTATCCGCACGTCTACGAGGAGCAGTCGATGGTGCTGGTAGACCGGCATGGGCGGCGTGAAACCCGGCGGCTGACGCTCTATTCAAAGCTCGAGACAGACGGCAGCACCCGCGTGCTGCTCCGCTTCACCGACCCGAGCGAGCTGCTGGGCATGGCGCTGCTGGCGACGCTCTACCCCGACGGCACCTCCAAGCGGCAGGTGTTTCTGCCGGCACTCGGGCGCCAGCTGATCAGCAATAGCTCGCTCGACGGCGAGGACTTCGCCATCACCGACCAGCATTTTCTCGGCACCGATTTTTCGATCGAGAACCTGGCCGGCGAAAACCTCGACCACTACCGCTACGAGCGGCGCCGCGACGCGCTGATGGATCAGGCCGAATACTACGTCGTCGACGCGTTCGATCCCGGGGCCGACCCGGCGACGGCGCTGCCGCTGCGGCGCCACTTCATCATCAAAGACGGGCTGTTCATCACCCGCACCGACCACTTTGCCGCCAACGGAGCGGTTGAGTCGCGCCAGACGCACCACGACCTGGTGGTGGTGAACGGTGACACCTGGCGCGCCAACATGACGCTGATGAACAACCTGCGCGAGGTGCACCAGACCATCATCAAGGTCGACCAGCGCGTGTTCTCCCCGGATTACGTACCCGACGAGGTGTTTACGGCCGACTGGATCTTCGCCAACGCGCCGGCGTTCGACGAGGAAACCCCTGAGCCGGCGGATGAGACGGATGCAGCCGCCCCGGCGGAGGCGGACGCATGATCCACGCGCTCTTTACGCTGGGCTTTCGCCGTCCGCTCTGGGTGGTGGCGCTGGTGACCGCGGTCACGGTGCTGGCAGCCATGGGGCTGCCGCGACTCGAGATCGACACCAGCTTCGGCAATCTCATTCCCGAGAACGACCCCGCTCGCGTCGCCTATCAGCAGGTGATGGAGGAGTTCGGGTCGGACAACATGACCATCGTCTATGCCGCCGACCAAAACCTCTGGACCCCCGAGGGACTGCGGCGCCTGAACGAACTCCAGCTCGCGCTGGAGCGAATCGACGGCGTCGAACGGGTGGACAGCGTCTTCAGCCTGCGAGCCATTCGCGGCACCGAGCCCGACGACGCCGACGCGCGGGCCGTGTCCCAGATCGAATCCATGCCGGTGCTCGCTGATGTTCCCAGCACGCTGGCGGACGCCGAGGCAGCGCGCGACCGGGCGCTGGCGAACCCGCTGTACCTCGGCAACTTCCTCTCCGAGGACGGCACGGCAACCGCCCTGCTCGTGTCCGTTAGCGACAGCGACGATCGGCCGGACTTTGATCAGACGCTCAACGACGCGCTGGACGCCGCGCTGGCGCCGTTTAAGGGGGATTTTGACGGCCTGTTTCAGGTTGGGCCGCCCCGTATCCAGTCGGAGCTCGCCAACAGCCTGAGCGGCGACTTCCGGCTGCTGGCGCCGCTGTCGGCCGCCGCGCTCGTGCTGGCGATGGTGGTCTTCCTGCGCAGCTCGGTGGCCGCGCTGGTACCGCTGGTCACCTCCGCGCTGTCCATCATCTGGACGTTTGGTCTGCTCGGCTGGCTGGGCGTGCCGATGAACATGCTGAGCGCGATGATTCCGTCGCTGATTATCGCGATAGGCTCCACCGAAGACACGCACCTGATCGCCGCCTATTTCCGCGGACTGGCCGAGCACCGGACGCAGGCGCCAGACCAGGCTCGCCGCACCGCCATCCGCTACCTGGCAAGCCACGCGGGCCTGGCGCTGATCCTCACGGTGATCACCACCACCCTCGGTTTCGCGGCAAACCTCTTCAGCGACATCGGCCTGATCAAACAGTTTTCTATCGCCGCCACGGTCGCCATGGTGGCCAACGGTGTTGTCACCGCGCTGGTCGTACCGCCGCTGCTGTCGCAGCTCGGGCCGGAGCGGCTGCCGCGCGCCTTTGTCGCTGAAGCGGAGGCCAAGGCACAGCACAAGCCTGGAACTCATCTGTCCGGCCGTATCGTCAACCTGTTTCGGCGGTCGCAGCGCCGGTTTCCGATCGGCATTCTGCTGATCACCGCGGGGCTTGTGGTGTTTTTCCTCTACGAGGCGTCGAAGCTGTACGTGACCAACGATCCGCTGTCTTACTTCCCCGGCGATCGTCCGCTGGTTCAGGACACCCGCCGCATCAGCAGCGAGCTCGCCGGCGTTCGGGTGTTTTTTGTCACGCTGAAGGCGGACGCAGACCGCGCTTTCTTGGAGCCGGATAACGTCAGAAAGCTTGCTGAGATCCAGGAGTTTGCCCGGGCGCAGGATGCTTACGACCGCAGCCTGTCGCTGGCAGACCATCTGAGCTACGTCAACGAGCAGTTCCGCGGCCGGTTTGCCAGCAGCGACCTGCCGGAAACCCGTGCCCTGATCGCCCAGTACCTGCTGTTTTTCCACCGCAGCGAGCTGGAGAGCTACGTCAGCCACGACTACCGCCGCGCGAACATCATCGTGCGCCACTCCATCAGCGACTCTCACACCCTCAACGAGTACGTTCGGGAGCTGGAGGACGCGCTGGGCACGATCACCGGACCGGGTATTCAGGCGGAAATTGTCGGCGAAAACCTGATGGTCAATCAGGCGGCCGAGAGTCTGATGGTGGCGCAGCTCAAAGCGCTCGCGCTGCTCCTGCTGCTGATCTTCATCCTGATGTCGATCATGTTTACCTCATTCAAAGGCGGCGCCCTGGCGCTGGTGCCGGCGATTATTCCGATTGCGCTGATGTTCGGCATCATGGGGCTGCTGAATATTCCGCTGAATCCGGGTACGGCCATGGTGGCGGTGATTGCGGTGGGCATTGCGGTGGACGGCACGATCCACCTGCTGGCGCGCTACAACGAGCGCTGCCGGAAGACCTCTGACTACGTGCAGGCGGTTCACGACTCGATGGACGACGTGGCAACGCCGCTCATCAGCTCCAGCCTCGCGCTGGCCCTGGGCTTTGGGATGCTGCTGTTTTCCAACTTCACCGTGGTCGCCCAGTTCGGGGCGCTCGCCGCGGCCACCATGCTGATCTCCATCATCGCCAACCTGCTGGTCACGCCGATTCTGATGACCCGGATTCGGCTGGTCGGGCTGTACCAGATCCTGTCCATGCGGGTCGACCGCGAGGTGCTCGATCGCAGCACCCTGTTCAGCGGCATGTCCGGCTATCAGCGCCGCAAGGCGATATTGATCTCGGAGATGCACGAGGTGGAAGCGGGTGAACTGCTGGTCGAGCAGGGTGTGGTCGGCCGCAGCATGTACCTGATCCTGGAAGGGGAAGCCGAGGTAGTGCGCCGGGACGACGGCACCAGCCGAACGCTGGCCATGCTGAAGCCCGGCGAGATCTTCGGCGAGATCGGCTATATCCGAGCCGTCGAGCGCACCGCGGACGTGCGTGCACGCACCCCGGTGACCGCGCTGCGGTTTCAGTTCGACCGCATGCAGAAGGACCTCAAGTTCTTCCCGACGATCGTCGCCAACCTCAACTTCAACATCAGCGCGATTCTTGGCGAACGCCTGGCCGATACGCTGGATCACGCCAAGCCCGGCGCGCAGGGCAGCAGCCCGGCCGGCGGCAGTACTGGCTGAGCGCCCTGCCCTATACTGGCGACGAAGTGAATCTCAAGGACCAAAACCATGGGTAAAAAACTGTCCAGGCGAAGCGTGCTTTCGATCCTCGGCTCCACGCCGGGCCTTGCGGCGTTCCCGGCGCATGCTCAGGACAGCGAAACGCCCCTCTGCGATTTGCTGGTGGTCGGTGGCGGGAACGCGGGGATGCCGGCCGCCATCTTTGCCGCCGAGCGAGGTGCTCGGGTGCTGATCGTGGATACGGCGACGCAGCTTGGCGGGACGCTCTGGCTGTCGTCAGGACAGATGAGCGCCGCCGGAACCAAGCTGCAGGCGGCGAATGGCATTGAGGATTCACCCCAGTCCCACTACGACGACATCATGCGCATCAGCGAGGGGACCGCTGATCCCGACATCGTGCGCCTCGCCGTGTTCAACGCGGCCGACACGTTCGACTGGCTCATGGATCACGGGCTGGGTGTGCACGACGAACATCCGGTGACCGGTACCAATCACGAGCCCTACAGCCAGCCGCGCTACGCGTGGGGCAAAGACGACGGGCGCTCGATCATTCGCATTCTCAGTGCGCAGCTTCAGCCGCACATCGACGCCGGCCGCGTGTCGGTGAGCCTCCGTACCAAAGTCACCGAATTGATCCAGGCGCCGGACGGCACCGTGACCGGCGTGGTCACGCACAATGAGGCCGGCGAGGTGATGAGGCATCGTGCACGTCACACGCTGCTGGCCTGCGGTGGCTACACGGCCAACGAAAAAATGTTTGCGCAGCTCGAAGGCGCGCGCGACTACGCTGACGTCACCTATCCTTACAGCCAGGGCGCCGGCATTACGCTGGCGCTCGCTGCCGGCGGCTACGTCCGCGGCGGTGAACATCATCTTCCGCTGTTCGGCGCCGTGCTGGCGAGCGACAGCTACCCGGCTCGCATGATCGGTACGGTGCGTCCGTGGCCGCCAGCGCGGCCGCCCTGGGAGATCTACGTCAACGCCAACGGCCAGCGCTTTCTGCGGGAGGACATACCCAGCCATCACGCGCATGAAAACGCGCTGCTCGAGCAGCCGGAGGAGCGCTGCTGGGTCGTCTTCGACGAAGCCATCTTTGCCCGCGCCCCGCAGCTGGTGCGTGGCTCATTTGCGGGGCCGCTGGACCAGGAGGACATCCGCCTGGCCTTCGAGAGCGGCATGGATATGTTCTACAAGGCTGACTCGATCGAGGCGCTTGCCGAGGCTGCCGGCATCGACGCGTCCGGCCTTGCGGCAACCGTCGCCGATTACAACCGCGGGCAGGCGGACGGTCAGGACAGCCTGGGCCGGAAGCACCTCCCGCTGCCAATTGCCGAACCGCCCTTCTATGCCGTTCAGCTCCAAAGCTGGCTGCTGACGTCCTTCGCCGGCGTGGCCGTCGACGACCGGCTGCGCGTCATCCGGGACGACGGCACGGCGATCCCCGGGCTCTATGCCGCCGGTGAGCTGCTCGGCTCCGGGCAGTTCAACGGTCGGTCCTACTGCGGGGGCATGCTGGTCACGCCGGCCCTGACCTTCGGCCGACTGCTGGGGCAGAAGCTGCTGGATTTTGCTTGAGGTTTACGACTAACCCTTAAGGAAAGCCGCCACGGCGTCAGCCCAGGCCTCCGGCTGCTGATCGACGATGTCGACACCGCCGCCGTCCAGCTCAGCGAACGCGAAGTCCGGACGCAGCTGCCGGGCCTCGTGCGCCTCTTCGTTGATGACGTCGCCGGTGTTGGTGAGGATCAGCGTGTGGTGCTTCACTCTCTTCAGCGCTGCCGCGTGGTCGTAGATAAACGCCGCGTGGTGACCGATCCAGAAAGGCGCGTAACCCTGAAACTTTTCCACCGCGTAGCGGGTGATGGTCTTCGGGTCCGCGCCCTCCCCGTACATGCGGTAACGGGTGGCAAATGACGCCTGCAGGTGGCTGCCGTCGTCCTGAAAAACAAAATCGATCTCCCGCTCCTGCACGCCTTCCAGGAATTCCTTTCGCTGAGCCTCATCCACCGGCAGCGGTCCGTTGACGATCAGGCGCCGAACCCGAGATGGGAACTGGAGCGCCACTTCCGTTGCGACCATGGCACCCGTGTGATGACCCAGCACATCTGCTTGCGTTAATCCAAGGTGATCCAGCACCGCGGGCACCGCGCCGGCCCAGTCCTCGATGGTCGGCACAAACGGCACCGGGTCCGACTCGCCAAAGCCCGGCGTGTCAATCCCGATGGCGCGAATACCTCGCCGGTGCAGCGGCTCATAAATGTTGCTGAACTGGCGCGAGGTTTGCGGCGCCTGATGGCACAGCACCAGCGGCATGCCGCTGCCGGTATCCCGGTAATGCACCTGACCGAACGGCCCTTCGGCGTAGCCGCGACGCGGCACAAACGGCGGTTCCATCGGGCCGGCGCGCAGCGCGTGAGGATTGAGTTCGGCCCGGGTTTTGACCGACTCGCCGCGCGTGGGCATCGCCGTGGTCAACAGGGCGGCCCCAGCCGCGGCAGTACCCAGCAAGAGCTGACGACGGGCTAAATCAACCATGAGCATCTCTCCTGATGGACCTTACGGCGGGAATCTGCCGCCAGCCGGTTGTCTCGTCCAGCACAAAAGCCGTGGCGCCACGGCTTGCCAGAATCGGCCTGGCGGCATCGCCGAGGCTCAGCACCACCTTGGTCAGTGCGTCAGCCACGATGCAGTCATCGGCCAGCACCGAAACAAAAGCGGGCGTTCTCGGCGACCGTGTCAGCGGCCGGCGCGTGCTTCCGTTGTAGTGGGGGCCGGTGACGTTGGCGCTGCCCGCCGGGTCCGTGCAGCTGCTGGCGATGCTGCCGGCTGATAATTCAATGGTGGCAGTATCTTTCGCCAGGCGGCTCGGCACGTCCAGCGTGACCGAAGCCGTCAGCCCGTCGCTTACCCGGCAGTCTCCGCCGGCGTTGACCACGCAAGCCTCCACCTCGCCCGCCATGCACCGCTGCAGCGCCCGGTCGACGGCAAACCCCTTGGCGATGCCACCCAGGTCGAGCCAGAGCGGCCGACGGAAGGCAACAGCGTTATCGGAAACAATCTCGATATCCCGCCAGGTCGCCTCAGGATCGGGCGCGTCACTCGACGCCGGACGCGGCAGGTGGCCCCTACTCACCAGCTCCGCCGCCGTGGTGATGTCGAAGTGTCCTTGCGAGGATCGGGACAGTTCGCACGCGGATCGGATCACCGCAACCGTCCGCGGATCAACCTCTACAGGCTGCCGCGCGGCAAGCCGGTTGAGGCGGGAAACGTCGCTGTTCGCCTGGTGAAAACTCATCAGGCGATGGATGTCCTGAATCTCAGCAAACGCAGCGGCAACCGCGGCCCGGCCCGCGTCGTTCGACCCGGCCCGGCAGGAGATTTCGACCCGGGTGCCCAGATGCAGCTCCAGCCAGCCGACGCGCTGCAGCGCGGCACGTGAACGGATGACCGCGGCGCGGTCAGTCAGCATCAGGCAGGTATCGCGCGTGAATAGCGAGCAGTTTCTTGACCCCTTCAGCCACGTGGGTGGTCGACAGCGTGGCGCCGGAAACGATGGGAACCACGTCCTCAGGCATCCAGCGTCCGTGTGTGGCCTTGGCCATCTGGCCGAGCCACTCGTCGGTGTAGAGGCTGTCGCAGTAGCCTTCTTCGCACGTCAGGACCTCGAGCCCTGAAATCCGGCCGCGGTTATCGACACCGAGCAGGTAGGTGACGACGTCGTTGAGTCCATAAACCTGATCGAGAAACAGCCAGCCCCCGCTCTCAGTCCGCCAGGCTTTAACCTGCGGCCGAATCGACGGCACCTGATATTCGTGCTTGAGTCTTGCGTAGTCGCGGGGGTTGAGCTTGAAGTCAGCCGAGGTCAGCGCCTCGTTCGGATAGATCCGCGCGATGCCCTGCTCCAGGGTTTGGAACTGGTCGGCACTGGCCACGGCGCTCGCGCCAAGCGCCACCGCCGGCGCCAGCAGGAAGCGAAACTTCACCGCGCGCTCAGCCCCTGCGAGCCAGCAGAATAGCAGCGTGTCGAAAAACGGAGTTTTTCGGCACGCTGCGCCCGGCACAGGGATGTGCCGGCATTTTCGATGGCTGTAAGCCATTGAAAATGTGAGCCAAGTGAAAATCGCACTTTTCACTTGGCGTCGTTGATAAAGCCATGGATGGCTTTTTCAACAGTCTGCTAGACGCGAACGAAGTGGCGAACTCCAAAGCCCCGTATCACGGGTTTTGCGTTGGCAACCTCGTTGAATCCCCGGGCCTGGATTTCGGCGTTGAAATCCATCTCGTGATATTCCAGCGACCAGCGCTCGTTGTTCCAGCGGTGGTCCCACCACCGTCCGAAAAGGGCACGCGGGATCATCTTCTTGCCGCCGGAGATAAAGTCGACGGGGTAATAGACGCCGCCCGGTCGTGTCACCCGCTGCGCCTCGGCGATCACCTGCCGCGATACGTCGGACGGCATTTCGTGATGGGCGATGAAGCTCGTGACGATGTCGAAGTAGCCGGCCGGGAAACCCATATCCTCGGCCAGTCGCTGGACGTAGTTCACGTCGAAGCCGAGCCGCGCGGCGCGCATGTGGCCGTAACGGACCATCGGGCCGCCGACGTCCAGTCCCCAGACCTCCGCGTCGGGAAACCGCTCTTTGAGCGCGAGAGAAAACTGGCCGATGCCACAGCCATAGTCGAGTATGCGTTTGACCTTGCCGTCCGCGGGTACAGGAATATTTTCCGCGGCACCGCGGTGGATCTGATCCTGGTTGTTGTGGCCTCGACCGCCGAAGTAAAAGCTGTTGGTGCCGTAGTGATACATGTGGCCGGCAAACGGATCGCCGACGTAGCCGCCCGGTTGGATATGGATCTGGTGGCTGGCATGCTCCGGGATCTGCATGCCTGGATTGAGCTCGAGCGTGCCCGGCCCGCTTTTGTCGGCCGCCTCCATTTCCGACAGGTAGCGATCGGCGTTCGCGTGGAAATAGTGCTGCAGGTTCTGCCAGGTCAGACGCTGATTGGCGATCCAGGTCTGCGGAGAGATGTTGATCGCCGGCTCGTCGTCGATGATTGCCAGCAGCATCTTCATATCGACCTTCACCGTCGGGTCGATGCCCTCCCGCTCGAGCACCCGGTCGAGCGCCGCGTAGGCGTTCGCGCGAATGGTCTTTCGATGCATATCGCGGAAGCCTTTGGTGAAGTCCTGCCGGCTCTCGACGTCGAAGGCGCCGAGCCGCTGATGCCGCCCGTCGCCGCCGCGCGGCGCAAAGAACGACTCGATGCGCTGCGCCTGGGTTGTCGCCTGTGCCGTGCTGCTGCCGGCCAGCGAGCCTGCGCCGGCTGCCGCTGCGGCCCCGACGGCCGCCATGTTCAGTAATTCCCGTCTGTCCATCACAATTCCCCTTGCAAATCAGTCAGAACTGCGTGAAGCCGTTGTCGTCCGAAGAGTTCTTCCGGAACGCCTTGTCGCCCAACGGCGCCAGCGCCAGCGCAATAAAGCGATCGCGCTCGGCCTCCCAGGCCTCCTCTTGCTCCTTGCTCGGCACGTAGCTCGACACCGCGTCAGCGGGCACGCCGTGTTCTTCTAAGATCGCTTCCAGCGCCCCCAGCCGGCGGCGGGTCGCCCACAGCTCGGCACCCATGGCAACCATGCAGGTCACAACGTTGTCGAGGGCCGGGTTGCCGAGCAGCTCCTGGGCGCCGAAATCGAAGGGAACCGGCGAGCTCACGTAGGTCTCGCGGTCAGGGTTTTCGGTAGGCTTGGACACGATAGCACTCCTGTCGAAAGATCCAGCGGAACCAATATAGACCAGGAAAGGCGCCACATAAAAGCGGCGAGTGGGCCGGGGTCAGTGGAGGCACGCCTCATTCACGGCGAACGTTGGACCCGCCGGCCTCCAGCGCACGGCTTTCCCAGATGTGAACCAGCAGAATCGTAAGCGCCACCAGGCCGGCAATCCAGTGCGACCACGACAGCCAGCTGCGGACCGTATCGCTGCCGATGTAGTAGAGCGTATAGCCGCTGAGCGCCATCCACAGCGCCAGGGCGCAAAGGGTCCCGCCGGTCCAGCGTTTGAGCTTCTTGAGCCAGCCTGACTTGATGTGGATGTGCCACAGAAAGCCCAGCAGCCAGACTGTCGGCAGTGCCAGAACCGCATGCGCAACCAGCAGCCATTTCTGGGCCGGATGGGGGTTTTCGAAGCCGAACTGGTCGACGACGCGCACGAAATAAAAGCAGTACAGCCAGATCAGACCCGACAGCAGCAGTCCGCTGGAGAGCCAGTAGATGGCCTGGCGATGGCTGCGCCTCATGGCGAGGGGTTCCAATGCTGCGGGGCGCACCACGCCCAGAAACAGGCTTGCGACCTGTTCGCCGATCGATCTGAGTTCACCATGCCCCTGACGTTTTCCCGACCTGCCCCGCGTGCGGCACCGAAATCATATAACAACCGTTCCCGGTCGACCTGTCGACCCCACTGCCAGCCTCAAACAGGGCAACTTAGGCGCAGAACAGTACAATGCGCCGCTCCTAGGTCAGGCCGCCAATTGTCTCGTGAACGACGAACCGACAAGCATTGCCGAGCAGATCAACGCCCTCCTCACGCCGGTTGCCGACGCCGTGTCCGCCGTCGTGTTCTTCTCGGTGGACCTGCTCGGGGTCTCGCTGCCGCTGGTGGTCGTCTGGCTGATGGTGGCCGGTATCGTGCTGACGGTGGCCCTGGGCCTGATCAACGTCCGCGGTTTTGGCCACGGCTGGAAGCTGCTGTTCAACCGCCGCGCTGACGGCGACGCGCCGGGTGAGATCACCCATTTTCAGGCGCTGTCGGCGGCGCTGTCCGGGACCATTGGCTTAGGCAACATTGCCTCGGTACCCGTCGCCCTGACGCTCGGCGGGCCGGGTGCTCTGTTCTGGATGGTTGTCGCGGGATTTTTTGGCATGTCGGCAAAGTTCGCCGAATGCGCGCTGGCCGTGAAATACCGACGGGTACTGCCAGACGGGCGCACGCTCGGTGGGCCCATGCTGTATATCGAGGCGGTATTCGCCCGCCTCGGCATGAAGCGCGTCGGCAAAACGCTGGCCATCTTCTTTGCCGTGATGGCGATGGGCGCCTCGGTCAGCGTTTTCCAGGTCAACCAGGCTCACGCCCAGTTTGCCAACGTCACTGGCCAGTCGATTCCGGTGCTGTTTGGGGTAGTCATGGCTACCGCGGTGGCGGCGATTGTGCTCGGCGGCATCCGTCGGGTCGGGGCAGCGGCGCGGCTGATTGTCCCGGCGATGGGCCTGCTCTACGTAGGTGCCGCCGTCACGATTCTGGCCCTGAATGCCGAGGCGATCCCCGACGCGGTCGGCGTGATCTTCGCCAGCGCGTTCGGGCTGGACGCCGCCGGCGGCGGCATTGTGGGTGCTCTGATCAACGGCATGAAGCGCGCGACCTACTCCAGCGAGGCCGGCGTCGGCTCCGCGGCGATCGCCCACTCGGCGGTCAAAACCCGCGAGCCGCTTACCGAAGGCTACGTGGCGCTGCTCGAGCCGTTCATCGACACAATTGTCGTCTGCACCCTGACCGGTCTGGTGGTGGTGGTGACCGGCGTCTACGAACCGTTCCTGTTCCAGCCGCAGGCCGTTGGCATCGAGATCACCTCAGCAGCCTTCGCGCAAACCTTCGACTGGTTTCCCTACCTGCTCCTGGTGGCCTCTCTGCTGTTTGCGTTCAGCACGCTGGTGAGCTGGGCGTTCTACGGCAGCCAGGCGGCGGCCTATCTCTTCGGCCCCACGCGGGCCACGGACGTGACGTTCAAACTCACCCTGTGCCTGCTGCTGTCGACCGGCGCCGCCGTTTCGCTGTCGTCCATCCTCAACTTCATCGACTCGATGCTGTTTGCGATGGCCGTCCCGAACGTAATCGCGCTGTATCTGCTGCTGCCCGAACTGCGTCGGGACGTCGAGAGTTACCGTGATCGAGGTCGACCGATCGACTGACGGATCAAAGCCAGAGACATCAGACGTCAAAATTCTGCGGTTCTGCCGCCAAAACCGTCAGAATTTTGCGCCCTGCGTGAAAACAGCCTGAGACCGGCTTATCAGATGATTTCTTGGTTCACGCCCTAGACAGCTGTTTTAACGCCAAAACTCCCGCACACAGCGTCATGGCAGGTTGGCTGGCACGACCCTTGCTGCACTCTATCCAGAGACCCCAACCCACAGCAGGCACTTATCATGAATACACGAAGTGAGTCAGCCACCGTCACCCCCATCAACCTCTCGGTGGCCGCCAACGGCGACGGTGCCGGGCGAGCAGCCCAGGCAGTCGAACACGACACCTGGGTCATGAGTGAGATAGTGGACGGACTGCTGATGATCGCCGACAGCATCAGCGCCGAGGCCGCTAACGACCCCTACATCAACCCCTGACCGCGTCTCGGCCCGGGGTGACGGGTCAAGTGAGTTCCCGGGAAGGCTCCTGCGCTGCGCTGCGCCCGAACAGCCAGTCAAAAAACTGCCGGATCCGGTTGGCGAGGTCGTTCTGCAGCAGATACATACAGGGCACCAGGATCAGCGTGATCACGGTGGCAAACAGAATGCCGAAACTCAGCGAGATCGCCATTGGAATCAGGAACTGGGCCTGCGTACTGGTTTCCAGCAGGATCGGCATGAGACCGGCCGCGGTGGTCAGTGACGTCAGGATGATGGCCCGGAAGCGGGCTTTGCCCGATTCGATCACTGCCGCAATCGGATCGTGACCTTCCGACCGCGCCCGATTTACAAAATCGATCATGATGAGGCTGTCGTTTACGACTACGCCAGCCAGCGCAATCAGGCCGAAAATCGAGAACATGCTGATCGCCTCGCCCATGATCAGATGTCCGATCACGGCCCCGACAAAGCCGAAAGGAATCACTGACATGATCACCAGCGGCTGGCTGTAGGAGCGCAGCGGAATCGCGATCAGCGCGTAGATCAAAAACAGCGCCGCGATACCGGCGACCGAGATGTCTCGCTGAGCTTCCTGTTCCTCCAGACTGCTGCCGGAGAGCTTGTACTCCAGCCCCGGGTAGCGGGCCAGAAGATCGGGAATGACCGTCCGGCCCACGTCTTCGATCACCGAGCTGGGCTGCGCGACCACCACATCCACGTCGGCCGTGACCGTAACCGTTCGCTCGCCGTTCTCGCGATAGATGACCGAATAGGCGTTCGCAAACGTGACCTCGGCAACCTCGCTGAAGGGCACCTGGTCACCGTCCGGAGTGGTGATCAGCATCTCCTCGAGGTTTTCCACCGAGCGGCGCTCGTTTTCCGGATAGCGGAGCATCACTTTCAGCTCGTCAGAGCCGCGCTGGATCCGCTGAACCTCTTCGCCGAAAAACGCCTGCCGCACCTGGGTGCCCAGGTTTGCGAGCGTGATCCCCAGCGCTTCGGCCGACGGCTTGATGCGAAGCTGAATTTCGTCGCCGCCGGAGCTGGCGTTGTTGACGATGTCAAAGACACCCTCATAGGCCTCCAGCTCCACCGCCAGCTCGCCCGCGGCCTGTTCAAGCGCCGCATAATCGCTGCCGGTAAAGGCAAAGCTCAGCGGCGGACCACCGCCGATCGGATTCCCATTGGAAAACGTGATGGTCCGCACGCCCGGAAGGTCGGGAAGCTCATCGCGCCAGCGGTTGGTGAGATCTTCCAGGCTGATCGTGCTCACCTCGGTTGCCGGCGTTTCCACCAGCACCAGGCCTGTGCCCGCCCCCTGCGTGAAGGTGGCCACGTGCAGCAGTGGATCGACGGCGCCGGGAGACTCTTTGAGGTACTGGTCGCGGGCGATGTAGACCGCCTCTTCCATCTGCATGAGGGCCTCGTTGCGCCGCTCGGTGGAGGTGCCCTTCTCCATCGACATCTCAAGCTGAATGATTTCACCGGGGATCTCGGGGAAGAACACAAAGCGAAGCAGACCACCGCCAAACAGTCCGCCACAAACCACCAGCATCGAAAAGAACGTCACCACAGTGATGCCGCGGAACCGCACCGCAAACGCGACCAGCGGGCTGTAGAGGCGATCGATCACCCAGTGCAGTCCGTGCTGGGTATGACGCTGCGCCCGCTCGATGGCTTTGAGCGGCCAGCGCCAGAACGGTGTTTTGAGGTATGGGCTGAAAATCTCCTCTTCGTCCACCGGCGGAATCGACGCGTGGGCCAGGTGCGCCGGCAGGATCAGCTTAGACTCCACCAGGGAAAACAGCAGGCAAAGCGCCACAACAACCGACACCGACTCCAGGAACGGTCCGGCAAAGCCACCCACAGCGAGCATCGGGGCAAACGCCGCGATGGTCGTGAGGACACCGAACGTTGCCGCCACCGCAACCCGATGGGCGCCCTGAATCACGGTGGCTATGGAGTGGCCCTTTTCCCGGACGCTGGTGTAAATACTTTCACCAATGATGATCGCGTCATCCACCACGATCCCGAGCACCAGGATGAAGCCAAACAGGCTGATCATGTTGATCGTGACCGGCCAAGGGTTGAGCGGCATCAGCCACAGCGCCCCGCAGAACGCCACGGGAATCCCGACGATCACCCACAGCGCAAACTTCAGGCGCAAGAACAGGGTGAGCACAATGAACACGAGCGCCGCGCCCTGGATCAGGTTGCGGAACATCAGGTCCAGCCGCTGCTGCAGATACTTGGAGCGGTCTACCCAGACGTCCACCTCGACCCCCTGAGGCAGGGTCGCGCGGATTTCGTTCATATAGCCCTTCACCCGGGCCGCGGTCTCAAGCTCGTTCTCCTGGCCACCGGCAATCACGTTCAGGGTCGCCACGCGCTGACGCTGGAACCGGCCGAAACCCTTGGTGTTTTCAAACCCGTCTTCGATGGTGGCGATGTCCCTCAGGCGCAGCCGGGTTCCGTCCGGAAAGGTACGGATGACCAGATCGGCAAACTCAGCGCCGGTATACACCTGTCCCTGGGTCCTCAGCAGAATGTCGCCGCCGTCGGTCTGCAGCGTGCCGCCCGGGATATCGCGGGAGCTGCTGCGAATCGCCTGCGCAATCTCGCTCATCGTGAGCTGGTAGCGTCGCAGCGTGTCCTCCGACACGTTGATGCTGATTTCGTAATCCCGTTCGCCGTAGCTGATCACGTCGTTGATGCCAGGCAGCCCGAGCAGACCGGTCTTGATCTCCTGGGCGAGCGCTTTGCGCGCAAACTCGTCGAGCTCGCCGTACACGGAGATGAAGATCACGGGGAAGTTCAGGGCCTGGCGTTCGATCACCGGACGCTCGGCGAGCTCCGGGAAGGTATTGATCGCGTCAACCCGCGACTTGACCTCGTTCAGCACCTGGTCGAGGTCAGCGTCAGGCTCAACGTCGACGACTACCGTACCGACGCCCTCGTTGGAGCGGCCGTTGATCTCCTCGATCCCCGCGATGTCCTGGAGCGACTCCTCGATCTTGATGACGATGCCCTCTTCGACCTCCTGCGGCGCCGCCCCCGGAAACACCACCGACACCTGCAGCCTGTCGAGCTCAAAGTCCGGCGTTGTTTGCTTCCGGATTGTGGTGGCCGAGTAGATGCCTAGTCCGAGGATCAGGAACATCATCAGGTTCGCCGCCACGTTGTTGTGGGCGAACCAGGAGATGATGCCCTTGTGCTGGCCTTCAGCGCTCATCGCGTGCCCGCCTCAGCGCCGCCGTCGAGCGCGGTGGTGCTGTCAGACATGGTTTCTTCCGGGATCGCCGTGCGCACCAGCGTGCCGTTGAGCGGCGCGTCCAGCCGGGTGGTCAGCACCCGCTGTTCCACCAGCTGATCGGCGTCGAGGTAGGCGTACTCGGTGTCGGTCCGCAGAAAGGTCAGCTCCCGAAACCGCAGCTTCAGATCCTCATCGACAAACACCACCTGGTTGCCGTTGCGCACGAGGAGCCGCGGGATGCGAACCACGTTGTCGACCGACACACCGTCGATGCGGGCGGTGACAAACGTCCCCACCGGCAGCGGCGTCTGCGCCATCATCGCTGGGTCTGCCTGACTCAGGCCGTAGGGGTCGTCAACGCGCGCCACCGCAAAAACCATCCGGTTGCGCTCATCAACGATGCCCTCGGTGCGCACGATACGCGCCTGCCAGGTCGCCGGGCGTCCGCGGAAGGTGCCCTCCAGCCGGACTGACGGCCCGCCGTCCGCCGGCTCTTCGCCAACCAGCGGCAGGGACACAAAAGACAGCTCGGTGTCCGGCAGGGGCAGCCGGACCTCCACCGCGTCGGTGGAAAACAGCACGCCGAGCGGCGTGCCCGGCGCAACGTAGTCCCCGATCTGGGCCGAGCGACTGCGTACGATGCCCTTGTACGGGGCGCGCACAATAGAACGTTCCAGGTTGCGCTCCGCGGCCACCAGATCCGCCTTGGCGGCAGCCAGCGCCGCTTCGGCCGAAGCGAGCTCCGCTTCGGCACGATAGCCCTGCTTGTTGAGCCGGCTGGCGCCGTCGTACTCCACTTTTCGCTGCCTCAGCGCCGCCTTGGCCCTTTCGAGCGTCACCTCGTAGTTCACCGGATCGATGCGCATCAGCACGTCGCCTTTTTCGAAGACGCCGCCGGCGATGAACTGATCCGACATCGCGGTGATGCTGCCGGCCACCTCAGCCGACAGCGCGGTCTGCGTGAGCGGCTGCACCGTACCCTGGCTCGCGACCGTGAACTGAACCTGGTCAGGCACCAGAATCATCACGTCCACCAGCGGCGGCAGCAACTCTTTCGGTTTGCGGTCGGGCGGTTTTCGCGTGGCGCTCAAGCCGATGGCGACAGCCACCGCCAGCAGCAGGATGCCGCCGCCGACAACTATTCGCATTAAGCGGGCAAGCCATGTTCTTTTCATTGTCGTATCTTGCTCGGTGGTTTGGCGGGTCGCGTGTCCCAAAAGTCCCCGCGGTTCGCGAGCCGACGGGGCGTCTTCACAAGCTGCGCTAAGCTGACACGCCGCGGGTATGGTGTGCGTGAAGATAACCCTGCGATTCTGCGCACCTGTCATGGTACCAAAACCCATTGTTTTATAATCGGCAGCGGAACGGGCAGGCAGGGATCATGATGAGCGACAAAATGACGCGACGAGCCTTCACGCTCGGCACGCTGGCGGCCGCCGGCGGCCTGGCGGCGGGGCGAGCGGGACACGCCGCCGAGTCGACATCGGACCTCGCCCGGCTCTACGGCGAAGCGGACGCGTTGACGCTGGCCGAACACGTCCGCGCGGGGCGCGTGTCGCCGGGGGAGCTGCTTGAGGAAGCGATCCGGCGGACCGAGCAGGTCAACCCGACGATCAACGCGGTAACCACGAAACACTTCGAGCTGGCGCGGGAGTACG
>JANQOZ010000121.1 GCA_028285525.1 Lysobacterales bacterium
AGAACGGCCGCTTCGGCGGCGAAGTTGACGGCCGCGCGCTTTACGCCGCTACAGCGACTGAGCACCGCCTCGACGCTGGCTGCGCAGCCTGCGCAGAACATGCCGTCGATACGCAGAACGTCCTGCCTGGCCACTATGATTCGGGTGGAAAAGCTTCGTTCAGCTCCGCGCCGCCCTGCCATGGGCCGTCACGGTCCGGAAAGCGCTGCCGCCCGGCTTCCACCGCAGCCGTGGCGATCGGCGTAGCCGTGTTGCCCCACTCGCTGCGAATGAAGCTGAGCACCGCAGCAAGCTCACCGTCAGCCAGTTGGGGAAAAGCCGGCATCACGCCCTGGTAGGTCACGCCGGCCACCTCGATCTCGCCGTTGATGCCGTGCAGCAGAATCTGGACGAGGCGATCTTCGTTTTCGAGAACCCATTCAGAACCGGCCAGCGGCGGAAACACCCCAGCCAGGCCCTTGCCGTTGCCCTGATGGCACGCTGCGCAGTTGCCGGCATAGACGACGCTGCCGTCAAAGCTGGCGGACGGGTCAATCACGATTGCCGAGCGACGATCGCCGGCCATGGCCGGATAGCCGACGTTTTGAAAGTAGTACCAGAAACCCCACAGGATGAAGCCGACCGCAATCACCGCCACCGGCCAGGGCACCGGATTGCTGAGCTCGGTGGGTTCCTGCGCCTCGCGGCGCTGGGCGCGGGTCCGATCTTTTGGACTCACGGTTCCCCCTGGCTTCCAGCAACTTCTATGGTCGGGATCTCGTCCACCGGGTAGCTGCGGTCGAGCTCGAGAAGGTATTGCACCAAGTTCAGCGCCTCGGGCTTGGCCACCACGTCGAAAACGCCGGGAGAGATTTCTTCGGGCAGCTTCACCTGCGTATCGCCGTCCAGCACAACGTCGGTTTCCTCAAACAAGAAGGGGTAAGCCGGCATGGTGCTCCAGGGCATCACAATTCTTGGGTTGTAGAGATGCGTCAGATGCCAGTCGACGCTGGGCTGTCGCGCGCCTATGTTCATTAGATCGGGACCGGTGCGCATTGTTCCCAGCTGATGGGGTGCGTCATATGCGTAGTCGCCGGGCACAGACGGCCGTCCCCAGCCGCGCAAACCGTCAGGCGCGATGCTCGGGTCACGCGGCTGCTGGCTATGGCAGTAAACGCAGCCGAGGCTGATGTAGGTCTGGCGCCCCCGCAGGGCCTGCTCGGAATATGGTTCTAGCCCTTCCGGCGCCTGGCTGGCGGCCTGCAGCTGCACCGCCGGCATTACGACGATCATGAGCGCCGCGAAAAGCAGGATCATGGCGGCCGCCGCGATGATGCCCAGCGCGCGGGTCACGAGGCCACCTCAGCTCGGCGCATGCGAAACCGCGTGGCCTGTGCACGTATCGCGCCCTGGCCGCTGAGCGCCATGAGGAAATGGGTGGCGAACACCAGATGCCCAAGGGTCATCAGGCCGCCGCCAACTGAGCGCGCCAGGAGGTACGGTTTGGTGACGAGCACCGACTCCATAAATGGTTTAGCCGCGTCGAGCATGGTCAGACCCTGCAGCCATCCTCCGATGGAAAGCGGAATGAAGTAAACCGCAAAGCCAACAATTACCAGCCAGAAGTGAACAGAGATAGCGCGGTGGTTGGGCCACTCGCGGCCGGTCACGCGGGGCATGATGAAGTAGATCGCGCCGAACATGATGAACGAATAGAAGCCATAAACGCCGAGGTGCGCGTGAGCCACGGTGTAGTGGGTAAAGTGGGTCACGGTGTTGACCGCCCGCAGGCTCTCCATCGATCCCTGCACAGACGCCAGCGTGTACATGACGGCGCCGGCCGTAACAAACCGCAGCGTCGGTGAGTAAATCAGCAGCCGCCAGTGGCGCGCGACGGTCATGTGGTGGTTCACTGCCACCGCCAAAACCGGAATGCACATCATGACGCTGTGCACAATCGAAATGGTGACCGCCCACGTCGGGACCGGTCCACCAATCAGGTGGTGCAGCCCCACCTGAGAATAGAACAAAGCCAGCGCCCAGAAGCCGATCAGGGACAGGCCGTAGGAGTAGATTGGCGCACCGACCACCTTTGGAATGAAGTAGTAGGCCGCAGCGAGGGCAAGCGGCGTGAGCCAGAGGCCCAGCACGTTATGGGCATACCACCAGTTCAACATCGCCTGCTCGACTCCGCCAAACAGGTTGGGGATGTTGGCGGTAATAAAGAGCATGGGGAACCAGACCAGCGCGGCTAACAGGTACCAGCTGCTGACATAAAGGTGCTGCACCCGGCGCTTCAGCAGGGAAAGAATCAGGGGAACCGTCGCCAAGGCACCACCGGCGACCAGCGCCACGTCCGCCTGCCAGGGGAACTCCAGCCACTCCATGCCGTCGCTGTGGCCGGTCACAATGGCCACGGTGCCGATGATCACACCGATGTTCCAGATGATGGCGCCGGCAGTGGCAAAGCGACCGCCCAGCATTTCCGTCTTGAACAGCCTCGGGATCAGCCACACGCCCACACCGACACCAGCCATGGAGGCCCAGCCGTAGGCGACGGTATTCAGGTGTGCCGGTCGTAAGCGTCCAAAGGTGAGCGCAGCGTCCTGCACCAGCCAATCGGGCAGGTGCAGCTTGACCGATGCAATCATGCCGAAGATCGAGCCAAACACCAGCCAGAACACGGAAGAGGCCAGCCACCAGTTCACCGGCACGCGAGTTGAGGCATCCGCCCGGGCTCTCGCCTCGAACTCGGCGGCGTCTTCGTCGGAGTCGGCCTGCTCGGGTTCGCGCTCGTCCTGCATTCGCGCACGGGCGGTGGGCGCCGCGCCCGGATCTTCGACGCGGCCGATCTCGCCACTGGAAAAAATGGTCCGAGCCGCCTGCTGGCCCATCTGAAACTGGTCGTTGGCCAGCGCCCAGATCAGCAGCGCAAGCCCGCCGACAGAGATAACAAACGTGGCGGCGAGCAGAAAAGCGATCGCCAAAGTCATGATACAAATCTTTGCGGATTACGGCGCAAAAGCGTGTCGCAAAGCCCGTGAAGGTCAGATGCAGTTGGGGTGACGGGCTCTCAAAGACGCTATAGTAAAAGTTAGACAAGGAACGACTAAATGCCGCCGATTTTTGCTGTTTTTCTCCGGTGGGCCGCTGCCATGTGGCTGCTCGCTTTCCCAATCATCTCGCCCCAGGCGCAAACACAATACGATTTCGAGCGTATCTTCCCGGTGCTTCAGCAGCCCTGGTATTTCTCGCAGCTTGCCGGTGTCGCGATCGGTCCCTTGGGGTTTGTCTACGTCGTTGATGCCGGTTCAAACCGCATCCTGAAATTTAACGAAGCCGGCAGATTGGTTGATCTCTGGACCTCGGAGTCGGGCGTTACCGGCAGCGTTGACGTGGACTCCAGCGGCTTTGTCTACATCGGTGCCGGCGATCGGGTCGAAAAATATACGCCTGAGGGCGAGTTTGTGCTGTCTTTTGGCGTTGGCGGCCTGGCCACGGTCGACGACCTGGACGTCGTTTACGTCGTCAGCGGCTCGCAGATCTTCCGCTACCTGCCCCCGGTCGACGAGCTCAGCACCAGTGCACATACCTTCGATATCAGTTTTGGATCGCAAGGCTCAGGTCCCGGCCAGTTCCAAAGTGCCGGGAGCATCACCACGGACCGCGATGGCGCAATCTATCTGAGCGACGGTTCGCTGGGCCTGGTGCACAAGTTTCTGCCGGACGGCAGCTTTGCTACCCGCTGGGGCACAGTCGGTTCAGGGCCGGGCCAGTTCGATACGTTTGCGCCCTTTGCGGTGCAGGTGGCGGCCAACAATGAAGTGCACGTCTCCGATCGCGCTTGCGTTGAGGTATTTGATACGAGCGGCAATTTCCTGCGACAAATTCCGGTCGGGCAGGCGGAGTTCCTGGGTGCCACCTACGAGGACTTCGACCTTAATGCTGACGGCGACATTATCGGCAATGTTGAGTTTGGCTCCGTGCGCAAGATCGATCCTGCCGGCGGCGAGGTCTTTCAGTGGACGGCAGCAAGGTTTGGGGCGGACGGTTTTCGCACGGTGCTTGGCGTGGTGCAGGATTCACAGGGTTTCTTCTACGTCGCCGACGCCTGCAATATCCTCAAGTACACGGAAAGCTTCGAGTTTGTGCTGTCCTTCGGTCCGGGCTGCTTCGAGAGCCTGGATATCGACGCCAACGACCGACTCTACGTCTCTACCGGTGACAACGTCGTGGTCTACGACCCGCCGGCCAGCGGGCTGACGACTGACCCGCCAGAGTTTCAGAGTCAATGGGACCTGCGGCCGCCCGTTGAGCGACGGCTGATTGCGGCCAACTCGGGTCCCGATACCCTGACGCAGCTCGAATTTGATCTGCGCTTTCCCATGGAGCTGGGCCCGGTCTCTGCAGACACTGCTGACAGCTTTGGGCTGTCGCTCGGCGACGTGAACGGCGACTTCGCGCCCGACCTCGTCACGGCAAACGACGGCACAAACCGACTTTACCTTGCTGCCGGAAACGGCACCTTCAGTGCAGGTGTCGACGTTGGCAGCGCGACAGACCTGACCCGCGACGGAGAGCTTGTGGATATCGATCGTGACGGCGTCCTCGAATATGTGACGGCTAACGAAGGCGCGGTGAACCGGATCTATGAGAATGACGGCCAGGGCAACTTCAGTCTGGCGGGAACGATCTCGACAGCGGCTGAGGCCACGCAGGTGGTGATTGCGGCTGACGTCGACGGTGCTAACGGGCCCGACCTGTTCTTCGGCAACCTCGGCACAAACCGGCTGTATTTTAACGACGGCAGTGGCGGTTTCACGGAGTTGTCGTCTTTCCCGGGCGGAAGCGCTCACACTTACGGCGCGGTCTTCGCCGACATGGACGACGATGGCGACATGGACCTGGTGCTGGCCAACAATGGCGTCAATCAGATTCTGCGCAATGACGGCAGCGGGGTCTTTACCGCCGAAGACCTCAGCAGCGACGCGCACGATACGCGGGGTGTGGCCGTCTTCGATCAGGATGACGACCTGACCGCAGACGTTGTTGTAGCGAACTTCAACCAGATCAATCGGCTGTACGTTAACGACGGACAGACCTTCGTCGGCCAGGATGTCGACGACCGGATCGAGCCGACAACGTCTGTCATTGCGCTGTCCCTGCAGGATTTTCCCCGAGTGGTGTTCGGAAACCTCGGCGCCCCCAACGTGTATTACCTGAGCCGCCTGGACGGCAGTGAGCAGGAGGTCACGTTTGGTGGCGATACGTCGCAAACCCATGACGTGCTCGCGGCTGAGCTCGGGCC
>JANQOZ010000124.1 GCA_028285525.1 Lysobacterales bacterium
TTTGATGGGCAACCCAGCGGTCTCCCCACGCCGCTTCGAGCAATGCTGCCTTGTCGATCAGCTCGCCGGGTTCAGCGAGCAGGCGCTTGAGGATGACCGCGGTCTTGGGGCGCAGGGCGATCGTTTCTCCCCGGTACCACAGCTCCAATGTCTCGGGACAAAACTGATACTCATCAAATTGCAGTGATGCCATGCCGGTTCCCCTCGCGCGCTCTCAAAAACGCTGTGCCGCTAAGTCGTTACCCAATGGACAGTATGGACGGTCAGGGGTTCGACCGCGAATCCTGCGGTGCCAGCGAGGTGGCCTTGCCCGCTGCAGCCGTCAATGCAGCGACGCTGCTCAGGTCAGCGACTCTCGGCGATGCGCTCGGCCCATCGGCAAAGCTCGCGCTGCCAGTTGATCAGCGCTTCGCCCACCGCCTGGGCCGCGCCTTCCGGGCTGGCTGCTGCTTCATGGCTGAGTTTGAACAGTTGATGATCGAGCGGGCGGCCATCCGGGGCCCGGTAGACGGCGCCGATGTCGACGCTTACGCGGGCATCCACCGCGTCTTCAGCCGTCGCTCCGGAACCCACCTGCAGCTCAACGCGAAACACCTCAAGATCAACCCGGCCAGCGGCCGCAGCGCCGCTGAAAACGATCTGCAGCCGGCGGCGGAGCAGTTCAGCCGGCGGGGCCGTCCAGCGGCTGAACGCAAAAGGCTCGGGAGAATAGGGTCGATCATCGTAGCGATACCACATGTCTGTGCCGCTCACCGCGGGACTCGCTTTGACGACGCCAAGCTGTGCGTCAACCTCACAGACGCTGGCATCCGCCGGGCGCGGACCGAAGTCAAACTGCCGCAGCGGCTGGTGAGAGGGGCCTGGAGACAGGGCGCAGGCGGTCAGCGAAACGATCGCAGCGGCAAGAAGGGCGAAACGAATCACGGTGACGGCTCCGGCGTACTTTCGCCCGGTCCTGGACTTCTCGCCGGGCTGCCGAGCAACAGCCGCTGAGGATCGCGCCTCAGCTCTGCCAGGAGTTGGGTGAGCTCAGCGGCCGCTTGATTCACGCCGGTCAGTTCGCGCTCCACCTGCAGCAGCGTCTGCGACCGCAACGCGTCCGCGGAGCGCTGCACGCTGCCCCCGGCCTCGGTCAGGCTTGCCAACGCGGCGTCGACGCCGGCCGTTCGCTCGCTCAGCGTTGCGGCGAGCGTCTGATAGCGCTGCAGCGTCTCCCTGGTCTGTGACAGCAGCTGTGGCATCTCGTCGAGCGATGGCTCCAGCGCCTGCTCAAGCCGGCCGACCTTTTCGGCGGTCTCCGCCAGGGTGGTCAGCAGATGGCTGACCTTTTGCTGGTTGTCTTCGTTGAGGAGCTGGGAGACGCGATCGCTCGTGCGGCTGATGTGTGCCAGCGCGTTCTCGACGGATTCACCCAGCTTGGTAATGTCGTCTGAGCGCATGCTGATCACTCCCGGGTTTTCCTCGCTGGTCGGCAGGGCCTCACCGAGCGGGCCATCGTTATCCAGCCTCAGATCGTATTCGCCGGTAATGCCCCGCAGGGCAAGCTGCGCGTAGGTGTTGCGGGCGATGGGGATCGCTTCGTCGACGTGAATCAGGATTTGCACATGATCAAAATCGTTGTCGTCAAAGAAGATGTCCTC
This sequence comes from Lysobacterales bacterium, assembly GCA_028285525.1. Classification (GTDB taxonomy): domain Bacteria; phylum Pseudomonadota; class Gammaproteobacteria; order Xanthomonadales; family SZUA-38; genus JANQOZ01. The sequence goes on from JANQOZ010000124.1 coordinate 1,641, forward strand.
GACGGTGCCGACCTCCACTCCTTTGTAGTAGATGCGCGCCTTCAGTGCCAGGCCGCTGACCGAGTCTTGAGTGACCACTAAATAAGGTTTGTATTCGAAGCGTCCTTCCTTAAAAACGGTCCAGGTCACGGCCGACAGCACGGTGGCGAGGATCAAAAACAGCGCCGTGCGCAGGGCAAAGGCGTCGGATTCCATAGCTAAGCTCCTTCCACCGAGGGGAAATCCCGCAGGGTGCGGAAATAGGATTGAATAAAGGGATGCGGATGAGCCATGACTTCTTCAGGCGTCCCCAGGGCAACGACGTTGCGGTCGGCGAGCACCGCAATCCGATCGCTGAGCGCGGTAAGGGTGTAGAGATCGTGGGTCACCATCACCACGGTCAGGTCCAGCGCGGTTCGCAGCGACGAAATCAGCTCCACGAACAGCTCAGCGGAGACGGGATCGAGCCCCGACGTGGGTTCATCAAGAAACAGCAGCTCCGGATCCAGAGCGAGCGCGCGGGCGAGCGCAACTCGCGTTCGCATACCGCCGGAAATCTCGGCCGGCAGCTTGTTGGCGTCGCTGGTGCTCAGGCCCACCATATGAATCTTGAGCTGGGCGAGCTCCCGCTGCAGCGCCAGCGGCAGCGTATGGAGTTCGCTGAGCGGAAAGGCGACGTTCTCCAGCACGGTGAAAGCGCTGAACAGGGCCCCCTGCTGAAACACGACCCCGATGCGATTGCGAAGCGCCATCTCCGTTTTGCGGCTCGCCTGGCGCAGCGGTTCGCCCAGCAGCCTGATGTCGCCGCGGGTTGGCGTGTGCAGTCCGATCAGCGAGTTGAGGAGCACGGTTTTGCCGCTGCCGGAGCCGCCCACAATGCTGAGAATCTCGCCCGGCCGAACGGTCAGGTCGATGCCGTCATGGACCACATGGTCGCCGAACTGATTCACGATGCCCCGGGCGACAACAGGCGAATCGGCGGTCATCAGCTGAGGTCCTTGAACAGCACGGCAAAAAAAGCGTCCAGCACGATAATCGCCGAGATTGAAAGGACGACGGAACGGGTGGTCTGGGTTGCCAGGCTCTGCGTGTTGGGTCTGCCGCTCAGTCCGAAATAGCACGAGACGACGGCGATGGTGGCGCCGAAAACGAGCGATTTGAACACGCCGATGATCAGGTGAACCGTAGCGACGTCGTTCTTCAGCCCAAGCAGATACGCCGCCGGCGTCAGGTCCAGCTCAGCCCAGCCGGACAGCATGCCGCCCGCCAGGGCAGCGATGTTGGTGCAGACCACCAGCAGCGGAGTCATCACCGCCAGCGCCACCGCGCGGGGAACCACCAGACGGCGGGAGTGCGAGATGCCCAGCACCGCGAGCGCGTCCAGCTCCTGGGTCAGGCGCATGGCCCCCAGGCTTGCCGTAATCGCCGAACCGGAGCGCCCCGCGAGCACGATGGCGGTGAGCAGCGGCCCGAGTTCACGCAGTACGCCCACGCCCATCACGAGGGGCAGAAACGACTCCGCCCCAAAATCCCTCAGCGTCAGGGAAGACAGGTAGCTCAGCACAATGCCGATCAGAAAGCCGACGACGACCGTGATCGGCAGCGCGGTCACGCCGCTGCGATAGCAGGCGGCAGAGGTTTCTTTGAGCGGCCAGCGGGCGGGATGGGCAGCAAAATAGACCAGGTCCAGCACAAGCTGACCCAGCGTCACCAGCAGTCCGCGAGCGACGGTGCCCCAATGGTGCTGAGGAGCGCGTCTTGCTCGCAGTTCTCTTACGGTGGGATAAGCGTGCAGCGACGCTGCCGGTGTAGCGCGGATATAGTCGAAGATGGTGCTCTGCTTCGAGGTCAGCCGCACCGTTTCAGGGAGCGAGCCGCCCCAGTGCTCCCACAGCACCAGTGCCGCGGCGCTGTCGAGATCGCTGGCCTGGGTCAGATCCAGCGGCAGGTCGCGCAAATCGGGCAGCAGCGCCCGCAGGGCGGGCACCGTTTGGATATCCAGGCGGCCACTGAGTGCGGCAACGCCATCGGATTTGAGCAACGTTAACGCCATAGCCGACTGGTCGGAAAGTGGTTCGCCGATCATCGCGATGCCGCCCGTAGCTGGCAATACGGGCTAACCCGTGTGTCCGTATCGGTATGAGCGAATGCGTCATGTTGTGTGCCGATTCCATAATGCCGCGTATGCGAGATTTTGTTGGATGAACCTGCTGCTCTATCTCCGCGATCCTGCTGCAACGGACCAGCCGGTGCTCCAGGCGGCTTCAGCACTCGGGCCGGTGGACGGCATCTGCTATGTCATGCACAACCTGACAGCGGCCGATGCGCTCCTGGCGGAGCAAGCCGGTGGTGAGGTTTCCCAGGAGTCCAGCGACCTCATGCTGGATCGGGTGGGACAGCAGATGATTCAGCATGCCCGCGAGGTGGCGGTTGGGGAAGTGGTCCGTACCGAGGTAGTGCTGCGCTGCGAGCCTCAGGAGTGGCAGGCGGTCAACCATTTTCTCGAGGAGCACTTTGTCGACCTGGTGCTCGCAGAGTCCCGTCGGGCGAGAGGCGCTCCGCGACAAAAACTCGGTGACCAGGAGCTGCAGCTGATTCGGCGGGTGAAATCACCGCTGCTGTTGCTGAAGTCCAGCTGCAGGAGGCGCTACGCCACCGTGTATGCCGCGCTGGATCCAAACCATGCTCACGATAAGCCGGCTGAGCTCGATCAGAAAATCGTACGGCAAGCAGCGATGCTCAGCCGCCGCATGGATTGTCCGCTGGAAATCATCAGCGTTGTTGAACCGATGCTGTCCGTGCCGCCGGACTTTGCGCAGGCGAGTCTCTCGATTGATGTCGGCAACCAGAGTGCCGTCATTGACCAGCAGCGCGAAAAGGTCCGGAAGATTCTGGAGGCTGCGGCCTGCAAGGCCGACCAGATCCATATCCTGGTCGGCGAAGCAAAGGCTGAACTTGCGGGGTTTGTGGGCGAGCGGACGGATTGTGCGCTGGCCATGGGCGCGGTTTCCCGCTCCATGCTCAAGCGGCTGCTGATCGGTGCAACTGCTGAAGCCCTGCTGGAGCGAGTGGAATGCGACGTGCTGGTGGTGAACGCTGCCTGAGACGCTACGTCGCTCGGGTAGCTATTGCGGCTTCAGCCCTCGCGCAGCGCGTCCACCGGCGTCAGCGACGCGGCCATCATGGCGGGCGCGATCCCTGCGAGCATGCCGAGGATCACCGCCATCAGCAAAGCCGCGATGGCGTAAAACCAGGACGGGCTGATCGGAAGCCCTGGGAGGAAAAGATGCAGCAGCTGGCCGGCGCCGAGACCGACAAACAGCCCCACCGCGCCGCCGAGCGCGGCCAGCGCACCGGCTTCACCCAGGAACAGCAGCATGATCTGCGCGCGGCCGGCTCCGAGCGATCGCAGCAGGCCGATCTCCTGCCGGCGTTCGCGCACGGCGATGGTCAGAATTGTCAAAATTCCAATGCCGCCAACCAGCAGCGAGATGCCGCCGATCGCCGCAACGCCCAGCGTTAAGGCGCCGAGGATGGTGCCGAGCGTTTCGAGCATCTGTTGCTGGGTGAGAATGGTGAAATCCTCCACGCCGTGCCGGTCGAGCAAGGTTTGCTTCACTTCGGCAAGCACCTGATCCACCGGCGCTGAGTCGCGGTACAGCAGGTCGATCTCCACCAGCGAGTCGCGATTGAAGATCGCCATGGCGCGCTCCACGGGAATGTAGACGGTGTCGTCGAGGTCGAAGCCGAGCATCTGCCCTTTGCTGGCCATAACGCCGGCCACCCGGAAACGGTAGCCGCCGACGCGGATGAACTTCCCGACAGGGTGCTCATCACCGAACAGCTCATCGCGCATCTTGCTGCCCAGCACCGCCAGCGGCCTGGCGCCGGCGCCGCTTTCCTGCGGCAGATAGGTGCCGGTACTCAGGTCAAAATTGAAGGCGCTCGGGAAGTCACCGTCCGTGCCGTAGATGGTTGTCCGACGCTGGCGATCGTTGCCCTCAACCTCAGCGTTGCCGACGACAAAACCCACCGCCAGCTCGATGGTGGGCAGTCGCTGCAGTGCGCGGGAGTCCGCAACCGATAGGGGCCGCACCGTATTAAGCGTCCCGACCGTCGCGCCGAGCGTTGTCGCTCTGCCCGGCTGGATCTGCAGGAGGTTGGTGCCGAACTGGGTGAAAGTATTGACCACGTAGCGCGTCAGCCCGTCACCCAGCGAGGTCAGCAGCACCACCGCGGCGATGCCCATCGCGATGCCAAGGATAGTCAGGCCGCTGCGGGTTACGCCGGAGAACAGTGAGCGCACGATCAGCAGGCCGTAGTCTCGCAGGAGCATCAGCGGACCCTCAATGCTGTCCGAGGGCTGCCAGGGGCTCCAGCCGAGCCGCGCGTCGAGCCGGAATCAGGCCGGAGATCATGCCGGTCGTCATCGCCACGCCCGCTGCGGTCAGCATCGCCCAGCCCGGCGCTGCCGCCAGCTCCGGATACCAGAAGGTGCGTACGGAAAAACACAGCAGCTGAGCCAGCAGCAGCCCCAGCAGCGCGCCGGCCGCAGACAGCAGTATCGCTTCGGCAAAAAAGACGCGCGCGATCAGTGGGCCGGTTGCACCGATGGCTTTCAGCAGGCCGATCTCAGCGGTCCGCTGCGATACGGCGATGAGCATGACGTTCATGATCAGTACGCCCGCAACGGCGAGGCTGACGCCGGCAATGACCAGAACGCCGGCATTGAGCGCATTGAACAGCTGATCGAAGGAGCCGAGCAGGGCGTCCTGGGTCACAACCGTGACGTCCTCCTCACCGCGGTGGCGTTCCCTCAGCGTTGCGAGAGCAAAGCGCTCGACGGCAGCCAGGTCCTCTCGGTCGGCGACCTCGAGCAGGATCTGGAACAGGCTTTCGGTATCGAACAGTCGCAGGGCGTCGGCAACCGGAATCAGCACCAGGTCCTCAAGATCCATGCCCAGTGATCGACCGCCCGCAGCGAAAACTCCGGCCACGCGGAAACGGGAATCCCCGATCCGCAGCCATTGACCGACGACCTGGCCGCTGCCGAAGAGCTCCCGCGCCAGCTTGTCCCCAACCACGCAAACCGGCGTTGCCTTATCCCAGTCAGCGTCGGTACTGAATTGCCCAGCTGCCAGCTTCCAGCGTCTGATCTGCAGCAATTCCGGCGTGCCTCCAAGGACGGGTGCTTCCCGCTCAAGGCCGGCGTATTGAACGCCTGCGGCCCCCATTACGACCGGCGCTACCGCGATGACCTGGTGGTGCCTGGTGAGGGCTGCGGCGTCATCCAGGGTCAGGGGTCGGACCGTGCCGCCAAAGCTCGCGTTGAGCGCGCCGCCGGCGGTTTCCGATTTACCGGGAAACACCATGACGAGCTGACTCCCCAGCACCGCAAACTGTTCCACCACATAGTCTTTGGCGCTGTCGCCGACGGCGGTCAGCACCACCATGGCGGCGCTGCCGATGGCGACGGTGCCGATTAGGAGCAGGCTGCGTACGCGAGCGCGGCTGATCGCTGCAAGGCTGAACCGCGCCAGATCCATCCATCTCATGAGGATGCACCCGTGTCGGTATCGATACGCCCGTCCACCATTCGCAGCCGGCGGGTGGCCCGCTGGTCGACGTCTGGATCATGAGTCACCACGATCACCGTCATGCCGTCCTGATTCAGAGACTCCAGAATCTCGATCACGCCACGCCCGCTGGCGCTGTCCAGATTGCCGGTCGGTTCGTCCGCCAGCAGCAGGCGTGGTCGGGTCACCGTGGCACGCGCAATGGCCACACGCTGGCGCTGCCCGCCCGAAAGCTGGCTTGGTCGGTGTCGCATACGATCGGAAAGTCCGGCGACGGTCAGTGCGTGGGTGACCTTCTCGCGGCGGGCCGCCACCGGCTCACCCGCCAGCATCAGCGGCAGCTCAACATTTTCGAAAGCCGTCAGGCGGGGGACAAGCTGAAAGAACTGAAATACAAAGCCGATGGTGTCGCCGCGGTAGCGCGCGAGCTGAGCCTGATTCATCGCTGCCGTGTCGCGGCCGTTCAGCAGGTACGTCCCGGAGCTGGGTCGGTCCAGTAGTCCCAGGATGTTTAACAGCGTGGACTTGCCGGAGCCGGAAGGCCCCATCAGCGACAGGTATTCACCCGCGCCGATGTGTAGGTCGACATCGCGCAACGCATGGACCCGCTCATCCCCAACTTCGAAGATCCGACAGAGCTTTTGCAGCTCGATAAGGCCGGAGTTCATCAGACCTCACTCCACCGTTACCGGAAGGCCGTCAGCAAAGTTCTCTCGATTGCTCGAAATGACAACCTGCTCTCCGGCCGTCAGTCCCTCGATGATCTCGGTCTTTTCCCAATTACGCAGGCCTGGCTGAATCGTCCGCAGTTCGAGCGTCCCGTCAGCGCTGACGAGCCAGACTCGGTCGTCCGGGGTCAGCGCCTGCGTCGGCACAACCCACACGTCGTCCCGGCGATCGATGATGACCTCAACGTCCGCGCTGTAGCCCGGCAGAAAACGCCCGTCGGCCTGGTCGAACTCGACCTCGATATCGACGGTCCTGGCCTGCTTTTCGTAGTCGCGGACATACGGGGCAATCCGCCGCACGCGGGCCGGGAAGCGATGTTCCCGAAAAGCATCGAGAGAAACTCTGGCCGGCATTCCTTCCGCAATGGCCGGTGCATCGATTTCATCGATCGGCGCACGCACAAACAGGCAGCTGTTGTCGATCAGGTCGACGGCGGGCAGCGTCGCCACGCCGACCGGAGAGGGTGTGACTATCTCACCCAGCTCACCGTTGATCTCCGCCACGGTGCCGTCAAACGGCGCGCGCAGGATCGTGCGCTCGGCTGCTGCCTGGCGCGCGCTGAGCTGGGCCTGGGCAACCGCGATCATGCTGGTCATCGCGCGACACTCGGCGGACGTCGAGGCGGCGTTGCCGTCCGCTTCGTTGATGGCTTCCGCCGAGGTCAGGCCCTGCTCGTCCAGGCGGTTGAGGCGTTTGAGCGTGCGGCTGGCGACCCTCGATGCAACGCAGGCGCTTTCGGCCCGGGCGCGGGCAGCGGCGAGCTGCTCCGCCGCAAGCTGGACCTCTGCTAGGACGTCGTCGTTCCACAGCTCCATCAGGGGTTGACCGGCCTGCACGCGGTCGCCTTCTTTGACCGGCAGCGCGTCGATCTGCCCACCCATGATCGGCGCCAGCCGAGCGCGCCGGCAGGCGTCGACGGTGCCCGCCCGCGTATTCGAAACGGTTTCGCCGATGCTGCCCCTGGTCACGGGGGCAACCTTGACTTGAATTGGCTGGGGTCGGTTGCCGTACCAGACGGCGGCACACAGCACCGCGACCCCCAGCGCTGCTGAAACGATCAACGGTTTCTTCATTTGACCCCCGGAACACGGGTAGCGGGCGCGGGACCGCCTCCACGTAGCGTTCGCGAACGAGCGCCTTAGGCGGTAGGCATAGCGTGCCTAAGCGGGCCGGCGCGCACCATAGTGGATTTCCCCAATAATGGTTTCGTCATGGGTTTCGGTACGGTAGATGCTGGGCCACGCTGCCACGGCCGGAGTCGGCCCGGCGGTTACGAGAGGTGGCATTCAACAGGCGGAAAAAGGTGCCTTAAATGAAAGAAATCAACAACATCCTCGCTGTGGTAAACCCGGACCGGGATACCAGTTTTTCGGCTTTGCGCGGCGCGGCGCTGGCCCGAAAATTTGATGCCAGCCTGACGCTGGTGAGCGTGGTGTATGAGTCCGGGCTGGGTGCCGGCGTCGATTTCGAACTGTTCCACCAGGTGCAGGGAGACGGCGTGCGCACCGAGATCATGAAGCAATCGCGAAGCGACCTGGAAGCGCTCGCGCAAACGCTGGACCTGCCGTCCGACCGCGTACAGGTCGATACGCTCTGGGCTCACCCCTTTGAAGACGGCATTCATGAAGCCATGCGGTCGTACAAGGCGGACCTCGTCTGCATGGCCCCGCGCGATGACCGCCATCGCAAGCTCAGCCGGGCCGAATGGCGGCTGATTCACGACAGCAGCGTCCCAATCCTGCTGGTCAAAGGCAGCACGTGGGCCGATCCGGCGGTGATCGCCGCGAGCATCGATGCCAGTGCGCTGGACCGCGACGAGACGGGCATCGACGAGGTAATCCTCGACTGGGCGATGACGTTTGGTGAAGCCTGCGGGCAGCTGGAGATCTACCACGCCATGCACGAAGTGCCGGGCGCCATCGGCATTGCCGAAGATCCGGAGGTCTACAAGACGGAGCTGGAAAAAAGCCGTCGGGCGCTCATCGAAAAGCTGCTGCCGGACAGCCTACCGACAGCGCCCGTCATTCACTGTGATGCGGTAGACCCGGACCACGGCATTCTGAATTTCTGCCGCGAGCGGCCGGCTGATCTGATGGTGATGGGGGTGTTTGCGAGAAACGTGCTCAAAGACTTCCTGATCGGCAGCACCGCCCGCAAGCTGCTGCCGACCTTACCCTGTGACGTCCTCGCGGTGCCTGCTGGCCGAGGTTAGCGTATGACCGACCGGTCGGCGGCGTGCCGCCGGCCGTTGCTGCGGCGAACCGCTTGGCGTCAGGCCTCGGTCGACTCGGATACGAATCCTTTCCAGTTGTCCGTATCGAGGATCTGCGGCGTGTACTTTTCGAAGCCTGCCAGGGCGCCGGGCGGCAGGTCGTCAAAACCGGCGACCTTGCAGCCGAAGCCTCGCGCGATCGTGCCCCCGGCCTGCTCGCCCATGTTCATATAGGGCTGCCACTCGTTTTTGTTCTGGAGCTGCGCGTGAACCGGTGCGGAGGCCATGCTGTCGTTCTGCATGTCGGCCAGCGTTGCCGAGTAGGTCATAAACGAATTGGTGTAGCGGGTTTTGCTGGGATCGACAAAGTCCGGCGATGACTCGATGGACTGCGTGGCGAGGAACACTCGGTCACCGATCACCTCTAGCGGCAGCGGGTTCGGGTTGTAGCCCATCACAAGGTACTTGTCCGGGGTATAGCCACGCGGAACCGGACCCAGTCGGAAGTTTCGGATACGCATCGGCTTTTTGGTTAGCAGGTGCGGATACTCGGTCAGCGGCTCGTAGCTGTCGATCTCGGAGTAATAGCCCGCTTCGTATTTTGTCATCTGGTGCGTGTTGTTGGCCTTCGCCTCCCACTTGTCTACCAGCAGGTTGTTCATCGTGAACATGGGGATGAAGTTACCGTCGTGCAGGTCGGCGTAGATGTTCAGGCGATAAAAGGAGATGACGGTCTCGGTGCCGAGGCTGCCGACCAGCTTCACGTGCGCCCGCAGCGCGTCAACTGGATCTTTGAACTGCGGCGCAAACGACCGTTGGGCCGCCGACTGCGAAACGCCGGGCAGGGTACTGAACATGGCGAGGCCGGCCGCGCCGATGAGCGCCTGTCGTCGTGTAAGCCCACCGGTGTTTTCTGTCATCGCTCCAATCCTGTGCTGCTGAGGGAGGCTGCAGGACGGCTAACTGCGCCGTCGCAGAGTGTTGCAAGGACGTTACCACGAGTGCTGTTGCGTGTGTTAAGCCAGAACATGCAACCAGCTATCAGAAAAGTCGATGGCCAGGGATGTTTGCCGCCGGGCGCGGCGGCGGTGGCGACACCTCAAGCTGAGGTGCTGCGCTCCTCGGTGACAAATTTTGCGGTGCTCACCGCGGCGCGCACGTTGTCCAGCATGGCCTGAGCTGCGGGCGTGAGCGGTCGATTGTTGTCGAGCACCAGGCTGGCCTTGCGACGAATGGTCGGTCGGTCGATCGGCAAAATGTTGAAAGCGTTGTTGATAAAGCGGTTGGCCACCAGCGCCGGTGAGGTCATCAGCAGCAGGTTGCTGCGGGCCAGGATCTTCATGCCGACCCGGTAGGCGTCGGAGCCGACAAACTGGTCCGGAGGCGTCAACCCTTCCTGCTCGAACGCGTCGATAATGACATCCGTATCCGAGGGCCTGGAGTAGGGTACGAGCCAGCCGTAGCCCTGCAGATCAGCCAGCGTGAGGCTCGCTTTGCGCGTGAGTGGATGTCCGGGCCGGCAGGCGACGATGTCGTTGGTGGTATAGATCGGCTCGGCGCGGTATCCGGCGCGAAGCGAGTAGTCATCTACGGCGACCGCGACGAAGTCAAAATCGCCCTGATAAAAGCGTTTCAACAGAATTTCCGAATACCCCTCCACGAGGTTCACCCGAAGTCTTGGGCGGGTCTCATAAAGTTCGATAAACGCGTCTGCAACAATATCGCCCGCGAACGTCTCGCCGATGCCAATCGTGACTGTCCCAACTTCCGCTGCGGCAATCGCCGCCACGGCGGCTCGAGCACGCTCATCGGCTGCGAGCTGCGAGCGGGCAAACGGCAAAAGCGCCTGACCAAACTGGTTGAGGGTGGTAGCGCCACCCGGACCGCGATCCAGCAGCGTCACGTTCAGGTCCTGTTCGAGGCGGGCCATGCTGGCGCTGAGGGCCTGCTGGGTGAGACCAAGGCTGCGCGCCGCTGCGGCCAGTGACCCGGTTTCGACGATCGCCAGAAATCGCGACAGCTGCTTCAATTCCATAAGGTCTTCACGTCGGCTGTGTTCCACTTAGGTTCGCTGCAAAATACAAATTATTTTTGTGTTTGACAATCTATACACAAAAAAATACTTTGACCAGGAAATTTACTAGCGGTAATTGTTATGACTCAGGCCACACCCGACGTAATTCGACCTCGCTTCACGCGAGACGAAAAAGCGAGAAAGTCGTTCACCTCGAGCCTCCGTGCCCACGTGCTCGGTACTCAGGCCCGGCGGATGCGGGAGCATTACGACGAAGTTGTGCAGCCCCAGTTTCAGCGGACGCATGGTCGTCTGCCGGCCGACGGCCAGGAAGTCCGTTCGGTGATGAAGCGAGAGCGCGACTTTCACTTCTTCTCCAGCGTGCGCAGCTGCGCGCAGGAAATGGTCTTCGCCTCGGTGATTCCGGCGGTGGAGCGGGATATGGAAGAGCTGGCAAGCCGAGCGTCTGAGCTGGCCCGCGACGAGCAGGGTGTCGGCGGCAGCCTGACGCTCGATCCGAATTTTCAGGTTCCGGAAAACGTCACCCGACTGGACGTCCACCTCGCGCCCGGCAGCTTCCACGCCGAGTGGGGTGACGACGACGTCTCCGCCGGCGCCATCTACGACAGCGCGACGCGGGTCTTTGCGTTCCGCCAGTTCGGTGACGACATGAACGACATCGGCATGACCATGTCGAATTTTGTCCGGCTCCGCTATCCGGACTTCAAGCCGACAAAAATCCTCGACTGCGGCTGCACGGTCGGCCACAACACGCTGCCGTGGGCCACGACGTTCCCCGACGCTGAAATGCACGCGATCGACGTCGGTCCGGGGCTTCTGCGCTATGCGCACGCCCGCGCGCAGGCGCTCGAGATTCCGGTGCACTTTCACCAGATGAGCGCCACCAACATGGCGTTCGAGGACAACAGCTTCGACGTGGTCTTCTCGTCGATGTTCCTGCACGAGCTGCCGCTGAAGGACATTAAGGCCTTCTTCAAGGAAGCCTATCGCGTGCTGCGGCCGGGCGGGCTGCTCATCAACATGGAGCTGCCGCCGAATTCGCGCACGGAGCCCTACCAGAGCTTCCACCTGGATTGGGACACCTATTACAACAACGAACCGCACTACAAGCCGTTCCGCGACCAGGACTATCCGTCGCTCTGCGTCGGTGCGGGTTTTGAAGCAGACGACTGCATCGAGGTAACCCTCCCGCGCTACACCTTTGTGGGCGAAGAGGAGTTCAGTCAGTCGGTTCACAAGCCGGCGGTATTCGACAACTCAACAGGCCGGATGAATCCGAAGGGCACCCGGTGGTATGGATTTGGCGCCTTCAAGGCTGGAGAAAAGGCATGAAAGACTCAAGCACGCGAATCATCCCCCGCATGGCCAAAGGCCGCCGCAACCGGTTTTTTGCCGCCGAAGGCGTCGACGAGCTGCTGAGCATGGTGCTGGAGCTGACGGCTGAAGTATCCACGCTGCGCGAGCGCCAGTACGCCATGGAGCGAGTACTGGAGCAGCACAACCTGCCGGTTGGTGAAGCGGTCGAGTCCTGGGAGCCGACCGAAGGTGACGAGGCCCACCTGGCTGCCGATCGCGAGCGACTGCTCTCGACGGTGCTGCGAACGCTCGAAGCCCAGCCTAAAGAAGAAGAGCAGGTCGAGACCGCGGCTCAGGATCAAACCCGCGCGGCCTGAATCCCCGCGAAGATCGACGACGCGACCTCAAGTCCCCGTCGATCTCCAGGCTATAAGCCTCATCCTAAGCCGGCGCCTGAGGGTAGAGCCCCTCAGGCCCATGGGTTACATCGAGTCAGTCATCACCACCCCCACAGATGATCCGGCCGCATCCGGCCATGCGCAATTTGCAGGGTGTCCGCGCAAAAAATGATTTACGCTGATCGATTGCTTTGTCGAGTCAGCGTGCTGCCAACGCTGCCGCGGCAATGGGTCGAAACAATCCTGGGGGTGAACGATGGCCAGCGGTCTCAAAAATTGGTGGACCTTGGATGAAGCGGAGGCCGCCAACAGCGCGGACAACCCGCATGAACCCCTGAAACCCTCGCAGCGACGCGCGACGCTGCCGCTGCTGACCCTCGCTTTCGGCTGGGGTTTTCTGGTGACCGGGCTGCTGACCGGCGGCGCGTTAGGACAGGGCCTGCCGTTCTGGCCGGATCTGATTGTTGCCTCGTTCCTGGGCAACTTTATGAACTTTGTGATCGGCGCGCTGGTCGGCTACATCGGCTACAAAACGGCCTGCAACAGCGGGCTGCTCTACCGCTTCACCTACGGCAATATCGGCGCCTATCTGCCCGTGCTGTTTATCGCTCTGCTGACGATCGGCTGGCAGGGCATTGTGGTCGGCGCGTTCGGGTTTGCCTGGGCTCAGTCGTTCGATAGCCCGACGTTCTACGCGGTCGCGCTGTTTGCCGGCCTGCTCTACACCGCGACCACCTGCTTTGGCGTCTCTGCGCTGGAGAAGGTCAGCATGCCGTCGGTGCTGGTGCTCGTCGGTGTCGGCCTCTATGCCGCCTGGTTCAATATCGACCAGGTGGGCGGCTGGCCGGAATTCCTCGCGCTGTCGCAGGAAAAATCCGCGCAGGAGCCGCTGACGCTCAAGAACGCGATCAACCTGGTGGTCGGATCCTGGATTGTCGGCGCCATCGTGATGGCGGAGTACACCCGCTTTGCGAAGAAGGCCTGGGTGGCTCTCGCGATCCCGTTTATTGTCCTGATCGTGTCCCAGTGGTTCCTGCAGATCATCGGCTCCATGGGCGGTATTGTTGCAGGGACCTATGAGTTCACCACCTACATGCTGCAGCAGGGCGCCATCATCGGTGGGCTCGGGCTGATCGCCATGAGTCTTGCACTGTGGACCACCGGGGACGCCAACCTCTATCTGCCCGCGGTCCAGACGGCCAGCTTGCTGCGACGCCCGCAGCGGGTGACCACGGTGATCTGCGGCCTCCTCGGTACGATCCTCGGGCTGGGGATCTATCAGTACTTCCTCGACTGGATCAACCTGCTGGCTGCGCTGGTGCCGCCGCTCATCGGCCCGGTGATCGTCGACTACTACCTGGTCAACAAGCGGGGTTACAACCCCGAGGCCATGCATCGCCTGCCGAAGTGGAATCCGGTCGCCATCGTGGCCTATGCCGTCGGCGCTGGGACCGCATTTGCGTCGAGCCAGGGCTTCGAAATTCCGGGCCTGGAGTGGGTCATTCCCTCGCTGCTTGGACTGGTTGTCTCGATGGTTGCCTATGGCCTGCTGTTCCTGCTGGTTCGAATCCTCGGCGTCAAGGTTGGGGTTGCCAGCACCGTTTAAGCCGCTGACGCGCGGAACACGGTCGTAAGGGCCCCGCATTTCGACTAACCCAATTAGGGGAAGTCCACAGTTAACCTGCGCATCACAACGCACTACGGTTAAGTCATCCTCACAGCGAGCAGGACACCGTTATGGCGTGGATCTTGATATTCATCACCATCGGGGCGCAGGTGCCGCTAAAACAAGGCACTGACCTCACCCTGGAAATGCACGAACGCTTCGCCTACTCGGCGATGATGCGCACTGCGCTGATCCATGGATTTACCGATCGCGCGGCCCGTCACGCCGGTCAGCTGGCGGAGGTCCTGGAAGATCCGCAGCTGGGTGAACTCAAGGCGCTGGCGCAAGATGCCGCCGAAGCGGACGACGTTGAAACCATGGCGATGGCCGTTGCCGGGATCGCCAACGGTTGCGGGAGCTGCCATCAGGCAAACAAGGTTCAGCCGATGTTTCTGGGGCAGCGCATACCGCCGCAGGGTGACAGCCTGGCGGCTCGCATGGGGCGGCATATCTGGGCTGCGGATCGCATGTGGGAGGGATTGATCTCGCACTCTGAAGACTCCTGGCGGCGTGGAACGGAAGTGCTTCGAGATCGACCGTTCTTTGCCGGGCCGGACGCCGCGGATCTGCCGGCCAACCGCATCGACCAGATCATGGTTATCTCCAGCGAGGCGGCCCGGACCACAGGCTGGGATGACCGCGCCAAGATCTACGGCCGATTCCTGGCGGCCTGCTCAGGCTGTCATCAGACCTACGCCGCCGGGCCCAACTAGTGTCCTGTTTGGCCAGTTCGTTGACTTTCAGCGCCTGTCCACAAGGCCCTGGGGCAAGGCGCGAGCCGCCGGCCAGGGTGGTTCCCTGGCCAAGGCTCGCAACGCCGCTCTTTGCCTTGTGGGACGCGCCCTTCTTCATTTCTTGGGGGAGCCCCCTTGGGCGCCAATAACCGCGTTGCATCGCTTGCCAAGGGCTACGGCCATTGGCGGCGCGATGCGCCTTGTTCTTGGCGCCCAACGGGGCTCTGAAATGCAACCAATTAGCGTGACAGGACACTACTAGCTCGCTTCGCGGATTTCCGCCAGCCGCTTTTCGAGGTAGTGGATATTGCAGCCGCCGGCCTGGAAGCCTTTGTCGGCCATGATGCGCTGCAGCAGCGGAATGTTGGTGTTGACGCCGGTCACCAGCGTCTCGGCCAACGCCCCGCGCATCCGCGCGATGGCGATTTCCCGATCTTCGCCATAGGAGATCAGCTTGCCGATCATCGAATCGTAGTTGGGCGGCACTCGGTAGCCGTCGTACAGGTGCGAATCGACCCGGATTCCGGGACCGCCGGGTGGGTGAAACTGCTCGACCAGCCCCGGGCTGGGCATAAAGTTCACCGAGTCTTCGGCGTTCACCCGGCACTCCACGGCGTGGCCGCGCCAGCTGATATCGTCCTGCGTGAACCGCAGTTTCTCACCGGCGGCAACGCGGATCTGCTGGCTGATCAGGTCGATACCGGTCACTCGCTCGGTGACCGGGTGCTCGACCTGGATCCGGGTGTTCATCTCGATGAAGTAGAACTCGCCGTCGTCGTACAGAAACTCGAAGGTTCCGACACCGCGATAGTTGATCCGATGGCAGGCCGCGACGCAGGCATCCCCGATGGCCTGGCGCTGTTCCTGCGTGATGCCGGGGGCCGGCGCTTCCTCGACCACTTTCTGGTGCCGACGCTGCATGGAGCAATCGCGCTCTCCCAGGTGAACGGCGTTGCCGTGCTGGTCCGCGAGCACCTGAATCTCAATGTGGCGCGGGTTGGTCAGGAACTTCTCCATGTACACCACCTCGTTGCCGAACGCCGCCCGGGCCTCGGACTGCGTCATGGCGATGGAGTTGTGGAGCGCGGCCTCGGTGTGAACCACCCGCATACCGCGGCCGCCGCCGCCGCCGGCAGCTTTGACGATGATCGGGTAGCCGATCCGTTTTGCGGTAGCGGCGTTTTTCTCGCGGTCGTTGCCGAGCGGGCCGTCCGAGCCGGGTACGGTCGGCACGCCCGCCTCGCGCATGGCGGCAATCGCGGCCACCTTGTCACCCATCAGCCGAATCGTGTCCGGTCGCGGGCCGATAAAAATAAAGCCGCTCTCTTCGACGCGCTCGGCGAAGTCCGCGTTCTCCGACAGAAAGCCGTAGCCTGGATGAATCGCTGAGGCGTCCGTGACCTCGGCTGCGGCGATCAGGGCCGGCACGTTGAGATAACTCTCGCCCGGAGGCGCTGCGCCGATACACACAGACTCGTCCGCCATGGCCACGTGCTTGAGGTTCCGGTCCACGGTCGAATGAGCGGCTACGGTCTTGATGCCCAGGGCGTTACAGGCCCGCAGCACCCGCAGCGCAATCTCGCCGCGGTTGGCGATCAGGATCTTCTCAATCATCAGCGCACAATCATCAGGGGTTGATCGAACTCCACCGGCTGCCCGGTCTCCACGAGCATGGAGATGACCTTGCCGTCGATGTCCGACTCAATCTGGTTGAACATCTTCATGGCCTCGACGATACAAACCACGTCGCCGGCCCGAATTTCCTGGCCGATCCGCACGAAGGGATCCGACTCGGGGTTGGGCGACGCGTAAAAGGTGCCGACCATCGGCGAACGGATCACGTGCCCCTCGGGTTCAGGCTCCGCGTCGCCGCCGGCGGGCGCAGCGCTCTCCGCCGGCGCCGGGGCGGGGGGCGCCGCCGCGGCGGGTGCGGGCGGTGGTGCCGGGCTGTAGGCCGGAACGGGCATGTTGGCCGGCAGCCGGCTCAGGCGGACCGACTCATCGTTTTCCGATATCTCGATTTCCGCCAGATCCGACTCTTCCAGCAGTTCAACCAGCTTTTTTATTTT
Organism: Lysobacterales bacterium; assembly: GCA_028285525.1. GTDB lineage: Bacteria > Pseudomonadota > Gammaproteobacteria > Xanthomonadales > SZUA-38 > JANQOZ01. Next base: position 18,335 of record JANQOZ010000124.1, read on the forward strand.
TCTGATGTCCATCGTTTGCTCCCCTCAGTCGTCGCAATCAGGACGGCCGCCGTCAGGCGTCAGCGGCCGAGGTCTCGATGAGTCCAGCGATGGCGCGGAGCCCCAGTTCATAACCGAGGGCCCCTAAGCCACAGATCCGGCCGCTGGCCAGATCGCTGAACAGGTTGGTCTTTCGAAAAGCTTCCCGGCTGTCCGGGTTGGAAAGGTGAATCTCGACAAAGCGCAGCGCGCTGGCGCTGAAGGCATCCCGCAGCGCAACGCTGGTGTGTGTGAAGGCGGCCGGATTGATTAACACCCAGCCGACGCCGTCGTCGGCGGCGCGGTGCACCCGATCGACCAGCTCGTGTTCCGCGTTACTTTGGAAATGCTCGAGCGTCAGGCCGAGCGATCCGGCGATTCCGTCCAGCGTCGCCGTGATCGCAGCGAGCGTGGTGTGACCGTAGATTTCCGGCTCGCGGCTGCCCAGCCGGTCCAGGTTTGGACCATGCATCACCAGCACGGAATTCACGGGACGAACCTTGTGCAGCAGCCAGCCATGGGCGAAGTGTGCCTAAGTGCCGGCATGCTGTCCAGTTTCCCGCCATTTTTCGGGGGATGACGAAAGATCGCGGCGTTTTCGGCGCGACTTTCAGGAGTGCTCCGGCGCTCAGGGCGGCGGTTTCGAGAGGGCTTTGAGGGGTTGGTTCAGCCGCGCCTGCGGCCGCCGCTCAGCCGCTGGCCTGGAAGAGCTCCGCGGCCCGGCGACGGATTTCGGTTTCCTCCATCACGCCCACCTTGACCTGCTGGATCACACCGTCGGCGTCGACAAACAGGGTGTAGGGCAGGACACCCTGGCGATTGCCCAGGTCGCGCGCGAGGCGCATCCCCTCCGCGGTTTCGGTGATCGCGATCGGGTAAACCACGGGGGTGGCCGCCAGAAACTCAGCGACGCGCCCGGGCTGATCCAGCGCGATGCCCAGTACACTCAGTCCCTCCGGCGCCAGCTCTTCGGCCAACAGGCTGAGATCGGGCATCTCTTTCCGGCAGGGTTCACACCAGGTCGCCCAGAGATTGATGATCAGCGGCTGGCCGGCAAACTGCTGACGGCTGAGCGTCTCGCCAGCCAGCGAAATCAGCGAAAAATCCGGCAAGCGCTGTCCGACGACCGATTGGGGCGTTGGCGCGGTGGCGGGCGCTGGGTCGTCGGCGCTGAGCCAGCGCTGCACCCCGAAGCCGCCGGCGCCGGCCAGGGCCGATACGGCAACGATGAGCAGGAAAGACTGGAAACGCGTCATTGGGCTTTAGCGTGGGCCGAAAGCCGCTTCGACGTGACGCGCAAAGGCGGCGGGCCGCTGGTAGCCGACGACCCGGTACTGGGGCAGCTCCTGCCCGTCTGCGTCGAAGAACAGGATGGCCGGCGGCCCGATGATGTTGAAAGCACGCATCAGCTCCTGGTCGACGTCGTCGTTGGCCGTGACGTCTGCCTTCAGCGCCTGGCCAGCCGCCAGGGCCCGCTGGACCTCCGGCGTCGGGAAGCTGTATTTGTCCATGCGTTTGCAGTCCACGCACCAGTCGGCGTAAAAATCGAGCATCACGGGCTTTTCACTCGCGGCCAGCGTCTGCTGAAGGTCTGCGAGCGACTTGATTTTCGCGAACTTCACCTGCTGGGTGTCGGCCGCAGGCCCGCCGCTGGCAAACACACCTTTCAGCGGCTGCATCCAGTCCTGCCCCCCGGCGGCGGCACCGATCAGCTGCATGCCGCCGAACATCACCAGCAGCACGCCCAGTGATTTCCACAGCCGCGGCCAGCCGGTCTGCCCGTCTCTCAGGCGCTCAAATGCACCCAAGTAAACGCCGCTGGATACCGCCAGTGCGCCCCAGGCGAGCATGATCCAGCCCGGCGCCAGAACCCGCTCGAGCATCCAGATGGCGAGCGCCAGCAGCGCAACTCCGAAGACGGCCTTGACGGCGTTCATCCAGGGACCCGCGTGTGGCAGCAGCTTGCCGGCTGAGGTGCCGATCACCAGCAGCGGTACGCCCATGCCGAGGGCGAGCGCAAAAAGCGCGAGCCCTCCGAGGAGCGCGTCGCCGGTCTGGCCGATATAGATCAGCGCGGCGGCCAGCGGCGGCGCTACGCAGGGCCCGACGATGAGCGCGGAGAGGACGCCCATCACGCCGGTGCCGAGGGCCGTGCCCCCTTCCTGACGATTGCTCATCTGGTTCAGGCGGGACTGCAGCGCGTTGGGCAGCTGCAGCTCGTAAAACCCGAACATCGACAGCGACAGCAGCACAAACAGGCCGGCGAACGACACCAGTACCCAGGTCTTCTGGAACCAGGCCTGCAGGTTTTCGCCGAAGAGCCCGGCGATCACGCCGGCCACCGTGTAAGTGAGCGCCATCGCCAGCACGTAGATCAGCGACAGCGTGAACGCACGCTGGGTGGTGATGCTGTCACCCTGTCCGGCGATGATGCCCGACAAGATCGGAATCATCGGAAACACACAGGGGGTAAACGCCAGCAGCAGGCCAAAGCCGAAGAACGTTGCCAGCGTCAGCAGCTTGTCGGTGCTGAGCGCCGCGGCGAGGCGGTCCTGCTCCGGCAGCAGCGCGCTGTCGCTGGCGGCCGCAGCGCCGGCGGCCGCGGAGGCGACGCTCACGCCGACAGCCTTTGGAAGGGCCACGGCCAGCGTTCGGTTTACGGGGGGATAGCAGATCCCCGCTTCTTTGCAGCCCTGATAACCCGCGTCAATGTTCACCACGCCGGCATCAGCACCGGTTCGTGTGAGCTGGATCGGCACCTCGACCTGACCGTAATAAACAAAGGTGTCGCCGAAGTGCTCGTCGCGCTTGGGCTGACCAGGCGGTAGTTCGACGCCGCGCAGGGTGGCCAGCTCGCTGGTCTGAACCTCCAGGTTGATCTGATCCCGATACAGGTAATAGCCGTCCGCGATGGTCCACCGCGCGAGCAGTTCGTCCGCGCTGATCGCAATCGTCTCAAAGCGAAACGCCTGGTCGACCGGCAGTGCGTCGTCCTGACCGAGGAAGCTGGCTGTCGGGGTGCTCGAAGCGTTTCCGAACAACGATCCGCCGGCCAGCCCGGGCGCCGCCGGGGGCGCGGTCAGCGTCAGCGTCTGTCGGTGGGGCGGATAGCAGACCCCGAGGTCCGCGCAGCCCTGAGACCGAAGCTGCAGTTCGAGCTGCGTGCCTGCCGGCGCCGTAATCGGGATAAAGGCCTCGACGGTGCCGCGATAGGTCTCCTGCAGGCCAAAAAACTCGTCGTCTTTTTCCTTGCCCTTGGGCAGCACGGGCTCGCCGAGGGTCACGCCGGGCGTCTCGCTGCTGAAGCCGAGGCGACTCTTATATAAGTAGTACCCCTCAGCAACCTCCCAGCGGACCAGCAGTTCATCGGGGCCCGCAAAGCTGGCGGACGCGGCAAATGCCTCTTCCACCGGCAGCAGCTCGTCCTCATCGACGGCATGCGCCAGGAGTGGCGCGAGAAGTGTCGAGAACAGCAGCGCAATCAGGGGCAGATTTGTTGGGGTTTTTGTTTTCATGGGGTTAGGGACCGGGCTAAGCGCCCGGTGCTTGCGTGGTTTGCTGCAAAACCCAGCCCAGGTAACCCTCCGCGGTCTTGCCGGCGTCCAGCGCAATGAGTTCAGGAACGTCGTACGGATGGTTTTCGGACATCCAGTCGACGAGGGCGTTCCACCGCTGCGCCGTCGTCTTGATCATCAGCACCATCTCTTCATCATGCTGCACGGCTCCCTCCCAGCGGTAGACCGACCGGACGGGGCCGAGCAGTTTAACGCAGGCCGCCAGGCGGTGCTCCACCAGCCGGGCTGCGATGGACTCGGCATCGGCCGGGGGGCAACTGCTCAGAATGACCTGCAGAGCGTCATTTTTCATCGCGCGAATGGTAGCACCGCGCACGACACGAATCCGTGGAGATTTTTTTGTTGTCAGGCCTTGAATTGAGGTGGGCAGCCCTCATTTAGCACTCCCGTATGGAGAGTGCCAAGGCGCCGTCGGCCTTGGGAGGGGTCCGGCTCAAGCGATTTGGGGGCTAGAGGACTTGTCTCGGTCAGCGTCGGCGCTACGGCCAGAACTGTTAGTTGCAACACCATTTTGGAGGAAAACCATTCATGAATATCCGTCCGCTGCATGATCGCGTGATCGTCAGACGCATGGAAGAGGAACGCACCTCTCCCGGCGGCATCGTAATCCCAGACAACGCCACCGAGAAGCCGATCAAAGGGGAAGTCCTGGCTGTCGGCAACGGCAAAATCCTGGAAAACGGCGAAGTCCGTTCTCTGGACCTCAAGTCCGGCGACAAGGTGCTGTTCGGAAAATATTCCGGTACCGAAGTCAAGGTTGACGGTGAAGAGCTGCTGGTGATGCGCGAAGACGACATCATGGCGGTTATCGAAGGCTAAGCGGCCTCCTGGCAACCTGTCTAAAACATTTTAATTAAGGAATAGATCAACATGAGTGCTAAAGAAGTCCGTTTTTCCGAGGACGCACGCAAGCGCATGGTCGCCGGTGTTAACACCCTGGCCAACGCCGTTAAGGTTACCCTCGGCCCGAAAGGCCGCAATGTCGTGCTGGACAAGAGCTTCGGCGCCCCGACCGTCACCAAGGACGGCGTGTCTGTCGCCAAAGAGATCGAGCTGACCGACAAGTTCGAAAACATGGGCGCCCAGATGGTTAAGGAAGTTGCTTCCCAGACCTCTGACGTTGCCGGTGACGGCACCACCACCGCAACCGTGCTGGCGCAGGCCATGCTGCGCGAAGGCCTGAAGGCTGTCGCCGCCGGCATGAACCCGATGGATCTCAAGCGCGGCATCGACAAGGCGGTTTACGCCGCGGTTGAGTCGCTGAAAGGCCTGTCCAAGCCCTGCGATAACGACACCGCCATCGCCCAGGTGGGCACCATCTCCGCCAACTCAGACGCAGACGTCGGCAACATCATCGCCGAAGCCATGCAGAAGGTTGGCAAAGAGGGTGTGATCACCGTCGAAGAAGGCTCTACGCTCGAAAATGAGCTGGACGTCGTCGAAGGTATGCAGTTCGACCGCGGCTACCTCTCTCCGTACTTCGTGACCGATCAGCAGAACATGACCGCTGAGCTGGAGAGCCCGTTTGTGCTGCTGCACGACAAGAAGATCTCCAACGTTCGCGATCTGCTCCCCGTGCTGGAAGGTGTCGCCAAGGCCGGCAAGTCTCTGCTGATCGTCTCTGAAGACGTTGAGGGCGAAGCGCTGGCAACTCTCGTGGTGAACAACATCCGCGGTATCGTGAAAGTGGCTGCCGTCAAGGCTCCGGGCTTCGGCGACCGTCGGAAGGCCATGCTGGAGGACATCGCTGTCCTGACCGGCGGCACCGTGATTTCTGAGGAAGTTGGTCTGTCACTGGAGAAGGCAACCCTGGAAGACCTGGGTTCTGCCAAGAAGGTTCAGATCAGCAAGGAAAACACCACGATCATCGACGGCGCTGGCGCCGCTGACAGCATCAAGGGCCGCGTCGAGCAGATTCGTGCGCAGATCGAAGACGCCACCTCTGACTACGATCGTGAGAAGCTGCAGGAGCGCGTGGCCAAGCTGGCTGGCGGTGTTGCGGTGATCAAGGTCGGCGCTGCCACCGAGATGGAAATGAAAGAGAAGAAGGCCCGCGTCGAAGACGCTCTGCACGCCACGCGTGCGGCGGTGGAAGAGGGTGTGGTCCCCGGCGGCGGTGTTGCGCTGATCCGCGCTCTGGACGGCCTGACCGACCTGAAAGGCGACAACGCTGATCAGGACACCGGCATCTCTATCGCCCGTCGCGCGATGGAAGAGCCGCTGCGTCAGATTGTCACCAACTCCGGTGCAGAAGCTTCTGTCATCGTCAACCAGGTGCGTGCCGAAACCGGCAACAACGGCTACAACGCCGCTACCGGTGAGTTCACCGACCTGGTGGCTGCGGGTATCCTGGATCCGACCAAGGTGACCCGTTCTGCGCTGCAGAACGCGGCTTCCGTATCAGGTCTGATGATCACCACCGAAGCCATGATCGCCGAAGCGCCGAAGGAAGAAGCGCCGGCTGCTCCGATGCCCGACATGGGCGGCATGGGCGGCATGGGCGGCATGATGTAAGACAGCGCCTAAGCTGCAAGTCGAAAAGCCCCGGTTCGCTGGGGCTTTTTTTTTGCGCAATGAATAAGCGGTCGCGACGGTCGGTCAGCGCGCGTTTGCGGGATCGGGCAGTCCGGAAGTCAACCACCAGCGCTCCCGCGCTTCATCCCAGCGCCACACCTGCCGGTCCTGCAGGACCTTTTCGCGCATCGTGTGTCGGTTGATCAGATTGATCTGGATGGTCTGCACGAAGTCACCGTCAGCCGAAAAACTGCCGGGTCCCATCGCCTGATAGATAGTGACCTGAAACTGTTCGAGGCGGCTGATCTGGAACTCCAGCTGGCGGTCAGCGGGGCGCTCCTCGGGGTGCAAAAACTGAGCGGCCGTAAGCGGCGCTTCCCACCGAATCGTCTTCCGGTAGGCCTCGAGCGTGTCGTTCAGCGCCATGGCGCGACCGTCGCTCGCGCAGCCGCTGACGAGCGCGGCAATCAAAATCGAGGCTAACGCGGCCATAGCGCGAGCCGACAGCCGCTGGCTACGCGCGGAGAATATGCCGGTTCTCATGCTGACGCTTCCTCCATTCTGGCGACAAAGCGCCCAGTCATCCGGACGTTCGGCTCGCTGGCCTGACCGATCCAGCTGCTGAGCGTAATCCGGGCGACACGTTTTTGCGTGAGCCGATCCAGAAACGCCTGAAACTCCTCGGCCGGGGGCTTTTCGCAGCACGCCAGCAGGTCGCCGACGGAGGGTCGGTGGTATCGGATTTCACTGTCCTGCACCACGATGTCGGCGTCCACCTCGAGGCGTCTAAGGGCGTTGAACAACCATCCCCAGCCCGCCATAAACAGCAGGCTCGCCAGGCTGCCGCCGAAGCCGGTGTTTTTATCGTTTTTGTTCGGTGCCAGCGGCGCGCGAAGCAGGACCTTTTGCTCGCTCACCTCTGCGACGCTCACCTGCATAAAGCGGGAAATCGGCAGCTCTCGATGCAGGTAGGTTTCGAAATGCGCTTGCTCGGTCTGACTGTCGCTGGAATTCATGGCGCTATTGTAGCGGCCTGCCCACAGGCTGCCACGTTGGCGGCGTACGGACAGACAGGCCGCAGGCGCTGGGCACCGCGCGTGTCTCCAGGACAATGGGTTGACGGCCACACGGCCAGTTTGTCTTTTCGACCCAGTGAGGTGCCTGCCGATGATGCTCTGCCTGTTGCTTCTGCTGCTGACCGGTCAGGCCACGTCGGACGGTTCGGCTGGCCCGGACCGGCGGCCGGTCTACCGCGGCGTCGCTCCCGACGGAACGGTGCTGTTCGGTGATCGTCCGTCAACCGCTGCACCCCGCGGGGCGCCGGTTCCCCGCCCCCTCGCGCTGCCCCCGACCAACGTCGTACAGCCCGGGCCTGCAACCCCGATGGTCCGTACGGGCGTAACCGAGCGCCTGCCCACCCGCAGGCCAGCGGCCGTGGATGGCCGGCCTGCGGCTGACGACGGCGGACCCGAGGCATGCCGTCGGATGCGGACGTCGCTTGCTGCGCTCTGGCAGGAGCGGCGTCACGGCTATGCGCCGGATCGGGGTCCGCAGCTCAAGGCGCAGATTCGAGATCTCCAGGCGCGCATGAAAGAACGCTGCGGCCACTGGCGCTAGACCCATCGTCACTCGATGGGCCCGCCAGCCGGCAGGACACGGGTGGCAGCCGTATAATGTGGCCTTCACTGGAGAAAGACCATGCAGCGAAGGCAGCTCTTGCGCGCCGTTACCTTACTTGTCATCTGCCTGTGCCCGCTCAGCATCGGGGCGCAGGAGCAGGACCGCCCGGCGGCAGAGCGCTTTCGAGAGCTGTACGAGGCTGAGTGGGAGTTCCGTCTCAGCGAGAGTCCGCTGCTCGCCAGCTGGGTGGGAGACAAGCGATTCAACAACCGCCTCGCCCGGCAAACCCCGGTCGATATTCAGCGTCGCCACCGGTACTGGCAGGAGGTGCTGAGGCAGCTCGACGAGATCGACCCAGCACAGCTGGATCGCGAAGGGCGGGTTAACTACGCGATCTTTGAGCGACAGATCCGCAGTTTCGTCGACGGTGTCGACAATCTGGGTTACCTCATGCCCTTCAACAGCGACTCGGGTTTCTACTCGAGCCTTGCGAGGCTGCCCAAGACGACCTCACTGACCACGCAGGCCGACTACAACAACTACCTTGACAGGCTGGCGCTGGTGCCGGCTGTCATCGACGACAACATCGCGCTGATGAAAGAGGGGCTTCGGGTTGGGATGACCCAGCCTGTGGTGGTGCTCGAGGGACGGGACAAGGCCATCCTCGCCCACATTGTCGAAAAAGCGGAGGACAGCGTCTTCTACCAGCCGCTCATCGAGCCCTCCCCGAGCTTAAGCGATACGGCTCGGGTCCAGATTCAGGCGCGCGGTCGCAAGCTGGTCGAAACCGGTATCGTGCCGGCTTACGAGCGCCTGCTGACGTTCTTCAACGGCGCCTATGCCGAAGGTGCTCGCCAAAGTATCGGTGCCCACGACCTGCCGGAAGGTGAGCGGTTCTACGCCGACCAGATTCGCTACTACACAACGCTCGAGCTCAGCCCTCGGGAAATCCACGACGTGGGCTTGAGCGAGGTGGCCAGAATTCGGGCGGCCATGGAGCAGATCATCAAGGAGCTGGAGTTTGAGGGCAGCTTCGCGGACTTTATTGAGTACCTGCGGACCGACCCGGCCTTTTACGCCGAGTCGCCCCGCGAGCTGCTCATGGTTGCCAGCTACTACGCCAAGAAGATGGATGGCGCGCTGCCCCGCTTTTTCAGCCGCCTGCCGCGGCAGTCTTACGGCGTGGAGCCGGTGCCGGCTGACCTGGCGCCGTTTTACACCAGCGGCCGCTACGCCGGCGCGCCGATTGAGTCCACGCGCCCGGGGCTGTACTGGGTCAACACCTATAACCTGACCAGCCGCCCGCTCTACGCGATCCCGGCGCTGACGCTGCATGAATCGGTGCCCGGACATCACCTTCAGGGTGCGCTGGCCAAAGAGCTCGGAGCGCAGCCGCCGTTCCGGCGACACGACTACATCTCGGCTTACGGTGAAGGCTGGGGACTTTACGCTGAGTATCTCGGCGTTGAGGCGGGTATCTATGAAACCCCCTACGACCATTTCGGCCGGCTGACCTACGAAATGTGGCGGGCGTGCCGGCTGGTGGTCGACACAGGGATGCACGCTTTCGGCTGGAGCCGCCAGCGCGCGCTGGATTACCTGGCGGACAACACGGCGCTGTCCATGCATGAGATCACGACCGAAATCGATCGCTACATCTCCTGGCCCGGCCAGGCGCTTTCTTACAAGCTTGGAGAACTGAAGATCAAGGAGCTGCGGCAGCGCGCCGAGGACAACCTCGGTGAGCGTTTTGACCTGCGCGCCTTTCACGACGTTCTTCTGGCGCAGGGTTCGGTGCCTCTCGCCGTGCTGGAGCAGGCCGTAGATCGCTACCTGGAGGAGCAGCAATTATGAGAAAGCTCGCGCTGTGCGTTCTAATCGTGGCCCTCGGCGGCTGCCAGGTCTACCAGACCCGTGGACCTGCCAACCCGACGCGGGTCAAAGACCTGACGCCAGTCTGTTATGAAGGCCGGACCCTGCGGCTGGAACGCGATGAGCAGGTGCGCAAGCACCTCGCCAACGGCGCCACGCTGGGCCAGTGCCCGCGTCCCGAAGACGATTCGAGCGGCTCATCAAGCTAGCCACCCCCTGATGGACGCTTCCCCAGCTTTGCCGCCGGGGCTTCGCGATCTGGCCGCGGCGGACTCGGCGTTTGCTGAGCGTCTAGACCCGCTGCTCGCCTATAGCAGCTATGCGCTGAGGGTTCTCGAAGCTGAAGCCGACTGGCTGCAGGCGCAATGGACAAGCGGTGCACTGCAGGCGCCGCTCGACCTCGAGCAGCTTCAGGTCGGGATTGGCCTGGACGGATCTCCCGGCGCGCTGCAGGAACTGCCGGAAGACCGGTTTGTGGCTTCGCTTCGCCGCCTGCGTCACCGGGCGCTGTTTTCGATTTTATGGCGCGATTTCTCGGGTGAGGACTCGGTTGCGGAAACCCTGGCGGCGCTTTCCGCTGCGGCCCGCGTGCTGATCGGACTGGCGGTGGACCGGGCGCGGGCCGAGCTGACGGAAAAGCACGGCGTGCCGCGCAGCGCCGACGGCGCACCTCAGGACCTGGTTGTGCTCGCTCTCGGCAAGCTGGGCGGGGGAGAGCTGAATTTTTCCTCCGACGTTGATCTGATTTTTGCCTTCGGCGAAGCGGGTGAAAGCGACGGCCGTCGCAGCTTAAGCAACGAGGATTTCTTCGCCCGGGTCGTACGGCGCACGATGAAGCTGCTCGAGGCGGTGACCGAGCTGGGGTTTGTCTATCGGGTGGATCTTCGTTTGCGGCCGTTCGGAGACGCGGGGCGTCTGGCGCTGAGTTTTGCCGCGACCGAGCAGTATTATCTGCGCGAGGGCCGGGACTGGGAGCGCTATGCGCTCCAAAAGGCAACGCCCATCGCCGGCGATCTGAGCCTCGGCCGGGAGCTGCTGCGCACGCTGACGCCTTTCGTTTATCGACGCTACGTGGACTACGGCGTTTTTGACTCGCTGCGCGACATCAAGACGCTGATTCGCGAGAGCGGTCGGGAACAGGAGGGTAACCTCAAGCTCGGGCCTGGCGGAATACGGGAAATCGAGTTTCTTACCCAGGCGTTTCAGCTTGTGCGCGGCGGCCGGGAGCCGACCCTGCGCGAGCCCAGCCTGGCGGCCGCGCTCAAGGCCGTGGGTCAGCTCAAGCTGCTGCCTGCTGAAGAGGTGGCAGACCTGCTGAGTGCCTACTACCTGCTGCGTCGCGTCGAAAATCGACTGCAGCAAAAAGCCGATCAGCAGGTGCACTGCCTGCCCGACGCGCCGGACGCGCTGCGCACACTTGCCAGCAGCTGCGGCTTTTCCGACGAGCGGGGGCTGGTGGAAAAGCTTGGGGAGGCTCGGGGCCGCGTCCACGAAATTTTCAGCAGAACGTTTGCCCCGGCCCCGGCCGCAGCGGCGGATCAATGGGAATGGCAGGCATGGCAGTTCCGCCACAGCAACGAAAAGGCGTCGCAGGCGCTGGCACGGCTCGGCTACGCCGACCCCGACGCGGCGAGCGAGGTCCTGCAGCGCTTTCAGAATCATGCGGCGCTTCGCGCCGCGGGCGTCAGGGGCCGAGCGCTCGTTGACCAGCTGCTGCCGCTGCTGCTGAAGCAGGTCGCCGAGGGTGGTGGGCACACGCGGCTGCTGGACAGTGTCCTCAACATCATCGCCGGGATTTGCCGTAGAACCGCCTACCTCGCGCTCCTCGTGGAGCAGCCGCAGGTACGTGAGCGGTTGATCTGGGTTTGCGCCCAAAGCCGATGGCTGACTGAGCGCCTCCGTGAGCACCCGGCGCTTCTGGATGATCTGATCGCGCCGGCGCCGATCGAGGATGTCGTGGAGCTGAGGCGCCAGCTGCTGCTGGCATCACGGTCGGCTGAGGGGGATCCCGAGCAGGAGCTGCTGGCCCTCTGTCAGTTTCAACAGCGTGAAATGGTCACGCTGGCGATGGCATTTCTCGGAGGAACGCTCGACGCCCTGATCGCCGGGCGACTCCTGACGCAGCTGGCGGAGGGGCTGCTAGACCAGGTGCTCCAGCTTGCCGTCTCGGACCTCGCCGGCCGTTTTGGCACCCCGGGTGACGTTCCGTTCGGCGCTATCGGCTACGGCACGCTGGGCACCCGAGAGATGCGCTTCGACTCCGATCTGGATCTGGTGTTCCTGACGGGGGCGCTAAGCGACAGCGCGGAGACTGACGGGCCCAAGCCGCTCCCGGTTCGGCAGTACTACACGAGGCTGGTCCGTCGACTGATCAGCCTTCTGACGCTGCGAACGCCGTTCGGCAGGCTTTACGAAGTGGACACGCGCCTGCGGCCCAACGGCGGTGCCGGGTTCCTGGTTTCCACCCTTGGGGCGTATGAGAGCTATCAAAACGACAGCGCCTGGGTGTGGGAGTGGCAGGCGCTGGTCAGGGCGCGTCCGGTTTCGGGGAGCAGCGAGGCCGGACGGGACTTTGCTCGGATCCGGAGGGCGGCGCTCGCGCGGCCCCGTGAGCGGGAATCGCTGCGCGCGGATATTCTGACGATGCGAGAAAAAATGCAGCAGGAAGCCGCTTCTGCTGGCGAACGGTTCAAGTTTCGTCCTGGCGCAAGGCTGGATATCGAGTTTTTGTGCCAGTTTCTGTGCCTGGCCTATGCAGAGACCTATCCGGGACTGCTGGATGTGGTCGGTACACCCGAGCTGGTCCGGGCGAGCGCGTCCGCGGGCCTACTGAACTCCGGCCAGGCCGAAACGCTGGTAGCCGGCTACCTATCTTCGATCGATTCAGAGCTGCGGCTGTCGCTGGGCGCAGCGCTCGGCCCGGATGCGTCAGCGCACGAGGCCAGGGTGCATGAAGTCTGGCGGCAAGTGATGACTTAGCGGAACACGGGTAAGTCGTACATGTGTTGGAGGAGAGGGGGACGTGAGCTGATGCGTCAAAAAAGCACGCAAAAAAGAAGGGGAGCCGAGGCTCCCCTTCCGAGAAGTTGTGCTAGTTCCTGCTCGTCCACGCTCTGCAGCGCGCTTCCCGTCGAGCTTTTCCTAACTTTGCGGGGCTTCGCTCCCAGCTATTGATAAATGGCTGCTCGCGTCTTCCTCGCTTCGGACCGCTTCGCGTCCGCCTTTCTTTTTCGACGTCGCCGGCGCTTTCGCGTCGCCTGGCGTCTATCTCAGAGAAGAGCTACTCCTCCTCGCACCTGCCGCGGTGGTTGTCGGTCGGCTGCCTTCCCGGTTTCCCGTTGGGCGCCGCCTTGCGGCAGAACGTCTCTTTACCACCTGAGACGCCTCGCTTTGGCTGGTGTCCTGACCCTGAATTCCTGGTGGGGCTTTCAGCGCCGGGCCTGACCGTTGCGTTGGAATAAAAGCTACTCCTGTGCCCCCGATTCGGTCAACGCTCAGTCGCTGCCTGACAAAATATTGGAGTAAATGCCATTTTATTAGGTTGAGGGGTCGGGTTTGTTGTTTGTGCATATCTGGAACAAAAGGCCGATTTACCCAGCTTTCCTCACAAAAGATTCACGCTTAAGGGGCCAGGTTTGTTGTTATTGTTCAAAAATGGTACAAACGGAAATGCAGCTGATTGAGGCTGTTTGAGAAGACGTCAAAGTCCATTTAAAAACAACACATTAAGGCGGTTTTCCGGCAAATTTCGTTTTTTGCATGACAGGGGGAAAATTTTTCATGACTGTCGTAACGCCCCTGATTTTGTAAGGTTCGTGATCTAAGTGATGGAAAAATCGAAAAATCTGCATCCCGAAGCCTGCCGTGGAAAATTGCGTCTGGCTTGAGCGGGTGTCGGAGAGCGGAATTGGCTAGATCAAAAAGAATAGAATCCGCTGGCGGCTGGTATCACGTCTCCAATCGAGGGGCGGGCAGGCAGCGCATTTTTCGAAATGACGAGCACCGTTTGACCTTCCTTGAGCTGCTCGGCAGTCTCCAGGAGCAGCATCGGGTGGAGGTGCATGCCTACTGCATGATGACCAACCGCTACGACCTGATCGTTCACACGCTACGTGCCAACCTGTCGATGGCGATGCGACACCTAGGCGGCGTATACACGCAGCGCTACAACCGGATGACCGGCCGCGATGGCCCGCTGTTTCGCGGGCGATTCAGAGCGACGCTCTTTGAGCCGGAGATCGCTCTGCTGGCCGTATCCCGGCATCTGCATCGCCGGCCGCTCGTAACCGGCACCGTCCAGCGCCTCGACCGATACCGCTGGTCCAGCTATCCGAGCTACGTGACCAGTCGACGGCAGCCAGGATGGCTTCAGCGTGCGGCGATTCTCGAGCTGACCGGAGAAAACGCCCGGAGCTACCGGCAGTACGTCGAGCGGGAGGGCGAGAGCAACGAGCTGGTCCGTCGCTTCTACCGACAAACTCGCCCAGGTTCGATCCTCGGCAGCGACAGTTTCCGGCGGCAGGTGCTGCGGGGGCAGGATCCAGAGGCCGGCGACCATCCGGATCTTGCCGACGATCCTATACCGCCCCGCAGAATTATCCGCCTGACGGCTGACCACTTCGGCGTCACGCGCCGCAGCGTCCTGACGTCCACTCGGGGTCGATTGAATCGTGCCAGGCTGGCCGCCCTTTGGCTTTGTCGGCGCCACAGTCGACAGACGCTGGAGCAGCTAGCAGAGTTATTTCGAGTCAGCAGCTTTGGCACCGTGTCGGCTGCGCTCCATCGGGCCAAATCGCGAATGGGTGATGAGTTTTGGCGTGAAGTCCAGAAGATTGAGCGGCAGCTCACTCTCGACTAAGCGCGACCGGCAGGGTTGAGACGGTCTACGTCGCCGGCGTGCCGACTTGGCCGCGCCGCAGATCGCGCAGTACAAAGCGACTGGTGCAGACGCCGAGCGCGAGGTCCCGCGGCAGCGGCCAGGGATCGCCGACCAGCACGCTGGCAAGCCACTCTCCCAAGAGCGGGCCTGTGGTGAAGCCGCGAGCGCCAAGCCCACCGATCAGGTAGAGCCCGGCGAGCCAGGGTGCTGGCTCTCCGGGTCGTCCACCTCGCACCCAACGCAACTTCGCTGCTGCCTGCGTCATATCCAGCACCGGGCCAGCCACCGGAAGTCGGTCCGGCGTAGCCAAGCGCCAGCCGGACCACTCGTCGACGACCTCGGCAGAAAAGTTGAGTGTCGGAAAAGCCTCGGTGATCGCAGAGGCCAGGGCCGGTCTCACGGCAGCGGTACCCTCGCGTTCAAAGCTGGCGCCGGCCCAGTGATGTCCGCCCGCCGGCGGGTGCAGATACTTTGGTCCGAAAACCGCGCAGCGCAGGGAAGCCGAGCTTTTAGTTTGATTGATTCGGATCGACCGGCCTCGCCAGCGCTCCAAAGGAAGTCCGGTAGTCGGACCCAGGGCATCCGCACCGGTCGCCAGCACGACCGTCTCTCTGCTGACCGATTTGCCCGAATGCTCCAGGCGCCAGGCCGAATCGCCGGGAACCAGCGCGCTGACGTTCTGTTCGTCAAAGGCATCGCGGCCGTAATTTCGGACCACGCCGGCCTCAGGAAACCAGAGAGCTCCAGGTGCCGCCAGGTCCCCGACGCCACTGGCGGCGCCAACATCCGGCGCCGGCAGCACCGCCAGGTGCTTGGGTTCAGCACGCCACAGCTCGGCGATGCGGTGGAAGCGGCTCCATGCTTTGCTGCCGTCAGCCAGCAGCAGCGCGCCGCACGGATCGAACTCGGCCCGCTGGCTCCAGTAGGACAGGGCATACCGGTAGGCATGCCAGAAAAAGCGCCCGGCTGGACCGTCCCCGGCCTCGAGTCTCGGCATCACCGAAACCGACGGGTTGCTCGATGCACCCGATCCGCCGTCGAGCACCTCGACCCGCCGCTGCCGCTGCCGCAGCGCGGAGGCCAGACACCGGCCTGCAACGCCGCCACCGATGATCGTTACCCGATCCGTCGACGGCGGCGCAGGCGGCTGAAACCAGCCCGGACAGCCTGATGCGGGACGACCGCCGTAGACGCCCATCAGCCGCTCGCGCTTGCTGCCAAAGCCCGGTGCTCGGCTCAGCGCAAAGCCCAGGCGCGCGAGTTCTTCGCGAACCCTGGTGGCCGTGGTGAAGGTCGCCAGCCGTCCCTCGGTGGCGGTGAGGCGGGCAACCTCTGCGAGCACTTCAGCGCGCCACATCTGCGGGTTGCATGACGGCGAGAAGCCGTCGAGAAACCAGGAGTCCACCACCGCTTCGAGCTGGACCAGCTCGTCGAGCACATCGCCGAACATGAGCGTCAGGGTCACGTCGTCCGCCAGCTGCAGGCGATGGTAGCCCGGCGTGAGCGCCGGATAGCAACGCAGCAGCTCCGCGCTGAAGGGCTTGAGTGCCGGCCAGCGCCGGTGAATGCCCGCCAGCTGACTTTCGGTGAATGGGTGCGCCTCGACGGCCAGGTAATGCAGCCGCTGTTCGGGCAGGCGATGCTGGCGCCAAAGACGCCACGTTTCCAGAAAAGTCAGCCCGGTGCCGAAACCGGTTTCGGCCACCGTGTGGCGCCGCTGCCCTCGCCAGCGCTCCGGCAGGGCGCAGCCCGTGAGAAATACGAGTCGCTTTTCGTCCTGCGCACCGCGGCGCTGAAAATAGATGTCCCGATAGCGATCCGATCGCACCGCGCCGTCAGCTTCGGGCGCCAGCTTCGGGTCGGTCAGCTCAAACATGGAATTTGGTAGACGGGCGTCGTCAAAACCCGAACAGGTGATCGATGCTGAAGCGGGCCGCTGGGCCCGAGCTCATGGTTAGGCCGTGATAGCCGAACAGGCGGCAGCGGGTATCGCGAATCAGCAGCTGATGCGGCTGAGCGAGCAGACGCTGATCGAACACCTCGTCCAGCGAGAACTGGGCTGAGCCGTTTTCGGCGATGTGCAGGACCGACTCGGCCAGCATGCTGCCAGACCCGTCCAGCAGGCGGAGCTCGGTTTCGGACTGCGGATGCCAGCCGGCGGAGCTGGGATAGATCAGCGTGAAGAATCCCGAGGTCTCCGGCAGCGCGGGGCGCCCGAAGAGCCGTGTTGTTAGGCCCGGCGGCGGGCCGCTGTAGCTCTGCGGCTCGGATCGATAGGTATTCAGAAGGTTAAACATGTGGCTGCCGAAGCTGGTCTCGCTCTGGTGACCGGAGCGGCGATGATGGTAGCGAAAAATCGCGTGCAGCCAGCCGTCGACAGGACCCGCGCGTTCGGGATCGTAGCTCAGCTCGAGGTGGCCCGGCGCTTCCGGCTTCACCGTATGCCACGGGCGCACGCCGTCCACCGCATCCGGCAGCGCCTCACAGCTCAAGACTCGACCCGTCCGATCAAAGGTCCGCAGCCGCAGCTTCGCCTGGTCGTCCAGGCGGGACATGGGCGTTATCAACAGCTGGCAGTCGTATTGCTCCGGGGGCAGGATGGGCGCAACCAGCAGATAGCCGCGGCCCAGATGTTGGGCCGCCTCCCAGTAGTCGGGATCGTGGCTTAGGTCCTCGCGAACGACGTTGGCGTGCGCAACGTGGGCCCGTCCTGCCCGCCGCACCTGATACCTCGGCCTCAGCAGCTGAAAACCACTGTGCAGCGTCCCCTGCGTCGCCCCCTGTCGGGTCGGCAGGCGCCAGCGACGGGTGGCGAGCGGGGGCACGTCGAAGGGCAGCGCGACGCGGTCCCGGTTGGGAATCTCGAGCGTCAGGGCGCCGGCTGGAATCGATCGATGGTGGGGGTTCTGGAGCAGCAGCTCCACCTGCTCGGCGTCATTTTGCGGCAGCGGAATACCCCCGTAGCGGCGCGCCGGCCAGGTGTTCGCGTCGTGGGTGGTGGTGAGGCTGCCCTCAGCGTCGACGTAGTCACAGACGTATTTCAGCACGTCGTGACCGGCCGCCCCGACCGCGTGCATCAGCAGCTGGCCGCTGAAGGCCTCAACGCCCAGCGCATCGGCGATCTGCTGGCTGGTGATCTCGACAAGCTGACCCGGGTCGGTCAACGGGAAATCGAGCGAGCCGAGCTGAACGCCATCGTCGTCGAGCGCCACGCACCGCAGAGCGCCGCCGCTGGCGCCATAACGCGCCCAGTAGTTGGCGGTAGTGATCCGACTGGCAGCGCCCTTGCCGTGCCTGATCAGGGCCAGGTCAAAGACGAAGTTGAGCGGCGAAAGATAGCGGTCGGTCACCGTCAGCCAGTCCGCGGGCATCTTGAGCGAGTTGAGGTCAAAGGCCTCACCCGCCGCGCCGCCCGGCAACTGGTTGAGGTGGCCCAGCTGCGGCGAGTCAAAAGCCAGCAGCAGCAGCGGACCGCCGCGATAGGTGGAGACCGGCTCTTCGTCGACCTCGAGCTGGCGCACGTCACTGCCCAGGCGCCTCACGCCGGGCAGGCCGCTGAGCGCCAAGAACGCGTCGCAGGTCTCGAACTGTCGGTGTGGGTCATACACCTGCAGTCCCTCGAACTGCGCCAGGCGGGCTTTGAATTCGGCAAGCAGCGGCGCCACGAGTGGATGGGCGAGTGCCTTGTAAAGTACGTTGCCGCGACCCGCGGTGTAGGTCCTCGGACTGAACGTCACGTCGGACTGTCCGCGAGCGCTGCGCCGATCTGCTCAGCAACCGCCGCGGTCTCGCGCAGCGGCACATAGTCGGGCTGGCTGGGGTCGTCGATGGCCAGCAGCCTGCCGCTGCTGATCAGGCGCTCGGCAAAGCGGGAGAAGCGCTCGTTGGTCGTCCGGGTCCTAAGGCTGTGCACCGGCCGCCCGGTACCGAGCGCTTCGCTGATCATGTTGACGCTGTCGGAGCTGACGACGATGCGGTCAGCGAACGCCAGGATGCCCGGATAAGGATTGCGCTCGCCGGGCTGATCGGAGAAAAAAAAGTGGCGTTCCGGAAAGTGCTCGGTCAGCCAGGCGGCGGCATAGCGTCGCAGCTCGAGCGGCGTACGGCGTGAAGTCGTGACCAGCAACGAACCGGTTGCCGCAAGCTTTGCGGCGCCGCCCAGAAGCTGGTTCAGATAGGATTGGTCGATCGTGTAGGCACCGTTGCTGGCGCCGATGAGCACCGCGACCCGGGGCTGTGTGAGCGATTCGAACTGACCCCATTTAAGTCGGGCGGCC
This sequence comes from Lysobacterales bacterium, assembly GCA_028285525.1. Classification (GTDB taxonomy): domain Bacteria; phylum Pseudomonadota; class Gammaproteobacteria; order Xanthomonadales; family SZUA-38; genus JANQOZ01. Next base: position 37,090 of record JANQOZ010000124.1, read on the forward strand.
GCCAGATACGCGTCGTCCACCTCATGCAGGGCGCCTTCGGTGCGCAGGACGTTGCCGCCGGTCAGCTGATCATGACGTGGGCACACAACCCAGCTGAACGCGGCGGGGTCGATCCGGGGATTCAGAATCTGCACGGCGCACAGCCGGCCCGAGCTGCGGTTCAGGAGCATTCTCGCCGCGAGCGCTGCCCGTCGGCCGCAGCTCAGGACGATGCGCGGCTGCGGGCCGCGGAGCAGGTCAGCCTGATCCTGATGCCAGCGATCGGGCCCAACGCCGGCGGCGGGCGTCAGCGCGCGCGCCGCGCCCCAGAGGAGCCTGGGCGCCAGCAAGTCCCACGGCTGCCGCAGCGCAATGCGAAAGCGGCGAGGCTCAGGTGCCCGCAGCAGCCCGCCCGCCTTTAAATAGTGAGCCAGGGCGAGGCACTGCTTCTCGTTGCCGCGGGCGCCATCGGTAACAATCCAGCAATCAGGCTGCATGGGCGGCAAGCCTAGCAGATTTAGGCGCGCCAGCCGGTCCTGTTTCGGTACATTCAACGCTCGATTTTGACCCGTGCACAGTTCCTCCCCCGAGGAGCGGTCACCCTGCTATAGTTCGCAACGGCGTGGCGCCACAACAACGCAAAGAGGTTAGCCATGAGTCACCCAACCGACGCAGACAACCCGGAGCTCGAGCCCGCAAACGCCAAGCGGGAATACACGGTGTCGCGTAAGGATCTGCCGCTGTCCTGCCCGACGCCGGGGATGGCGCTATGGAACTCGCACCCGCGGGTTTATCTGCCGATCGAAAAAACCGGCCGAGCGGTTTGCCCCTACTGCGGCGCGGTGTACGTACTGGAAGAGCTGGCCAAAACCGGGACCTGAGTAGCCGTGTCCCGTCTGACGGTGATGCAGCTGCTCCCGGCGCTGAACTCCGGCGGCGTCGAGCGAGGCACCTTCGAAGTTGCCGAGGCGCTGGTCAAGGCCGGGCATCGGTCGCTGGTCGTGTCGGCCGGCGGCATGCTGGTCGCGCCGCTGGAGGCGAAGGGCAGCCAGCACTTCAAGCTGGCGCTCGGCAGCAAGTCGCTGCGGGTGCTTGGAACGGTTCGCGCGCTGCGCGACCTGATCAGCCGCAACCGGGTCGATATTGTCCATGCGCGGTCCCGTCTGCCGGCTTGGGTCGCCCTTGGCGCGCTGAAGAAACTCGATCCGCGCCCGCGCTTCGTGACCACCCTGCATGGCCTTAACTCGGTGTCTCGCTACAGCTCGGTCATGACCCGCGGTGATCGGGTCATCGCGGTCTCGGAGTGCGCCCGAAGCTACTGGCTGGATCACTACCCGGATCTCCCGCCCGCCCGCATCACGCTGATTCACCGCGGCATCGATCCAGAGATTTTTCGCTACGGCTTTCGCCCGGAGCAGGAAAAGCGTGACCTGTTCCTGAATCAGGCCGGCATACCCAAAGAACGTCGGCTGCTGATGCTGCCGGGCCGCATCACCGAGACCAAGGGTTTTGGTGGTTTTGTGAACCTGATCGCCCGGCTGGCGGTTATGGGGCCCGACTGTCACGGCGTGATCGTCGGAGACTTCAAGCCTGGCAGCAGCTATCGGGAGCGGCTGACCGAACGCATCAGCCGGCTGAACGTCGCTGACCGAATCACCTTTACCGGCCAGCGGCAGGACATTCGCGATCTGCTGGCGATGGCCGATATCGTGTACTCGCTCTCCAGCAAGCCCGAGTCGTTCGGCCGAACGGCGGCAGAGGGGCTGGCGCTGGGCCGTCCGGTGATCGGCTACGACCACGGTGGGGTCGGTGAGGTTCTGGGCGAGATCTTCCCCGAGGGACTGGTGCAGCCGGGCGACGAGGTGGCGGTGCTGGAGAAGACCCAGAGCTTTCTCGAACGATCGCCTGAGGTGCCGGACCGTCAGCCTTTTCTCAAGAGCCAGATGCAGGAAGAGACGCTGGCGCTGTATCAGTCGCTGGCCAGCAGGCTCAGCACCTGAGGCGCCAGGCGCTCGGCGATCACCCGGTTGCCCGCTTCGGACAGATGGCAGAAATCCAACAGCAGGGGCTCGGAACGATCGTTTAGCCCGCCAGCCAGGTCGTAAAATAAGGACGTGCCGGCCAGCCGCTCGGCGACAGCCCGGTTGCTCGCCAGCTGCAGGTCTCGATGGCGGGCCAGGCTGGCGTTCTCGATCTCCACCTCCACCGGGTCCTTGGCCGCTTTGCTGAACACGCTGGGCTGCCAGACGAAGAGCGACTGCGAGCCGGCTGCGGCAACCGCGGCCTGGGTCATCCTCATTCGAAACGCGTAGCGCCCGGCCACATCACCGGCCAGCTCGTCCACGGGCGGCAGCGCCTGATCGGCGCCGCGGGCCAGCAGTCGCTGGAGACCTTCCAGCACCCTCGGGGCAGCCTGCAGGTAGTTGTCCAGGCCGTCCGTCACGCGGAAATCGGCCCGTCGGTGGGCCTCGTTCTGTGACAGGCCGGCCTCGCCGGCCTGCAGCGCGGCGTACACGTCGTTCACCCCGTCGTAAAAGATGACCAGATCGGGCGGTGCTTCAGACTCCAGGCGTCGCAGCACCCGGAGCTGCGACTGGCCGCTGACGTAACCGCTTTCGCCGAGGTTGAGAACGCGGACCGCGAGGTTACGCTGAGCCAGCGCCCGGGCCAGCGCTGAGGGCAGGGTGTGTTCGTCACGGGCGCCCGTGCCCCAGACGGTGGAGCCGCCCGCCATCCAGATGACGTGCGTCGGGTTGTCCGGGCTCCAGGATCTGCGCAGTCCCGACTCATCGATGTTGATGTAGCGCCCGGAGAACGGCTTGCGTCGCCAGTACTCCCATGCGGACCACTCGGTCTGTCGGGCCTGCTTCAGTTCACGAAAGTATTCAGCGGCCCAGGGCGCATCGCCGAGCGCGGGCGAACTCTCCCGGTCTGGCGCCTCAGCGCCGGGCAGGACCTGCGGCAGCCGGGTCTCTTCCAGCAGACTCTTCAGCGCCGCGTCGACACCCAGCAGCAGCAGCAGGGTAATGCCGGCGATCAGCCAGGTGTCCTTCAGGAACTTCAGCATCGGGGGTTCTCGAGACCGGTTCAGCCGGGGTTCACCCCGGCGGGTTCACAGTGACGCGAATGGTACAATTAAGCGCTCCAAACGCACACCATCTCAACTCATCCGACACGAAGCCAGCCCAGGTCCGATCCGCGTTGAACGCCAATGAACCAGCACTGACCCGGCACGCCGACGACGCGCCAGCGTCCGCTTCCGGCAAAGGGCTGTTGTCTCTGTGGCCCGCCGGGCTGATGTTCCTGGTGCTTGCCCTGCTGCCGTTTTCCCGACTGTCGGCGCTGCCGATGTTCTGCATGCTGGTCGGTGGGGTGGTGGTGATGATCAATCCCCCGGCAGGCTTTTTCCGCCGTCGTGCCGTCAGACTCTACCTCGGCCTGTTTGCCGCCTACTGGCTTCCCACGCTGCTCGCCAGCCTGGATGCCGTGGAGCCGTCCCGGTCCTGGCAGTCGGTGCTGGCATTTCTGCGGTTCCTGCCGGTCGGCCTGTTTGTCATCCACCATCTGGCGGACGAGAGACAGCGCCGTCTGCTCTGGGCCGCGAGCGGCGCGCTCGTCATGCTCTGGTGCGTTGATGCGCTGATTCAGGTTGGGCTCGGCGTTAACCTGCTGGGCATGCCCATGAGCAGCGATCGGCTGAACGGCATGTTTGGCGAAACCAACATCAAGCTAGGACACGTGCTGGCGGTACTGAGCCCGCTGCCGCTGGAGTATGCGCGCCGCTTCATGCCCAAACCCTTCTTTCTGGCTGCCATGCTCCTGCTGCTCGCGGTTATTGTGATTGTGAGCACGAGGGCCGCGTGGCTGATGTTTGGGCTGGTGCTGCTCGCCTACGTTTATCTGTATGCCCGGGGCCGGCCGCGGCGCTGGCTCAAGGCGGGCGTCATCCTGCTGACCGCCGGGTCCCTGACGCTGGCCGCAGGCTATCAGCTGTCGCCGGCCCTGGCCGAACGCCTCGATCGCTCGCTGCTGCTGCTGGAGGGTGACGCGGAGTCGGTCGATCGAGCGCTGGGCTGGCGCCTGCCGATCTGGCAGACCGCGTTAAAAATGGCGGCCGAGCATCCGCTGAACGGCGTCGGACCCCGTGGCTTTCGCTACGCTTATGCCGACTACGCGGGCGACGACGATCGCTGGCTGCGCGGCGGCCAGGACACCGGGGCGGCGCATGCTCACCAGGTGATTCTGGAGGTCGCGACGGAAACCGGTCTCCTGGGACTGGCTGGTCTAACAGTGGCCCTGCTGCTGGCCTGGCGGCACTGGCGGTCTCTTTCGGTCCGTCGCAAGCACAGCGTGCTGCCGGTTGCGCTGGCGCTCGGCGTCATGCTGTTCCCCGTCAATACCCATCTGGCTTTCTACTCCACTTTCTGGTCCCTGCTTTGCTGGTGGCTGGTGATGGTCTACTGTGGTTTTTCCCAGTCTGATTCCGGCTCAGAAAGAAGCCTGCCAACAGGACCGCAGTAATGCCCGAACTGTCGGTGTTTATCACGACCCTTAACAACGATCGCACGCTGAAGCGGCTGCTGGACAGCGTGGCCTTCGCCGACGAGATTGTCGTGCTCGACTCCTTCAGCACCGACAACACGATAGCGCTGGCCGAGTCGGCGGGGTGCGTGGTCTCCCAGGCCCCCTTCGCGGGTTACGGTCCGCAGAAGCAGGCGGCGCTGGAGCTGACGAGTCATCGCTGGGTCCTCCTCATGGATGCGGATGAAGCGCTGACGCCGCAGGCCGCCGAGGTCATCCAGCGGCTGTTGGAGACTGAACCCGCCTGTGCCGGCTACCGAATGCCGAGGATTGAGCAGATGTTCTGGCGGCTGCAGAGTCCCCGGTCCCGACTCAACGACTTCCTGCGCCTGTTCGACAAGACCCGTGGTCGGGTTAGCGACATGCCCATTCATGCGGCGCCGGAGGTGACCGGGCCGGTGGCGCGGCTCGACGCGCCTTTTGTTCACTACGGTGAGGTGGACATTCACACCAAGGTCGACAAGATCAATCACTACTCCACCGGGCTCGTCGAGGACAAGCAGCGCCGCGGCCAGCGCTTTACCCGGGTGCGCATGCTGCTGTACCCGCCCTGGTTTTTCCTTCGCGGCTATCTGCTTAAGCGGCAGTTCCTGAACGGCTGGGCGGGGCTGATCAGCAGCGTCGTTGGGGCTTTCTACGTCTTTCTGAAGTACGCCAAGCTCTACGAGTCGCGCCAGCCTCGAGACGAAGGCCTGTAGCTTTGGCGAAAGCCCGAACCGGGTCTGCCTGGCATCCTGCCAACTGGCCGATGGCCGCCGGCCTGACGCTGATGAGGCTGTCTGTCCTGCTGCCGCAGCGCGTTCGGCTGTGGCTGGGTTCGCGGCTGGGAGAGCTGGCGTGGCTGCTGCTGTCGCAGCGCCGCCTGGTGGTGCAAACGAATATCAGGGCGTGTTTCCCGGAGCTTGAGCCGGCAGCGCAGGAGTCGCTGGCGCGAGAGCACTTTCGAGAGGTGGGTCGAGGCGTACTGGAAACGCCGCTGGCACTGTGGGGCTCCGGAGATCGGCTTGCCGGCCTCGTGGATTTCGACGGTGTCGAGCACCTGGAGCAGGCGCGCGCCAACGGCGCCTGCCTGCTGCTGATCGCTCACGTCACGATGGTCGAGCTGATCGGCGCGCTGCTGCATCTGATCAGCGCGCCGGCTCCGGCTTCCATCACCCGCGATCACAAGAACCCGCTGCTGGACCAAACCATGCGCCGGGCCCGTGGTCGCTATGTGGGCCAGACGCTGGAGAAAAAGGACACCCGAGGCATGATTCGCTGGCTGCGCGGCGGCGGTGCGTTGTTCTACGCGCCCGACCAGGACTTCAGTTTCGGTGCTGAGTTTGTGCCGTTTTTCGGCGTCAAGGCCGCCACGACCACCGCCACAGCGCGGGTGCTGTCGAAGCTCGACTGCACGCTGGTGCCCATCTGGCTGCGGCGCACCAGCGAGGGCCGCTATCTTTTCAAGGTCTTTCCGCCGCCGCCGGACCTGCCGTCCGGCGACGTGTCGGCAGACACGGCCTGGATCAATCGCTGGATCGAGGAGCAGGTGCGGCAGGCGCCGGCGCAGTATCTTTGGATGCACCGACGGTTCCGTAGCCGTCCACCGGGTGAGCCGCCGTTCTATCCGCCAAAAGCGCGCCGGCGAAAGCACCGCTAGGGCAACGGAACTCTCTAACCGGCCTATCGCTCAGCGGAGGTCACGGACAATTTCCCGCGCGGCGTTGTGGCCCGGCGCGCCGGTAACGCCGCCGCCCGGATGAGCGCCTGAGCCGCAGTGGTAAAGGCCCGCCAGGGGTCCCCGGTAGGCGCCGTGTCCGAGCAGCGGCCGCGCGCTGTAGAGCTGGTCCAGGCCCAGCGCCCCGTGAAAGATATCGCCGCCGATCAGTCCGAAGCGCTCCTCCAGATCCGCCGGCGACAGCACCTGTCGCCCGAGGACCGAGGCCTTGAAGTTCGGTGCCCAGCGGTTGACGGTATCGATAATGTGGTCGGCCGCCGCCAGCCGTTCCTCCTGCCACGAGCGCGGAGATGGCAGCTCGGGCGCGAAGTGCTGGCAAAAGAGGCTGGCGACGTGCTGACCGGGCGGCGCCAGCGTGTCGTCCACGGTCGAGGGAATCAGCATCTCCACCACCGGCTCGCGTGACCAGCCGTCGGTGCGCGCGTCAAGGTACGCCCGCTCGAGATATTCCATCGTGGGACCCATGACGATGCCCGCCTGGTGATGAAGCTGCAGCTCCGAGCCCGGCCGGCAGCGAAAGTCGGGGAGCTCGCTCAGGGCAACGTTCATTCGAAACGTGCCGGAGCCGCAGCGGTAGCCGCTGATTGAACGCAGGAAATCGGCGTCCAGATGTTCGGGGCTGATCAGCCGCTGATAGAGCAGGCGGGGATTGACGTTGGCCGCCACGGCGCGCGCCCGGATCTCCTCGCCGCCGGCCAGCACTACGCCCCCGCAGCGTCCAGGGCTGCTCATGACGGAGCCAACGGCGGCCTCCGTGCGAATGGTGACGCCCAGCTCTCGCGCCCGGGCCGCCATGGCCTGGGTGATCGCACCCATGCCGCCGACCGCGTGACCCCAGGCCCCGCTGCGGCCGTCGACCTCACCAAAAACGTGATGGAGCAGAACATACGCGCTCCCCGGGGTTGAGGGTGCGGCGAAGTTGCCCACCACTGCGTCGAAGGCAAACGCTGCCTTGATCCGCGTGTCGACAAACCACTGGTCCAGCACCTCGGCCGCGCTCTTGCTGAACAGTCCCATGAGATCGCGCTGGCGCTGCGGGCTGAGCTTGCCGAATCGTCGCGACAGTCCCAGCACGTCGAGCCACTGACGCAGGGGGCCGCCGGGCGTGGGTGGCGTTTTGAGCACCAGTTCCCGCAAGACCTGGGCCACGTCCTCGAGCATCTCGTAGTAGGCGGGAAGCGCCGCGGCGTCCGCGGCGTTGAGTCGGGCAAACTCGGCCTGCGTCTGCTCGAGGCTGTTGTGGATCAGCAGGCCCTCGCCGTCGAGATGAGGCAGGAAGTTGGACGCGGGCCGGGGCTTGATCACCAGCCCATGGTCGGCCAGCTTCAGGTCCCGGATCACCTTTGGGTTCAGCAGGCTGACGGTGTAGCTCGCCACCGAGTTACGAAAGCCGGGGTGAAACTCCTCGGTGACGGCGGCGCCGCCGACCACCGGCAGTCGCTCCAGAACCAGCACCTTCAGGCCGGCCTCGGCCAGGTAGCAGGCGCAGGTCAGACCGTTATGGCCGGCGCCGATAATCACGACATCAGGGTTGCTCATAGCGGGGGCACGTTACTACAGCCGGCTGCCGCGAGATACCGCCGCCGGAATATAAATAAATCCCATTGCGGCAGCGTCGTGCGGGCGGCGAATTCGGTACCATGGCGCGATGCCTGAGTTACCCGAAGTTGAAACGACACGCCGCGGCATTGCGCCCCATATCGAGGGTCAGATCGTATCGTCGGTCGTCGTTCGCCAGCCGCGTCTGCGCTGGCCGGTACCCGACGATCTCGCCCGGCGCTGGGTAGGGCAGCGCGTCAGCAGCGTCGGCCGACGAGCCAAATACCTGCTGCTGCGCAGCGGGACCGGGACGGCGTTGATTCATCTGGGCATGTCCGGCAGCCTGCGGGTGCTGTCGGAGCAGCGGGCCCCGGGCACGCACGACCACGTCGACGTGGGCTTTGCCAACGGCATCACGCTGCGGCTGAACGACCCTCGTCGCTTTGGCGCCGTATTGTGGGCTGAGCCGGATCCGTTCGGTCATCCGCTGCTGGCGTCACTGGGCCCGGAGCCGCTGGCCGAAGACTTTGGCCCCGGCCATCTGTATCGGCAGTCTCGCGGGCGGCGAGGGGCGGTGAAGAACTTCATTATGGACGGTCGGGTCGTGGTGGGTGTCGGGAACATCTACGCCAGCGAGGCGCTGTTTCGAGCCGGTATTCACCCGCTGCGAGCCGCGGGGCGCGTGTCCGCGAAACGTTACGAGCTGCTGCAGTCGTGCATTCGAGCGACCCTCGGCGCCGCGATCGAAGCCGGCGGCACCACGCTGCGAGATTTTGTCGACGGGAGCGGGCAGCCCGGCTACTTCGGCCAGTCGCTGAAGGTTTACGGTCGAGCGGGCGAGGTCTGCGAGCGCTGTGGCGATACGATCAAGCAGCGCGTGATCGGACAGCGGGCCAGCTACTATTGCAGCGGGTGCCAGCACTGATTCTGAGGGGGCTTTGCATTTTGCCCTGAGGCCGCTACAATGCGCGGCTGTTTTTCGTCCGGCACGCCTGGGCGCTGTTTATTTGGAGTTTTTCGACATGTCCAGAGTATGTCAGGTGACCGGGGTGGGCCCCGCCGTTGGCAACAACGTCTCCCACGCCAACAACAAAACGCGGCGTCGGTTTCTGCCAAACCTGCAGAGCCACCGCTTCTGGGTGGAAAGCGAAAACCGCTTCGTCCGTCTGAAAGTCTCCAGCAAAGGCATGCGCATTATCGACAAGCGCGGTATCGATGCCGTGCTGGCCGATATTCGCGGCCGCGGCGAAAAAGTTTAGGGAGACCGGTAGATGAGAGACAAAATCAAATTAGTGTCCAGCGCCGGTACAGGTCACTACTACACGACGGACAAAAATAAGAAAAACACGCCGGATAAGATCGAAATAAAAAAATACGATCCGGTTGTTCGTAAGCACGTGATCTACAAGGAAGCGAAAATCAAGTAAAGCAATAACAAAGATTTTTGCAAATGCCCGTTAAAAGCCCGCGCCCTGCGCGGGCTTTTTTATGCCCACGTGTTCTCGTGGGACTCAATCCAATCCGGGTTTGAGCGGCAGAGGGACCTGCGCCGGCTTGACGCTACTCTGGTCGTTAAAGACGCGCTTGAATTCCCGCCGGCTGACCGACAGGTAGCGGTTGTTCCCGCCGATTTCCACCTGCGCGCCCGCGGTAACGGCGCGGCCCTGGTCGTCGACGCGCACCACCATCGTCGCCTTGCGACCCGTGTGGCAGATCGTCTTGAGTTCCTTGAGCTCGTCCGCCCAGGCCAGCAGGTACTGGCTGCCGGGAAACAGCTCACCGCGAAAGTCGGTCCGCAGCCCATACGCCAGCACCGGGATGTCCAGCTGGTCCACGACGTCGGTCAGCTGGTAGACCTGGCTGCGGGTGAGAAACTGCGCTTCATCGACCAGCACGCACGACAGGGGTCCCTGCTCGTGGCGTTCCTGCACCAGGGCGAGCAGGTCCTCGTCTTCCGGAAACGCCTGCGCCGGCGAGCTGACGCCGATCCGAGAGGAAACGCGATCCACACCGTCTCGGTCATCGATCTTCGGCGTCAGGATCAGCGTGTTCATGCCCCGCTCACGATAGTTGTAGCTGGACTGCAGGAGATGGGTGGACTTCCCGGCGTTCATCGCCGAATAGTAGAAGTAGAGTTTGGCCATTCCTTATCGTAACGCCCTCAGCGCTGACCAGGGTGTTTGCCTTGAAATTTCTTTCCCAAAGGCCCAGGTAATACGTTAGCGATGCGTTGGGTCGGCGCACCTTCTGCGGCCCGCGGAGACGACAGGCACAACATGGATTTCCTGGATGCCACCCTGCTGGCCCGGATACAGTTCGCGTTCACCATCGCGTTCCACATTATTTTTCCCGCTTTTTCCATCGGCCTGGCCAGCTATCTGGCGGTCCTTGAGGGCCTGTACCTCAAGACGGGTCGGCAGGTTTACCTGAGGCTCTTCAAATACTGGATGAAGGTCTTTGCGGTGGTCTTCGGCATGGGCGTGGTTTCCGGGATTGTGATGAGCTACCAGTTTGGGACCAACTGGAGCGTTTTTTCAGACCGCACGGGCCCGATCCTCGGCCCATTGATGGGTTATGAGGTGCTCACCGCCTTTTTCCTGGAGGCTGGCTTCCTGGGCGTGATGCTGTTCGGCATGGGCCGGGTTGGCCCGCGTCTCCACTACATGGCCACGCTCATGGTCGCAGTCGGTACGCTCATCTCGGCATTCTGGATTCTGTCGGTCAACAGCTGGATGCACACACCGGCAGGCTTCAGCGTCAACGAGGTCGGCCAGTACGTGCCGGAAGACTGGTTTGCGGTGGTCTTCAACCCGTCTTTCCCGTACCGCCTCGTGCACATGGTGCTGGCCGCCTATCTGACCACCGCGTTTGCGGTCGGCGCGGCCGGGGCGTATCACCTGCTGCGAGACAAGCGTAACGCGGCGGCGCGAGTGATGTTTTCAATGGCGCTCTGGATGGCTGCGCTGGTGACGCCTCTGCAGATTGCCGCCGGCGACCTGCATGGCCTGAACACCTTCGAGCATCAGCCGGCCAAGGTGGCCGCCATGGAAGGTCACTTCGAGACACGGCGCGGGGCGCCCCTGATCCTGTTTGGCGTGCCGGATACGGAGGCGGCTGAAACCCACCTGGCGCTGGAGATTCCGAAGCTCGGCAGCCTGATCCTGACGCATGAGCTCAACGGCGAGGTCCGGGGTCTGGACGCTTTTCCGCGCGAGGATTGGCCGAATGTGCCGATCGTGTTCTACAGCTTCCGCATCATGATCGGGATCGGGCTGCTGATGCTGCTGGTGGGTGTCGTCAGCCTGTGGCTGCGCTACCGCAAGGCCCTCTATGACACTCGGGCTTTTCAGCGCGCCGTGCTGTGGATGGGACCGTCGGGTTTCATAGCGGTGCTCGCCGGCTGGATCACAACGGAAGTCGGCCGCCAGCCTTACACGGTGTATGGACTGCTCCGCACGGCGGACTCGGTGTCGCCGATCGGCGCTCCTGCGACGATGGCTTCCCTGCTGGCGTTTGTGGTGGTTTACCTGGTGGTGTTCGGGATGGGTACCTGGTACGTCCTTCACATGCTGCGGCGCCCGCCGCTGCCCGGCGAGGAGCCGGTGGCGTCCCACGAACCGACGCGCGTTGCGCCCGCGGCGGCCACCGCGCGGGAATTTGACGGCGAGGGAGCGCTGGCGCCGTGACCGATCTGGCGTTGGTGTGGGCCGGCGTGCTGACGCTCGCGGTCCTGCTGTACGTGATCATGGACGGCTTCGATCTCGGCATTGGCATCGTGTTCCCACTGCTTGCGGTTGGCGACGACCGCGATCGCGCCATGAACTCCATCGCCCCGGTGTGGGACGGCAACGAGACCTGGCTGGTGCTGGGCGGCGGCGGACTCTTTGCCGCGTTTCCGCTCGCCTACGGCGTGCTGATGACCGCTTTCTACGCGCCGCTAACGGCGATGCTGCTGGGCCTTGTCTTCCGCGGCGTGGCGTTTGAGTTTCGCTGGCGCGATCCCGCTCACCGGGCGCTATGGGACTTCAGCTTCACCGCCGGATCTCTGCTGGCGGCGTTCTGCCAGGGGCTGATCCTCGGCGCCTTTGTGCAGGGTATCGAGGTGGACAACCGCTCCTACGGCGGCGGCTGGTTCGACTGGCTCACGCCTTTCAGCGTGATGACGGGGGTTGCCGTCAGCGTCGGGTACGCGCTGCTTGGCTCGGGCTGGCTGATCATGAAGTCGGACGGCGAGCTGCGCCAGCGCGCCTATCAGGTTGCGCTGCCGCTTGCGATGGCCATGCTGGCGCTCATCGGCACGGTGAGCCTGTGGACGCCGCTCTTGAGTCCGGAGATCGCCGACCGGTGGTTCAGTTCGGCAAACCTGCTGCGCCTGTGGCCGATACCGCTGCTGGTGGCGATCCTCGCCATCGTGCTGCTCGAAGGTTTGCGCAAGCAGCGGGATCTGTGGCCCTTCGGCGCAACGCTGGGGCTGTTCCTGGCGAGCTACGCCGGCCTTGCGGTCAGCCTCTTTCCGTATGTGGTGCCTCGCTCTCTGACGATCTGGGAGGCCGCTGCGCCCGACTCATCACTGCGGTTTCTGCTGATCGGAACCGTGATCCTGCTGCCGATGATCCTCGCCTACACGGGTTACGCCTACTGGGTTTTTCGAGGCAAGCTCAAAGCGGGCGAGGGCTATCACTGATGGGCGGCCGGATCTCCCGGCTGGCCTGGTTCGCCGGGCTGTGGCTCGCCGGTGTGCTGGTGCTCGGCGCCGTCGCGGCCTTTCTGCGCTGGCTCATGGGGATATAATTCAGCGTTCCTGAGAAAAACGTTAGGGGAGATTGAGCATGCTCACCCGTAGACAGCTCCTGGCAGCAGGCGGCGCCGCCGCAGGTCTGAGCCTCAGCCCGCTGGGCCTGGCGGCCGAAGGCCTTATCCGACGAACGATTCCCGCCAGCGGCGAACAGCTTGTGGCCATGGGTATCGGCACCAACCGCTACGGGGTTTCCACCGCTGAAGCCAAGGCGCCGCTGAAAGCCACGCTGGCCGAATTTGTCCGCCTGGGTGGACAGCTGATTGATACCGCGCCTTCCTACGGCAAGGGGCTCTCCGAGGCTGTGCTGGGCGAGCTGACCGAAGAGCTGGGTATCCGGGACCAGCTGTTTTTTGCCACCAAGGTCGATGGCCGGATGGACGGGCCGCGGCAGATGGCCACCTCGATGGAAAAGCTCAAGACCGATCGGGCCGAGCTGATTCAGGTTCACAATCTGCGCGCGCTCGACACCCTGCTGCCGGCGCTGAGGGAAGCGCAGACGGACGGTCTGATCAAGTATGTCGGCGTCACCACGTCACGTCACGAACAGTTCGAACAGCTCGAAAGCGTTATGCGCAGTGAGCCGCTTGACTTTGTCCAGCTCAACTATTCGCTGGATGATCGCCAGGCCGTTGAGCGGCTGCTCCCGATGGCTCAGGACCGGGGCATTGCGGTGCTCGTGAACCTGCCGTTTGGCCGGGGTCGGCTGTTTGAAAAAACCGCCGACCAGCCTTTGCCTGCCTGGGCCGCAGAGTTCGACTGCCAGACCTGGGGCCAGTTTTTCCTAAAGTACCTGCTGGGTCATCCAGCCGTAACCTGCCCGATCCCCGGCACGAGAAAAACGAAGCATGTGGTCGACAATATGGGCGCGGCCATGGGCGCAGTCCCGGACGAGGCGATGCGCAAGCGCCAGGAGGCGCTGATCGACGCGCTCTAGGCGAGCGACCTCAAACCATGTTCGATCGCTCCCGCAGCGATCCGATCGCTCAGACTTACGGACCGGTGAGTGACTCCAGCTGGCGTCGGATGGCGAGGAGCTGGTGGTCAGCGCTCAGGCGCTCGCTTTGCAGCACGCTGTCCAGGCTCAGCCCGTTGGCAAGGGCCAGCAGGACATTGGCCTCGGTTTCTGGGCAGCAACTTTGGGCAATCTTGCCTTGCTCCCGCAGGGCCTCCAGCTCGGTGACGAGGAGCTGGCGCAGCCTTCCCGCGCTTTCCTGGTGCCGCTGCATGAGCTCGTTGCGCCCAACCGCGTAGCCGAGGAACGCAACCCAGACTCGAAGAATTTCCTTCCGCTCTTGATCTAGCGGCAGGAATGCAGACAGCACAGCCACGATCCGGTCCAGACCGGCAGCTGCGGTGAGCTGCCGTTCCATAATGGCCTGCAGTCGATCGGTCACCTGATGCAGCGCGAACAGGATCAGCTCCTGCTTGTTCTGAAAATAGTGTGTGACGACGCCCGTGGTGCAGTTGAGCTCTCTGGCGATCGCCCTCATCGTGGCTCGATCCAGGCCCTGCTCAACAATCACCCGCCAGGCTGCGTCGGCAACTTCCACCTTTCGATCGGCATGTTTCATCACGTTTCTCTGAACCTGGCGAGCATGGGTTGACACTATATCACAACAGTTGTTATGTTTTTACGTAACAGTTGTTATGTAGTTTGAACGGCGGACTTTCAATATGCGCAATCCTTCAAGAATCGAACCGTTGTCTCACTCGCCGCGACCCGGATGGCGTGGATTCCTGGACCGCCTGACCGGGCCTGGCGCGACACAGGCTGAGCTGGCGATTCAGTTTGTACCGCCGTTGCTGGCCAGTCTTGCGGCGCTCGCCTACGCCGAGTTAATCGATCGGGCTTGGAGCAACCTTCAGCTGCTCTTGCTCGCGATCCTGGCGTTTGACCTGCTCGGTGGTGTGCTCACCAATGCAACGTCGTCGGCCAAGCGGTGGTTCCACCGTCCTGGGCAGGGGTGGCGACAACAGCTGGCTTTTGTCTCGATCCATCTAATACACGTCGGGCTGGTTGCCGTGATGTTTCGTGCCGCTGACGGGTGGTTTTTCGCGGTGGTTTCTGGCTATCTCCTGGCAGCGACCGCGGTAATTCTGGCTACGCCGCTCTACCTGCAGCGACCGGTTGCCCTGGGACTTTTTTCTCTGGCTGTAATCGGCGACACGTACCTGTTTTCGCCGACGGCCGGCCTTGAGTGGTTCCTGCCGCTGTTCTTTCTGAAGCTTCTGGTCAGCCACCTGGTCTACGAAGCACCACTCTTGCCAGGAGAAGTCAAAGCCGGGTCATTAACGCGAGAGGGGACTCAGGCCCGGCGGCCGGCATGCCTGCGGTGATACCGCCGGCAGGAGAATCAATGGGTGGGTCGGACGCTGGGAGCGTTGGCCGTCCCGCTCCGAGATTCGCTAAAGGGCCCGGTGGCCGATGTCACTGCGATACTGGCAGTCGGTCCAGCGGATGACGTCCACGGCCTCGTAGGCAGCATCTTTGGCGGCAGCGACCGAATCACCCAGCGCGCAAACGCAAAGCACCCGCCCGCCCGCGGTGGCGATCTGCTCTCCCGTTCGCCGGGTTCCGGCATGGAAGACCTTGGCGGACGACGGGACCTCGTCCAGACCCTGGATCACCTGACCGGTCGGATAGCTGCCGGGATAGCCGCTGGCTGCCATCACCACACCCAGGCACGTCTGCGGCGCCCACTCGATGGCCGTTCTTGCTACGTCGCCATCCAGCGCGTCACTGCAGTGGACGGCGAGGCTCGACTTGAGGCGCATCATGACCGGCTGGGTTTCGGGGTCGCCAAAGCGAACGTTAAATTCCAGCACCCGCAGATCCCCCGCGGGCGTGATCATAACGCCGGCATAGAGGAAGCCGACGAAGGGATACCCCTCTTCGGCCATACCCTTAAGCGTCGGGTTGATCACCTCGTCCATGATCTTGTCATGCAGCTTCGGGGTGACCACCGGGGCCGGCGAGTAGGCCCCCATGCCGCCGGTATTCGGGCCGGTGTCTCCATCGAACGCCGCCTTGTGATCCTGCGAGGTGGCCAGCGGCAGCGCGTTCTTGCCGTCACACAGAGCAATAAAGCTGGCTTCCTCGCCTTCGATAAACTCCTCGATCACCACGCGATGACCGGCGGCGCCGAAGCGGTTGCCCGCCAGCATGTCGCGCACGGCCGACTGCGCCTCGTCCAGCGATTGGGCGACGACAACACCCTTGCCGGCCGCCAGGCCGTCAGCCTTCACCACCACGGGGGCGCCGACGGCCTCGAGATAGGCCAGCGCCGGCTCGAGCTTCTCGAACGCCTCGAAGGCGGCTGTCGGGATCTGGTGGCGGTGCATAAACGCCTTGCTGAAAGCCTTTGAGCCTTCCAGCTGGGCAGCGCCCGCGCTGGGGCCAAAGCAGCGTAAGCCCGCCTCCTCAAAGGCATCGACAATCCCCGCCACCAGCGGCTGCTCCGGCCCGACGATGGTGAGATCGACCAGCTCCCGGCTGGCTAGCGCAATGAGGCCCTGGATATCGTCGCTGGCGACGGCCACGTTGCGAATCTTCGGCTCGTCCTCAGTACCCGCGTTGCCGGGCGCAACCAGCACGCGATCAACCGACTCGTCCTGCGCGCAGCGCCAGGCCAGCGCGTGCTCCCGTCCTCCGCTGCCGACGACGAGTACCTTCATCAGTGACGGAAGTGACGCATGCCGGTGAAGACCATCGCCAGGCCATGCTCATTGGCCGCGTCGATCACCTCCTGGTCCCTCATGGAGCCACCAGGCTGGATCACGGCGCTGATGCCCGCGGCCGCCGCGGCGTCGATGCCGTCGCGGAAGGGAAAAAAGGCGTCGGACGCCATAACCGCACCGGGCACCTCAAGCCCTTCCTGCTCGGCCTTGAGGCCGGCAATTTTGGCGCTGATCACCCGGCTCATCTGGCCGGCGCCGACACCGACCGTCTGCAGATCCCGGGCGTAAACGATGGCGTTCGACTTGACGAACTTGCCGACCCGCCAGGCAAACAGCAGGTCCGCCGTCTGCGCTGCGGAGGGCGCTTTTTCCGTGACCACCTTGAGCTCACCCTCGGTGACCTGGCCCGCGTCGACGTCCTGGATGATCAGCCCACCGCCAACCGGCCGGAAGTCGTAGCCTGAGGTTGGCGCGTCGGGCCAGGGTCCGGTTGCGAGGACCCGAACGTTTTTCTTGCGCTTCAGAGCCTCCCGGGCCCCGTCGCTGAAGCTGGGCGCAATGATGACCTCAACAAACTGCTGCTCGAGGATTTCTTCGATCAATGCCTGCTCGACGTCCTGGTTAAAGGCGATGATCCCGCCGAAGGCAGACGTCGGATCGGTGGCAAAGGCGCGCCGGTAGGCCGTCGCGAGTTCCTCGGCTACGGCCACGCCACAGGGGTTGGCGTGCTTGACGATCACGCAGACCGCCGGCGCGTCGACAAACGCCTGCGCACACTCGAGCGCCGCGTTCGCGTCGCCCAGGTTGTTGTAGGACAGGGCTTTGCCCTGGATCAGCTCCGCCGCCGCGAGGCTGCCGGCGGGTGGGTGAGTCTGCCGATAGAACGCCCCCTGCTGATGAGGGTTTTCCCCGTAGCGCAGAATTTCACCATGGCGGTAGCCCAGGGTCAGGGTGGAAGGAAAACGCTGCTGCGTTTCGCCGTTCAGCCAGCCTGCGATGGCGCTGTCGTAGGCGGCCGTGTGTGCATAAGCCGTGGCGGCCAGGCGGCGACGCAGCGTTTCGCTGGTGGCGCCATGCTCCTTGAGCTCCGCCACCACCTCACCGTAGTCGGCCGGATCGACAACGATACTGACGGATGCGTGGTTTTTGGCGGCAGCCCGGACCATCGCGGGTCCGCCGATATCGATCTGCTCGACCGCTTCCGCGTAGCCCGCGCCGGCGGCGATGGTGGCCTCAAACGGATAGAGGTTGACGACCACAACGTCGATCGGATCGATCTCCATGTCCGCCATGACCTGGGCATCGGTCTCACGCCGTCCCAGAATGCCACCGTGAATCTTGGGGTGCAGCGTTTTGACGCGCCCGCCCATGATCTCCGGGAAGCCCGTGTGGTCGCCCACCTGCGTCACCGGAATGCCGGCATCCGCCAGGGTCCGGGCGGTGCCGCCGGTGGACAGGATCGACAGGCCGAGTTCGCTCAGCTCACGGGCCAGGTCGACGATGCCGGTCTTGTCAGAGACGCTGATGAGCGCGCGACGGGTGGGTGTGGAGGGTGTTGTCATGACGGCTCGCTGACGCAAAGCGCGGCAGTATACCAGCGCTGCCGGCTCTGCAGCGGAGCCACGCTCAGGCGTCGGCCCGGTGGCGACGGCTAAACGGTCCTGTCCGCCGCTCGGTCCGGTTCTCATCCCGCTGGCAACTGCGTAAAATCAGACCACCGGACGTATTTCGACACGCCCATAAAATGCCCAGTAACCTGATCACCCCCAACGAAGTCACTCGGATCATCACCGCCGCCA
Source organism: Lysobacterales bacterium (assembly GCA_028285525.1). Lineage (GTDB taxonomy): Bacteria > Pseudomonadota > Gammaproteobacteria > Xanthomonadales > SZUA-38 > JANQOZ01. The sequence continues at coordinate 55,181 of JANQOZ010000124.1, forward strand.
TGCCCCAGGGGCGCGTCGCCCAGGTGCCGCTGGAGCGCGCCTACGGCCGTCGCCTCGCCGAGACGGTGGCGGCCGACCGCGACCAGCCGCCTTTCGACCGGGTCACGATGGACGGCATCGCGCTGCGCTCGGAGGCGGTCGCAGCAGGGCAGGTGAGCTTTCCCGTCGGCGGCGTTCACGGGGCGGGTCAGCCGCAGCCCGAGCTGGCGGCACCGGATCAGTGCCTTGAGGTCATGACTGGCGCGGTCATGCCGCTTGGCTGCGACAGCGTCGTGCCGGTTGAGGACATCACGCTGAGTGACGGGGTGGCCACGCTGAGCAGTCCGCAGGACATCTCCCCCTGGCGCTTCGTCCATCGGCGCGGCACCGATTACCCGATCGGGCAGGTTCTCCTGCAGCCCGGCACCTTGATCCGCGGTCCGGAACTGGCGGTGCTCGCGTCTGTCGGGCGCAGCGAGGTCAGCGTGCGGCGCTGGCCCAGCGCGCTGGTCGTGGCGACCGGCGACGAGCTGGTGGAACCCGGAAATCCGGTAGCGGCGCACCAGATTCGTATGGCCAACGATTACGCGATCGCCGGCCGGCTCACCGGTATGGGCCTGACCGAAGTGTCTCGAGTCCACCTTCGCGACGACCCTGAACTGATTGCCGCCGAGATGGCGCGCGGCCTCGAAGATTTCGACCTGATCATCCTGACCGGAGGCGTATCCCGAGGCCGCTTCGACCACGTGCCGGGCGTGCTGGAAAACCTGGGCGTCAAAAAGCAGTTTCATCGGGTCAATCAAAAGCCGGGCAAACCGATGTGGTTTGGCGTGGGTCCCACGGGGCAGCCCGTCTTTGCGCTCCCCGGCAATCCGGTGTCGGCGCTGGTCTGTTTTCACCGTTATGTCGAACCCGCGCTGCGGGCTATGAGCGACGAGGTGATGCCGCCGCGTCAGGTTGAGCTGGCTTCCAGCCTCAGCTTCAGCAACGACATGACGCGCTTTGTGCCGGTCAACCTGCTGCCCGGCAGCGCGCAGGCTCAGCCGCTTGAGCTCAACACTTCTGGAGACTTTTTTGCGCTGGCCGGCAGTTCGGGTTTCTGCGAGCTACCGGCCGAGCATCGGGTGTTCAAGGCAGGCGTCGAGCTGGCCTTCTTTCCATGGTAGTGCAGGACACGCGGCGCCGGCCGCTGCGGGATCTGCGTATTTCGTTGATCGACCGGTGCAACTTTCGCTGCCCGTACTGCATGCCGGCGGAGCTTTTTACCGAGGACTATCAGTTCATCGACCGCAGCCTGCGCCTGACGCCCGATGAAATTGCGCGCGTCGCGCGGGTGATGGTGGAACTGGGGGTGGAGAAGATCCGCCTCACCGGCGGCGAGCCGCTGCTGCGCAAAGACCTCGAGGAAATCATCCGGGGCGTCAGCGCGATCGAACCGCTGAAGGACCTGGCCCTGACCACCAACGGGGTCCTGCTGGCCGAGCGCGCCCAGGCGCTCCGGGACGCCGGGCTGAGGCGGATTACCGTCAGCCTGGACAGCGTCGATCCGGAGATCTTTGCCCGTATGTCGGGCGGTCGCGGGGAGCTCGACAAGGCGCTGGCGGGAATCCGCGCTGCGCAGGAGGCGGGTCTGTCGCCGGTTAAGGTCAATGCCGTGGTCCAGAAAGGCGTGAACGATCACGGCGTGCTCGACCTGCTCGATCATTTCCGAGGGACCGGCGTGGTGGTCAGGATGATCGAGTATATGGACGTCGGAACCCGCAACGGCTGGCTGAAAGACGAGGTGGTCTCCAGCGCGGAGCTGCTGGAACAGATTGCCCGCCGCTGGCCGGTTGAGGCGCTTGATGCGCGCTATCGGGGTGAGGTGGCGCGACGGTTCCGCTACGCCGACGGGGCGGGCGAGTTTGGCCTGATCAGTTCGGTCAGCCAGCCTTTCTGTGGTGACTGCAACCGGGCCCGGCTGTCGTCGGACGGCGGGCTGTACACCTGTCTCTTCGCCACCCACGGGGCGCCGCTGCGACCGATGCTGCGCGGTGGGGCCAGCGACGACGAGCTACGCGAGGCGATCAGCGTGATCTGGCGTCGCCGGGCCGATCGCTACAGCGAAATCCGCAGCGCGCAGCCGGAAACGCCGGACGGGGCGGGTGACGGCAAAGTAGAAATGTATCGAATTGGAGGATGACGATGGAGCTCTCTATCAGCTATTTTGCGCTCTACCGTGAGGTTACGGGCAGCGATACGGAGGCGGTCAGCAGCGAGGCGTCCAATCCCGCTGAGCTGTTTGCCGAATGTCAGGCCCGCCATCCGGGGCTGGAGCGTTTCGAGGCGTCGCTCGTCGCCGTCAACGATGAGATGGTGAACTGGGAAACGCCGCTCAGCGGCGGTGACAGAGTCTTGTTTTTTCCACCGGTCGCGGGAGGCTGAGCATGTTTGAGATCTCTGACGGGCTGCTGCAGCCTCAGGACCTGGCCGCTCGGCTGGCCGACCCGACGTGCGGCGGCTACGTGTCTTTCGAAGGCTGGGTCCGTAACCACCAGGATGGCCGCGCGGTGAAGGCGCTGGAGTATGAGGTTTACCGACCGCTGGCCCAAAGTGAGGGCGAGAAGGTGTTGGCTGAGGCCAGAGAACGATTCGAGGTTATTGAGGTCGCTGCGGTTCACGCGGCGGGGCATCTCGAAATCGGCGGATTGGCGGTTTGGGTCGGCGCGGTTGCCCATCATCGCGCCGCGGCGTTCGACGCCTGCCGCTACGCCATCGATCAGATCAAGGTGCGCCTGCCGATCTGGAAAAAAGAGTTCTACGAGGACGGCGACTCAGGCTGGGTCAACTGTGAGCAGTGCGCCGCGCATGGGCATGCGCACCACGCCCACGCCGGCCACGAGCACAACCACTGACCAGGCGGCTGAGCAAACGGTTCAGGGGTTCAGGCGCTGGCGATAGCGCTCCCAGTCCGCGGGTGTATCGATGTCCAGGACCGCCTCCGGCATCGACACACGGCGCAGCGTCAGCGCCGGGTCGCGGAGCAGCTCCCTGGCGCCCCGGTCACCGCGCAACGCCATGAGCCGGCTGCGCAGATGCGCGGGAAATACCGCCGGGACGCCGGCGCGGTCGCCGTAGTCAGCGGCGACGATCGATTCGGGCTCGCGTCGATAGAGGCGCAAAAGCTTTTCGAGCTGCGCTGAGCCGACGGCCGGCTGGTCGCACAGCGTGACCAGCACGCCGGCCGTTGCGGGGACCTCCGCCAGCCCGGCGACCAGTGAGCGCGCCATGCCGTCACGCCACCGCCCGTTGACCACGGTGCGGCAGGCAGGAGGCGCTTCCGGCTGCCAGGCGCCGAGCACGCAGATTACCCGATCGCCGGTGACCGCCGCGGCGGCCGCCACAGCCCGCTCCAGCAAGGTTTGTCCGTCCAGCTCAAGGGCCTGCTTGGGTTGCCCCAGCCGGGTGGAGCCGCCGGCCGCCACCACAACAGCCCAGACCTCAGGTTCAGCAGACACGGCACTGCGGATCGCGCGCCAGGGCCACCCCGCGCCAGCGCAGCGCGCTGCCGTCATAGAGCTGGAGTCCTTTTGGCGTCGGCTCTCCGATCAGATGGTTGATGGCCAGCTGGGCCGCCGCCAGCCCCACGCTGCCCGCGACGGTCGACAGCACGCCGGCGCCGGCACAATCGTCCATGGTGTTGGCCGCTCGACTGTAGACGCAGGCGTAGCAGGCCTCGTCGTGTCCCAGGTCGGGCCTGAACAGAGCCAGTTGGCCCTCGCGTCGAACGGCAGCAGCCATCACCCACGGTATCCGGCAGCGCAGAGCTGCTTCGTTTATCGCCATGCGAGTGGCCCAGCTGTCGCTGGTGTCCAGCCACAGGGTGCAGTCGTGGCCGAGCTCAGCGGCGGACTCGGCGTCGATGCGTTGCCGCGTCGTGCTGATGTTGATCGTGGAATTCAGCGCTAGAAGCGCCTCCTTCGCCGCCTCGGCTTTCGGGCGGTCCACGTCCTGCTGCCGGTAAAGGAGCTGGCGGCTGAGATTGGTCTCGCTGACCCGGTCGAAGTCGCAGATCCGCAGCTCGCCGATTCCCGCGGCCGCCAGATATTGAGCGGCGGGGCTGCCGACGCCGCCAAGTCCCACCAGCAGCAGTTTGGCCGCGGCCAGGCGTTCCTGTGACCGCTCGTCAAAGCCGCTGAGGGCCAGGTGGCCGTGATAGCGTGTGGTCGCCGTGGACGACACCTTACGGACCGCGGCTGACGTCCCCGGCCAGCGCCCGGGCGTCGCGCTCCAGCCGAAACGCCTGAAGCTGGCTGACCACCGAAAGAGCGATTTCTTCGGGCAGGTCGCCGCCGAGGTCCAGACCCACCGGCCCGACCAGGCGCTGCGCGAATCCGTCCGGCACATGCGCCATCTCGTCCAGCAGCCGATCGCGGCGGGCTGCCGGACCCAGCGAACCGATAAACGGGATGTTCAGCGCCGCGACCGCGTCCAGGAAACGCCGATCGGCATCAAAGTTGTGGCTCATGACCAGCAGCGCGTCGCAGCGTGCCGCGTCCTCAACCTCAAAATTCTCAAACGCGGCCACCTTGGCGGCCAGCGGAAAGCGTTCCGGCTTCGCTTTGCCGGGCCTGTGGTCCCACAGCGTGATATGCCAGTCGAGCTGGTCAGCCAGCTGAACCAGCGGGATCACGTCCGACCCGGTCCCAAAAACGCCCAGCCGAAAACGGGGCGGAATGTGGCCGGTAAAGATCTCCCGATCCTCCCGGTGAGACAGGCCCGGAGGCACCTCGGCGGCTTCTTCCCAGCAGTCGCCGCTCTCAAGGCAGGTACTCACGACACCGCCAGGGTCGGCCAGCCGCGTGAGCATCTCGATGATGGGATGGCCGGCGCGCACCGGCTGCAGCAGGACTCGCACCGCGCCGTTGCAGCCCATCCCCAAGCCCCACAGCACGTCGTCGTCAGCGCGCATGTCGTAGAACGCCACCTTGCACCGACCGCTGCTGGCCACCTCGCGCGCGTGTTCAATCAGGTCGTCGTCGAAACAGCCCCCGCCAACGATGCCGGTCAGGCTGTGCTCGGCCAGATCGATGAGCATGCGTGCACCCGGTTTGCGGTAGCTGGAGCCTTGGGTATCGATCACCGTCGCCAGCACCACCTCACGATCGTCCGGCAGCTCCCTGAGGGCTGCCAGCAGGGCGCTGAGCCCGTGGGTGGTCATTGGGCCTGCGCCAGCATCTGGCGGGCGAAGTCGTCCAGACCGTCGGGATGGGTCCAAACGCCCGATTTTCCGCCTGACTTGTAGCGCAGCGTGACCGCGTCGATCTTGAGGGCAGGCTCCAGCGGTTTGGCCAGATCCCACACCGTCAGGAGCGCCACGCTCGCCCCGGTCAGCGCCTCCATCTCGACGCCGGTACGCTCAGTCACCGAGCACCTCCACGAAGTTGCAGGGCCTGTTGCCGCTGTCCAGCTGTTCTTTCAGGATGCTGTTCCACGCCGTGGCGCAG
>JANQOZ010000125.1 GCA_028285525.1 Lysobacterales bacterium
TAAACAGGTCCACCATCGCGGCCACGTCGAACTCCGACTGGCCCACGCCCACGGTCTCAACCAATATGAGGTCGTAGCCTGCGGCCTCGCACAGCAGAAGGCTCTCCCGCGTCCTCAGCGCCACACCGCCCAGAGCGCCGCCGGAGGGGGAAGGGCGGATGAAGGCCCCGTCCTCGCGGGCCAGGTCCGACATGCGGGTTTTGTCGCCCAGGATTGAACCGCCGGCAATCGGCGAGCTCGGATCAACGGCCAGCACCGCCAGCTTCTTACCGGCTCGTAGTGCATGCTGCCCAAAGGTTTCGATAAACGTTGATTTGCCGACGCCTGGGGAGCCGGAAATCCCGATCCGCAGTGCTTTGCCGGTATCCGGCAGTACCGCGTTCAAGAGGTCCTGGGCTTCCGCACGATGGCGTTCTGCGCGGCTCTCCACCAGCGTGATGGCTTTCGCCAGCGTCCGGCGGTTGCCGGACTTCAGCAGGGTGAGGTCGATCCCGCCGGGGCCAGCGTTCATCAGTTCGTGGATTTGATGGCGCCGAGCACTTCCCTTGCCGCGCTGGGAATGTGAGTGCCCGGCCCAAAGATGCCGCTGACGCCCGCGTCGGTCAGAAACCCGTAGTCTTTTTTCGGAATGACGCCGCCGGCAATCACCACAATATCGTCGGCACCCTGCTCGCGCAGGGCCTTCACCAGCTCTGGCACCAGCGTCTTGTGCCCGGCAGCCAGCGTGGAGGCACCGACGACGTGCACGTCGTTTTCGACCGCCTGGCGAGCGACTTCTTCCGGCGTCGAGAACATGGGCGACAGGTCAATATCAAATCCGATGTCGGCGAAAGCCGTGGCGATCACCTTGGCGCCGCGGTCGTGGCCATCCTGGCCCATCTTGCAGACCAGCATCCGAGGGCGCCTGCCGTGGTCTTCCTCGAATCGCTCGACCTGCTGCACGATCTCGTGCCACTCTTTGTCGTCCTGGTAGGCTGCTCCGTAGACGCCCGACACGGTCTGCGAATCGGCCTTGAAGCGACCGAACACCTTTTCCAGCGCGTCGGAGATTTCGCCGACGGTGGCTCGCGCTCGGGCGGCGTCGACGGCCAGGGCCAGCAGGTTGCCGTCGCTTTCAGCGGCCGAGGTCAGCGCGTTGAGTGCGGCCTCGACGGCGGCGGCGTCACGGTTGGCCCGCACTTCCTCCAGACGTTTCAGCTGCGAGCGGCGCACCGACTCATTGTCGATATCCAGCACTTCAACGTCGTCCTCGGCGTCATTGAGGTACTTGTTGACTCCGACAATCACGTCTTCACCCCGGTCGATCCGGGCCTGCTTCGCCGCCGCTGAGGCCTCGATGCGAAGCTTGGGCAGGCCGCTCTCGATCGCCTTGGCCATGCCGCCTTTCTCTTCGATCTCCGCCATCAGCACGCGTGCGCGCTCAGCGATATCGGCAGTCAAAGTCTCCATCATGTAGGAGCCGCCCCAGGGGTCGACCACGTCGGTAATGCCGGTCTCTTCCTGGATTACCAGCTGGGTGTTGCGGGCGATTCGCGCGGAGAACTCGGTGGGGAGGGCAATCGCCTCGTCCAGCGCGTTGGTGTGCAGGCTTTGGGTGCCGCCAAATACCGCCGCCATCGCCTCGATGGTGGTGCGTACAACGTTGTTGTAAGGGTCCTGCTCGGTCAGCGACCAGCCAGAGGTCTGGCAGTGAGTCCGCAGCATCTTGGAGCGCGGGTTGGTCGGCTCAAACTCGTCAATGATCTCCGACCACAGCAGCCGTGCGGCGCGCATCTTGGCGATTTCCATATAGAAATTCATGCCGATGCCCCAGAAGAAGCTCAGGCGTGGCGCGAAGCTGTCGATTTCCAGCCCGGCGGCCAGCGCGGCGCGCACGTATTCGCGCCCATCAGCGAGCGTGTAGGCCAGCTCCAGCGCCGCGTCGGCACCCGCCTCCTGGATGTGATAGCCCGAAATCGAAATGCTGTTGAAGCGCGGCATGTTCTCCGCGCAATAGGCGATGATGTCGCCCACAATCCTCATGCTCGGGTGCGGCGGATAGATGTAGGTGTTGCGCACCATGAACTCTTTCAGAATGTCGTTCTGAATGGTTCCGGACAGCGCGGCCCGATCAACGCCCTGTTCCTCGCCCGCAACAATAAAAGAGGCCAGCACCGACAGCACCGCACCGTTCATGGTCATCGACACCGAGACCTTGTCCAGCGGGATCCCGTCGAACAGGATCTTCATGTCTTCGACCGAGTCGATAGCCACACCCGCCTTGCCGACGTCACCGGTGACGCGCTCGTGATCGGAGTCGTAGCCGCGGTGGGTCGCCAGGTCGAAGGCGACGGAGACACCTTGACCGCCAGCGGCCAGCGCCTTGCGGTAAAATGCGTTGGACTCTTCGGCGGTCGAAAAGCCCGCGTATTGGCGAATAGTCCACGGTCGGCCGGCGTACATCGTCGCCTGCGGGCCTCTGATAAACGGCTCAAATCCCGGCAGCGTGTTCGTCAGTGGGTTGCTTGCCAAATCCTCGGCGGTGTACAGCGGCCGCAGCGGGATGCCCTCTGGCGTGTCCACGGTCAGGTCGTCCAGCGAGCGGCCGGATTTTGCGACCTGCTTGCCGGCGGCGCTCTGCCACTGTTCCAGCGATACCTGAGGCGGCTCGTAGGGTTTCTTAGGGTTATCCATGGCCGTCCGGTCCCGGTTGATTGATCTCGACCAGTACGCCGTCACAGGAACGCGGGTGGATGAAGATCACGCGGCTGCCGTGGGCGCCGGGCGCCGGCTCGTCAGCCAGAAACTCATAGCCAAGGCCCTTGAGCCGGGCCACGTCCGCGTCGATGTCGTCGCTGCGAAAGCACAGATGGTGCAGCCCGCCCGGGCGCTTTTCCAGAAACTTGGCGATCGGGCCCGCCCCGTTCAACGGGTGAACCAATTCGATGCTGGTTGGCGGCAGGGGAAAAAAGGCGGTGCTTGTTTTGGCGGCTTCCACGTCTTCGGTGCCCGAAAACTCAAGGCCGAAATCTTCCGCAAAGCGCTTGATGGCCTTTTCCAGATCCGGAACGGCAACAGCAATGTGGTCCAGGGCGGTGATCATGCCCAAATCCTTTGTTTGAACGGACCGCCCATAATACTGGAACAGGGAGGGAACTTGCAGGGCTGGAGATCGCTTCAGCCCGAGTTATCGGCCGCCTTCAGCAGGTCAGCTCGTCACATCATTGGCAACCAAAGGCCCGCCGTGGCCGCGACGATGCCGAGCGCCGTGTACAGCGTCAGGAAAGCCAGCGTGCCCGAGAACGCCAGCTGTGAACCCGGGGTCGCGGTTCGTTGGCAGTGGAAATACCACTCCAGCATCGCCAGCGGCAGCAGGTATTGCGCAAAGCCAAGGGCATAAAGAAAGGGTCCAGTGAACGACTCCCACTCGATACCGATGCCGCCGGTCAGCATGACCCAGCCCATGAGCCCGACACGAAAGAACCAGACGGCGCTCGCAACCAGAAAAAGCCTCAGCGCCCAGCGTCGGTGTTCAGCAATTCGACGCGCCATCGCGTGCCGTACGGCCAACGCGGCGAACACGAGCACCAAGACCGCATCACCCGAGATGCCAAGATGCGAAACCAGGTCACCCGTCGGGCTCGGCCGTGCCCAGGTCATGTAAAGCCCACCGAGGCTGCTCAGAACGGCCGCGACCAGATAGCTTCGTCCCAGCCAGCGGTGAAACGCCGGAAACCGATTTCGCACCGCGGGAATGAGCTGCAGCGGGCCGCCGCCGATGATGATCGCGGCCAGGATCACATGGCTGACCGACATCAGGTTGCCGATGGTGTCACCTTCGCGAAACCCGGTAGGCAGATTCATTCCTTCGAGACCCGCAAGCCCCCGTTCTGCGATCGGTGGATAGAAAACCGCGAGGATGTACGCGAGGAAAATCCAGTGGCCCAAGGCGGCCACCGCGAACCAGGTTTTTGCGGTGATTTGAACGGCTCGCCCGGCCGTGGACGTCAGGCTTGCTGGCTCCAGATAAAGCGTGGTCATCGACTGTCTCAGAGGGTGCTGTTGGGTTAAAAAACAGCGTGCCTCTCGTGGGCGGCGAATACATCGGTCGTGCGTCGGATTGTGGCCTCCCCCAAAAGGAGGACACCACCGAGCAAAGCATCCCGCTCCGGTTGCATGACATCAGGAACGCCGGTGGTTTAGTCTTCCCGCGTGATGCGAGAGTTATGTGTCGATTGCCTGCGCTGTCCAGAGGCAGGGTGTGCCTGACGCGACGCCCGTTCGGATGGTGCCGGGCATGGGCGTGTGGCGACCGTTTCGAGGTCCGCTCCAGCGCTGGCCGCAGCTGACCGACGCCCTGCTTGCAGCGGCTGCGCTTGCCCTGACGCTGGCGAGCTGGTCATGGCGCTCTTCGCAGCCACTACTTGGTACCTTCACCGACATCGGCGTCTACCTTGCCGCCTTTGTTGCCTGCCTTGCGCTGCTTTGGCGCCGCAGTCACCCATCGCAGGTTCATACGGTTGTTGTTTTGACGGGTGTCCTGCTGCTGTTCGTTCCGTCAATCGATGGTTTGGCCCCGCTGGCGCTCTCGCTTTACAGCCTCGGTCGGTACGAGGCTGATAGCCGCATCAGCGCAGTCGCCGCCGGCGTATCCCTCGTCTTTCTCGTGGTGCAACAGAGTTTGCTTCTCGCGCCGGGCGTCAGCGGAGTCGTAACGACCACGATATGGGTTGGCCTGTGGTACGCCGGGCGACGTTTACGCTTTCGCGGCGAGTATCTGCGTCTGCTCGAGGATCGCGCTGCGCAACTCGAGCGCGAACGTCATGTCGAAGCGGAGCGTGCGGTCGTAGCCGAGCGCAACCGCATCGCGCGCGAGATGCACGACGTCGTGGCTCATAAGCTCTCCCTGATGACCGTGCAGGCCGGCGCGGCGCGGACCGTTGGCGCGTCAGATCCTGACGCCGCACTGGATGCGATGGCGGCCGTGGAATCGGCCGGGCGCGACGCGATGGCCGAGATGCGTGACCTTCTTGGCGTGCTGCGGCCGGCTGGCGCAGAGAGTGCGCTCGGTCCACAGCCCGGAATTGAGGATTTGCCAGCACTGGTGCGTGAGGTCGGCGACGTTGGGCTCAACGTGCACCTGGCAACGGCGGGTTCGCTGGCGGGCCTGCCGTCTCGTCTCCAGCTCAGCGTCTATCGGATCGTGCAGGAAGCGCTGACGAACGTCATGAAACATGCCGGGGAGGGGGTTCAGGTTGATGTCTCCGTCGAACGGCGAGACGGCTGCGTTGCCGTTTCGATTCACGACAACGGCGTTGGCAGCAACCCCGGCCAGAACGGCGGTCAGGGGATCGCCGGAATGCGCGAGCGCGCCGCGCTGCTGGGTGGATCGCTTCGCGCGGCCGACGGATCGGAGGGCGGCTTTGTGGTGCACGCCAAACTGCCCATCGAAGTCGTGGTGCGCTGATGCTTCGCGTGATGGTGGTGGACGATCAGGCGCTGGTGCGCCGCGGCTTTGCGCTGGTGCTCGGGAACGAGGACGATATCGAGGTGGTCGCCGAGGCGGGCACGGGATTGGAGGCCATCGAGGCCGCCCGCAAGCTGAGGCCCGACGTGATCCTGATGGACATTCGGATGCCCGAACTGGATGGCCTGGAGGCGACGGCGCGCATCCTGGACGAGGCCGACGACAACACCCGCATCATCATTCTGACCACGTTCGACCCGGACGACTACGTCTTCCGTGCGCTCCGGGCGGGTGCAAGCGGGTTTGTCCTCAAGGATACGGCACCGGAGGAACTGGTCGCCGCTGTGCGGACGGTTGCGGCCGGTGGCGCGATGCTGGCTCCGACGATAACTCGCCGACTCATAGCCCGGTTTGTCAGCCAGCCGGACCAGAACCGGGATCTTGCGAACCGGCTTGAGCGGCTGACGTCGCGCGAGCGCGAGGTGCTTGAGGCGCTGGCGACCGGCAAAAGCAACGCCGAGATCTCCGGGCACTTGCTGATAGGCGCTGCAACCGTGAAGACTCATGTATCCAGCCTGCTGTCCAAACTGGGCCTCCGGGACCGCGCCCAGGCGGTGGTGTTTGCGTACGAATGTGGGTTGGCCAGGGCGGGAGATCGTGATGTCGGGTTCTAGTCAGCCACCCCCAAAGAATTCGCTATACAACGTCGCGTCCGTCTACGGCGGACTGCTTGGTGCCTTCCTGATCGCTGGTGCTTTCGGTCATTTTGCGGCCGTGTGGCCAACGGTGATCGACGGGCTAGGTTCAGATCGACTGGTAGGCCTGTTTTTTCCTGGCGCGCTGCTGCTGACGACGGGACTCCTCAACCTGGGCTCCTGTTTCGCGCTTTGGGCGGAAAAGCGCCGATGGCTTCTCACCACACTGCTGATCAATGTCGGAGCGATGCTCTACCTTGCCTACCTGCTGTGGTCGGGTGTTGTCCCAAACCATCCGATCGGGCTCTTTCTCGCGCTTGTCTCGAGCTACCTCGTGCTGCTTTGCGCGCTTCGGGCCGGGCTGATCTGGCCAGCGCCGGGCCCAGGTGCAGCCACAAGCGGCTTCGGGGGCGATGAGTTGTCATGATTCTTTGGCGTCGTGGTATTCGATTGCGGCGGGCGTTCACCTGCGGTTCTCGGCAACAACCCATGGATAGACGATGACGGCCGTCGCATCAGCTCACAAGAACGGAACCGCGGTCGAATCCGCCGGAGCGCTGCTCGCGTCGATTGGCCTGACGGTGATCGCCGTGGCTGCGTTTCTCGTCTTGCCCATCTACGTGGGAGCCGCCGCCGATTCACTGCAGCTCAGCGCCTCGCAGGTGGGCGTGTTGTCCGCATGTGTAGCGCTTGGCTCAGCGGTGAGCTCTGTCACGATGATGGTGCTGGTTCGCCGTGTTGCCTGGCGTGTGGCCGGCTTTGTCGCCCTGAGCTTGATGCTGGTGTCGATGGGGCTGTCGATCGTCGTGGAAAGCCCCACGATGTTCATGCTGCTGCAGGCGCTGTCCGCGCTGGGTGGTGGCGCCACCTATTCGCTGGCGCTGACGGCGCTCTCTGATCGGGTGAACGCCGACCGCGGGTTTGGCTTTTCCATTGCGGCACAGGTCTCGTTTCAGGTGGCTGGCATGCTGCTGTTTCCACGTCTGGTCGCCAGCACGGGGATCGGCGGGATGCTCGGTGTGTTTGTCTTGCTGGAAACCGTTGGCCTGGCGCTCGTGCTCTTTCTGCCTCCGAACGGGAAGGTTAGGACAACATCCGTTGATGGCACAGCGAGCCTGTTTAGGCCCGCCCTGCTGCTCGCCCTCGGCGGATGCCTGTTCTTTTTCCTGAACGTCGGCGTAGTGTGGACCTACGTCGAGCGGATGGCGGTGCTGGCGGGCTTTACCGGAAGCCAGATTGGCAACAGTCTTGCCGCGGGAGTCGCAACCGGAATTCCCGGAGCGCTTTGCGCCGCGTGGCTGGGCGAGCGCTTCGGCAGGCTCGGACCATTGGCGTTTGCGGCGATGGCTACCCTCGTGGCGATTTGGCTGCTGGACAGCAGCATGTCGATGATGGCGTACGTGACGGCGATGGTGATCTACAACTTCGCCTGGAATTTCTCGCTCACCTACCAGTACTCAGCCGTCAACGCGGTGGATGCCACGGGAAGGGGCGTAGCGGCCAGTCCGGCGTTCCACGGTTTGGGGGCAGCCGTAGGCCCAGGGATCGCGGCGATGCTGGTGACCGAGTCCAGCCTTGCCGCCGTTAACTGGTTGGCCGGCGTTGCGGTTGTGGTCAGCCTCCTGCTTTTTGGCCTGGCCATCGCTTTGGCAGGCCGTCATGCACCGGAGGACATGGAAAATGGTTGAGCGGCTCAAGCCTGGCTCGGGCGACCGCGTCATCAACGCTGAACTTGGCATTGACTGGTCGAACTGGGATGCGCCGACACACCTGGCCTACAGCCAGCGGGCCATGGCTCGCTTTTGGCACACGGACGTGATCGGTGCGCCCGCCAGGTCCGTTCCTCTGGCGTATTCCGACAGCGCACTGGACATGGAAGCGCTTCGCGTTCCGGAACCGGGTACCGACAGGCGTTTAAGCGCCAGCCAGCTGCTGGGACGGCGCCTGTTTAATGATGCTCTGCTGGTGATGAGCAAGGGGAAGGTGGTGCACGAGTCGTACCGCAACGGCATGCGAGACACCGACCGACACGTCAACCACTCCACGACCAAATCCCTTACCACCGTTTTGCTGGGTATGGCTATCGATGAGGGATTGGTCGATCCCCAGGCGCCGGTTGCGCAATACCTGAGTGAGCTCGCGAGGCTCGAGGCCTGGAAGCACATCTCCGTCCAGCATGCGATGGATATGCGCACCGGGCTACGCTACGAGGAGGACTACGACGACCCGGACTGCATCTGCTGGAGCTATTTTCGCGCGACGGGGTATTACCCGCCGAAAGCCGACACGCCGCCCGGCTACTACGCGTGGATAAAGCAGCATATGAACGACCTGGAGAGTGAGCCGGGCCACCGATTCAACTATGCCTCACCGATGACCAACGCGCTGGGCCTCATTGCCGAAGCGGTTTATGGGCAGAGTGTCGCGGAGCTGCTGGAGAGCCGGGTGTATCAACACATCGGTGCAGAACAGGACGCCTGGCTCAACCTCGATGCCAGCGGTGTGGCCGTCACCGAGGGCCAGCTCAGCCTCACCCTGCGGGATTTTGCGCGGTGGGCGTCGCTGTTTCTAACCGAAGGCAAGAGCCTCGACGGGGTGCCGGTGGTTCCTGCAGCGTACCTAAGGGATATCCTTAGCCCCCGGGCAGAGCTGCGAGAGGCGTGGCAACGCGGTAGCTACTATCCGCTGTTTGCAGAAGGCTACTACCGCAACCAGACCTACGTCATGAACGCGGAGGCAACCCAGCTGGCCATGCTGGGCATTCATGGTCAGTTCGCGATGCTGGATACTGAGCGCGAGCTGCTGATGGTCGGCTACGGGTCTTATCCGGATCCGGTCGGAGAAGTCCTGGTCACGGCCCTGCTCACGTTGTGGGCTGCTCTATGTGAGGTTTACCCGCCTTGACTAGACAACGGCCGGAGCCGACTGAGCCGAACTGGCAACACCGAGGCGCTTCGGGCGTGATGTCTAAGCACAAGTCGCGATCGGGGCAGGGTTGGTCGCCAAAACGCTTTGACTGAGCGCCAGGCGAGCCTTATTCGACGGTCACCGACTTGGCCAGGTTCCTCGGCTGGTCAACGTCCGTGCCGCGCAGGACGGCTACGTGATAGGCGAGGAGCTGCAGCGGGATGGTATGCAGCACCGGGGCCAGGATGCCGGGTTCAGTCGGCAGTGAGATGACGTGAATCTGCTCCAGCTCCGGGACGCTCACATCCCTGTCCGCAAACAGATAGAGCTGCCCGCCCCGCGCCTTCACCTCCTGCAGGTTGGACACCAGCTTTTCGAGAAGGTCGTTGCTGGGGGCACTGACGACCACCGGCAGGGCTTCATCCACCAGGGCCAGCGGGCCGTGCTTCAGCTCTCCGGCCGCGTAGGCCTCCGCATGGATATAGGAGATCTCCTTGAGCTTCAGCGCGCCTTCCATCGCAATCGGATACGCGGTGCCCCGGCCCAGGAACAGCGCGTCGTCGTGCTCGACAAACTGGTGGGCGATCTCGGCAATCTGCTCTTCGGTTTCCAGCACGTCGCGAATCTTGCCGGGCAGGTGGGCCAGCTGTTCGACATAGGCGGCCTCCTGAAGCTCTGGATTGCGGTGTTTCGCCAGGCCGATCGTCAGCAGAAATAATGCCACCAGCTGAGTCGTGAATGCTTTGGTCGAGGCCACCCCGATCTCAGCCCCAGCCCGGGTCATCATCACCAGGTCCGACTGCCGGACGATCGAGCTTTCCGGCACGTTGCAGATGCACATGGTTGCCAGGTAGCCCATCTCTTTCGCGCGACTTAAGGCCGCCAGCGTGTCAGCGGTTTCGCCCGATTGCGAAATGGTCAGAAACAGCGTGTTCGGCGGGACGTGACACCGGCGGTAGCGAAACTCGCTGGAGATCTCCACGTTGCAGCCGATGTTGGCCAGCTCTTCGATCCAATATCGAGCCACCAGACCCGCGTGATAGCTCGTGCCGCAGGCGACAATCTGAACGTTCTCGACCTGCGGCAGAACCGATGCTGCCTCCGGCCCGAAGGTGCTCTCCAGCACCATCGAATCTGCCAGGCGCCCCTCCAGCGTGTTGGCCACGGCGTCCGGCTGCTCGTGGATCTCTTTCTGCATGTAGTGCCGATAGGTGCCTTTGTCGGCGGCATCCATCGAAAGGGCCGAGGTCTTGAGCTCCCGGCTGACGCCCTCGCCGTCGCGGTCGACAACCTTGAAGCCGTCACGCGTCAGCTCCGCAACGTCGCCTTCTTCGAGAAAGGCAAAGCGCTGAGTCACCGGGAGGAGGGCGCCAGCGTCAGAAGCCAGAAAGGTTTCCCCGAGGCCAACCCCGATCACCAGTGGCGAGCCCAGCCGGGCGCCGACCAGCACGTCGGGGTTCTCTGAATCCACCACCGCAAGCGCGTAAGCGCCTTTGAGTACCGTTACGGCGTCACGCACGGCGGACAGCAGATCCGGCGCGCCCTTGTCCAGCCGGTCGCGGATCAGGTGGGCAGCGACTTCGCTATCGGTTTCGGACTCGAACTCAACGCCGGCGGCTTCCAGCTCCTTTCGAAGCTCGAGATGGTTCTCGATGATGCCGTTGTGCACCACGGCAATCCGTGGGGAGGAAAAATGCGGGTGGGCGTTGGACTCAGACGGTGAGCCATGGGTGGCCCAGCGGGTATGAGCAAGGCCGAGCGTTCCGTTCGGCGGATCCTGCTCCAGGATTTTCGCCAGCGCAGCCACTTTGCCCACCGCGCGGCGACGTTCGAGTGCGCCACCTTCCTCGACGATCGCAATGCCGGCCGAGTCATAACCGCGGTATTCCAGCAGTTTGAGCCCTTCCATGAGGATCAGCTTGACGTCCCGCTGGGCAATAGCGCCCACAATTCCGCACATGGTGTTTCCTAGAGATCAATCGGCAAGTTTTGAGCTTAATCGGCCGGAACGGTTCGGTCACCCCTAAACGCGAGCGGTAGGAAAAATTTACATTTGCCCGCCAAAAGGCACGGAACAGCAATGAGGTCTCGTCAGGAAGGGGTTGGCCATTACTGTTGTTCGATCCTTCCGTGTGATTCGGACTGCTGTTTCGCTGAGCTGCCAGCCGGCTGGGGGGCGTTACTCCTCGAAGCCGTTGGAAAACACCAGGGCACCCGCGCCATTCTCCAGGGCGCCGACGTCCAATGAACCGATCATTGGTCTCGGTAGCTCCCCGCCGATTTCCAAGGGTGGCGCAGACGGCGGCAGGCTGGCAGGAACAGCCAAAGGGTTGCTGATCTCGAAGCCTGCTACCTGCGGCGTAAGGACCGCGGCGTTAACGAGTGGGCTGGCTGCAGCCGGCGTCAGGTTGAGTGCTCCAAGGTCGGCAAAGCCGGGATCTGCGCCGACCAGGGAGGCGGAAAAGCCTGCCGGGATGAAGCTTGACCCGTCTTCGATCCAGTTGCGGTCGCCGACAATCTGCGTGCTTCCGTTCAGCCAGATCGCCTCTACCTCGCGAATGATTCTGAGCGCTGACGGCCCGGGGTTGAAAAATACGTTGTTGCTGGCCTGCAGCGACTCAATCCCGTCAAACAAACGAAACACGGTCGCCTGACCGCCGCCGGTGCGCAGCACCGTGTTATGAACAAAACGGTAGCGTCCGAAGCTCTGACCGGTGGCGTCGCCGCCAAATCGCAGGATCGAGCCGAAATCAGCAGTATGCACAATGATGTTGCCAACGATGTCGGAGTCTTCCCGAGTGAGTCCTTCACTCCAGCCGCCGGGCGCACCGCCCGGGTCCGGGCCGATCAGCTCCAGTTCGTGGTAGTAAGCGCCTTCCAACCAGTTGAAATAAATCTCGTTACGTTCGGCGCGGCTCTTGATGAGGTTGCCGCCGATCTCGCCGTCGTCAAACTGGCTGTCGCTGATGAAGCTGTACTGCAGTCGGAAGACGCTCCCAGGGTAGGCAACCTCATCCGTGGCCATGTAGATAGCATGGTTGCGGCCTCCGGAGCCGATATTCATCACCACGCTGTACTCCATCGTGAGTGAACCGGATCCCTGATCAGCTCCGAGCAATCCCTGGCGAGGGCAGTCGTGGATGTAGAGTCCTCGCAGCACCACCCCCGTGCCCTGATGGAAGAAACAGCGAAAGGTCCCGCTGGACGTGTTGCCGGTTCCGCTGAGTTCCAGGTTCTCGAAAACGACGTGGCTGGCCCGATTGTGGAGCGTGTTGTTGCCGCCGCGGAAGTGGGGGCGCCGGCCGTCGACCGGCATGCCGCGAAAGGTCACAGGCGCCTCGGTGGTGCCGCTGTGTTGAGGGTTGACGGTCACGCCGCCGGGGTAAACGGTATCGCCATCGATTTGCACCACGTCACCCGGCGCCAGTTCGACCGCGTTCAGCAGCGAATCTAACGACTCGAAAGTGCGAGTTGGGCCTACCTGAAAGGTGGCCGAATTGGCGGCGACGCAACACCCCAGGAACCAGCTGGCGGTCAGGCATGCGATGACGTGTCGTTTCATCTTCATCTTGCGATTGTGGCGCTTGAAAGGGCTTGAGTTCTGCGAATTCGGTCAGATTTCCCGACAGCCCTCTTCGGGTATTCCGTCGTCCGGCGCTGCCGGTAGTAATGCGCAGACGCCGCTTGTAGCATAGCGGGGTCTCCCGACTTAGGTATGCCGATGACCGATCCCGTGGTTCCTTCGCTGACCAACCCGTTTCTGCCACCCGATTCCGGTCCCGAACAAACGCTGAGTCCCTACGAGGAGATGCTCGCCGAGGCGCAAACGCTGCGGGAGCGCCCCATGATCGCCGGCGGCCTGCGCAACATCACGCGCCAGCACCTGAAGAACCGCATGACCGTGTGGGAGCGGATGCGGGTGTTGAGCGACAAGGAGCCCACCGTGCTGTTCCAGAATTGGGGGCCGAACCTCGACGGTGCGTCGCTGGTCACCGCCATCCTGAATATCGACGGTCGTGACGTGGCGCTCTACGCGCACGACTTCACGGTACGCGCCGGGTCCATGGACGCTACCAACGGCCGCAAGCTCGCGCGACTCTATGAGCTGGCCGCCAAGAGAGGCATCCCGCTGGTAGGCCTCAACGACAGCGCCGGGGCGTTTGTGCCGGCCGGCGTCGGCGGCCTCGACGGCTATGCCGAGGCGTTTACCGCGCTGCGCAAGATCAGCGGCGTGGTGCCCAGCATCATGTGTATGTTCGGCTTCAACGCCGGCGGCGGTTCCTACCTGCCGCGCCAGGGCAGTTTTGTCATCCAGCCCAACGACTCTTTTTTTGGGCTGACAGGCGTCGGCGTGGTGCGCGAAGTGCTCGGTGAGGACGTGACGCCGGACGAGCTTGGCGGCCCGCGAGTGCACGGCGCATCAGGTGTGGCGGATCTGACCACCCCCGACGAGGTGGGCGCGCTGAAAACCGTCCGGCGGCTGCTCTCGTACCTGCCGGGCAACAACCACGAGTCGCCGCCGTTTCGCCCGAGCTCCGATCCGCTGGATCGGGAAACGCCGGAAATCGACGTGTTGTTTCATCGCACCTTCGCCCAGCCGGCGGGTTTCAACACGCCGTTTGATATCCGCATCATCATCCAGCAGATCTGTGATCACGGCGACTACTTCGAGCTGCAGCCTGACCGCGCCGGCAACATGACGACAGCGCTCGGCCGCATCGGTGGCCACGTCGTTGGATTTGTCGCGAACAACAGCGCCGTATCGACCGGTTTTATCGACGTTGACTCAGCGCTCAAAAGCGCGCGCTTCATCCGCTTCTGCAACCTCTACAACATCCCGGTGATCTTCATGGAAGACACGCCCGGCTTTTTGCCGGGTACCGAGCAGGAGCAGCGCGGCGTGGTGCAGGCGGGCAGGGCGATGCTCGATTCCATTGTCGATCTGCGCACGCCGCGAATCTTGCTGCTGGTCCGCAATGCTTACGGCGGCGCCTACGCGTCGTTCAACAACTATCCCACCGGAGCCGATTACGTGTTTGCCCTGCCGTCCACCCGCGTTGCGGTCATGGGGCCGGCGGGCCGCGAGTTCGTGTACAAGAAGGAGCTGCAGGCGCTGCGCGCTGAGCGCAAGCAGCGAACCGCTGAGCTGGCGGCCAAGCTGCGTGAGGCGGGCAGCACGCCCGAGGCGGCGGCGGCTGAGGCCATCCGTGAGGTGGACGCCTGGTTTGCCGGCAAAGACGCTGAGCTGGTGACCCGCTACGAAAAGGCGCTGATGAATCCGAAAGAGGGCCTGAGCCTGGGCTCCATCTCGCAGATTGTCATGCCGTCAGAACTGCGCAAGCTGCTGGGCAGCACCATCGACTTCTGTGTGCGCCACTACACGCCGAGTCCATTGACCGGCATTCAGCGGGAGTTCCACTGATGGCCGGCATCTACACCCAAAACCCGCTGGTGTTCGAGGACCGCCGCCGCAGTCGCGGCGCCTCCGACTGGGAGCGCAGCTTTTCCTGTGAGCATCTCAAGCCGCTGATCATCTGCCGCGGCCCGGTGCGCAAAGAGGCGATGGACGTCTTTTCCCAGATGGGCATCGAGCATTACGGCATCCTGCTTTCCGAGAAGGACTCGATCG
Source organism: Lysobacterales bacterium (assembly GCA_028285525.1). Taxonomy (GTDB): domain Bacteria; phylum Pseudomonadota; class Gammaproteobacteria; order Xanthomonadales; family SZUA-38; genus JANQOZ01. The sequence goes on from JANQOZ010000125.1 coordinate 14,678, forward strand.
CCTTTCCGCGGGCGCTGGCGCCGGAGCTGCGCGAGCTCAAAGATCAGTCGCGTATCCACCGGCTGCCCGACTACAGCGGCGTCGATCAGGCTGAGCGCGAGCAGCGCATCGAACAAATCATCGGCATCGCCAAAGAAAACGGCTACAACTCGGTGTTTGCCGGCTACGGCTTCATGGCTGAAGAAGAGATTCTGGTGCGGTCGCTCGAGGAGGCTGGCCTCAACTTCATTGGCCCCTGCAGCCGGACGGTTCGAGACGCCGGACGCAAGGACGTTGCCAAGCGCACCGCGCTGGCCTGCGAGATCAGCGTCACCCCCGGCGTCGACAACGTCAGTGCCCTGGCGCTGCTGCGCAAGCACTCCACCGTGGAGGCGCTCACCGCGCTGGCTCAGGAGCACGGTCTTAAGCTGCCGGACGATCTGCCGGGCACCCCGGAGCTGCTGGCCGAGGACGTGCTTGACGCCTCCTACCGCGCCGCGGTTGAAGTCATCACGGTCGACGAACTCTGCGAGGAGATCCGCCGGCAGGTGGCCAACCTGTTCGAGAAATATCCGGACCGACGCCTGCGCCTGAAGGCTATTGGCGGCGGCGGTGGTAAAGGCCAGCGGCTGCTGGAGTCACCGAGCAGCTTCAGCGGCGACAGCCCGGAGGCCTGCATCGCAAAAGCGGCGGCTCAGGCCCCCGAAAAGGCCCGGGAGATTTTTTCTGAGGTCAAAGCCACCGGGCCGGGGGATAACAAAAACCTGCTGATCGAGCTCAACATCGACTCGAACCGTCACCAGGAGGTGCAGCTTCTCGGCAACGGCGACTGGTGTATTGCGCTCGGTTCGCGCGACTGCTCGCTGCAGATGCACGAGCAGAAGCTGCTGGAAATTTCGGTCACCGAACCGTCGATCGAACGGGCCATTGAGGCCTCCCGGGAGGCCGGCAACGAAGTTCGCGCGCAGGCACTCCAGGACGAGCTGGATATTCTCAACCGCATGCAGGCCGAAGCAGAGCGCTTTGGTGCGGCGACGGGCCTCGACTCCGTGTCCACCTGGGAATGTATCGTCGACGGCAATAACCACTATTTCATGGAGATGAACACCCGTATCCAGGTAGAGCACCGGGTGACGGAGCTTTGCTACGCGCTGGAGTTTGAGAATCCGGAGTTTGAGGGCGAGGCGTTCCAGGTCAACTCGCTGATCGAGGCCATGGCGATCCTCGCGGCACACGGCTCACGCCTGCCGAGACCGAAGCGGGTTGTGCGCAACATGGACTCCATCGAGATGCGCCTGAACGCGACCAACGACGCCCTGGCGCCGCACGCCGGCGGCCTGATTCAGTCGTGGTCGCCCTGCCTGCCCAACGAGATCCGCGACGATCAGGGCATCAGCGTGCCGAATCCCGATACGGGTCTGTTCATGCCGTATTACCTGGCAGGCGCTTATGACAGCAACCTCGCGCTGCTGCTGACCGTTGGCGATTCTCGACGCGAGGCCTGCGAAGGGCTGGGCAACGTGATGCGCCGGGCCAAGCTTCGCGGGCGCGATCTCGAGACAAACCTCGAGTTCCATTACGGCCTGCTGCACTGGCTGCTGGCCAACGATGTGCGCGCCAAGGTTGGGACCCGTTTTGTGCCGCCATACCTGGTTGCCGTCGCGGACCTTGCCAGCAGCATCGAAGGGCTCGACCTCTCAAGCGTCTATGCGGCTGTGGTCACCCAGGAACTACAGGGCATCGGTAGCGAACATCGGTCGGCGGTGCAGGCGATCGCCGAGCAGAAGCGTACGCTCCTGCTGCGGCCGCTCCAGCGGCTGTTCGACCACCCGCACGTGCTGTCCGGCTGGCTGAGCGCGTCCAGCGGCTGGGGCAGCTGGGACGGCGAACGCTGGCGCTGGTCCATCAATCCGCTGGAGGTGCTGAATCGTTTGTACGCGTTCCTGTCTATGGACGCGCAGCCGAATCAGCCGCCGGCCTACGTGATCTGGGACCACGATCAGGAGCTGCTGCAGGACGCTCTGGCATTTTACGAGCAGCTCGAGCAGCGGTTGGGCGCTGAGGACTACGCCTCAGCAGAAGCTGCCCTGGCCTCGGCGGCTGATAGTGCCGGCGACGGTCCGTCCGTCGCTGCGCTCAACGCCAGTCATGCCGGCTACCAGCTCGGCAATGCAATTCTGGCGTTGCCGCAGCTCCTGGCGCAGGAAAGCGGTTTCTACGAGCTCAAGGTCAACGAGGACCTGACGGTGGAGATTCCCGACCGGCTGCAGGATAAGAAAACGCAGGACGCAGCTCGCCTGATTCTGGCCCCGCCGCCGCGCGCCACGGGTAACCAGATTCTTGCGGAAGCCGGCGGCATGTACTACGCCCGCCAGGCGCCGGACCTGCCGCCGTTTGTGAAGGAAGGCGACCGCTTTGAGGCGGGTGACCCGCTCTACGTGATCGAGGTGATGAAAATGTTCAACGTGGTGCGGGCGCGTTTCGCCGGCACCATTACCCGCCTGCTTGTTGCTGATGACGGTGTGGTCGTGAAGAAAGGCCAGCCGGTTTTCGATATCGAGCCGGACACCACCGACGCAGACGGCGAAAGCGAAGACGACTCGGCTCGTTCAAAGCGTCTTAGGGAGCTTGCCGCACGCCTGACTTGAAGATGCTGATGTCCAGGGTGGGTGACCTGTGAAGGAATGTCACAGAAACGGTTTCTGGGACTTTTTTCGGTAAAATACTCGCATACGTTGATCGCCGGTGGGGGCCGGTGATGCGAAGCAAAGGACATCAACTATGCAGAAGTCGAGCCGTCGGGCTTTACTGAAAAAGGCTGGCTATGTCGCGCCAGCCGTCCTCACCCTCACCGCTACGCCCGCTATGGCGCAGTCCGGCTCTTCCGGCCGACGCCTGCGCAGAGAGCGCCGTCGCGGCAGGCCCATGCGCAGCCGCCCGCGGGGCTAACCACGCAGCTAGTGGGGCGGCGCTGCGCCGAAGGTCGGCCGCCCCAGCCGATACAACGCCATGCCGTCGGGCTAGCTCGATCGACTTTCGTCCAGCCGCGTCCAAGTTGCGAGCCTGTCGCCGAGGTGAAACGCCTGCACGGTCATCGTGCGAATCCCCGTCTCGGTGGCCAGCTCTGCATTCAGGCTGACCCTCAGCCTTTCGCGGCCCTCGGGCAATACTGACACTTCCTTGTAGCCGACAAACCGGTTCACCAGCGGAAACAGGCACTTATAAATACTTTCTTTGGCGCTGAACATCAGCACGGCCAGCTCAGCGTCGTCGCTGGCGCTTAGCATGGCCAGCTCGTCATCATTGAACAGCAGCCGCCAGGTGTTTGGCTTCAGGCGCGTGCTGCACTCCACGTCCAGCCCGAGACCTTGCCACTGGGCCTGGGGAGCCAGCCAGGCCAGGGCGCTGATGTTGTCGTGCGTGATGGTGCCGACCAGGCCGCACGGCCAGCAGGGTTCGCGCTGGGAGCCAACCGGCAGTGAAGGCAGCGCGATCCCCAGGGCCGCCGCGCCCGCCTTGGCAGCGACGCGACCGGCCGCAAACTCGCGGCGGCGCTTGTCGACGGCCCGTCGAAGCGGCTGCCGCTCTTCCTCGGTGAGGTCAGACCAGTGCTGGTCGGAGAAGCTGCACCAGGCCGCTTTGGAGCCCGGGGCTGAGTCCTCGAGCGCTTCGATCAGGCTCAGCTCAAACTGATGCGGCGCGGTCGGGCTCATGATAGGTGGGCAGGGTGTCGCAGTCGGCGAGGCTGGGTGCGCGGCGGTCTTTGTCTGAAAGACGCGGCTCGTCCACCGGCCAGCTGATGCCGATGTCGGGGTCGTCCCAGGCCAGCGACCGGTCGTTGGCCGGCTCGTAAACGCGGGTGCACTGGTAGCTGAAGATGGCGAAGTCAGACAGCACGCAAAACCCGTGCGCAAAACCCTCCGGGACATAAAGCTGGCGGTGGTTGTCGCCGGAGAGGTGATAACCCTCCCACTGACCGAATGTCGGTGAGCCCCGACGAATGTCGACAGCGACGTCGAAAACCTCGCCGCTGAGCACGTGCACGAGCTTGCCCTGAGGGTTGGGTTCCTGGAAGTGCAGGCCGCGGAGCACGCCTTTGGCCGACTTGGAAAGGTTGTTCTGCCGGAACATCTGCGGCAGTCCCGCGTCGCTGTAGCGCGCGTGGTTCCACGTTTCCATAAAGAAACCGCGATCATCGCCGTGAAGCACGGGCTCAAACAGCATCACGCCCGGAAGCTGAGTGGGCAGCACCTTCATATTGGAAGAGCGCCGTCGGCGGCCAGCTTGAGCAGATACTGGCCATAGCCGTTTTTGCTCAACGGCGCCGCCAGCTGCTCAAGCTGCTGAGCGGAGATCCAGCCTTTGGAGAAGGCGATCTCTTCCGGACAGCAGATCCGCAGCCCCTGACGCTGCTCCAGCGTCTCGATGTAGGTGCTGGCCTGCACGAGCGATTCATGCGTGCCGGTATCCAGCCAGGCGTAGCCCCGGCCCATCCGCTCGAGATGCAGCTCGTCCAGCTCCAGGTAGCGTCGATTGAGGTCGGTGATTTCCAGCTCGCCGCGGGGCGAGGGCTCCAGCTCAGCGGCAAACGCTGGCGCGCGCCCGTCGTAAAAGTAGAGGCCCGTCACCGCGTAGTTCGAGCGCGGCTTCTTGGGCTTTTCCTCGATGCTGATGACCTTGCCGTCAGAGTCCATTTCCGCCACGCCGTAGCGTTCCGGGTCTCTGACCCAGTAGCCGAACACGGTGGCGCCCGACTCGCGCTCGTCGGCGCTCTTGAGCATCCGCACAAGGCCGTGGCCGTAGAAGATGTTGTCGCCCAGCACCAGGCAGGAATCGTGTCCGTCGACAAAGTCGGCGCCGATCAGGTAGGCCTGGGCGAGTCCGCCCGGGTCCGGCTGCACCGCATAGCTGATCGACAGACCCCAGCCGGCGCCGTCTCCCAGCAGCTCCTGGAACAATGGCTGGTCGTGGGGCGTGGTGATCACCAGCACTTCCCGGATATCCGCAAGCATCAGGGTGCTCAGCGGGTAGTAGATCATCGGCTTATCGTAGATCGGCAGCAATTGCTTGCTAACTACCCGGGTGACCGGATAAAGGCGCGTGCCGCTGCCCCCGGCGAGAATGATGCCGCGCCGACTCACGATGCCGCTCCGCTGCCCTTCAGTCCGAGCCGCTGACCCTGATAGCTGCCGTCCTGGATGTTGTTCACCCACTGTGCGTTGTCGAGGTACCAGGCGACCGTGTCGCGGATGCCGTCGGGAAAGCTAAGGGCCGGTGCCCAGCCCAGCTCACTCTTGAGCTTTCCGGCGTCGATGGCGTAGCGCCGATCGTGGCCCGGCCGGTCTTTGACGAAGGTGATCTGGTCACGGTACTGACCACTCTCCAGCGGCCGGCGGCGATCCAGCTCTGCGCAGATGGTTTCCACCACGTCCAGGTTGGCCATCTCAGCGTCGCCGCCCACGTTGTAAACCTCGCCCGGCGTGCCTCTTTCGAGCACGGCGGTGATCGCCGCGCAGTGATCTGACACGTGCAGCCAGTCGCGCACGTTTTGCCCGTCGCCGTAGATCGGCAGCGGTTCACCGGCCAGGGCCTTATTGATGATCAGCGGGATGAGCTTCTCCGGGAACTGATACGGGCCGTAGTTGTTCGAGCAGTTGGTGGTGAGCACCGGCAGCCCGTAGGTGTGGTGGAATGCTCGCACCAGGTGGTCGGAAGCGGCTTTGGAGGCCGAGTAGGGCGAGTTGGGGGCATAAGGCGTGGATTCCGTGAACTTGCCCGTTTCGCCCAGCGAGCCGTAAACCTCGTCGGTCGACACATGCAGGAAGCGGAACGCCTGCTGCTGAGTCTCATCAAGCCCCTGCCAGTACTTCAGGCAGCACTCGAGCAGCGACAGCGTGCCGACGACGTTGGTCTGGACAAACGCGGCCGGCCCGTCGATGGAGCGGTCCACGTGACTCTCGGCGGCGAAGTTGATCACCGCCATGGGACGGACGCCGCTCAGCAGCTTTTCGACCAGCTCAGCATGGCCGATGTCGCCGTGCACAAACTGGTGGCCCTCTTGTCCCATGACCGAAGCCAGCGTCTCCAGATTGCCGGCGTAGGTGAGGGCATCCAGATTAACAACCGTCGCGCGACCGCTTTTGACGGTGTCCAGCACAAAGTTACCGCCGATGAATCCGGCGCCGCCGGTCACCAGCCACACGGGCTTACTCATATTCGGTAGGACTCAAGTTTCGAGAGGGGGCGCTACCGCGGTCGACGAACCTTAAAACGGGATGTCGTCGTCGAAGTCGTCTGAAGGCGGACCAGCCGGTGCCGCAGACTGGCCGCCGGCCGAGGCGGGGCTGCGCTGCTGCTGCGGTCGACCGCCGCCGCCTTCAAACGGGGCGCTGCCGCCGCCGCCGCGGCTGTCCAGCATCTGCATTTCGTCGGCGATGATCTCCGTGGTCCAGCGGTCCTGCCCCTGCTTGTCCTGCCACTTGCGGGTCTGGAGCCGGCCTTCGAGGTAGACCTTGGAGCCTTTGCGCAGGTACTCAGCGGCGATTTCGCCGAGCCGGCCGAACAGCACCACGCGGTGCCACTCGGTTTCTTCGCGCATTTCGTTGCTCTGCTTGTCGCGCCAGCTCCGGGAGGTGGCCACGCTCAGGTTGCTCACCGCTGCGCCGCTGGCCGTGTAGCGGGTATCCGGATCGTTGCCCAGATTTCCGACCAAAATGACTTTGTTAATGCCGCGGGCCATGGTGTCCTCCTGTGCGCGTGGGGCTGAAAGCAGGCGGGAGAGTCTACCAGAAAGGTGTTTGTCTGCTGTAGGCGGGGCGCCCGGATTAATGTGAGTCAGATGTCCATTTAGCTTATAATGCGAGGGCTAAACTACGAGTTTTTCTGTGTCCGCAACCGTAAACGATCTCAAGACGCCCGCTTCGGGCGACTTTTTTGCCAGCGTTACAGACCTGGTGCGCGAAGACATGGCGTCAGTGGATCGGTGCATCCGCAGCGGCCTGTATTCTGACGTCCCGCTGATCAACCAGATTTCTGACTACATCGTCGGCGGCGGGGGCAAGCGCCTGCGCCCGGCGCTGCACCTGCTGTGCGCCCAGGCGGTGGGCTACCGCGGTGAGCACCACATCAAGCTGGCGGCCATTATCGAGTTCATCCACACCGCCACGCTGCTGCACGATGACGTGGTGGACGAGTCGGAGCTGCGGCGCGGGAAAGACACCGCCAACGCCGTCTGGGGCAACGCCGCCAGCGTGCTGGTCGGTGATTTCCTCTATTCGCGCGCCTTCCAGATGATGGTGGAAGTGGACCAGATGCCGGTGATGCAGATCCTGTCTGACACCACCAACACCATCGCTGAGGGCGAGGTGATGCAGCTCCTCAACCAGGGCAACCCGGACACCGATGAGGCGCGCTACTTAGCGGTGATTCGCTGCAAGACGGCCAAACTCTTCGAGGCGGCGGCGGAGCTCGCCGGCGTGATCGGCGGGGTTTCCGAGCCGGTGCAGCGTGGCCTGGCCAACTACGGTATGCACCTCGGGCTGGCGTTCCAGCTGGCGGACGACATGCTGGACTACGCCGGCGACACCCGCGAGCTGGGCAAGAACCTGGGTGACGACCTCGCAGAGGGCAAACCCACGCTGCCGCTGATCCACGTGCTGCGCGAGGGTAACGAGCAGCAGCGCACCCTGGTGCGAAACGCGATCGAAAACGACGGGCTGCAGGACCTGAATCTCGTCATTCAGGCGATCAAAGACACCCAGGCGCTGGACTACACGCGAGAGCGCGCGCTGGCCGAAGCGCAGATGGCGCGCGCTTCGCTCGACTGTCTGGCACCCGGGCCGGCCAAAGACGGCCTGATAACGCTGACTGAACTGGCGGTCTCCCGCCGCAGCTGAACCCTAAAGGCCAAGACTGACCCGCCTGCGAAAGGGGTCAGGTTACTTTTCGGGAGATTCCACCGAAACGTAACCTGGCCCCTTTTTTCGGGATGAGACTGGAGAGTCCCTGTGACCGAAATTCGAAACATTGCCATCATCGCCCACGTCGATCACGGCAAAACCACGCTGGTGGATCAGCTCCTGCAGCAGTCCGGCACGCTGGACGCCCGGGCGGACCTGCCGGAGCGCGCAATGGACTCCAACGACCTGGAGCGCGAGCGGGGCATCACCATCCTGTCCAAGAACACGGCGGTGAACTGGGGTGACTATCGGATCAACATCGTCGACACCCCGGGCCACGCCGACTTTGGCGGTGAGGTCGAGCGCGTGCTGTCGATGGTGGACTCCGTGCTGCTGCTGGTGGACGCCGTCGAGGGCCCGATGCCCCAAACGCGTTTCGTAACGCGCAAGGCGTTCGACCTGGGCCTGAAGCCGATTGTGGTCATCAACAAGATGGACCGCGACGGCGCGCGGCCCAGCTGGGTGCTCGACCAGACCTTCGATCTGTTCGACCGCCTCGGCGCTACCGAGGAGCAGCTCGACTTCACAACCGTCTACGCCTCCGCGATGCAGGGCAAAGCGGGCCTCGAGCCCGACGCGCTGGAAGACACGCTCGAGCCGCTGTTTAAGGTCATCACCGGCGAGGTGCCGGCGCCGGAGGTGGATCCGGACGCGCCGTTCCAGATGCAGATCATCACGCTCGACTACTCCTCTTATGTCGGGGTCATCGGCATCGGGCGGATCTCCCGCGGGCAGGTCAAGACCAACACGCCGGTGACCGTCGTGTCGGCTGACGGCTCGCAGCGGAACGCCCGGGTGCTGCAGGTGCTCGGCATGACCGGGCTCGAGCGGTTCGAGGTACCGAGCGCCAGCGCCGGCGACATCATCGCCGTATCGGGCGTTGAGGGCCTGGGGATCTCCGACACGCTGTGCGACCGCCAGCAGCCGGAAGGGCTGCCGCAGCTGACCGTCGACGAACCGACCATCAGCATGTCCTTCCGTGTGAACTCCTCGCCGTTCGCCGGGCGCGATGGGAAGTACCTCACGTCGCGGCAGATCCGCGAGCGCCTGATGCGAGAGGCCAGCCACAACGTGGCGCTTCGGGTGGAGGACACCTCGGATCCTGACGTCTTCCAGGTCTCCGGCCGCGGCGAGCTGCACCTGGCCGTGCTGATCGAGACGATGCGCCGCGAGCAGTATGAGCTGGCGATCTCGCGTCCGCGCGTGGTGCTGAAAGAGGTCGACGGCGTGATGTGTGAACCCTACGAAGAGCTGGTCTGTGACCTCGACGAGGCCGGTCAGGGTGCGGTCATGCAGCGCCTTGGGGAACGCCGCGGCGAGCTGCGCAACATCAGCGCGGAGGGTGACGGCCGGGTACGGCTGGAGTACGCCATCCCGTCACGCGGGTTGATCGGCTTTCAGTCCGAGTTCCGTACGCTGACCGCGGGTGAAGGATTGATGCACCATCGCTTCGAAGACTTCCGCCCCCGTATCGACGAGCGCATCGCGCCGCGCAAGAACGGCGTGCTGATCTCCAACGGCACCGGGAAAGCGCTGGCCTACGCGCTGTTCAACCTGCAGGAGCGGGGCCGGATGATGATCGACGCCGGCGACGAGGTCTATGGCGGGCAGGTTATCGGCCAGAACTCCCGCAGCAATGATCTCACCGTGAACCCGCTCAAAGGCAAGCAGCTCAGCAACGTGCGCGCCGCGGGCAAAGACGACGCGCTGCTGCTCACCCCGCCGATCAAAATGTCGCTGGAGCAGGCGATGGAGTTCATCGAAGACGACGAGCTGGTGGAGGTCACGCCGACCGCGCTGCGGATTCGCAAAGCGCTGCTCAGCGAGTCGGACCGCAAGCGGGCCGGCCGAGAGTCGAAAAGCGACGCCTGAGGCCTGACGCCTCAGGCCGTCCCGGCCAGCCGGGTCCGCACCCCGTGGAGCCAGCGTCGCACCGGCGAGCGTGCCCGGGCCAGCCGACGCTGCAGCGGATCGATCCGCAGCAGGCTCTCGTAGATCCCGCTCGCGAGCAGCTCGTCGAACGCGCCGAACTGCGACCAGTGCAGGGCCTTCACTTCGGGATAGAACACAAAGTCCGCCGCGCTCGCCTGCAGGTGGGCGAGGGTGATCTGGGTCAGGTGCTCGGCACGCATCATCAGTGAGTAGACGCTGAGCTGCTCGAGCTTGGGCAGCCGCCGCTGGTTGACCTCGCTGGCGATCACAAAATCCACCTTCGACCGCAGCGGCGCGACCGGTACGGGCAGGAACACGCCGCCGTCAGCCAGCACGCTGGCGTCATCGATCTCCGCCTCCAGCACGCCTGGGATACTGGCGCTGTTGCACAGCGCGTTGATCAGGTCTCCTTCTTCGTACACGACGGCCTCGCCGGCGTTGAGGTCAGCCGCACATACCATCAGCGGAATCTCGAGCTCAGCAAACGTTTGCGCCGGGACCAGAAACGCGAGCGCATCGCGGAGCAGCTCCCGCGGGATGATGTACTGCCGCAGCAGCGAAAGGTTCACCACCATGTGGTCTTTCAGGCGGCGGGAAAAGACGCCCCCGTCCGAATCGCGCTCGTAGCGCTGCGCGAGCCGCTGGGTACCGAGGCGCAGAAATTCTTCGCTGGCGAGAAACTTGCGGAAATGAGACTCAATCCAGTGAGGGTCCGGCCGGGAGGCGTACATTGCCGCGACGATGGCGCCGGCGGACGTTCCCGCCAGCCGGTCTACCGTCACACCGCGTTCATGAAGGGTCTTTAATACTCCGATGTGTGCAATGCCTCGGGCACCACCGCCGGCCAGCGCCAGTCCCGTGAGGATTCTCGCCATGCCGACGCTCCTTCCTGGATGCGCTGAGTTTGCCCTGATGACAAGGCGATTGCACTTATCGACAACCCCCTGAGTGCAACTGATCCAGGGAGAAAGTTGTCTACACTTGGGATGGTGCTGCGCGGGTCCCCGTAGAAGGGACTGGCGGTACCGCAGGAAAAACGGCTTTAACCCTTGGGTTCGGCAGGTTTTCTCAACCTCCTGCGCCTTGCCTGGCCCACAGACTCGTTCTACTCTTTGCTTATGACACCAGTGTCCACGCGTCATTCCTTAAGCTTTAGCCTGCTGCTTGCGGTCGTGCTGAGCGGCGCAGCCGCGTTTGCCGGCGCCCAGACTTTGCCTGAAACCGAGGCGGCTTTCGCCCCGATCGACGCTCAGGCAGGCGCCGAAACAAGCGAACCGTCACCCGGCGAATCGCCAGACGTCACGCCCTCACAGGGCATCATGGAAGCGGAGCTCGACGACGAAGAGCAGGCGATCTTCGAGGACCTCACCGGAAAGGACGCAGCAGAGGCGGAGTCGCTGTTCGGCGAAATCGGTGATCTGCGCGTGGACCGTTACGAGGCTCGCCAGGTGTTCATCAACTACATGCGGTCCGAGGAGTACCCGCAGGCGATCGAGGCCGCGGTAACCGGTCTGGACCTTGCCCGCGCGGAGCTGGGTGACGGCCACCTTGAAACCGTTCCGTACATCAACGATCTGGGCAACGCGCTGCTGCGCAACGGTCAGCCCGGCGAGGCGCGCATCCAGTTCGAAAAGAGCGTCAACCTGCTGCGCGAGAAGGCGGGTATCTTCAACACCGAGCTGGTGGAGCCCCTGATCGGCCTGGGCCTGGCATTCCAGGATATGTCCGAGCACGATCAGGCGATCGATACCTTCAACTACGCGCAGCACGTGACCCACCGGGACCAGGGCGTCTACAACCTCGACCAGATCCGCATCATCGAAGCCACCGCCAGCAGCTTTGCGGCGCAGGAACAGTGGCTGCAGGCGGAAAACCTGCATCTCCTGGCCTACAAGCTCTACAAGCGCAACTACGGCGTGGACAGCGAAGATGCACTCCCCGGACTCTACCGTCTCGCGCGCTGGTATCAGCAGGTGCAGGACTATCGGCAGGCGCGGGTGGTTTACCGCAAGGCCATGGACAGCATCGCTGAGATCCACGGCGATCGCTCACCCAAGCTGATCCCGCCGCTGAAGGGCATCGCGGGCGCGTACCTTGAGGAGAACGGACCCGACGCCATCAAGGGGCTGCGGGCCTCCGAAGACATCCTGGACATCATGAACGACAACCCCCAGGAGTTCAGCATGGAGCAGCGCATCCTGGCGCACCTGGAGATGGGTGACTGGTTTGTGCAGTTCAATCGGTCTGACGATGCCTGGGGTCAGTATCGGGCCGGCTGGGAGCTGGCCCAGACCGACGCGGAAAGCGGCCGCGACTGGTCACAGTACTTTGATCGGCCGCACCTGATTTATCCGGGTGCCCGCCTGGGTCTGGAAGTGATCGGCTACGGCCGGGTCGGTGACGAGGTCTACTACGACTTCCAGTTCACCATCGCCCGCAGCGGCCGGCCCGAGGACATCGAGATCATCGGCACCAACCTCCACGGTCAGACCCGCTCGGTTGCGCTGCAGGCCTTCCGCTTCGCGCGGTTTCGGCCGCGGATAGTCGACGGGGCGACGGTGGCCACGCCGGGCTACAAGGTTCGACGTGTCTACCCGACCGACGCACCTCCGGGCTACGGTACGGCGGACGTCGGCCAGCGCGGCTAGACCGAACCTCTCCCATTGTGCCGCGGATCTTACGACGATCCGTCAGGCATAAAAAAAGCGGCTTCTACGAGCCGCTTTTTTCATTCAGGGAACTTGTCCTAAGACCGTCCCCGATACACAAAGGCCTCAACCGGCCAGGATGTCACCGAGCTGCTGGCCGAGACTCTTGCACGACGCGTTCTTGGTGCGGGCAATCAGGGGCAGCGGCACGCCGAGGGCCGGTACCACCGAGGTCCCGGTGGCTTCGGTGCTGATGATGCCCATGGGCTCGCCAGCCTGGATATCCCAGATCGAAGCCTCGTAGTTGGAGTTGTTGTCCCAGCTCAAGACGCCGAGGCAGCCACCACCAGCCGGGCTCAGCGTGCAGGTCATCACGCCCTGCTTGTTGCGGGCCTCCGACTCGCCGTGAATCCACACCAGGTAGCGGACGTTCAGATCTTCCACCCGCTTGGCGATGACCGGCTCTTCGAGCAGCACGTTGACGAGCTCCGCCCGAGTCGGCGCCAGCCGCGGCTCGAACCAGGGAAACATTTCATCTTTGAAGCGGTTTTCGCTGATAATGTTGACGTCGCCGGCCCGCGATCGGAGCTGGCCAAAAAGGCACTCGGAGAAGCTGTCTTCCGTTTCGATCACGGCGTCCTGGCGGTTGGTGAGGATCACAACCGCCTCATCACCGCTCATGTCGAGATCGGTCTGCATGAACTCTTCCACGCGGGCGGTGACGCAGCCCGAAAGCGCCACCGTCAGCGCGGCGGTCACACCCAGTCGCAAACCTGGATTCATGGTGAAGTTACCTCGGTTGGTGGCAGCGGCGCACGCCACTGCTGTTTTTCAACAACGCCTTTGAACTGGCTGACCATCGCGGCGGCGGCGTCACGCAGGGCGACCGTGGTGGCCTCGCCCAGCGACTGATTGCCGTTAACAAACCGCTTGCGGTCTTTGCCGTAGGCGACAAACGGCCAGTACCCGACGATGGTTCCCTGATCGGAGTACAGGCGAATCTGGTATTTCATGGAAACAGCGTAGAAGTTGGTTGCCGTCTCGGCGGGGGAGAGAAACGCGTATTCCTCGAGGACGGGCTCAAGCACCAGATCGACGCCGTAGCTGGAGTTGTCCTGGTCCGGGCTCGGCACCGGGATAGTTTGCTCGAACAGCGCGCCGAAAATCTTGTCGTACACGGCCTGCTGCTTGGTGCCCAGTTCGAAGGTCAGCTTGCCTTCCTCTTCGGTATAGACGTACTGGCTGAACTGGGGGCTGTAATAGATGCCGGCGCTGAAGGGCAGAGGCTGGACCACCGGCTCGGGAAACTCTTCCTCGATCACCACGGTGCCCGCGCAGCCTACGACCGTGGCGGCCGCCAGCAGGGCACAAAGTACGCGTAAAGGCTGCCACTCGGGGCGCTGACGGTTGATCCTCACGGGCGGGCTGTCCCTGTCGATTTGCTCATGCTGATGCGTGGCCTCATCTGAAAGTGACCGCTACTCCGGCGAAAAGGTTGCATTAAAGTCTACACCTAAGCACCACGGAGCGCTGCGTACACTAAACCTAGCGTGAAATCCGTCGTAAGGCTGTGAAAAAGTGACAAGCCGGTCGCAGCCTCTACGAAGGTTTTAGTATTTTGCTGGGCGACCCTGCGTCTTGCAACTATTTGGCGATTATAATGGTCTGGTACATAGCGCAAACGCGATACGACCCATGGAGAACAGCACCATGAAGCAGCCGGTGACAGCTAACGGCGACAACCTGTTAAGCACCTCAGGAATGCCTGCTTCGGGCTACCGCGCTTTGTCTGCGCGGTGGATTCCCGTATGCCTGCTGGCGCTGGCCGCTGGCTGTGCCAGCCAGAGTCCCATGCAGCAGCAGATGCCGCAGATGCCGTCACCGTCGGCGTCCCCGCCGTCGCCGCCCTCCATGCCTTCGTCGTCGCCGAGCATGCCATCACCTTCGCCGAGTATGCCGAGCCCGAGCACGCCGTCACCGAGCATGCCCACGCCGTCGATGCCGACGCCGTCAGGTGCGCCGTCGTCGCCGAGCGCTCAGCAGTCTCCGAGCATGCAGCCGCCGGGGTCCAGCAGTCCGAGCGAGGCCGGCGCTGAGTCGCAGGCCAACGCCGACTCGAGCGCGGCCGGTGGCACCAGCGAATTGGAAGTGCTGGAGCCGGAAGAATCAGAAGCGTCCGCGGACGCCAGCGCTGAGCCCACCTGGGATGAAGGCGAGAGCGGCGGCGAGGAGTCGCTGGCCGACGCCTCGGAAAGCGCAGCTGGTGGTGGTGCCTCCGGCGGCGAGGAGTCGATGGAAGAAGAGTCGCTGGCTGATGCCGGCGAGAGCGGCGCCAGCGGCGGTGCACCCGGCGGCGGTGAGCCGACCAGCGGCGAGATGGCCGCCACCAGCGGTGGCCTCCCGGGCGGTGCTTCACCGGCGGGCACGGAGCAGTCGCTCGAGGCGGAGCTCAACAGCTCTCTGGAAATTTTCGAAGGCGAGATGGAGCGAACGATCACCATCCTCGCCTCCAACGACGATGCTGACGGGGAAGCCCAGGGCGCTGCCGGCGGCAACGGTGGTGAAGAGGAAGAGGGCGGGCTGTTTGATCAAACGGGCGCCGGCGCTGAGCTGGTGCTGGTGAACGGCGATCCGTCACTCCTGCCGGGCGGCTCTCAGGACGTGGACGGTGAGACGGGCGATGAGCCGATCACCGGTCGGCCGGGCCTGGAGGGCGGCGGCACCGCCAACGAGACCTATCCGCGCGTACCTGGCGACGTCGGTGACGGTCAGGACGACGACGTGGTGGCACGTCAGATCCGTGAGGCGGCGATCAACGAAGACGACCCGTCGCTGCGTGAAAAGCTGTGGGAAGAGTACCGCAACTACAAGAAATCCATTCAATGAGGAACGTCATGTCAAGGATCGTTTCAGTGACCGTTGTGCTGGCCTTAGCGGCTGCCCTGTCTGCCTGCACCACCGCGACGGTGAAAACCGTCAACTCGGTGCCCATCGAAAAGGCCGATCAGGAGTTGGCCCAGGATCAGCTTTTGGACGTGGGTCTGCAGATTTTTAATCCGGGCATTCCCGCCAACCAGGAGGACCGGGAAGACGACAACATCTATCCGGCCGTTCGCCGGGCCGAGGCTCGTTACGTGCCATACCTGCTGCGGACGACGCTCGAGGCGTCCAACCAGTGGGGCGCGGTGCGGGTTCTGCCGGGCGAAGACCCCGCCTCGGAAGTCACCGTGACCGGCGAGATCCTCCACTCTGACGGCGTGGTGCTGGAGGTGCGGGTGACCGCAACGGACGCCACCGGCCGCACTTGGCTGGATAAAAAGTATGCCGACCTCGCCACGCAGTTTGCCTACCGCGACGATGTGGAGTACGACGGCGACGCGTTTCAGGATCTCTACAACCTCGTGGCCAACGATCTGCGCAAGGCGCGGGACGAGCTGAGCCGCGAGGAGCTGAAGGAAATCCGCACCGTCGCCAACCTGCGGTATGCGGCTGAGGTGGCGCCGGACGCGTTCGGCAACCACCTGACCGAAGACCGAAACGGCGACGTTGTGATCAACCGGCTCCCGGCCTACGACGATCCGATGATGCGTCGCGTGGCCCGGATCCGCGAGAGCGAGTATCTGTTCATCGACACGGTCGATCAGCAGTACGCGGTGTTCTATCAGCAGATGGATCCGAGCTACGACCAGTGGCGACGTTACTCTTACGAGGAAACGCTTGCTGAGGAAGACATCAAGCGCTCGGCCCGAACCCGCATGCTCGCAGGCCTGCTGGGTGTGGTCGGCGGCGCCGCCATCTCTTCCAACGCCAACGGCAACTGGGCGCAGAACAGCATTGGCAACGCGGCGGCGCTTGGCGGCCTCTATGCGCTCAAGCAGAGCTACGACACCTATCAGGAAGCCAAGATCCACCAGGAGGCGCTGAAAGAACTCGCCGCCTCTTTCGACGCTGAGGTCAAGCCAATCGTGCTGGAAGTGGAGGGTGAGGTTGTGAAGCTCAACGGCTCGCTCGACGCCCAGTACAAAGAGTGGCGCCGCCTGATGCGGGAGATCTACGAGGCCGAGACCGGCATACCCGTCGCGGACGCGGTTCCGCAGTAAGCGGCGACCCCATGCCCACCGACCCGACAACGCTGGAACAGTTCAGCGACCGGCAGCCTTTGCCCGGAGCGAGCGGAAATATCCTGCTCGCGACCCTGGACGGCGCACCGGTCCGGCTGCGCCGCCTGCCGCTCGCGCCCGATTCGGTGTCGGCTGCCAGGCAGCAGCTCGCTGCGGCGGCCGGCATCAGCCATCCGGCGATCGTGCCGGACAGCGGCCTGCTGGTGCAGGACGGTCAGGTTTGGGTGTGGCGCCCGGAGCTGGAAGGTGAGGCGCCGGTCAGCGACGAACAGGAGCAGCGGCTGGCGTTTGCCCAGCGCACCTGTGAAGCACTCGGGCTGATTCATCGCGCCGGGTTCGCGCATGGCGCGGTGGACGGCACGCACCTGGTTATGACGCCGGCGGACGGCCTGAAGCTGGTCGACCCGACGCTCGACGCTGCCGCCACCCCCACCCAGGACATGCAGGCGCTGGGCCGCGTGCTGTTCGAATGGGAAACCGGGCAGAGTGCCAGCAACCTGGAGCAACCGGAGCTGGCTGCGGCGCTGACCCGCCAGGCGGCTCAGCGGCCGCTGCCGCCGAGGCTGGCGCGGCTGATCCTGCGTCTGCTGTCCGAGGAGCCGCCGGCCGCGACGCTGGCGGCGGAAGACCTCGAAGATATCCGGCTGAGCCTCGCGCGCGCCGACGCGCAGGTCAAGGCGCACTGGCAGACCGAGTCCTATGAGCCGGTCAAGGCCGCCAAGTCCTCCACGCCGTCGATCAGCCCGGTGCAGCCCGCCGCGCAGCCGCAGTCCAAGGCGCCGGCGTTTATTGCCACGGCGGCCGCCTGCGTGCTGCTGCTCGCGATTGTGTTTGTGGTCGGCGTTCTGCCCGACCGCGTGGCGCCCGAACCCGAGCCGGTGGCGGAGACCGAGGTAGCGGAGCCCGAGCCGGCGGCCCCTGAGCCGCAGCCCGCGGCGGCCCCCCTGAGCCAGGCGGACCTCGAGCGCCTGCTGCGCCAGCGCGAGTCGGCACAGGCGGTGCTGGACGAGCTGATCAATCTGCAGCTCGAGCTGGAGGAGCAGCGGGTGCTGCGCTGGGCGGAACGGCGGTTCACGCAGGCCCGCGACCTGGCCGCGTCCGGCGACGAGCCGTTCCGCGAGCAGAAATTTGAGCTGGCCGAGGCGACCTACAGGGACGCGCTTAAGGAAATGAACGCGGTTGCCGCGTTACGCCCGATCATCGTGGCGGAAGCGTTGGAGCGCGGTCGGTTTGCCTTCGATCAGGGCAACGCCGCTGAGGCCGACGACGCCTACTCGCTCGCTCTGGCCATCGACCCTGAGAATGAGCAGGCCAAGACCGGCAAGGCGCGCGCTGAGACGCTGGATCAGGTCAAGGCCCTGATGGCTGACGTCACGGCGGCGCGCGACGAGCTGCGCCTGAACGACGCGCTGTCGCTGCTGGATCAGGTGCTCGCGCTCGACCCGCTGACCGAAGACGCAGCGGCGCTCAAAGGAGAGCTGCAGACCGAGCTGGCCGATGCCCGGTTTCGGAATGCGATGTCGGACGGCCTCGCGGCGCTGTCGGAAGGCCGCTGGCAGGAGGCGCGCACCGCGCTCAATCGCGCCGCCAAGCTGGAGCCGGGCAATCGTGCTCCCAAGGACGCGCTGATCGAGCTCGAGCGGCGTCAGCGTGACGCGCTGGTGGCCCGCGATATCGGCAAGGCCCGCACCGCGCAGGAGCAGGAGCGCTGGGAAGCGGCCATCAATCACTTCGACGACATTCTCAAGCGTGACCCCAATTCGCGCGTGGCCCAGGAGGGCCGTGCGCAGGCGGTGGAGCGCCAGGATTTGGACCAGCGGCTCACGACGCTGCTGCGTGATCCGGCCCAGCTCTGGTCCAACCAGGGCCGGTCGACGGCCCGGTCGCTGCTCTATGACGCGCGGGCGATCGAACAGCCCGGGCCCCGGCTGCGTGATCAGCTGGTCCGCCTGGATCAGCAGATCGACCTGGCCGCCCGGCCGCAGCCGGTGACGCTGGTGTCGGACAACGCCTGCAACGTGATCGTTTACAAAGTGGCGCGCCTCGGTCAGTTCGATCGCCACCAGCTCGAGCTGCTGCCCGGCCGGTACACGGCGGTCGGCACCCGAGACGGTTATCGGGATGTGCGGGTCGAGTTCATGGTGCCGGCCGGGCAGGCGCCGCAGCCGGTTTCCCTGCGCTGCGAAGAGCAGGTCCTGGCGCGAGGCTAAGTGATGACGGAGAGTAAGCACATCAACGCAGACAACGCCGCCGCGGGGAGATGCGCATGAGCGACTTAAGAACGCCCCCGCCGCCGACCTCGGGTGACGACCACTTTGAGGTCATCACGCCCACCGAGTTTCAGCCGGCAGCCACCACCACCAAGCGCGGCATCGGCGGCGTGTCCTGGTGGACGGTCGGCAGCTTTGCGCTGCTCGGGCTGGTGGCAGGATGCGCGCTGTACCTTTTCACCGCGCGCTCGGTGCTGATCGACATCACGCCGGCCCCGGATTCGATGGAGCTGGACGGCGCGCTGCTGTTTCCGCTGAAGCTCGGCGAACGCTGGCTGCTCCATCCGGGTGGCTACACGGTAGAGGCGTCGCTCGAGGGCTACCACCCCCTCAAAACTGACTTTGCGGTGCTGTCGGAGGATGGCCAGCAGTTTGCCTTCACCATGGACAAGCTGCCGGGGCTGCTCAGCGTGACCGCCGGCGACGTGCCGGGCGCCCATGTCTGGATCGACGGCCAGCCGCTGAGTCCGGCGCCGCTGAGCCAGCACGAGCTGGAGCCCGGCACCTACCAGCTCACGGTTCGCGCGCCCCGCTATCGCGACTTTGAGCAGTCGATCGACATCGAGGGCAAGCAGATCGAGCAGAGCGTGGCGGCGGTACTTGAGCCTGCGTGGGCCGACGTGCAGCTCGCGAGCACGCCCGCCGGCGCCACGCTCTACGTCGACGGTGATCCGGTCGGCGAAACGCCCCTGACGGCGCAGATCCTGGAAGGTGACCGCGATCTGTCGCTGCAGCTCGAGGGCTACAAGGACTGGACCACCGGCCTCACCCTGACCGCGGGTGCCGAGCTTTCGCTGCCGACGGTTGAGCTGACGCCAGCCGACACCCTGGTCACCGTGGCCAGCACCCCGAGTGGTGCCAGCGTGACGGTGGAAGGAGAATATCGCGGCCAGACGCCGCTGCGGCTGGCGCTGGCGCCGGGCCGTTCGTACCGCATGGGATTCACCCGCGCCGGTTACCAGTCGCGTCAGCGCTCGGTGGACGTCGCTGAGGGTGATGACACCCGGCTAAACATCCGGCTCCAGCCGATCCTCGGGGTGGTGCAGATGGCGGGTGAACCGGAAGACGCGGAGGTTTACGTGGACGGCGTCTTCCAGGGTCGCCTGAACGATCGGTTCGAGCTGGCCGCACATCCCCAGCGGATCGAAGTCCGGCGCGAGGGCTACCAGCCCTACAGCACCACGGTCACGCCCAGCCCGAACCAGGAGCAGCTGCTGAACGTGGAGCTCACGAGCTTTGCTGACGCGGCGGCTGAAGCGAACCCGGATACGCTGGTCACCAGCACCGGCTACGAGCTCAAGCTGATCCGCCCAAGCGGCGTGTATCGCCTGGGCAGCCCGCGGCGGGAGCAGGGTCGGCGCTCCAACGAGTTTATCCGCCAGGTGCAGCTGGAAAAGCCGTTTTATCTCGGCACGCGGGAAGTGACCAACCTGCAGTTCAAGGCGTTCAGCGCGAGCCACGACTCCGGCATTGCCAGCACCAACAGCCTGAGCCTGAAGGATCAGCCGGTGGTGCGGATCAGCTGGGATCAGGCGGCACGCTTCTGCAACTGGCTCAGCGCCAAAGAAGGTCTACCCGCGGCCTACCAGGAGCGTAACGGCGTCATGGTCCCGGTCACCCCGATGACCATCGGTTACCGGCTGCCCAGCGAGGCGGAGTGGGCCTATGCCGCCCGCTACGGCGGCGGGTCTCAGTCGGCCCGGAAGTACCCGTGGGGTGAGCAGATGCCGCCGCCGGGCGCCGCCGGCAACTTTGCCGGCACGGAGTCCAGCGGTGAGGTAGAGCGAGGGCTGTCGAACTATGCTGACGAATACCCCGTCAGTGCCCCGGTGGGGACCTACGGCAGCAGCGCGCTTGGGCTCTACGACCTGGGCGGCAACGTGCACGAGTGGATTCACGACTATTACCTGATCAGCAGCAGCGGCCTCGGCAAAACGCCGCTCGACCCACTGGGCGCTGCCGAGGGCAGCAACCACGTGATCCGCGGCTCGAGCTGGCGCAGCGGCAGCATCACGGAGCTGCGCCTGGCCTGGCGCGATCAGGGCTCCGGCGGCAAAGACGACATCGGCTTCCGGGTGGCGCGCTACATCGACCAGGGCGGAGGAACGCCATGAACCAGAACACATTGAAGCTACTTCTCGCTTTGCTGCTCAGCCTTGGCCTTTTTGGGCCTGCGGCCGGTCAGGCTGACGATTCCGCCGACGGGTCGGAGACGGCTGAAGAGGCCACCGATCCGGCCGCCGAATTTGACCCGGCCATTTGCGATGAGCCGCCGGCGGAGGGGGAAACCCTGCCGTCCGAATGCGCGGAGCTGGCGGGCGAAGGACCCCAAGATCAGGTCGACGCGGGGGAGATGCGCGCCACGATGCGCCGCTTTGTGCCCAGCGAACAAATCTCGGAAGACAGCTCAGTCGCGTTTCCCAACGACATCTGAGCCGGCTTCGAGCCACGGTAAGTATTGATACCCAAGCGGTTTTTATAGGAATAAGATCAACATGGACGGTTCTGTCAGGACACCCACAACGATGAAAAAAGGTTTCCCGGTTGAGTTTGTGTTTCAGCTTTTTGCGCTGCTCGTCTCGGTGCTGATTGTGCACACCGTGTACGTCACGGTGGTACGGCCGGCAGCCGCAGAGGTGATGCAGGCGCAGGCGCAGGCGATTGCAGAAGACCCCAACTACGTGCCGGAGCGATCCGTCTACGTCCTGATCCGAGACTTCGAGCAGGAGGCCTGTTTTGTGCTGCTGTTCTGGGCGCTCGCGATCATGGCCTTTAAAGCCTATCGGGGTATGCGCGAGCGGCGGCTGCTGGAGCAGGTGCTCATGCCGGTCGGGGAGGGGATCAGTATCCTGCCCGAAGACACCCGCGAGTACTCTCGCCCGCTGCAGGCTTTGCCCGATCAGGAGCGCCGCTTTCTGCTGCCCAAGGTGCTGCTGACGGCGCTGCACCGCTTTCGCTCCACCCGCGACATCCAGAGCGTCGCCACCACGGTGCGCGAGCTCTGTGAGCAGGAGGCCGAGCGCCTGGAGTCGGAGCTTTCCATGGTGCGCTACATCGCCTGGGCGATCCCCTCCATCGGGTTTATCGGCACCGTCCGAGGTATCGGTGAAGCGCTGGCGCAGGCTCATAAGGCGGTGGAGGGTGACATCACCGGCGTAACCGATTCGCTGGGTGTGGCCTTTAACTCAACGTTTATCGCGCTGGTCCTGAGCATCTTTCTGATGTTTCTCATGCACCAGCTCCAGCTGATGCAGGAGCGGCTGTCGCTCGACGCGCAGGACTACGCCGAAGAAAACCTCATCGGTAAGCTGCGTGAGTCCTAAGCCCGCCAACATGTTTGCCTTAAACCTGGAGGCGCGCTGCCCATGATCGGCGTTGTTGAACTCAACGACGCCGGCGTGCTGGTGGCGTCCGGCGGCAGCGAGCTGCTGGAGAGCCCGGGCTACCTGGCGTTCGAAGGCAAGAACATGCACGTCGGCGCCGCCGCCGCGCAGCGGGTGAAGCTCATACCAACGCAGACGCAGTACGCCTTCTGGGAGTACTTCGCGAGCGACACGCTGCCGACCGGCCAGCTGCCCCAGACGGGCCTGAAACACGCCGACCTGGCCTACCGTCATCTTGAGCGTCTGTGGAGCATCGTCGGCAAAGACCTTAAGCAGCTCGTGCTGTGCGTACCCGCCGACTGGGGCCGCGCGGAGCTGGGCCTGCTGCTCGGTATCTGCCAGACCCTCAAGATTCCTGTGCGTGCACTGGTGAACGTGGCGCTGGCCGCCAGCGCGGCGCCGCAGCCGGGCCGCACGCTGATGCACCTGGATCTCCACCTGCACCGGCTGGTGCTGAGCACGCTGGATCAAGGTCCCTGGCTGTCGCAGGCGGCGGTTGAGAGCACCCGGGAGGTCGGCCTGCTGCGGCTGCTGGACGGCTGGGCGTTTGCCGCCGCCGGCGCGTTTGTCCAGGCCACCCGCTTTGACCCGCTGCATCAGGCGCAAACCGAGCAGCAGCTGTTCGATCGGCTGCCGGCCTGGCTGGCGGCGGCCAGCGGCAGTCGGCAGCTGTCGCTGAGCGTGGAGCACAACGGCAACACGGTTGAGGCTCGCGCGCCATCGCAGATTTTTCGCGACGCCGCTGAGCCGCTGTATCGCCGCATGGCGGAGTTTGTTGGATCGCACGTGGCCGGCGGTGACCCCGTATCGCTGGTGATCAGTCCGCGGCTTGCGGCCCTGCCGGGAGTCAGCGAGGAGCTGGCTGCGCTGCCGGACGTCGAGCTGATCCCGGGTGGGCGCCTCGACTTTGCCGGCGTGCTGAACCGGCTTTACCTGCCGCGCGACGCCGGCCAGGGCGGCGCGGTCAACGTCACCCGGATCCCTTGGTTCAAGTCAGAAGAGCAGGCCAATCACCAGGCACCGGGCACAGCCCGCGCCTCGGCGCCCACTCACCTGCTACACGAGCACACCGCCTATCGGCTGGCCTCCGGGCAGCCGTTTGTGGTCGGTGCGGGCGTCCAGCAGAACGACGGGCTGAAGCTTGTGGGCGGCGGCGTGGGTGAGCGTCACTTCCGACTGCGTCAGGAGGGAGGCGGCTGGCTTCTCGAGGACCTGTCCGGCGGTGCAACCCGCATCAACGGCGAGGCGCTCGAGGGCCGCAGAGCGGTTGCCGCTGGCGACCGTATCCAGCTTGGAAACCCGGCGCAGGAGCTGATCCTGATCGCCGAGGCCGCAGCCGTGAGGTCTCCCAGTGCCGCGTCGTAAGCGCGAATTCAACGCGTTCAACCTGTCGTTCCTGGACATCATGTCCTGCGGGTTCGGCGCGGTGATCCTGTTTTTTGTGATCATCAACCACGCCCAGGACGAGCGGAACGACGACCTGACGGCGGACCTCTCCGGCGAGGTCAACCTGGTGGAGACTGAGCTTAAGCTCGAGAAGCTCAATCTGGCCAAGCTGCAGAACGCGCTGACCGAAGTCGAGGAGGAGATCGTGACGGCCCAGGGGGCGTCCGATCGCCTGCTCTCTGAGGTGGACGACACGGAGAAGGAGCTGTCGGAGCAGGACGCGGAGACCGCCGCCAAGCGCGAGCACATGAATCAGCTCATCACCGATCTGAAGGCGCTGGAAAAAGAGCGTGAGCGGCTGCAGCAGCTCGAAACCGAAGGCGGCGAGAGCGTGCGGACCTACGTCGGTGAGGGCGACCGCCAGTACCTGACCGGCCTGCGCGTTGGCGGGCGGCGCATCGCCATATTTGTCGATGCCTCGGCCTCAATGCTGGACGAGACGATTGTGAACGTAATCCGGCGGCGCAACCTGCCGGACGAGCAAAAGCTGCGGGCGGACAAGTGGCAGCGCGTCGTGCGCACCGTGGACTGGATCACAACCCAGGTGCCTGAAAATGCCCAGTTTCAGGTCTACACCTTCAACACCAAGGCCACCCCGGCGCTGGAAGGCACCGACGGCCAGTGGCTGGACGTGGAGAAAGGTCGCCGCCTGGACGAGGCGGTGGACAAGGTTCGCAACATCATTCCGACCGGCGGCACGCGCCTCCATTCGGTGACGGAAACCATCAACAGAATGAACCCGCTGCCGGACAACGTGTTTCTGCTGGTGGACGGTCTGCCGACCCAGGGCTTGAACCCGGCGACCAAGCGGGGGACCGTGACGTCGCGTGAACGCGAGCGGTTTTTCTACGACGCCACCGCCGACCTGCCCATCGGGGTGCCGGTGAACACGATCCTGTTTCCCATGGAGGGTGACCCGAAGGCCGCGAGCGGCTTCTGGCGCCTGGCAATACTCAGCGGCGGTTCGTTTATCACGCCGGCGAAGGACTGGCCGTGAGCCGGCGTAAGCGCCCAGTTGAGCAGGTCAGCCTGTCGTTTCTCGACTGCATCTGCTGTGGCTTCGGCGCCATCATTCTGCTGCTGGTGATCGTAAAGACCGCTGAGCCGATGATCATCGAGGAAACCCGGGAGGACCTGAGCGGCCTGCTGGCCGACCTGCAGGAGCAGCTTGTGGAGATCCGCGGCGAGACCACGGTGCTCAACCGCGACCTACAGACCAAAGAAGAGCAGCTGTCGGAGGTGGAAGACAGCATCGCCCGGCTGCGCATGCTGCTGTCGACGCTGAAATCCGAGTTTGATTCATCATCCGACCAGAGTGACGCCATCACGGCCATCGAAAACCAGCTCAGCCGCGCCCGCCAGCAGCTCAACGACATGCAGCGCCGGCTGAACTATTCCCGGGCGCTTGAGGACACCACCGTGGGCGGCATCCCGGTGGACAGCGAATACGTGATCTTCGTGATCGATACCTCCGGCAGTATGCGCAACTTCGGCTGGGACCTGCTGCTGGACAAGATCATCGAAACGCTCGACGTGTACCCGGAAGTGAAGGGCATCCAGGTGTTGAACGACATGGGTGAATACATGTTCTCCCGCTACGCCGAGCGCTGGATCCCCGACTCGCCCGGACGCCGCAAGGCCATCATCGACCGGATGAAGACCTGGAGCGCGTTTTCCAACTCCAGCCCCGTCGAAGGCATCACCAAAGCCATTGCCCGCTTCTACAAGCCGGGCCAGAAGATCAGCATCTACGTCTTTGGCGACGACTTCTCGGGCCGCTCCATCGCCCGCGTGATCGAAACCATCGACAAGATCAACCGCGAGGACGCGGAGGGCAACCGTCTGGTGCGCATCCACACGGTCGGCTTCCCGGTCTGGTTTACCGCGCCCCGCTCGCAGCAGGCCTCGGTTGAGCGCTTCGCCACGCTGATGCGGCTGCTGGCGGAAAAAAATGGCGGAACCTTTGTCGGATTGAATTCTCACCGACCGTAGTCCACGATACCGCCCTTTCTCACCGCGTTTTTATTCCAAACGGAGACTCACATCATGAGCCGAGCATCTGCGCGCCACATTCTGGTGGCCACCGAAGCTGACTGTCTGAACCTGAAAAGTGAAATCGAAGGCGGCGCTGACTTTGCCGATATCGCCCGCCAACACTCTAGCTGCCCGTCGGGCCAGCAGGGCGGCAATCTGGGCGAGTTCGGCCCCGGCCAGATGGTGCCGGAGTTTGACCAGGTGGTGTTCAGCGCGCCGGTTGGCGAGCTGCAGGGTCCGGTGAAGACCCAGTTTGGCTACCACCTGCTGGAAGTGACCGAGCGCTCTTAAGGCTTCGGGTTTGAGGGCGGGCTTACTCGCCCGCCCAACTCGTCTAAAGCGAGGCTGACGGCCTCGCCCCGATTTCGCTGTACCAGCGCTTCAGGTTCGCCTGGTCATCACCGGGCGTCATCTTGATTCGGCCGGCGAACTCCACCAAGCAGAATCCGGTGATGTCAGCGTAGGTAAAGTTATCGCCGGCAAGGTACGGCGTTTCCCCCAGCCGCTCGTTTAACGTCGCCATGAACGCCTCTGCCCGCAGGCGGCCGCGTTCCACCAGCTCGGGGATCTGCGCAAACGGCTGCGGCCCGGTGACGGACCGGTCAGCAAAAAACTTCGAGAAGTTGCGAAACGATTCAGCAACGGCGCTGTAACCTTCCAGCGTGCACCGATCGTTCCAGTTGGTCACCAGCGCCTTTTCTTTGGCGGTGGTGCCCAGCATAGGCGGCTCAGGGCAGATCTCCTCGAGATAAACCGCAATGGCGTTGTTTTCGGTCAGCGCCGTACCGTCGTCCAGCTCCAGTACGGGAATGGTGCAGGCCGGGTTGATGGCCCGAAACGCCGGTTCAAACTGCGCTTTTTTTCCCAGGTCGACCTCAACGGTCTCAATCTCGAGCCCCTTTTCGGCGATCAGCATACGGGCCCGGCGCGGGCTGGGGGCGTGGGCAAAGTCGTAAAACTTCATAGGGCAAAATCCTGTAAGTGTTGCTGGTTCGGTGAGTCGCGGGTCGGCCGCAATGATCCGGTGAATCGCCTCGCTACTGCTTCGGACTATAGTAGCGCGTGAGATAGGTGCAGAGGCCGTCCAGGCCGGGAAACAGCACCCGTTCGTTGATGTTGGACTGATCGAGCTTGTCGCGCACCTCCCACTTCATCGCCGCGGGTATCACAATCTTGCGGCACACCGTCTCGGCGGGCGAAAACCACTGATCCATGGAAATGGTCGGGTCGGACATCACGGAAAACAGCCCCGACTGGTTGACGATCCGGGCATCCAGCGAGGGTGGTTCGATCCATACGACAAACGGATTGGCGCGCTGGGTGTCGAAGGCATCCAGCGTGTTGACCTCCTCGTGGAGCATGCGGGTGGTAAACACCCGGGCGCTCTCGCTGCGCAGGCGGCTCATGAGCTGTGATGACAGGTGCTGGTTGGTCGCCACAAAGTTCACGCACCAGATGGCGCCGTCCAGCTCAAATTTGTCGGTGTGGTCGGTGCAGAAATTCAGCGCCACGTAGGGTGAATAGGTCCAGTCCAGCAGCCGGGTGGGCAGGCCGTGGTGCTGCGCCAGCGCCAGCCAGTTCCAGATATAGGCTTCCTCGTTCATTTCCAGGTGCGCGTATTTCTGGAAGCTGCGCAGGATGTGGGGCTCGAGGCGCGCGTAGTCGCCGCCCAGGCGCATCAGGGTGGTCTCCAGCCCGTAGCTCGCATCCGAGATGCCGCGATAGGCAAAATTGGAGCGGTAGCGACCGATCTGCGGGTGGGGCGGCTCGTCGAACAGCACCTGGTTGAGATGCGCCCAGTTTTCTACCCGGATTTCTTCGATCGCCACGGAGCGTCCCTGCTGAGGAATTGGACGGTCGATTATAACGCCCGCGGCCCGCTGGTTGGCGGATCGCGCAGGCTCCGGGTAGAGTGCCGCCATCAGCCTCGACCGAGACTCTCATCAGCATGAATACCACCACCGATTCGACCGCGTTTGTGATCGAACCACCGCCGCAGGCCTGGGTCCCGGTGGGACACGGAAATGGGCGTTTCCCCGTGCGCCGCATCTACTGTGTCGGTCGAAACTACGCCGAGCATGCCCGCGAAATGGGCGGTGACGATCGCGATCCACCGTTCTTTTTTCAAAAGCCCGCTGACGCGATCCTGCACAGCGGTGGGGTGCTTCCGTATCCGCCCTTGACCGAGGAGCTGCATCACGAGGTGGAGCTGGTGCTGTCGCTCAAGGCCGGGGGCGGCGGCCTGTCTGCGGATGCCGCTGCGAATGCTGTGTTTGGACTGGCCGTCGGGATCGACTTCACCCGGCGCGATCTGCAGGCGGTGGCCAAGAAGGCCGGCAAACCCTGGGAGATCGGCAAAGCGTTTGACCACTCGGCGGCTATCGCGCCCCTGACGCCGCTGGGCGGCGAGCCGCTGCCCACCAGCGGCGAGATCTCGCTGTCGGTCAACGGGGAGGTCCGCCAGCAGGGCGACCTTCGCGACATGGTCTGGGGTTGCGTTGAGGTGATCCAGACGCTGTCGAAGCACTATCGCTTGGCGCCCGGCGACCTGATCTACACCGGCACTCCGGCGGGGGTTGGCCCGGTGGTCCGCGGCGATCGGGTCAGCGCAAACATTGCGGAGCTGTCGGAACTGTCCGTCACCATCGGCGAGCCGCTTTCGGACTGAGGCCGCCGGAAGTCTAAGGCTCCGCGCGGCCCACTAAACCTGAAGCTTTTCTACCGCCGCCAGCATCGGGGCCGGGATGGCGGTGGGTCGGTGGCTGTCACGGTCGACGTACACGTGGACAAACTTGGCCAGCGCGGCGGTCTCGGGCGCACCCTCGGCAAACAGCCCCACCTGGTAAATGATGCTTGAGCGGCCGATCCGCTCAACCGCCAGCCCGCCGTCGATGTTCTGCGGATATACCAGCGGCGCAAAATAGTTGCACCGCGTTTCGACCACCAGACCGACTACTTCGCTGCGCTCGATGTCCAGAGCCCCCTCTTCGACGAGGTAGCCGTTCACGACGGTGTCGACAAGGTGGTAATACACCGCGTTGTTCACGTGTCGATAGATATCGTTGTCGCTCCAGCGGGTCTGAAGGGACTGGAAATGGACAAAAGCGCTGCGGGGTAACGGCGCTACGCGGGATTCGTTGGTCATGGTGGGGTGCCTGAAAAAAGGGGCGCATTATGGCGCACCGTTGTTGCCGCATAAAGCGAGCCCCGTTGGCGGGATTGGGTACAATCCTGGCTCGAGGAGAAGCAAACAAGGGAGCCAGGGGTGGTCAATCGACAATGGCTGTGCGCCAGCTACGTTCCGCCGGACGAATTTCCCACGCAAAAACACTTCGAGCTGGTGGAAGCACCGATGCCGTCCCCGCAGGAGGGTGAGGTGCTGCTGCGGACGCTGCTGCTCGGTACCAGCCCCGCGCAGCGGATGTACGTCACCAAAGAAAGCGAATTCCATATCAAGGTGGCGCCCGGTGAGGTCATGAGCGGTCGCGGGGTCGCCGAGGTCATCGAGAGCTGCCACCCGCAGTACCAGGTGGGCGACATCATGGAAGGCACGCTGGGCTGGCAGGAGTACGTGGCGATGTCACCCGACCCGCAGGTCAAAGATGGTTCGCACGTCACGCCCGTTAAAAGGGTGGAAAATCCGGTACGGCCCCTGACCACCGTGCTTGGGCTGTTTGGCCAGCGGGCCTTCAGCGCTTACGTGGGCATGGTCGAAATCGGTGACACCCAGCCCGGAGACCAGGTGCTGGTGTCCTCCGCGGCGGGCGGTGTGGGCGCCATCGCCTGCCAGCTCGCCCGGGCCCGCGGCGCCAGCCGGGTGGTCGGCATCGCCGGCGGCGAGGAGAAGTGCCGCTGGCTGGTCGATCAGGGGTTATGCGACGCGGCGATCGACTATCGGCAGGAGAAACTCGAAGCGCAGATCGGCGAGGCGCTGCCGGACGGCCTGAACGTGTATCTCGATAACGTGGGCGGCGACACGCTCGACGCAGCGCTTCAGCACCTGGCGGTGGGCGCCCGGGTCGCGATCTGCGGTCACATTTCAACGGAATACCTGCGCCCCCGGCCGCCCGGGCCCACCCACTACTACAACCTGCTGTACCGCCGCTCACGGATGGAAGGGTTCTTCGTATTCGACTACCTGTCCCGCTGGGGGGAGTTCGAAGCGCAGCTTCGCCAGTGGTACGCCGACGGCCTGCTCAAGCTGACCGACCACGTGCTGGAGGGTATCGAACGAACGCCTGACGCGCTGACAAGCCTGTTTACCGGCGCCAACGTCGGCAACTGTGTGGTCCGGGTGGCGCCGGATCCGGAATCCGTACCGGCGCTGTAGCGTGAGGTTCCACGTCCGGGACAATCGATAGGTGATGGCGGGTCGATGGGCCTGGCTGTTGCTGCTGACTCTGCTTGGGGCAGGTGGTGTTCACGCCCAAGACGCCTTTGAGAACGACAGCTCGCCTGCGCTGGCCCGAGAAATTGCAAACCTGCAGCAGCGCACGTTTGAACTGACCGGCGACGACGACTGGATGTACTTTCCCGGCAACGAAGACTCGATCATCATCGAGTACGAGTTCAGGGTGCTGTCGACCGCTGCGACGGTGCCGACTGATTTTCAGGCCGTCGTGGAGGTCTACCCCTCCAGCCGACTTGCCGACGATCAGGTGGCGCCTGAAATCACCATCGGTACCTGCCAGCCCGGCGGACCTCGAGAGCCGGTCGGCAATCTTTCGGTGGGGAGAAACCTGGTCTTGATCCGTGTTCGAAACTGCGTGCCAGTATCGGCATCTCGCGCATACGAAGTGACGTTCGCGGTGGATCAGATGTTTTCGTTTACCGGTGGAGTTCGTATCGAAGGGACCGTATCAGAGCCTGGCTCGGGAGGCGTCGGGGTGTTCCTGCTGACCGACACCAATAACGCCATCGTGGCCAATCCGACTGACGGGAGCTATCGGGTGTTTATCCCCGCTAACGTCGCCAACCGGATCAGCGTGGTGTCGACGGAATTCACCGCAGCGCCCGTGCTACTGGACCCATTTCCCGAATTCCAGATTGAAACCGTCAACATCACCGTGACGCGAACCGTCGAGATTTTCGCCGACGGCTTCGAGTAGGGACCACTGACTCCAGGGCCTTGTGGGCACGCGCTGAAAGTCAACGAACTAACGTGACAGGACACTAAGCCTCCACGACCAGCGAGTCGACCTTCTGGAATCCGCGGGGTAGCTTGCGACCCCGCTTGGCCCGCTCGCCGGTGTAGTGTTCAAGGTCTTTCGGCTTGAGCCTCAGGTGCCGACCGCCGGAGTGAGCCAGCACGTCAGCGCCCTCCGGTGCGCACACCACCGCCACGACACGCTCATCACCGGCCTTTAGAAGTTTTGGCGGTATATTAATGATTTTATTGCCTTTACCGCGCGCCATTTCCGGTAGGTCAGCCAGGCTAAATGCCAGCAGGTAACCCCCGGAGGTGACCGCCACCACCCGGTCAGTCGCGGGTTCACTCACCATCGATGGAGTGAGCACGGCCGCGCCGGCGGGCACCGTCAGCGAGGCTTTGCCGGCCTTGGCGCGGGTGTAGAGGTTTTCCAGACTGGTGAAGAAGCCATAGCCGAAGCTCGAAGCGAGGAGCACCTTGTCCTCGGGCCGGCCCGCGATCGCGGCGCAGAACTGGGCGCCGGCGGCGGGGCTGAAGCGTGAGGTCAGCGGTTCACCCTGGCTGCGGGCGGACGGCAGGGTGTGGGCCGCGAGCGAGTAGCTGCGGCCTTTGCTGTCCAGAAAGACCGCCTGCTGATTGCTACGGCCGCGCGCGCTGGCGAGGTACCCGTCGCCGGACTTGAAATTGAGCGTTGAGGCGTCGATCTCGTGGCCCTTGGCGGCCCGCGCCCAGCCGCCCTGGGACAGCACAACGGTCACCGGCTCGGTGGGCATCAGGTCGGTTTCGCTCATGGCCTCGGCAGGCTCCCGGGCGACGATCTGACAGCGTCGCTCGTCGCCATGGGTTTTGACGTCTGAGGCAATCTCGTCGGCGATGAGCTTCTTCAGTTTGCGGGGTGAGTTCAGGATCCCCTCAAGCGTTTTGCGCTCGTCCTCCAGCTCCGCCTGCTCACCCTGAATCTTCATCTCTTCCAGCCTAGCCAGGTGGCGCAGCTTGAGATCGAGGATCGCTTCGGACTGCCGCTCTGACAGGTTGAAGGTCTTCATCAGCACCGGTCCGGGTTCGTCTTCCTCCCGGACGATCCGGATCACCTCGTCGATGTTCAGGTAGGCGACCAGCAAACCTTCGAGGATGTGCAGCCGGTCCAGCACCTTGTCCAGCCGCCACTGCAGCCTGCGACGCACGGTCTCAGTTCGGAAGGCCAGCCACTCGTTCAGGATTTGCGCCAGGTTCTTGACCTGCGGGCGGCCGTTCGTGCCGATCAGGTTCAGATTTACCCTGACGTTGCGTTCCAGGTCGGTGGTCGCAAACAGGTGGCTCATGAGTCCATAGACGTCCACGCGGTTGGACCGCGGGATCAGCACCAGCCGGGTGGGGTTCTCGTGGTCACCCTCGTCCCGGAAGTCGTCCAGCATTGGGAGCTTCTTGGCGCGGATCTGCGCGGCGATCTGCTCCTGAATCTTGTTCGGCGAAACCTGGTGGGGCAGGGCGGTGATCACAATGTTGCCATCCTCGCGTTTCCACACGGCGCGCAGCTTGATCGAGCCGTGGCCGGTCTCATACATCGCGCGGATGTCCTCCGGCGGCGTGATAATTTCCGCGCCGGTGGGAAAGTCGGGCCCTTTGATGTGTTCACACAGCTCGGCGACCGGCGTGCGGCTGTTGGCCAGCAGCCGGATGCAGGCGGAGGCCACCTCTTTCATGTTGTGCGGCGGTACGTCCGTCGCCATACCGACGGCAATGCCGGAGGCACCGTTGAGCAGCACGTTGGGCAGCCGGGCCGGCAGCAGGGTCGGTTCAGTCTGGGTGCCGTCGTAGTTGGGCTGCCAGTCCACCGTGCCCTGGCCCAGCTCGCTGAGCAGCACCTTGGCGTAGGCCGACAGGCGCGATTCGGTGTAGCGCATCGCGGCAAACGACTTGGGATCGTCCACCGAACCGAAGTTGCCCTGGCCGTCCACCAGCGGATAGCGGTAGGAAAACGGCTGAGCCATCAGGACCATGGCCTCGTAGCACGCGCTGTCTCCGTGCGGGTGGAACTTGCCGATCACGTCGCCCACGGTGCGGGCGGATTTTTTGTGCTTGGAGCTGGCGGACAGGCCGAGCTCCGACATGGCGTAGACGATGCGCCGCTGCACCGGCTTGAGGCCGTCAGCGATGCTCGGCAGCGCCCGGTCGAGCACCACGTACATTGAATAGTCGAGGTACGCCTTCTCGGCGTACTCCCGCAGCGACAGCTGTTCAAAGCCGCCGGGTGGCGCTTCAATCGTTTGCGTCATGGTTCTTACCTTTAGCGGACCGCCGAATCAGACTTCGGCGAGGTCACCTTTCTTTTCGAGCCACGCCTTGCGATCGCCGGCGCGCTTCTTGGCCAGCAGCATGTCCATCAGCGGCCGGGTCTTATCGCCGGGCGTGACGGTGAGCTGCACCAGCCGGCGGGTGTCCGGCTCGATCGCGCTCTCCTTAAGCTGCGCCGGGCTCATCTCCCCGAGGCCCTTGAAGCGGGTCACGGAGATTTTGACGTTGCGCTTCTCGCGCTGGAGCTTTTCCGTCAGGTGGTCTCGCTCGGCCTCGTCGAGCGCGTAGTACTTTTCTTTGCCGACATCGATGCGAAACAGCGGCGGCATGGCAACAAACACGTGGCCCTCCCGGACCAGCGGCTCGAAGTGGCGCAGAAACAACGCGCAGAGCAGGGTGGCGATGTGCAGGCCGTCGCTATCGGCGTCCGCCAGCACGATGACCTTGCCGTAGCGCAGGCCGTCCAGGTCTTCGGTGCCCGGGTCGACGCCGATCGCGACCGACAGGTCATGCACTTCCTGGGAGCCCAGCACCGAGCCGGACTCCACCTCCCAGGTGTTCAGGATTTTGCCGCGCAGCGGCAGGATCGCCTGGAACTCGCGGTTGCGGGCCTGCTTGGCTGAGCCGCCGGCGGAGTCACCCTCCACCAGAAACAGTTCGGTGCGCGACGTTTCCTGCGACGTGCAGTCCGCCAGCTTGCCCGGCAGCGCCGGGCCGGCGGTGATCTTCTTGCGCACCACCTTCTTGGCCGCCTTGAGGCGCTTCTGCGCGTTGGCGATCGCGAGCTGGGCAATCGCCTCGCCGTCGGCCACGTTGTTGTGCAGCCAGAGGCTGAAAGCGTCTTTGATGATGCCGGTGACCAGCCCCGCGGCCTCGCGCGTGGACAGCCGCTCTTTGGTCTGGCCCGAGAACTGCGGGTCCTCCAGCTTAATCGACAGGATGTAGCTGATGCGCTCCCAGGCGTCCTCCGGCGCCAGCTTGATGCCCCGGGGCAGGAGGTTGTGGATGTCGCAGAACTCGCGCAGCGCCTCGGTCAAACCGGTGCGCAGCCCGTTGACGTGGGTGCCTCCCTGCCCGGTAGGGATCAGGTTGACGTAGCTTTCCTGCACCAGCTCACCTTCCGGAACCCAGCACAGCGCCCACTCAACCGCCTCCGTCTCGGTGTCCTTGGCGCCGACAATGGCCTGCTCGGGCAGCGTGGCGAAACCCTCGAGCTCGCCGCTCAGGTAGTCAAAGAGGCCGTCCTCGTAATACCACTCGTCTTTGTCGCCGGTTTTTTCGTCCTTCAGCCGGACGGTCAGTCCAGGGCAGAGCACCGCCTTGGCGCGCAGCACGTGGCGCAGCTTGGTGAGCGAGATACGTGCGCTATCGAAATAGCTGGCGTCCGGCCAGAAGCGCACGCGCGTGCCGGTATTGCGCTGGCCGACGGTGCCCACCTCTTTGAGGTCGCTGGTTTTTTCGCCGTTCGCAAAGGCGATGTGGTGTTCGGTGGCATCGCGCTTGATCCACACGTCCAGCTTCGACGACAGGGCGTTCACCACCGACACGCCGACGCCGTGCAGACCGCCTGAAAACTGGTAGTTTTTGTTCGAGAACTTGCCGCCGGCGTGGAGCTTGGTCAGGATCACCTCAACCCCCGGAATGCCTTCCTCCGGGTGCAGGTCCACCGGCATGCCGCGCCCGTCGTCCGACACCTCTACCGAACCGTCTTTGTAGACCGTTACGTCTACCAGCTTGGCGTGCCCGGCCACCGCCTCGTCGACGCTGTTGTCGATGACCTCCTGCGCCAGATGGTTGGGCCGAGTGGTGTCGGTGTACATGCCGGGGCGGCGCTGTACCGGCTCCAGTCCGGACAGGATCTCAATATCTTCAGCGGTGTAGCGACTCATGGAAAAGCGGCCGAAAACGGCGTCAGGTGGTTAGTCGAACGATATTGGCGCTTTTCCAGGGGCAATGCAACAATCGTGCAAAAAACACAAGATGTAGCAAAAAACCCTGGAAAAAACGCTAGATCTGGGGGTGGCGCAAGATGTCTTGAGACCCGCTGACGGGCCGCCGACGGGGTCGAGGCGGGAAACGGCCGCCCGGACGGCGCCGGAGCGTGCCCGCCATCCCGTCCCAGGCCAAACCTGCCCCGCATCACCCGCGTGATTGCGAAAGAGCCATTGGGGCGCCGCCGGGAATCGGCTACAATACCCGCCCGTTATGTCTAACGGAATTCGTCTCTCTCATCCCCGCCTGTGGCGTCCCTGCGCGCATCGGGTCAATAACCCCTGGAGTGCTGCATGGCCGCGCTGATTTTTGTGACCGGCGGCGTGGTTTCGTCGCTGGGTAAAGGCATTACCGCCGCCTCGCTGGCGGCAATCCTTGAGGCCCGCGGGCTCAAGGTGACGCTGATGAAG
The DNA here is from genome assembly GCA_028285525.1 of Lysobacterales bacterium. Taxonomy (GTDB): domain Bacteria; phylum Pseudomonadota; class Gammaproteobacteria; order Xanthomonadales; family SZUA-38; genus JANQOZ01. The sequence continues at coordinate 50,295 of JANQOZ010000125.1, forward strand.
CTCGATCCCTACATCAACGTCGACCCGGGGACGATGAGTCCCTACCAGCACGGCGAGGTGTACGTCACCGAAGACGGCGCGGAGACCGACCTGGATCTTGGGCACTACGAGCGGTTTGTCAGCACCCGGATGAGCCGGGACAACAACTACACCACCGGCCAGATCTACGAGAACGTGATCCGCAAGGAGCGGCGGGGCGACTACCTGGGCGGGACCGTGCAGGTGATCCCCCACATCACCGACGAGATCAAAGCGTGCATTCGGCGTGCGTCCGAGGGTTTTGACGTGGCGATGATCGAGATCGGCGGCACCGTCGGCGACATCGAGTCGCTGCCGTTTCTCGAGGCGATCCGCCAGCTCGGCGTGGAGCTCGGGCCCCGCCAGGCGCTGTTCATGCACCTGACGCTGGTGCCGTTTATCAAGGCCGCCGGCGAGATCAAAACCAAGCCGACGCAGCACTCGGTCAAGGAGCTTCGGTCGATCGGCATCCAGCCCGACATCCTGCTGTGCCGCAGCGAGCAGTCGCTGTCGGAGGAAGACCGGCGCAAGATTGCGCTGTTTACCAACGTCCAGGAGCGGGCGGTGATCTCCGCGGTGGACGTACCCAACATCTACGAGCTGCCGCTTTGGTTCCGCACTCAGGAGCTCGACGAGATTGTCATCGAGCGGCTGGGCCTGGAGGCGCGGGATGCGGATCTCTCCAAGTGGCAGGCGGTGGCGGACGCCAACAAGCGGCCCAAGTCCGACGTCACCGTGGCCATGGTTGGCAAATACATGGAGCACTCTGACGCCTACAAGTCGCTGACCGAGGCGCTGGACCACGGTGGTCTGCACCAGGGCATCAAGGTGAACATCCAGCGCGTCGATTCAGCGCGCGTGCTGGTTGAGGGCCCAAGCTGCCTGGAAGGCGCGGACGCGATTTTGGTGCCGGGCGGTTTTGGTGAGCGCGGCTTCGAAGGCAAGGTGGCGGCCGCACGCTACGCGCGGGAAAACGGGATGCCTTATCTAGGCATTTGTCTGGGGCTGCAGGTGGCCGTGGTGGACTTCGCCCGCGAGGTCTGCGGCCTGGAGGGCGCCAACAGCACCGAGATGGACCCGGAGAGCCCACATCCGGTGATCGGTCTGATTACCGAATGGCGCGGCCCCAACGGCGAGGTCGAGCAGCGCGACGAAAACAGCGACATGGGCGGCACGATGCGCCTGGGTGCACAGGACTGCCATCTCGAGCCTGGGTCGCTGATCGCCGACGTGTACGGTGCTGAGGTGATTTCTGAACGTCATCGCCATCGCTATGAATTCAATAACTTTTATCGAGATCTGCTGACTCAGCGTGGCCTGGCACTGGTCGGCTTTTCCAGCGATCAGAACCTCGTAGAAATTGTCGAGCTGCCGGACCATCCCTGGTTTGTCGCGGTCCAGTTCCATCCGGAGTTCACCTCCACACCCCGGGACGGCCATCCGCTGTTTTCCCGCTTTATCCGTGCGGCTCGGGAATATAAAACCGCCAGCCGCGACGCGGCCGTTAATTCGTGAAGCTGTGTGGTTTTGAGGCGGGCAACGACGCGCCGCTGTTTCTCATCGCCGGCCCCTGCGTGATCGAGTCGGAGCAGCTGGCGCTCGATACCGCCGGTGAGCTCAAGGAGATCTGCGAAGGTCTCGCTATCCCGCTGATCTACAAGTCATCTTTCGACAAAGCCAACCGCTCAAGCCTGAAAAGCTTTCGCGGCTTGGGTATCGAGACCGGTCTTCAGATCCTCGAGAAGGTGAAGACGGAGCTCGACGTGCCGGTCCTGACGGACGTGCATGAGGACACGCCGCTGGCGGAGGTGGCCGCGGTGGTCGACGTGCTGCAGACCCCGGCCTTTCTCTGCCGGCAGACCAACTTCATTCTCGACGTCTGCAGCCAGGGCAAGCCGGTGAACATCAAGAAGGGGCAGTTTCTGGCGCCCTGGGACATGCAGAACGTCGTCGACAAAGCCCGCTCGACCGGCAACGAGCAGATCATGGTCTGCGAGCGCGGCGCCAGCTTCGGCTACAACAACCTGGTGTCCGACATGCGGTCGCTGCCGACGCTGCGCCAGACCGGCTGCCCGGTGGTTTTTGACGCTACCCACAGCGTTCAGCTCCCCGGCGGCCAGGGGTCGTCCTCCGGCGGCCAGCGCGAGCACGTGCCGGTGCTGGCCCGGGCTGCGGTCGCCGTCGGCGTGGCTGGCGTGTTTATGGAGACGCACCCGGACCCGGAAAACGCTTTGTCCGACGGCCCCAACGCCTGGCCCCTGCCGATGATGGCGGCGCTGCTCGGCCAGCTGAAGCAGCTCGACCTGGTGGCCAAATCCCAGCCCTACATGGAATCGCGACTCAACGCGTCCGAATAGCAGAAGAGGTTCACAAATGAGCACCATTGAACAGGTCCACGCCCGGGAAATCCTGGACTCGCGCGGCAATCCCACGCTGGAAGCGGAGCTGCGTTTGTCCAGCGGTCACGTGGGTCGTGCCGCCGTGCCGTCCGGCGCCTCCACCGGCGCCCGGGAAGCGCTGGAGCTGCGCGACGGTGATCCGGATCGCTATCTCGGCAAGGGCGTGCGCAAGGCCGTGGACAACGTCAACGGCGCAATCGCCGGCAAGCTGCAGGGCATGTCGGGCGACAGTCAGCGCGAGATCGACGAGACCATGATTGCGCTCGACGGGACCGACAACAAGGCAAAGCTCGGCGCCAACGCCACGCTCGGCGTGTCGCTGGCGCTGGCCCACGCCCGGGCCATGAACGCGGGGATGCCCCTTTGGGAGCACCTGCTGAGCGAGACGGTGACGGCGGAACTGCCGGTGCCGATGATGAATATCCTCAACGGCGGCGCGCACGCAGACAATAGCGTCGACATGCAGGAGTTTATGGTCCTGCCGATCGGCGTCAGCTCGTTTTCCGAGGCGCTGCGCTGCGGCACCGAGGTGTTTCACAGCCTGAAGTCGGTACTGAAGCAGCAGGGCCTGAATACCGCGGTTGGGGACGAGGGTGGCTTTGCCCCCAACCTGAGCTCCAACGAAGCGGCCGTGGAAACCCTGCTGGAGGCCATTGAGCAAACCGGCTACGCGGTCGGGCGCGAGATCTACCTGGGTCTGGACGTGGCCAGCTCCGAGTTCTTCGAGGACGGTCAGTATGTGCTGGAGTCAGAGGGCCGCACCTTTGCCCCGGAGGCTTTTGCCGACTACCTCGCGGAGTGGGTGGGCCGCTACCCCATCATCAGCATTGAAGACGGCATGGCCGAGGATGACTGGGACGGCTGGAAGTACCTGACCGACAAGGTGGGCAACAAAACCCAGCTGGTCGGCGACGACCTGTTTGTGACCAATACGCAGATTCTGAAGCGCGGCATCGACACGGGCGTGGCGAACTCGATCCTGATCAAGTTCAACCAGATCGGCACGCTGACCGAGACGCTGGACGCCATCGGCATGGCGACCCAGGCCGACTACACCTCGGTGGTGTCGCATCGCTCAGGCGAGACCGAGGACACCACCATCGCGGATCTCGCCGTGGCCAGCAGCGCCAATCAGATCAAAACCGGCTCGCTGTGCCGGTCCGATCGCGTGGCGAAATACAACCAGCTGCTGCGTATCGAGGAGGCGCTTGGATCCGAGGCGCGCTACGCCGGCAAGGCTGCCTTCAGTCGCTGGCTGGGCTGATCGGGCAGACGCGGCGGAGCCCAATGCGCCGTTGACCTTTGTCCCGGCACCGGTGACAATGCGCAAATCACGTGATTAAGTGGCGCTATGCGACTGATCAACCTCATGTTTATTGCGATTCTCCTGCTGCTCCAGCAGCAGCTGTGGTTCGCGCAGGGCGGGCTGCGGGACAGCTGGCGCCTGCAGCGGGCCGTGGAGGCGCAGCAGGCCGAGAACCAGCAGCTGTTGGATCGCAACCGTTCCCTGCGCGCGCAGGTCCAGGACCTGAAGTCCGGCTCGGAGGCGGTTGAGGAGCTGGCGCGAAGCGAGCTGGGGCTGCTCGGCCCCGACGAGTCGTTCTACCAGATCGTCGAGCTCAGCCGAGGTTCCCGCTGACCGACACCAACGCCGCAAGGCCGGCCTCACCGCTGCCCGACTGGCCAACCGCCAACCCGCCCCCGACCGCCACCGGCACCCTCAAGGCCCAGCCCGAAGATTTTGTCGTCGACGAGTTGCTCGATGTCGAGCTGACGGGCGCGGGGGAGTTTCTCTGGCTAAGGGTCACCAAACGCGGAGTCAACACGGCGGACGTCGCCCGGGTGCTGGCTAAACAGGCCGGGCTCCCGGTCCGCGCCGTCAGCTATTCGGGCCTCAAGGATCGCCAGGCGGTTGCCACCCAGTGGTTCAGCCTGCACCTGCCGGGTATGCCCGATCCGGACCTGCCGGACGCGCTGAGTCCTGGGGTCGAGATTCTTCAGCGCGTGCGCCATCAGAAAAAACTGCGCAGCGGCACGCACCGCGCCAACCGCTTCGAGATTTGCTTGAGGGACTGCCGCCTCGAGCTGGACGACATGGATCGACGCTGTGAGGAGGTGAAGCGCCATGGCGTGCCCAACTACTTCGGGGCGCAGCGCTTCGGCCGCAACGGCGACAACCTTCGGCAGGTGCATAACTGGTACGCGGAGCCCGCGGGCGGCCGACGCGGCGGCAGTCGGCGCCGCCGCGGGCGTCATCTGGAGGGTATTCTTCATTCCACCGCCCGGGCGTTTTTGTTTAACGAAGTGCTGGCCGAGCGTGTGGCGGACGGCACCTGGCGAAGCGGTCGGGACGGCGATATCTGGATGCTGGCGGGAACGCGGTCGGTGTTTGGGCCTGAGCCGCTGAGCGACGAGCTGAGCGAACGCTGCCGGCTGGGTGACGTTGCGCCGACCGGTCCGCTGTACGGCAAGGCGGGTGGCGAGCTTTGGCCGGCGTGGGAGCAGGCACTGCTGGGGCAGCATCCCGTACTCACCAGCGGCCTGGACGCAGCCGGCGCCCGGCCGGCGCGTCGGCGTCTGAGCCTGCGCCCCGCGGATTTTGCCTGGGAGAGCAGTGGCGATGAGCTGAAGCTGTCGTTTGAGCTGCCGCGGGGCGAGTTTGCCACCGCGGTGCTCCGAGAGCTGATCGACGTGGCGGGTCAGCCCGTCAGGTAAACGAGCCAAGCACGAAGATCGATCGTGCCGGTGGCCGCCAGCAGCGGCACCACGCACGTGGCCAGCGCGATCGTGAGGGCAAAGCCTGGCCAGCCGAGCCGGCCCGACAGCCCGGCCAGCAGCGCGATCCCGCCACCGCCTCCCAGCAGGAAATTCCCCGGTACGTTGAGCAACAGCCCCAGCAGCACGTAGTCCGCCGGGCCGCCGCGGCGCGCGAGCCAGCCGGCGGCCCGCTGCGTCAGCCGGTGGCGTGCGAGGGTCGCATCCCGCTGGTCGTCGAAGTGAAGCGCCTGTTCCCGCCAGCGGTGCAGGACGGGGAGCTGAAGGCAGTGACTGCGCAGATACACGCCGGCGCCAAACGCCAGGTTCAGGCCGACCAGCGTTGCCAGGTAGGCCACCAGCGCGCCGAGCTTGCCGAACACCAGCATCATCAGAATTCCCAGCTCGATTCCCGGCATAAATGGCAGCGCCAGCAGCAGCGCGTAGCTCACGCCGCTCGTGATCAGCAGCGCCGGCGTCTGCCGGGCGTCGGTCAGCAGCTGAACCAGATCCATCTCCAGATCCCAGAGCAGCACGGCTGCGGCCGCGGCGAGCAGCAGGACCAGCACCAACGCAGTGATGCTTCGCCGGCGCGCGCGCAGCGCGGCGGCATCCGGGACCGTTTGCCGCGGCGGAGTGCTGGCGTGAGCCGGGCCGGTGTCCGGCGTGTTTGCTGGCTGAGCGGGTTCGTTCATCTGCTGGCCTGCGTGGAGAGCACTACCCTACAGATGCAAGGCTAGCTTGGCCCGTGCCAGGGGTTGCCGGCGCCACCAGCGTTGCGGCGGGTCAGCCGGCGCTCAGCAGCACGTAAACCGCACCGGTCCCGCCGTCGTTGGGGCGGGCGGAGGTGAAGGCGAGCACGGCTTTGCGGCGTCGCAGCAGGCTGTTGGTCAAGCCCTTCAGCACCGGCCCACGCGACTTTGAGCGCAGGCCTTTGCCGTGGATGATCTTGACGCAGGTGATGCCGCGCTGCTGGCAGTAGTCGATGAAGTCCAACACGCTCACCCGCGCGGCTTCGATGTTCATCTGGTGCAGGTCGAGCTCGGCGCCAACGCTGTACTGGCCGCGGCGCAGCTTCTTCAGCAGCCTGGGTGAGAGCCCGTCGCGGACAAAATTGAGCTCCTCGCCAGACTCGACTTCGGCCCAGTCGATCTCCCCGCGCTTCAGCTCGTCCATCACCCGGCGTTCGTCGGCGCGGCTGTGCCGGTTGGACGGTGGGGGCGGCGGTTTGCGCCGCCGTTCGCGGGTGCTCTTGAGGGGCCTTACGTCGGCCATCTCCTGGCGAAACAGGTCGAGATCGTCCGCCTGCTCCGGGTGCGAATCGTCCTTGGGCGGCTTGGTCGAATCGCTGGGCGGGGGCGGGCTCATGACGGGTGGAACGGTGACTCATTCAGGCGGCTGCGGGGCAATTCCAGTATATTACCCGCTTCTTTTTTGAGAAGCGCACGGATGCATATTCTGATCAGCAATGACGATGGACTCGACGCGCCGGGCATCGAAATGCTTGAGCGCGAAATCAGCCGCGTCGCGCGGGTCACCGTCGTGGCGCCCGACCGCGATCACAGCGGCGCATCGAACTCGCTGACGCTGAGCCAGCCGATCCGGATCCTGCACCACGCCGACCACCGGTACCGGGTTGCGGGTACGCCCACCGACTGTGTGCATCTCGCGCTGACCGGACTGCTGGACCCGGAACCGGACATGGTGGTTTCGGGGATCAACGCCGGCGCCAACCTGGGTGACGACGTCATCTACTCCGGCACCGTCGCCGCGGCCATGGAGGGACGCTACTGTGGCCTTCCGGCCGTGGCCGTGTCGCTCGCCTTTGAGGAACGGCCGCACCACTATGAGACGGCCGGCCTGGCCGCCGTGCAGATTGTCCAGCGTTTGGTGAGCGATCCGCTGCCGGCGGACACGATCCTCAACGTCAACGTGCCGGACATTCCCTGGGATCAGGTTGCCGGCTTTGAGGTGACCCGCCTCGGCCATCGACATCGCGCAGAGCCGTTCGTCAAGCAGCAGGACCCGCGCGGGCGACCGGTCTACTGGATCGGCGCCGCCGGGCCGGCGCTGGACGCAGGTCCCGGTACCGACTTCCACGCGATCAGCCGCGGCTGCGTGTCGGTCACCCCGATCCACGTGGATCTCACGCGCTACACGGCGCTCGAAACCGTGGGCAGCTGGGTCAGCGGGCTCGATCAGGCGCTGACCCGACCCGCCGAGGCTGCCGGCGCAGAGCCCGCGGCCGCCACCGACTCGCCGCACCGTTGAACAGCCCGGGTACCCAGTCCGTCGCCGGAATCGGCATGACGTCGGCGCGCACGCGCCAGCGGCTGATCGAGCGACTGCGCCAGGGCGGGGTCAGCGACCAGCGCGTGCTGGACGCCGTGGCGGCCGTACCTCGCCATCAGTTTGTCGACGAGGCCATGGCCAGCCGGGCTTACGAGGACACGGCGCTGCCGATCGGGCGCGGCCAAACCATTTCCCAGCCGCTGGTGGTGGCGACCATGACGCAGGCGCTGCTGGCCGACGGTCCGCTGGAGACCGTGCTGGAGATCGGCACTGGCTCGGGCTACCAGGCGGCCGTGCTGGCGCAGCTCGTGCCGCAGGTCTTCACCGTCGAGCGGATCGACGAGCTGTCGCGCCAGGCCCGGCGGCGTTTTCGAAATCTGAAGATCCGCAACATCCGGGCCAAGCAGGCGGACGGCGGCGAGGGCTGGGCCCAGAATGCGCCGTATGACGGCGTGATGGTGACGGCCGCCGCGGATCACGTGCCGCAGGCGCTGTTCGATCAGGTGGCGCCCGGCGGCGTGCTGGTAGCGCCGGTGGGGCCGGTGGGCGGCGTTCAGCGACTGCTCAAATTTTCCCGCCGGGCCGCGGGTTTTCGTCAGCGGGATCTCGGGGCGGTGGTGTTTGTACCCTTGCTTAGCGGACTCGACTGACTATGGGTTTGTTTGCGCCGCTTTACGACACGACGTTGCGCTGGTCGCAGCACCGCCTGGCGCCCCGCTATCTGGCGGGCCTGAGCTTTGCAGAGTCCACCTTTTTCCCGGTGCCGCCAGACGTGATGCTGATCCCCATGGTGCTCGGCAAGCCTGCGCGTTGGCTACAGCTCGCGGGCCTGTGCACGGTCATGTCGGTCCTCGGCGGCCTGTTCGGCTACCTGATCGGGGTCTTTGCTTTCGAGCTGATCGAGCCGCTGCTGCATCGCTTCGGCTACTGGGAGACCTTCGAGAAAGCGCAGGCCGGCTTTAAGGAGTACGGTTTCTGGGTGGTGCTGCTGGCGGGCTTTTCGCCCATACCGTACAAGATCTTTACCATCGCCAGCGGCACGGTGGGCATGGCGCTGCTGCCCTTTGCGATCGGCTCGCTGATCGGCCGCGGCGGCCGGTTTTTCCTGGTGGCCGGGCTGATCCGGCTGGGCGGCGTCAAGGCGGCGGACAAGATCCGGCAGTATGTTGAGGTCTTGGGCTGGCTGCTGGTGGTGCTGGTCGTGGCGGCGGTACTGTGGCTGCGTCACTGAAGCGCGGGCGGCCAGGGTGGCTGACCCTCTTCGCGGTCTCACTTCTGGTATCGCTCCTGGCGGCCTGCAGCTACCGGGCTGCGCCGCCGGAGAAACGCCGCCCTGCACCCCGCTACGAGCCGGCAGCGCCGGGCTCGACCCGGATTCAGCGCCCGTCGTATTACACGGTGAAGCGCGGAGATACCCTGTACGCCATCGCCTGGCGCTATGGCCTGGACTACCGGGATCTCGCGCGGTGGAACCGCGTTCAGGCGCCGTTTGTGATCCATCCGCAGCAGCCGCTGCGTCTTTATCCGCCGCGAGTTGTTGCGACGAGGGCCCAGACCTCGGCCCAGACATCATCTACTACGGCCGTTGCGCCGCCCCAGCGAAGGCCGCAGGCGTCTGCTTCCACTCAGCCGACCGCTCCGGCGCGGACAACTTCGAGCAGCACCCCGGCGGCCCGGCCGCCGGCCGAACCTCAGGCCGAACCGAGGGCCACGGCAGCGTCCAGGCCCAAGCCGGCTGCCGCCAGCGGGCCCGTTTCCTGGCGCTGGCCGCTGGAGGGCAAGGTGCTGGCCGAGTTTTCCAACGCGGCGCCCAACCTGCAGGGCCTCGACATTGCGGCGGCTCCCGGCACCGTGGTCCGCGCGGCGGCGGCCGGCGAGGTGGTTTACAGCGGCAACGGACTCGTGGGGTACGGGGAGCTGATTATTATCAAGCACAGCGATCGCTACCTCAGCGCTTACGCACACAACCGCCAGCGTTTCGTGAAGGAGGGGCAGGGGGTTGGTGCCGGAGAAAAAATCGCTGAAGTCGGCGGAAACGGCAGCCAAAGATCGCGACTTCACTTCCAAATTCGAGAAAACGGAAAGCCGGTCGACCCCCGGAAACACCTCCCGCGCCGGTAAACATCAAGACCGGTGCACGGTTTTTTAACAAAGATTTGAGGTGTTTCGGCTAGCATGGCGTTTCAAGGATGGAACGACGCCTGGGATCAGGCAGGGATAAGGGAATATGCATGCACTGAAAGCGCAGGAGCGCTCGTCAGCGCCGGACGCTATGGTATCCGGTGTTGGTGCAGCCAGCGCAGACTCAACCACTGTTTACCTCTCCGCCATCGGCGCAGCACCGCTGCTGACCGCTGAGGAGGAAGTTCATTTCACCAGAGCCTGGCGCGAGGGCGACCCCGCTGGACGCCAGCGGATGATCGAATCCAACCTGCGTCTGGTGGTCAACATCGCGCGCCGCTACGCCAATCGCGGCCTTCCGCTGCTCGACCTTATAGAAGAGGGCAACCTCGGCTTGATTCGAGCCGTCGAGAAGTTTGATCCCGAGCGGGGATTCCGGTTCTCCACCTACGCCACCTGGTGGATTCGCCAGGCGGTGGAGCGAGCCATCATGAACCAGGCCCGGACCGTTCGGCTGCCGATTCACGTGGTTCGGGACGTGTCGGCCTACCTTCGGGCAGCTCGGGAACTGGCGCAGCGGCTCGATCGCGCACCCACCCGGGAGGAGATTGCGGCGCAGCTCGACGTGACGCTCGAAGAGGTGGACCGGCTGGCCTGCCTAAATGAACGGTCCACCTCGATCGATGGCCCCATGGGGGCAGACGGCGATCGCCAGCTGCTCGACGCGCTGGCCGACGACAACAATCCCGATCCCTGCGAAATTGTGGCGGATGATCGTCTGGGCGGGCAGGTCGACGAGTGGCTCGGGCGCCTGCCGGATCGGGAGCGCGAAGTGCTCGAACGACGCTTCGGTCTGCACGGCTACACCAGCCAGACTCTGTCGGACGTCGGCCGGGAGATGGGGGTGACCCGGGAACGAGTGCGGCAGATCCAGATTCAGGCGCTGCGACGCCTGCGCCAGATCTCCAGCGCTTGTGGGGTCGAGGAAACCCCTCTGTTCGATTAGGGCCTGTGGTCGCCGGCGACGATCACGTCGCCGGAAAGATCAGCGCGAGCAGCACCGCGCGGCCCTCGTCCAGCAGGATGTTGAACGTGCGGCAGGCGGCGGCGTTGTGCATTGACTCCAGCCCGACGTGCGCGGCCATGATCGAGGCCGCGAAGGTCGCCGGTGGAAAGGTCAGCGTGGCGCCCGTGCCGACAATCACCAGCTCGGGCTGCCAGTCCAGCATCAGGCGGGCCTGATCCCGGTCGAGCTGAGCCGGGTCGGTGACCGACCAATCGTCATTGAGCTGCTGGCCAGAGACCAGCAGGCTCTTCGTGTAGTGCTGCTGCCCGATTGTCACCCCATCGTCGCTCTGGCTGCGGATGGCGTTGGCGGGTGCGTTGTGAAGCGTCAGATCCATCAGCGCGGCAGGGCCAGCTGGGGTTTTTCCGGGTGCGGCCGGTAGAGGCAGCAAACCTGGCCGATCTGCTGGACCACCGCGGCCCCGGTCGAGTCGCGCACGCTGTCGATCCAGCCGTTGCGCTGCTCGCGGTCGCCGCGCAGCTTCAGCTTGACCAGCTCATGAGTGTTCAGGGCCAACTCCAGCTCGGCCATCACGCCCTCCGTCAAACCGTTGTTGCCGACCGTGACAACCGGCTTGAGGCCGTGCGCCAGGCCGCGCAGAAAGCGGGTCTGGCTGCGGGTCAAATTGTTCACAATGTTCTCATCTGGTGTGGGATAGTGTTCACCCCAGTATCGCTTAAGTCGGTAACCGTTGGCGAGATCCAAAAGCAGTAAGAAGTGGCTGGCCGAGCATTTCGACGACCCCTACGTTCAGCGTGCTCAGCGCGAGGGCCTGCGATCGCGGGCCGCCTTCAAACTTCAGGAATTGCAGGAGCGCTACCAGCTCGTTAAGCCGGGCATGACGGTGGTCGACCTTGGCGCTGCCCCTGGCGGATGGCTGCAGCTGGTGATTCGCTGGCTAAGGGGAGACGGCGTCGCGGTGGGGCTGGACGTGCTGCCGATCGAACCGATGGAAGGGGCGCTGCTGATTCAGGGCGACTTTACCGAGGACGAGCCGCTGGCGGCCCTGACGGACGCGCTGGACGGCCAGCCGGTGGATCTTGTGTTATCCGACATGGCGCCCAATATCTCGGGTATGCGTGCGGTCGACCAGCCACGCGCCATGTATCTGGTTGAGCTGGCGCAGGACTTCGCCCGCCAGCACCTTCGCAAGGGCGGCACGCTGCTCATGAAGGTGTTTCAGGGCGAAGGTTTTGATGAATTGGTGAGACAGCTGCGGGTGGATTTTTCCACCGTCAGCGTGGTCAAACCCAAGGCCTCCCGACCGCGCAGTCGCGAGGTGTACGTTCTGGCACGTGGCGCCCGCTAGGAGGCGGTGCTATCGTGCCAGTCAAGAGAAGCTGACACTTGCCGATTTCGTAAGGCAAGGGTGGACGCAAAGCCAGCCGGCGGCGTGTCCTTTCAAGAGGTAGAGCATTGAGAAACGATATGGCAAAGAACCTGGTCCTCTGGATCATCATCGCGGTTGTTCTGATGTCGGTGTTCAACACCTTCTCGCCGCGCGGATCCGCTAATGCCCCGGTCGCGTACTCGGAATTCTTGAGCGAAGTACGCAACGGCCAGGTTTCCAAGGTCAGAATTCAGGAATCTCCCGACGGCCGGGTGATTGCCTATGAGTCCAGCAACGGCGAAGTGCGTGAGACCTTTGCGCCGGATGACGAGAAGCTGATCGACGATCTGGTCACCAAAGACGTGCAGATCGAGGTCAAGCCGCCCGAGCGCCGGTCGCTGCTCGTCGACATTTTCATCTCGTGGTTCCCTTTCCTGCTGCTGATCGGTCTGTGGATCTTTTTCATGCGGCAGATGCAGGGCGGCGGCGGTGGCCGCGGCGCGATGTCCTTCGGCAAGTCGCGCGCCCGCCTGCAGGGCGAGGACCAGGTTAAGGTCACGTTCGCTGACGTTGCCGGCGTAGAAGAGGCCAAGCAGGAAGTCACCGAGCTGGTGGAGTTCCTGAAGGACCCGGGCAAGTTCCAGCGCCTGGGCGGCCAGATTCCCCGCGGCGTGCTGATGGTCGGCTCGCCGGGTACCGGTAAAACGCTTCTCGCCAAGGCGGTGGCCGGCGAGGCCAAGGTGCCGTTTTTCACGATCTCCGGCTCTGACTTCGTCGAAATGTTCGTCGGCGTCGGCGCGTCCCGAGTGCGGGACATGTTCGACCAGGCGAAGAAGCACGCACCGTGCATCATCTTCATCGACGAGATCGATGCTGTCGGCCGTCATCGTGGCGCGGGCCTCGGCGGCGGACACGACGAGCGGGAGCAAACGCTGAACCAGCTGCTGGTTGAGATGGACGGCTTCGAGGGCAACGAGGGCATCATTGTGGTGGCCGCAACCAACCGCCCCGACGTGCTCGACCCGGCGCTGCTGCGCCCCGGCCGCTTCGACCGCCAGGTGGTCGTGCCGCTGCCGGACGTTCGTGGCCGCGAGCAGATCCTCAAGGTGCACATGCGCAAGGTGCCCTACAGCTCCAACGTCGACGCGCGGGTGCTGGCGCGGAGCACGCCCGGCTTTTCGGGCGCAGACCTCGCCAACCTCGTGAACGAGGCGGCGCTGTTCGCGGCGCGCGAGAGCTCCAAGGACGTCAACATGGAGCACTTCGAGCGCGCTAAGGACAAGCTGATGATGGGCGCCGAGCGTCGGTCGATGGTGATGAGCGAAGACGAAAAGCGTCTCACCGCCTACCACGAAGCGGGCCACGCGATTGTGGGCCGACTGGTGCCGGAGCACGACCCCGTCTACAAGGTGAGCATCATTCCCCGCGGCCGGGCGCTTGGTGTCACGATGTTCCTGCCGGAGGAAGACAAGTACAGCCAAAGCCTGACCCAGCTTCAGAGCCAGCTGTGCAGTCTTTACGGCGGCCGGATCGCCGAGGAGCTGATCTTCGGCAAAGACAAGGTTACAACCGGTGCGTCCAACGACATCGAGCGCGCGACCGATCTGGCCCGCCTGATGGTTCAGCGCTGGGGTCTGTCTGATGCCCTCGGCCCGGTGGCCTACGGTGAGCAGGAAGAAGAGGTGTTTCTCGGCCGGTCCGTGACGCAGCACAAGGCGGTTGCGGAAGAGACGGCGCGGCAGATCGACTCGGAGGTTCGTCGGATTCTCGATGAAGCCTACGACCGGGCCACGCGCCTGCTCAAGGAAAACGAGAAGAAAATGCACGTCATGGCCGAGGCGCTGATGAAGTACGAGACGATCGACTCCGGTCAGATCGACGACATCATGGACGGGCGGACGCCCGGGCCGCCGCGCGACTGGTGGGACACGCCGGACGACGACACCGGCAGCGGTGGGTCACGCGTCACGGCCTCGACCCAGGACGAGCCCCCGCTGGGCGGCCCGGCCGAACAGCACTAAGAAACACAAGGGCCCGAACCTCGTTCGGGCCCGCTGCTTTCCGCCGGCATGGTTCGATCGGCCGGTGCCATTTTCGCAAGACTTCCTGTCATCGTGACTCAAGTTAAGGACACCATTTCGGTCGGCCCGCTGCAGCTGCCAAAGCCAGCGCTGATGGGCGTGCTGAACGTTACTCCCGATTCCTTCTCTGACGGCGGCCGCTTCGACACGCTGGATCGCGCGGTTGCTGCCGCCGAAAACATGGCGGCGCAGGGCGCAGATCTGATCGACGTCGGCGGCGAGTCCACCCGGCCGGGCGCTGAGCCGGTCGACACCGATGAGGAGCTCGAGCGGGTGGTGCCGGTGGTTGAAGCGCTAAGGGCGCGGCTGGCATTGCCGGTTTCCGTCGACACCTCCAATCCAACGGTGATGCGCGAGGCGCTGGCGGCGGGCGCCCAGCTCGTGAACGACGTGCGGGCTCTGTCGCGTCCCGGCGCACTTGAGGCGGTGGCCGAGACCGACGCCGCCGTGTGCCTGATGCACATGCGCGGCACGCCGCTGACCATGCAGGCAAATCCGGACTATGCTGAGGTAGTGGACGAGGTCGCAGCGTTTCTTGCTCAGGCGGTGCAGCGCTGCGAGGCGGCGGGCATTGATCGAAGCCGGATCATGGTCGATCCCGGGTTTGGCTTCGGCAAAACGCTGCAACACAATTTAACCCTGCTCGCGCGCCTGCCTGAGCTAGAGTCGTTGGGCTGTCCGGTGCTGGTGGGCCTGTCCCGCAAGTCGATGTTCGGGCAGTTGCTGGACCGGGCCGTTGATGAACGGCTCGCCGGGACCCTGGCCGCAGGGCAGCTGGCATTGGATGCCGGCGCCCACGTGCTGAGGGTTCATGACGTCGCCGAGCACCACGACATGCGGCAGGTCTGGCGCAGCGTGCGTCGGCTGCAAATTCAATCAACCAAAAAGGGTCGGCCAGGGATCGCCGACCAGGGGGAACCAGGATGAGCCGAAAATATTTTGGTACCGACGGAATCCGGGGCCGGGTCGGCGACGAGGTCATCAACGCCCAGTTTGCACTCAGGCTCGGGCATGCCGTGGGCAGCGTGCTGCGGCGCCGTGGTGTGCCGCTCGTGGTGATCGGGAAAGATACCCGCATCTCCGGCTATATGTTCGAAGCGTCGCTTGAGGCGGGTCTCGCAGCGGCAGGCGCCGATATTCGCCTGCTCGGACCCATGCCCACGCCGGCGGTGGCGTTCATCACGCGCACGCTGCGCGCGGGCGCCGGCATCGTGATCAGCGCTTCGCACAACCCGCACTACGACAACGGCTTCAAGTTCTTCAGCGGCGCCGGCGAGAAGCTCCCGGATGAGGTGGAGGCGGAGATTGAGCTGGAGCTGGAAAAGCCCTTCAGTACGGTCGACTCCGGCAGCCTCGGGCGTGCTCAGCGCGTGGAAGACGCGGCCGGGCGCTACGTCGAGTTCTGTAAGCGCACGATTCCGTACACCAGCTCGCTCGCCGGCATCAAGATGGTGCTGGACTGCGCCAACGGCGCGACCTACGACGTGGGTCCGGCCGTGTTCACCGAGCTGGGCGCGGAGGTGATTGCCATCGGCAACGAGCCCGACGGGCTCAACATCAACGAAAAGGCGGGTTCTCTGCACCCCGAGCTGCTGCAGCAGGCGGTGGTTGAACATCAGGCGGACCTCGGCATCGCTTTTGACGGAGACGGTGATCGCGTCCAGATGGTCGACGGCTCCGGGGAGCTGATCGACGGCGATCAGCTGCTCTACATCATCGCCCGGCATCGCGAGGACGCGGGCCGTCTCGGGGGCGGTATCGTAGGAACGCTGATGACCAATTTTGGTCTGGAAACCTGCTTTCGCGAGCGGGGCATCAACTTTGTGCGGGCCGACGTCGGCGACCGCTTTGTGCACCAGCAGCTGCTCAAGCGCGGCTGGCTGGTGGGCGGCGAGGCCTCGGGCCACATTCTGTGCCTTGACAAAACCACTACCGGCGATGCCATCATCAGCGCGCTGGAGGTACTCGAGATCCTGTGCTCCAGCGGGCAAACCCTGGCTGAGGCAGCGCACGGCTTTGAAAAATTTCCGCAGATCATGATCAACGTTCCGGTGAAGGGCAAGGTCGCGATGGACAGCTCCGCCACGGTGCTTGACGCCGTCAGGGATGTGGAGGCGAGCCTCGGCAACGACGGTCGCGTGATCCTGCGGCCTTCTGGCACCGAGCCCGTGGTCCGGGTCACCGTCGAGGGTCGGCGCGGTGGCCAGGTCAACGAGCTTGCGCAGCAGCTGGCGCAGGTCGTACAGGAGGAATTCAGCTAGTGCCGGAAACCCAGAAGGTCCCAACACTGGACCTTTCGACCTTCGAGGTTGACCCTCAAGGGTTTGTTAAGGCGCTGGGCGAGGCTTACCAGCGCTATGGCTTTTGCGGCATCCGCAATCACGGCATCAGCGATGCGGTGACATCCGCCGCCTACCGCGTGTTCCAGGAATTTTTTGCGCTGCCGACAGCGGTGAAGCAGGCCTACGCGGCCGGCGAGGGCGGGGCCCGTGGCTATACGGGCGTCGGCATCGAAACCGCCAAAGACGCGCAGCATCCGGACCTCAAAGAATTCTGGCACGTGGGCCGGGAGCTGCCGCCCGATCATCCGCAGCGCGACCGCATGCCGCCCAACCAGTGGCCGACCGAGGTTGCGGAGTTCCGTCAGCACGCCTACGCGCTTTACGAGGCGCTCGACGATCTGGGACGTCGCGTGCTGCGGGCCATGGCGCTCTACCTGGGTCAGGACGAGCACTATTTCGACTCCCGGGTGAACGAGGGAAACAGCATCCTTCGACCGATTCACTACCCGCCGATCGAAGAAGAGACGCCGTCAGTGCGGGCCGGGCAGCACGAAGACATCAACCTCATTACGCTGCTGATCGGCTCGGAGCAGCCGGGTCTGGAGATCCTGAGCCGGAGCGGGGAGTGGGTGCCGGTGACGACGGTGCCGGGCGCGATCATGTGCAACATCGGCGACATGATGCAGCGGCTGACCAACCACGTGTTTCCGTCGACCACCCACCGAGTGGTTAACCCGCCGGGCGAGGAAGCGTTGAAGCCTCGCTACTCGATTCCCTTTTTCCTGCATCCGAACGCGGACTTCATGATCGAGACGCTGCCAGCGTGCATCAGCGAAGACCGGCCAAACCGCTACCCCGAGGCCCTGTCGTCCCACGACTATCTTGAGCAGCGGCTCGTCGAAATCGGGCTGAAAGGCTGACGGTGGCGCCCGTCGCTCCAGCGTCGACTTTGCCGGGACGGATTGCGCTCGGTGTGCTGGTGCTGCTGGCGCTGGCGACGGGACCCAACACCGCAAACGGTGAGACCACGCCGGCCGGCGTCACGCTGCTGACCCAGCTGGCCGACCGGGGTGACGCTGACGCCCAGTATGGGCTCGGCACCTGGTACATGGAGAACCACGCGTCGCAGTCGGAGCTGGAGCAGGCCCGGGACTGGCTGCTGCAGGCCGCGCGTCAGCAGCATGTCCACGCCATGTTCCGCCTCGGCGTCATGCTCAACCGGTTCGACAGCCTGCGCGACGAAGGTCAGTCGATGAGCTGGGTCCGCGGCGCGGCCGAAGCCGGGCTGGCGGACGCTCAGGCCCTGTTCGGGATGTATCTGTTCCAGGGGCTGGACGGCAGCACGCCCGACTGCGACGCCGCGGTCGGGTGGCTGGAGAAGGCCGACGCGGTGGGACACGAAACGGCTCAGAGCAACCTCGTCTGGGTGCTGGCGACCTGCCCTGTGGAGAATCAGCGAGACGGGTCGAGGGCGCTGAGGCTGGCTTTTGATCAGGTGTACCGCCAGGGCATGAAAACCGCTAACCAGATGGACAACCTCGCCGCCGCCTACGCAGCGGCCGGTGATTTTCTGAGTGCGGAGGTCGCGCAGCGCGAGGCGCTGGCCATAGAGCAGGACCCGGAAGTCCGGGCGATCTTCCAGGAGCACCTCGACAGCTACCTGAAACGTGAGGCCTGGGTGGAACAGCCCACGCCCCGCTAACTGCCCCCGAAATCCCCAGTTTCCGGCTGAACCAACCTTCAGCCTTCGCCTTCTCCGCCCTGAACCAGACCTCATTCACCGTGGCTCGACGGGCCACGGTTTGGGTCGCTGAACTACGACGACTTGCGTACTTGGTCTGTCGCCCTACAATAAAAGTGCTGTTTTTCATCGAGTGCCACGATGTTGAAGAAGAATAAGATCCTGAGCCTCTCGGCTCTCTTGGGGGTATGGTTTTGCGCTGGGGTTTTGGCGCAATCGTCCGCGGTGAACCTGACCAAGGCTGTATCGGACAGCAACGGCGCGGCCGTTGACGGCGCTTCGGCGGGCGACCTGCTCGGCTGGGCCGTGAGCGGCGATGGCGACTACAACGGCGACGGCATCAACGATCTGGCGATCGCGGCGCAGGGCTTCGACGTCGCCGGCTCCAACGGCACGGCCAACAACGCGGGCGCCGTCTATGTGGTGTTCGGCAGCAGTCAGGGCTTCAACAACATCGATCTGGCGGGTCTGACCGAGGCGGGTGGCGGCGACGGTAGTCAGGGATTTGTTTTGTACGGCTCGCAGACCAACGAGAGCATCGGCAATGCTCTGGCGAACGCTGGAGACGTCAATGGCGATGGTATCGATGATCTGCTGGTCGGCTCGACGACGCTGCCCAACGTCCTTAACGGCGGCGGCGCCTACCTTGTGTTTGGCAGAAGCGCCTCAGACCCCATGCCGGCTGAGTATTTCCTTGCGGACCTTCGCACGTCTGACAACGTCAATAGCGGTTTTGGGGTGGTGCTTGAGGGAAGCCAGGCTGGCGGTCGGGCTGGCGCGGCTCTCATCGGCAGCATTGACGTCAACGTCGACGGTTTGCCGGACATGGTGATTGGTTGCCTGTACTTTGGCGCTGGTCGGACACCCCGACCGGGGATCATCAACGTGCTCTATGGTCGCTCCGCCGACCAACCGTGGCCGGCGGTGCTGAGGCTCATCGATTTGCGGGACAACCTCGGCATTGGTGATGAAGGCTTTCAAATTATCGGCGACGTGGCCGAAAGCGCGCTGGGCAGCCGCCTGGCCGCCACCGGCGATTTCACCGGGGATGGCTTTGACGATTTTGTGATGGGTTCACCCAGCGCCAGCGCTTCACAAGGGATTGGCAATAGCGCTGGCTTTCTGATTCCGGGCAGAGTCTCGGGGCCGGGTGAAGGCTATGACACCGGGCTCAATTTGTCCCTCGGAGATGAGCGAGTGCTGGTCCACCGCCTGCTCGGCGATCTGGCCGAGGACCAGGCGGGTGAAGCGGTGGCCGGGGTTGGTGACGTCAACGGGGACGGCCGACCGGATCTGGCGGTGAGTGCGCCCCTGGCTGATCACAACGGCGAGGACAGCGGCAGCGTCTATGTATTCTTCGGCCGGTCGGCGAGCCGGCCGCTGCCGCAGAGCTATTCGCTGGCCGGGCTGCTGCCGGAGAACGGCGGTGACGGCAGCGACGGGTTTGTACTGGTCGGGGCGTCGGGGCAGGAACTCGGTGACGCCATCGCCGGCGCCGGCGACTTTAACGGCGACGGCCTGGACGATTTCCTGGTCGGCGCCAAGGCGGACGGCCAGGGCGCCCAGGAGGCGGGCGCCGTCTACGTGGTGTACGGCCGCGCCGCCGGCTTTCCGGCCCGCGTGGAGATCGCGGGACTCAGCGCCAGCGGTCAGGGACAGAAGCTCCTGGGTGAAGCGGCGGACGACAGCGTCGGTGATCGGCTAGCCGTCGGGCGCGATCTCGACAGGGACGGCAATCCGGAGATCCTGGTTGGCGCACGTCAGGTGGACGTGGCGGGAGCCAACGACGGGCGCATCTACGCCATCAACGGTGAGGGCGGCTCGCTGGCGGGCCTCGTCGGAGCGGACAGCCGCGCGTGGTACGACCCGCAGCGCGCCGGCGAAGGAATCATGGTGGAGGTCGGCACCCTGAACGGTGGTCCGACGCTGTTTGTGACCTGGTACACCCACGTCGCCGGAGAACAGCTGTGGCTCGCCGCCGGGCCGGTCAGCCTGGACCCGAACCAGTCGGAAATCACCATGGACCTGCTGAGCACGTCGGGCGGCAGCTTCGGCGTGGACTTCGACGCTGACGCGGTGTCGTTCGACGTCTGGGGCAGCGTGACGGTCAGCCGGGTTGCGTGCGATCAGCTGCTGTGGCGCTACGAAGGGCCGTCGGAGATCGGCGTTGGCCAGCGCCAGTTTCTGCCGCTGCTGAGCGATCTGCTGCAGCAGCCGGGCTGCACCGATAACTCGGATGCCAAAGGCGCAGCGGGGCCTGGCCTGGGCGCGGGCAGCGCCGGGGCCTGGTGGGATCCGGCCCGCGCCGGGGAGGGGGTGGTGGTTGACCTGGAGACCCGGGGCGCCCAGCCCACGCTGTTTTTCAGCTGGTTCACCTACCACGACGGCGCGCAGCGCTGGCTGGTGGGCAGCGCACCGTTCGACCCGGTAAGCGGCACCGTCGAGACGCTGGCGCTGGTGGAGCCAGCCGGGGCCCAGTTTGGGTCAGCCTTCAACCCGCAGGACGTGGTCAACAGGCCCTGGGGGCAGGCGACGTTGAGCTTCTCGGCCTGCGAGGGGCTGGCCGTACAGTACGAAGGCGCGTTCGAGGACGGATCGAATCGGTCTGGAAACCTGTCCCTGGAGCGCTTCACGGGCCGACCTTTTGGCCTGAGCTGCCCCTGACCATCGGCTGCTAGGCGCCTTTTCAGGCGGCAGCCGCGGAGGCTTGCGCCTCCGCAACGCCACCGTTATCCTTGCGCGTCAATTTTCGGGGAGCAACGCCTATGCGCCGCGTGATGGTCGCCGGCAACTGGAAAATGCACGGAAGCTTTGCGGGCAACCGCCAGCTGGTCGAGGAGATCAGCGCCGGCCTGTCGGCAGACGCGGCGGTCGACGTCGCGGTTTTTGTGCCTGCGCCTTACCTTGCCGCCACCGTCGAGCTCACCGCGAATTCCGCGATTGCGGTCGGCGCGCAGGACGTAAGCGTGCACGAGCAGGGCGCTTTCACGGGCGAGACCAGCGGCGCGATGATCACCGACTGCGGTGCCACCATGACGCTGGTCGGCCACTCGGAGCGGCGGACACTCCACGGCGAGAGCAGTGAAGCGGTTGCGCGCAAGGCTGAGGCGGCCCTGGGTTGTGGGCTGACGCCGGTCGTATGTATCGGCGAGACGCTGGAGCAGCGCGAGGCGGGTACCACCGAGGCGGTGGTGGCTGAGCAGATCGACGCTGTGATTGACCAGCTCGGGATCGCCGGTCTGGCCCGCTGTGTGCTGGCCTACGAGCCCGTCTGGGCGATCGGCACGGGCGTCACCGCCAGTCCGCAGCAGGCACAGGACGTACATGCGTTTATCCGGTCCAAAATTGCCGCGGTGGATGCTACAATAGGCGGTCAACTTCGAATTCTTTACGGCGGCAGCGTGAAGGGCAGCAATGCCAGCGAGCTGTTTGCCATGGCGGACATCGATGGCGGCCTCATTGGCGGCGCATCGTTGTCGGCCGAAAATTTCCTGCCGATCTGCCGCGCCGGGGAACAAGCCTGAGGCGCGCAGGTCTGAGTGCAGGAATCTGAACGGATAGTTACATGGACGCCATATTCAGCATTATTCAGGTGTTAATCGCTATCGCGATGATCGCCATCATCCTGATCCAGCGGGGGCCTGGCGCCGCCGCGGGTTCGGGCTTCGGCGCCGGTGCCTCGGGCACGGTGTTTGGGGCTCGCGGTTCAGGGTCATTTCTCACCCGCACCACCGGCCTGCTGGCGATTGCGTTTTTTGCCGTCAGCATGACCATGGCGGTGCTCGCCAGCCGCGTGGCCAGCAATTCCGCGGGCCCGGATCTGGGCGTCATGGGTGAGATCGAGCAAAGCACGCCGGAGGTTCCTGCCCTCGACGTGCCGACGCTGGACGTGCCGGAGATCAGCACGCCGGCGCAGTCCGACGACGTGCCGGTAGTTCCGGCGCCGGAAGCCGCGGGCGACGAGGGCGCCAGCGGCGAGGCGGCTGAGGCCGCCCAGCCTGAGGGACAGGCAGCGGGGGAGGAAACCCCGGAGCCCTGAGCCCGGAAGATCAAAGCCGAAGTGGTGGAATTGGTAGACACGCTGTCTTGAGGGGGCAGTGGCGCAAGCCGTGCCGGTTCGAGTCCGGCCTTCGGCACCATTTGAAAAGTCGAACATTTAACGACGAAATTGCGAGCGTAAAGATGTTGGTTCGCAGGGTCGATACGGTAAAATTAGCCCATGCTTGCTAATTACCTGCCCATACTGCTGTTTCTGATCGTGGCCCTCGCATTTGGCGGTGTTCTGGTCCTTGCGGGCGGCATTATCGGCCCGAATCGTCCCTCTGCGGAAAAGCTCGCTCCCTACGAGTGCGGTTTCGAGGCCTTCGAAGACGCGCGGATGAAGTTCGACGTCCGCTATTACCTCGTCGCCATCCTGTTCATCATCTTTGATCTGGAGATCGCCTTCCTCTTTCCCTGGGCGGTGGTCCTCGATCGAATCGGATTATTCGGCCTGATTTCCATGACGCTGTTTCTGTTGATCCTGGTGATCGGCTTTGTCTACGAATGGAAAAAGGGCGCGCTGGACTGGGAATGATGGCTGACGCTGCCCCCCTGCTGCTGTCACACAGGATCGTTTGCTGATGAAAATGTTGATGTCCTCGCGCAACGCCACCGACCCGGGCAACGAGTACGGGCTCGGTATCGTTGACGACATTCTGCGCCCCGAAGACGACAACCCGGTCATGGATCGCGGTTTTGCCGTGACCTCGGTCGACGCGCTGATGAACTGGGCGCGCACCGGCTCGATGTGGCCGGTCACCTTTGGCCTGGCCTGCTGCGCGGTGGAGATGATGCACGCCGGCGCCTCGCGCTACGACCTCGACCGCTTTGGCGTGATTTTCCGACCCAGCCCGCGCCAGTCGGATGTGATGATCGTTGCGGGCACGCTGGTGAACAAAATGGCCCCGGCGCTGCGCAAGGTTTATGACCAGATGGCCGACCCCAAGTGGGTGATCTCCATGGGGTCGTGCGCCAACGGCGGGGGCTACTACCACTACTCTTATTCGGTGGTGCGCGGCTGCGACCGCATCGTCCCGGTCGACATCTACGTACCCGGCTGTCCGCCGACGCCGGAGGCGCTGATGTACGGCATCCTGCAGCTCCAGTCCAAGGTGCGGAAAACCAGCACCATCGCCCGCTGAAACCTACGGCCAGAGTCTAGATGCTAGAAAAATCTGCAATGCTGCCCGATCGCCTGCGCGACACGCTCGGCGACCTGGCGTTGGACATTTTTGAGGCGCCGACCGGCGTCACCGCTGAGGTGGCTGCCTCGAGCTGGGTCGAATGCTGCCGCCTGGCCCGCGACGAGCTGGGCTTTGAGCAGCTGGTCGACCTCTGCGGGGTCGACTACCTGAGCTACGGGGAAGACGAGTGGGACACCGACGACGCCACGTCGGAAACGTTCTCCCGCGGCATCGAAGGCGACGGCGGCCCGGGCCGCTTCGACTGGGCCGGTCGTCCGACCAACGTCAGCGGCCAGCGTTTTGCGGTGGTGGCTCACCTGCTGTCCATCAGCAACAACGAGCGGCTTCGGCTGCGATGCAAGGTGCCTGATGACGAGGTCCCCGCGGTCGCTTCGCTGGTGGACACCTGGCCGTCCGCCAACTGGTTTGAGCGCGAGGCGTTCGACATGTTCGGCATCATCTTCGAGGGTCATCCGGATCTGCGGCGCCTGCTCACCGACTACGGCTTTATCGGACACCCGTTCCGCAAAGATTTTCCGCTCATCGGCAACGTTGAGGTGCGCTACGACCCGGAAAAGGGTCGGGTGATCTATCAGCCGGTAAGCATCGAGCCGCGCGTGCTGGTGCCGAAGGTAATCCGCTCGGATTCGCGCTACGGCCAGCAGAGCGCCAAAGGGGGCTCCCGTGGCTGAGATTCGCAACTACACGATGAACTTCGGCCCGCAGCACCCGTCAGCGCACGGCGTGCTCCGGCTGATCCTGGAGATGGACGGCGAGGTGGTCCAGCGGGCCGACCCGCACATCGGGCTGCTGCACCGCGGCACCGAGAAGCTTGCCGAGAGCAAACCGTATAACCAGTCCATCGGCTACATGGATCGGCTCGACTACGTCTCGATGATGTGCAACGAGCATGCATACGTGCGTGCTATCGAGAGCCTGCTGGGGGTTGAGGCGCCGCGGCGGGCGCAATACATCCGCACGCTGTTCGATGAGGTGACCCGGATCCTCAATCATCTGATGTGGATCGGCACCCACGGCCTGGACCTCGGCGCGATGGCGTTGTTCCTCTATGCCTTCCGCGAGCGTGAACAGCTGCTCGACTGCTACGAGGCCGTGTCCGGCGCCCGGATGCACGCCACGTACTACCGGCCCGGCGGCGTTTACCGCGATCTGCCGGAGCAGATGCCGCAGTACACCGAAACGCCCTGGACCAAGGGCGACGATCTCAAGCGCGTCAACGAGTGGCGCGAGGGCAGCATGCTCGACTACTTCGACGCCTTCTCGCAGGACTTCTACGACCGGGTCGACGAGTACGAAACGCTGCTGACCGACAATCGTATCTGGAAGCAGCGCACGGTGAACATCGCTGAGGTCAGCGCTGAGCGGGCCATCGAGCTCGGCTTCTCCGGTCCGATGCTGCGGGGCTCGGGCGTTGCCTGGGATCTGCGCAAGAAGCAGCCTTACGCCGCGTACGACGAGGTGGAGTTCGATATCCCCGTCGGCACCAACGGCGACTGCTACGACCGGTATCTGGTGCGGATGGAGGAGATGCGGCAGTCCAACCGGATCATTCAGCAGTGTGTTAAGTGGCTGCGCGAAAATCCCGGTCCCGTGATGATAGACAATCAGAAGATCATTGCGCCCACCCGGGAAGAGATGAAAGACGACATGGAGTCGCTGATTCATCACTTTAAGCTGTTCACCGAAGGCTACTGCGTGCCCGAGGGGGAGAGCTACGCGGCGGTAGAAGCGCCCAAGGGTGAATTCGCGGCCTACATCATTTCCGACGGGTCGAACAAACCTTTCCGTCTGCACCTGCGGGCGCCGGGGTTTGTGCACCTGGCGGCGATGGACGAGATGGTGCGCGGCCACATGTTGTCCGACGTGGTGGCCGTCATCGGGACCCAGGATATTGTTTTCGGAGAAATCGACCGATGACGACGCTGACTGCAGATACTCAGAGCAAAATCGATCACTGGGTCGCAAAATTCCCGCCTGACCGGAAGCGTTCGGCGGTGATCCAGGCGCTGACGGCGGCGCAGGACCAGAACGGCGGCTGGCTCAGCAAAGAGCTGATCACGGACGTGGCGGCCTATCTGGATATTCCTGCCGCGTGGGCCTACGAAGTGGCGTCTTTCTACTCGCTGTTTCACCTGGAGCCCTGCGGACGCAACAAGGTGGCGCTGTGCACCAACATCTCCTGCTGGCTGCGGGGCGCTAACGATCTCGCCAGCTACATGGAGAAAAAGCTGGGCATCGAGATGGGTGAGACAACCGAAGACGGGCGGATCACGCTGGTGCAGGAAGAGGAGTGCCTGGCGGGCTGCGTCGGTGCACCCATGATGATCGTGAACGGTCATTATCACGAGAATCTCGACGAAAAGAAGGTCGACGAAATACTGGACGGTCTGTCCTGATGGCGGGCCGCACTGCTGGAGCTATACATGTCTGAATCGGGTCTGGTTTCACTGACAACGGTCGACCGGGAAGAGCCCTGGTCGCTGGAAACCTATCGTTCGCTGGGCGGCTACGAGGCGCTGGAAAAAATTCTGGCTGACAAGACACCCCAGGAAGAGATCATCGAAACCATCAAGGCGTCCGCGCTGCGCGGTCGCGGCGGCGCCGGCTTTCCCACGGGTCTGAAGTGGTCGTTTATGCCCCGCAACGCGCCCGGCCAGAAATACGTGCTCTGCAACTCGGACGAGTCCGAGCCGGGCACCTGCCACGACCGCGATATTCTCCGCTTCAATCCGCACTCGGTGGTGGAGGGCATGATCATCGGCGGCTACGCCATGGGCTGCACCGTTGGCTACAACTACCTGCGAGGTGAGTTCCACCACGAGCCATTTGAGCGTTTTGACGCTGCCGTGGCGGAGGCTTACGAGGCGGGCTATCTCGGCAAGAACATCAAGGGCAGCGGCATCGATTTTGATCTTTACGCCGCGCTCGGCGCCGGCGCCTACATCTGCGGTGAAGAAACCGCGCTGATGGAGTCGCTCGAGGGCAAGAAAGGCCAGCCGCGCTTCAAGCCGCCGTTCCCCGCGAACTTCGGTCTATACGGCAAGCCGAGCACCATCAACAACACCGAAACCTTTGCGTCCGTGCCCGCCATCATGCGCAACGGCGCCGACTGGTTTCTCAACATCGGTATTCCCAACAACGGCGGGCCCAAGTGCTTTTCGGTGTCCGGTCACGTCAATCGACCCGGCAACTACGAGATTCCGCTCGGCACGCCCTTTAAGGACATGCTGGAAACGGCGGGCGGCATGCTGAACGGCAGCGAGCTGAAGGCGGTGATTCCGGGCGGTTCGTCGATGCCGGTGCTGCCGGCGGAGACCATGATGGAGATCACCATGGACTTTGACAGCCTGCAGAAAGCGGGGTCCGGCCTGGGTTCCGGCGCGGTCATCGTGATGAACGATGCCACCTGCATGGTCAAAGCCTGTCAGCGCATCTCGCGGTTCTACTACAAAGAGTCCTGCGGCCAGTGCACCCCGTGCCGCGAAGGCACCGGCTGGATGTACCGGGTGTTAAGCCGCATCGTCGACGGCAAAGGCCGCAGCGAGGATGTCGAGCTGCTGAAGTCCGCCGCCGGCCAGATTGAGGGCCACACGATCTGCGCGTTTGGCGAAGCCGCCGCCTGGCCCGTGCAGGGCTTCCTGCGCCACTTCTGGCATGAGTTTGAGTACTACGTGGAGCACGGCCGCTCGATGGTCGACGGCGGCGCTACCGGAGTGGCGGCATGAGCGAGACCCCTGTAACCACTGACACCGTCACGATCGAGATCGACGGCGTCGAAATGGAGGCGCCGAAGGGCTCGATGATCATCGAGGCCGCCGACAAGGCCGGGATCACCATTCCGCGCTTCTGCTACCACGAGAAGCTGTCGATTGCGGCGAACTGCCGCATGTGCCTGGTGGACGTGGAGAAGGCGCCCAAGCCGCTGCCTGCCTGCGCCACGCCGGTGATGGACGGGATGAAGGTGTACACCCAGTCCAAGCGCGCGCAGTCGGCCCAGCAGAACGTGATGGAGTTTCTGCTGATCAACCATCCACTCGACTGCCCGATCTGTGATCAGGGCGGTGAGTGTGAACTGCAGGATGTGTCGATGGGCTTCGGGCGCTCGGCGTCGCGCTTTACCGAGCGCAAGCGGGTCGTCAAAGACGAGAACCTCGGTTCGCTGATCAGCACCGAGATGACGCGCTGCATCCACTGCACGCGCTGCGTTCGTTTCCTGGACGAAATCTCGGGGACGAACGAGCTGGGCGGCATCGGCCGCGGCGACCGCACGTTCATAAGCACCTTTATCGAACGTTCCATCGACTCGGAGCTGTCGGGCAACATCATCGACCTGTGTCCGGTCGGCGCCCTGACCAACAAACCGTTTCGCTTCACCGCCCGCTCCTGGGAGCTGCGCGCGAAGCCGGCCATCGCAAACTTCGACTGTGTCGGCTCAAACCTGCACTACCACACGCGGCGCGGAAAAATTCTGCGCAGCGTGCCGCGCGACAACGAGGCGGTTAACGAAAGCTGGCTGTCCGACCGCGACCGCTGGGGCTTTCACGGCCTGGAGGGAGACGACCGCGTCACGGCGCCGCTGCTCCGCCGGGATGGCGAGTGGCACGAAGTAAGCTGGCGCGAGGCGCTCGACTTTGCCGCTGACAAGCTCAAGGCCTCTGGCAACAGCGGTTTTCTGCTGTCGCCCAACGCCAGCAACGAAGAGCTGTATCTGGCGCAGAAGCTGGCCCGTGGTCTTGGCAGCCACAACGTCGATCACCGGCTGCGCGAGCGCGATCTGTCCGACCAGGCGTCGCTCGGCACGGCGCCCGGACTTGGCCAAAGCCTGGCAGAGCTGGCCACCAACGACGCGGTGTTTCTCGTAGGCGCCAACGTGCGGCACGAGCAGCCGCTCATCGGGCATCGGGTTCGCCAGGCATGGCGGTCCGGCGCGAAGATTTACAGCCTCTCATCGCGCGACTATGCGAACCACTTTGAGCTGAGCGAGACGCTGCTGGTGCCGCCGGCAGAGCTGGTCGCAACGCTGGCCGGAGTGGCCGCGGCGCTGAACGTCAAAGCAGACGGTGCGCTGGCAGAACTGGTGGGTGGAGCACAGACAAGCGATTCCGCCAAGCGTGTTGCTGAGGGCCTGAGGGCTGCGGAAAGCGCCACCGTCCTGCTGGGACACGTGGCGTTGACCAGCGATCGGGCGGCCACGCTGCGCGCGCTGTGCCACGCGATCTGCGAGGCCGCCGGCGCAACATACGCTGAGCCGCCCCTGGGCGCCAACGGTATCGGGGCCTGGCAGCTTGGCGCTGTGCCGCACCGCCTCGCCGGCGGTGCTGACGCACCCGCGGGCGGCATGAACGCCCGCGAGATGCTGGCGTCGGAACTCGACCTGGCGCTGGTGTACGACCTGGAGCCGATGCTGGATACGGCTGAAGGCACGCAGGCCACCGAGCGGCTCACCCGAATTCCGACGGTGATTCACATCGGCCCGTTCCTGACGCCTGAAGTTCAGCAGTACGCGGACGTGATCCTGCCGCTGGCACCGCTGCCGGAGTGTGAGGGCAGCCTGACCAATCTCGCCGGGCTCGTGCAGGGCAGCGCGGCGGCGCAGAAGCCGCCGGGCGAAGCGCGCCCTGGCTGGAAAATCCTGAAGGCGCTGGCGGATACCGCTGAGGTTGCCGGCTTTGACTACGTCGACTTTGTCACCGTCCACGAGGCGGTCCTGGGTGAGCTGAAAAACCTCGAAGCCCGGGACTACCAGCAGCCGGTTGAGCTGGGGTCAGCGTCGGCGGGTGAGGGGCTCAGCGTCCTGCTGGAAACGCCGATCTACGCCGGCAGCAGCGTGGTGCGCCGAAGTCAGCCGCTGCAGGAGACGGCTCACGGTGAACACGGTTACATAAGCGTGCACTCGGAAACGATGGCCGCAGCTGGACTGGCAGTAGGGGAGATCGCCGTCAACGCTGGCGAGGACCCCATCCACGTGCTGCTCAGAGCGGACGACGCGCTGGCGCCCGGCACCGTGAGGGTGACCGCCGGCACCGCCGCAGCAAGCGGGCTGGTTGCAGAGACCTTCCTTAAACTGGTGGCTGAAGCTGATGAATGATTCGCTGATCTATCTGGCCTGGACGGTGACCAAGATTCTGGCCATCGTCATTCCGGTCACGATCTCGGTGGCGATGTTCGTCTACGCCGAGCGCAAGGTGATCGGCTTCATGCACTCGCGCATGGGGCCGAACCGCGTGGGTCCGCTCGGTCTGTTCCAGACCTTTGCCGACGTGTTCAAGCTGATCATGAAGGAGGTGATCCTGCCCACGTCAGCAAACCGCTTTCTGTTTATCCTGGCGCCGCTGATCACGCTGGCGCCGGCGCTTGCCGCCTGGGCCGTAATCCCGTTCAGCGCCAAGATGGTGCTGACCAACATCAACGCCGGCCTGCTTTACGTGCTGGCGATGACGTCCCTCGGGGTATACGGCATCATCATCGCCGGCTGGGCGTCCAACTCAAAGTACGCCTTTCTCGGCGCCATGCGGTCTGCGGCTCAAATTGTGTCCTACGAGATTGCGATGGGCTTTGCGCTGGTTGGGGTCCTGATCGCCGCCGGCAGTCTCAACCTCGTGGAGATTGTTGAGGCCCAGCAGGGCGGGGTCTGGAACTGGTTCTTCCTGCCGCTGCTGCCGCTGTTTGTCATCTACTTCATTTCCGGCGTGGCCGAGACCAACCGCGCGCCGTTTGACGTGGCGGAGGGTGAGTCGGAGATTGTCGCCGGATTCCATGTCGAGTACTCCGGCGCGCCGTTTGCGGTGTTCTTCCTGGCCGAATACGCGAACATGATTCTGATCGCGGCGCTGTCGACCACGCTGTTTGCGGGCGGCTGGCTGTCGCCGTTTCCGGCGCTGATCCCGGACCACTCGCTGTGGTTTTTCCTGAAGACCTTTTTCTTCTGTTTCCTCTATCTGTGGTTTCGTTCGACCTTTCCCCGCTATCGCTATGACCAGATCATGCGGCTGGGCTGGAAGGTCTTCATTCCGATCACCATCGTGTGGATCCTCGTGGTCGCGCTGATGGTGGTTCAACAGTGGCTGTGGTGGGCACCATGAACAGCGTTGCTAACTATTTTCGGTCTCTGGCGCTGCTCGAACTGTTGAAGGGCATGGCCCTGACGCTGCGCTACATGTTTGCGCCCAAGGTGACCATTCGCTACCCGGAAGAAAAGACGCCGAAGTCCAACC
Organism: Lysobacterales bacterium; assembly: GCA_028285525.1. Classification (GTDB taxonomy): domain Bacteria; phylum Pseudomonadota; class Gammaproteobacteria; order Xanthomonadales; family SZUA-38; genus JANQOZ01. The sequence goes on from JANQOZ010000125.1 coordinate 80,839, forward strand.
GCTTTCGCGGGCTGCACGCGCTGCGGCGCTATCCCAACGGCGAGGAGCGCTGCATCGCCTGCAAGCTGTGTGAGGCGGTCTGCCCGGCGCTGGCGATCACGATCGACTCAGAGCAGCGCGACGACGGGTCGCGGCGTACGACCCGCTACGACATCGACCTGTTCAAGTGCATCTACTGCGGTTTCTGCGAGGAGTCGTGTCCGGTGGACTCGATCGTCGAAACCCATATCCATGAATTTCATTTCGAAAACCGCGGGGAGAACGTGGTGAGCAAACAACAACTATTAGCCATCGGGGACCGCTTTGAGCAAGACCTGGCCGCGGCCCGCCGCCAGGACGCAGCGTACCGGTAATGCTCGAACAAATTGTTTTCTTTACGCTGGCGGCAGCCCTGGTTGCATCGGCGCTGGCGGTGATCAGCGCGCGCAATCCGGTGTACGCCGCGCTGTTTCTGGTGCTGTGCTTCTTCACCAGCGCGGCGATCTGGCTCCTCCTCGAGGTGGAGTTCCTGGCCATTGTGCTGATCTTAGTCTACGTCGGCGCGGTGATGGTGCTCTTTCTGTTTGTGGTGATGATGCTGGATGTGAACGTCGCGCCCCTTAAGGAAGGTTTCGCCCGCTATCTGCCGGTGGGGCTGCTGGTGGCAGCCGCCATGCTGGCTGAGATGCTGCTGGTGCTCGGCGCGCAGCGCTTCGGGCTGGAGCGTTTTCCGGCGCCCGTACCCAATCCGCCCGACTACAACAACACGCGCGAGCTGGGTGAGGTGCTGTACACCCAGTACGTGTACCCGTTTGAGATCGCGGCGGTCATCCTGCTGGTGGCGATTGTTGCGGCGATTGCGCTGACCCTGCGACGCCGGCCGCAGGTGAAGCACCAGACGCCCGCCAAGCAGGTTCAGGTCAAGCGCGAGGATCGGCTGAAAATTGTCTCCATGCCGGCGGAGAAGCGGGAGGTGGAGTCATGATTGGCCTGAATCACTTTCTGGTGCTGGGCGCGGTGATGTTCTGCATCTCCGTGGCGGGGATTTTCCTCAACCGGAAAAACGTGCTCATTCTGCTGATGGCCATCGAGCTGATGCTGCTGGCCGTCAATATGAACTTTGTTGCGTTCTCCCGGTTCCTGGGCAATACGGACGGCCAGGTTTTTGTGTTCTTTATCCTCACCGTCGCGGCGGCGGAGGCGGCCATCGGGCTGGCGATCCTGGTGGTGCTGTTCCGCAACCGCGAGACCATCAACGTGGAAGAACTGGATTCCCTGAAGGGCTGACGATGCAGAATCAATATCTTGCGATTGCCCTTGCGCCGCTCTTCGGCGCCATCGTGGCCGGGCTTTTCGGACGCCAGATCGGCCGCGCGGGCGCGCACTGGCTGACGATTGCCGCGGTGACTGTGTCCACGGTTCTGTCCCTGGACGTGATGCGCCGGTTCCTCTTCGAGGGGCTGGAGGTGCACAACGAGACGGTATACACCTGGCTGATCAGCGGCGGGGTGCGCTTCGAGGTCGGGTTCCTGGTGGACAAGCTGACCGCGCTGATGATGTGCGTGGTGACGTTCGTGTCGCTGATGGTGCACATCTACACCATCGGCTACATGAAAGATGATCCGGGTTACCAGCGGTTCTTCGCCTACATCTCGCTGTTTACGTTCGCCATGCTCATGCTGGTTATGGCCAACAACTTCATGCAGCTCTTTTTCGGCTGGGAAGCGGTCGGCGTGGTGTCGTACCTGCTGATCGGTTTCTGGTACAAGAAGCCCACGGCGATTTTTGCCAACATGAAAGCGTTTCTGGTGAACCGGGTCGGCGACTTCGGCTTCCTGCTCGGCATCGCCGCGGTGCTCATGACCTTCAACAGCCTGGACTACGCCGAGGTGTTCGCCGCCGCGCCGGCGCTCAGCGGCGAGACCATCGAGCTGATCGACGGTAAACCCTGGAACCTGATGACCGTCACCTGCATCCTGCTGTTTATCGGCGCGATGGGTAAGTCGGCGCAGGCGCCGCTCCACGTGTGGCTGCCCGACTCGATGGAAGGCCCGACGCCGATCTCCGCGCTGATCCACGCCGCGACCATGGTGACGGCCGGGATCTTCATGGTGGCGCGCATGTCGCCACTGTTCGAGCTGACCGAAACCGCGCTGAGCGTGGTGCTGGTGATCGGCGCCCTGACCGCGTTTTTTATGGGGCTGATCGGCCTGGTGCAGAACGACATCAAGCGGGTGGTGGCCTACTCAACGCTGTCACAGCTCGGCTACATGACGGCGGCGCTCGGCGCGTCAGCCTACTCGGCCGCCGTGTTCCACCTGATGACCCATGCGTTCTTTAAGGCGCTGCTGTTCCTCGGCGCCGGCTCCGTGATCATCGCGCTGCATCACAAGCAGGACATGCAGGAGATGGGCGGGCTGCGCAAGTACATGCCGATCACCTACATCACCGGCGTGGTCGGCACGCTGGCGCTGATCGGGTTCCCGGGCTTCTCGGGCTTTTACTCGAAGGACGCCATCATCTCGGCGGTTGGACATATCGATCGCGCGGGCACCGGCCTTGCCGAGGTGCTGCTGATCGCCGGCGTTTTTGTCACCGCGCTCTACAGCTTCCGACTGCTGTATCTGACCTTCCACGGTACGCCGCGGATGGATGAGGAAACGCGGTCACACGTGCACGAGTCGCCCTGGGTGGTGACCCTGCCGCTGGTGCTGCTGGCGATCCCCTCCATCGGCATTGCCTGGTTCACCACCGAGCCGCTGCTGTTTGGCGATTTCTGGGGTGACGCCATCTACGTTGCGCCGGGCAACGATCCGCTGTCCCACCTGCGGGAGATCTGGCACGGCCCGGCCGCCTTTGCGCTGCATGGCTTTGTGACGCTTCCCGTCTGGCTTGCGCTGGGCGGCACCGCGCTGGCGACCTACGTGTATCTCTTTAACCCGGCGCTGGCCGCCACGGCTTCGAAGGCCCTGGCACCGCTCCGTGTTGTGCTGGAGAAAAAATACGGCTTCGACGAGCTGTATCAGTTTCTGTTCGCCGGCGGCAGTCGCGGCATGGGTAAGCTGTTCTGGCGCGGCGGTGATCAGACGGTGATCGACGGCCTGCTGGTGAACGGCAGCGCTCGAACGGTCGGCTGGCTGTCGGGGATCGTTCGCAAGATCCAGACGGGTCGGCTTTATGGCTACGCGTTTGCGATGATTATCGGGCTGATCGGCCTGCTGGGCCTGATGGTCTATCGGGGGCAGGCATGAACATCGAATGGCCGGTGCTGAGTGTCCTGATCTGGCTGCCGATTGCCGGCGGCGTGGCGGTGCTGCTCGTAGGTGAGCGTCGGGCTGAGCTGGCCCGCTGGGTGGGGCTTGCCGCGGCGCTAGCAACCTTCCTCGCGAGCCTCCCGCTGTTTGGTGCCTTTGACCGCGGCACGGCCGAGATGCAGTTCCAGGAGCTGGCACCCTGGATTCCTACGTTTGATCTGAACTACCACCTGGGCGTGGACGGTCTGTCGCTACCGCTGATCCTGCTGACGACCTTCATCTCGGTGCTGGTCATCATGGGCGCCTGGGGTGCAATCCAGCAGCGCGTGGCGCAATACCTGGCGGCTTTCCTGATCCTCGAAGGCCTGATGGTGGGCGTGTTCTGCGCCCTGGATGCGTTTCTGTTCTACGTCTTTTTTGAGGCCATGCTGATTCCGATGTTTCTCATCATCGGCGTCTGGGGTGGCCCGAACCGGGTTTACGCAACCATCAAGTTCTTCCTGTACACCTTCCTGGGGTCGGTGTTCATGCTGGTGGCGCTGATTTACCTGTACCTGAAAGCCGACTCGGCGGCGATCCTCGATCTGCATGCGCTGCCGCTCAGCCTGACGGAACAGATCTGGATCTTCGTGGCGTTCCTCCTGGCCTTCGCGGTAAAGATCCCGATGTTCCCGGTGCACACCTGGCTGCCCGATGCGCACGTTGAGGCGCCCACGGGCGGTTCGGTAGTGCTGGCGGCGATCATGCTGAAGATCGGCGGCTATGGCTTCGTGCGCTTCTCGCTGCCGATCACGCCGGACGCCAGCCTGAGCCTGGACTGGCTGCTGATCACGCTGTCGCTGATCGCCGTGGTCTATGTTGGCCTGGTCGCTCTGGTCCAGCAGGACATGAAGAAGCTGATCGCCTATTCGTCGATCTCCCACATGGGTTTTGTCACGCTCGGGATTTTCATCGCGTTTGCGATCCTGGCGCGAGGGGAGGGCACCAGCGGCGCGGTCCTGGGTGTTGAGGGCGCCATGGTGCAGATGCTATCGCACGGATTTGTGTCCGCGGCGCTGTTTTTCTGTGTCGGCGTCATGTACGACCGCATTCACTCGCGCGAGATCGCCGACTACGGTGGCGTGGTGAACACCATGCCCTGGTTTGCCACCTTCATGGTGCTGTTTGCCATGGCGAACTGCGGTCTGCCGGGCACCTCGGGGTTTGTCGGGGAGTTTATGGTCATCCTGGCCAGCTTCCAGGCCAACTTCTGGTACGCCGTGCTGGCGGCCCTGACGCTGATCCTGGGCGCCGCGTATTCGCTTTGGCTGGTCAAGCGCGTGATCTTCGGCGAGATCGGCAACAAGAAGGTCGAGCGGCTTGAAGATCTCAACTTCCGCGAGGGCGTGACGCTGGGTGCGTTGGCCGTGGCCGTGCTGGGTTTCGGCATCTGGCCGGAGCCGCTCGTGGAGCTGATGCACGTATCGGTGGACAACCTGTTGAGCCACGTCGCCCAGTCGAAGATTCAGGTGCAGCTGTGACTGCACGAAACACATTGAGGAAGACCGGTGTTTGAAGCCAGTGAACTGATCCCTCTCCTGCCGGAGATGATCGTGCTGACGATGGCCTGCGTGATCCTGATCGTGGATCTCTATATCAGCGATCAGCGCCGCGGCATTATCCAGATCCTGTCGCTGGCGACGCTGATCTTTGCGGCGCTCGCCACGCTTCGCGTGCACGACGGCGAGAGCATCATCGAGACACAGCGCCTGCTCAGCGGGACGTTTGTGCGCGACCAGATGGGCGACGTGCTCAAGCTGTTTGTCTATCTGGTGATGGGCATGGTGTTCGTCTACGCCAAGACGTACCTTCGCGATCGAAACCTGTACAAGGGCGAGTTTTTTGTCCTGTGTCTGTTCGGCACGCTGGGGATGATGGTGATGATCTCCGCGGGCAGCATGCTGAGCCTTTACCTCGGGCTTGAGCTGCTCGCGCTGTCCACCTACGCGCTGGTGGCGATGGACCGCAACAATCCCATGGCCAGCGAATCGGCTATGAAATATTTTGTGCTCGGCGCGCTCGCGTCGGGGATGCTGCTGTACGGCATGTCCATGATTTACGGCGCCACCGGCAGCCTGGACCTGCTGGCGATTCAGGCGTCGGTGGCTGACGCCGCTGACAGCGTCGTGCTGGCGTTCGGGCTCACCTTTATTGTGGTCGGGCTGGCGTTCAAGTTCGGCGCGGTGCCTTTTCACATGTGGGTGCCGGACGTCTACCAGGGCTCCCCGACGGCGGTGACGCTGTTTATCAGCTCAGCCCCGAAGCTGGCGGCGTTCGCGCTGGCCATTCGCCTCCTGAGCGACGGCCTGATCGGCCAGCTGCAGAACTGGCAGCTCATGCTGGTGCTGCTGTCGGTGGCGTCGCTGGCTATCGGCAACGTGGTGGCGATCGCGCAGACCAACATCAAGCGCATGCTCGCCTACTCGACCGTGTCACACGTCGGTTTCATTTTCCTGGGTATTCTCGCCGGCACCGAGGCCGGGTTTGAGGCCGCGATGTTCTATGCCATCGTGTATTCGATGATGTCGGTCGGGGCGTTTGCGGTGGTGATCGTGGTATCCCGGGCCGGCTTTGAAGCCGAGAACCTCGAGGACTACAAAGGGCTGGCCCAGCGCAGCCCGTGGCTGGCGCTGATGATGATGATGATCCTGGCCTCGCTGGCCGGCTTCCCGCCCTTTGTCGGGTTCTTCGCCAAGCTGCAGGTGGTCAAGGCCGCCGTTGAGGCGGACCTGGTCTGGCTGGCGGTCGTTTCGGTGGTGTTTGCCGTGATCGGCGCGTTCTACTACCTGCGGGTGATCAAGCTCATGTACATGGATGAGCCGGATACGCCGGAGCCGGTGACCACCGGCAGCGACGTGGGGGCGGTGCTGAGCGCCAACGGCCTCGTCCAGCTGGCGCTGGGCATTTTCCCGGGCCCCCTGATTGCCCTTTGCGCAGCGGCTTTTCAGGGCTAGCCAAGCTACTAAGCGATTTTCACTCGCCGGTCTTGCAAGGCGAAAAGAAGTCCATATATAATTCGCGTCCCAGCTGCGGGGTGGAGCAGTCTGGCAGCTCGTCGGGCTCATAACCCGAAGGTCGCAGGTTCGAATCCTGCCCCCGCTACCAAATCCCGAAAAGCCCGGTTCTGCCGGGCTTTTCTTTTGGGCGATCGTTAAGTTCCTGGCTGTTAGTGCACCGAGATTGGCTTTGGGCGGCGCCCCGGGTGCGTTAGCATCGCCGTCGTGTCTTTTTGACGACCTGGATCGCAACCGCATGACCCCGGCTGAAATCATCACGCTCTCCCTGGAAATCGGCAACCGGATTGACGTCCAGTGGGGCCTGTTTGTCACGGTCCACATGGCGCTTCTCGGTGCGCTGGCGTACGTGGACAAGCGGCTGCACCCTGCGGAAAAACTCTTCGCGATTGTGGTTTACCTTGGTTTTGCGGCGATCAACTACGGACAGATGAGCACGCAGCTGCAGCTGCTTAACGCGGCGTATGCAGACGTAGCCCGGCTGGCGGGCGAGGCCGGCGCCAGCGAACTGGTGCAGCGGATCGCGACCGAACACCAGGGCGTTCGACGCTACGCTGGACTGGTCCTGAAGGTGAGCCACATTGCGATGCTGCTGCTGGTGATCCTGTCGCTCGTATTTCATCCGATCACGGCGAAGCGCAAAAAGTAGCGCCGCTCTTCAGGCCTCCCCGACAGCGCTTGCCGCTAAAGGGCGCAAAAGGTAAAATCCCGCTTCGCCAAGCGCGGGCTCCCTCCGGACTCGGACAGTAACGCTGCTGGCAAGCGGAACTTCAGGCGGTACTGGCAACGGTCAGCACGTCTTAGAGAACGGGTTTATGGAGGCCTCCCTTGCGAGGCCTTTTTATTTCCCCAAGGATTGTGAGGGATGGGCCGCTGGCCCATTTTTTTTGGCTTTGTCGATCAAGACGGACATCGAAGAACTGCTGGCGCCCCTGGTGGAAGACCTGGGCTATGAGTGGGTAGGTCTCGAATATCACCCACACCCCAGTAACGGCGTGCTTCGGGTTTACATCGATCAGCCGGAAACGGGGATCGGGCTTGAGGACTGTGCGCTGGTGAGCCGCGAAATCAGCGGCCTGCTGGACGTGAATGACCCGATTAAGGGTCACTACAACCTGGAAGTGAGTTCGCCAGGCATGGACCGCCCGCTGTTTAGTGCCGACCAGTTTGCCCGGTTTTCGGGTGAGCAGGTCAAGGTCTCACTGCACGCGCCAGTCGCAGGCCGCCGGAAGCTTCGGGGCACGATTGGCGCCGTTGAGGGTCAAACGATCAGGCTTCAGGTTGACGACGAGACCGTAGAAATTGATCACGCGGACGTGGCTAAGGCGCGTCTCGTACCGGAGTTCTGACGCGGAGCGCCAGAGCCGGACTACAGATTGTTGAGGGTGAAACGATGAGCAAAGAAATCCTGATGGTGGTTGACGCTGTCGCCAACGAGAAGGGCGTTGAGAAAGACGTCATTTTTGGCGCCATCGAGGCCGCGCTGGCCTCGGCCGCCAAGAAAAAGCGGATGGACGACATCGAGTGTCGCGTCTCCATCGACCAGCACACCGGTGAGTATGAAACTTTCCGGCGCTGGGAGGTGCTGGACGACGAGGAGCTGTTCGAGTCGGAAGACCGCCACATCATGCTCGAAGACGCCCGTAAGGATCATCCGGATATCGAGGTGGGTGAGTTCATCGAAGAGCCGATGGAGAACCCCGAGTTCGGCCGGATCGCGGCGCAGGCTGCCAAGCAGGTGATCGTGCAGCGCGTCCGCGAGGCGGAACGCGCGCAGGTGGTCGAGGCTTTTGCCGACAAGGCGGACACCCTGGTGAACGGCATCGTCAAACGCGTAGAGCGCGGCAACATCTATCTGGACCTCGGCAGCAACGCTGAGGCATTCGTGCCGCGCGAGCGCACCGTGCCCCGCGAGTCGGTGCGGCCGGGTGATCGCCTGCGTGGCTATCTCTACGAGGTGCGTTCCGAGCTGCGCGGCCCGCAGCTGTTTGTGACCCGGACTTCGCCCCAGTTCCTGATCGAGCTGTTCAAGCTCGAGGTGCCGGAGATCGGCCAGGGCCTGATCGACGTCATCGCTGCGGCCCGGGATCCGGGCATGCGGGCCAAGATTGCCGTGCGCTCGAACGACCCGCGCACCGATCCCATCGGCGCCTGCGTCGGCATGCGGGGCTCGCGGGTCCAGGCCGTGTCCAACGAGCTGTCGGGCGAGCGTATCGACATCATCCTGTACGACGACAACCCGGCGCAGTTTGTGGTCAACGCCATGGCGCCGGCTGAGGTTGTCTCGATCATGGTCGACGAAGAGAGCCAGTCCATGGATATCGCGGTGGCCGAAGACAAGCTGTCCCAGGCGATCGGCCGGGGCGGGCAAAACGTACGGCTGGCCAGCGAGCTGACCGGCTGGCAGCTGAACGTGATGACCGAAGAAGCGGCCGAGGAGAAGTCGGACGCCGAGGCTGGCGCGGCGCGTGCGCTGTTTGTCGAGAAGCTCGACGTCGACGAGGAGATCGCGAACATCCTGGTGCAGGAAGGCTTCAGCAGCGTCGAAGAAGTGGCGTACGTGCCCGCGAGCGAGCTGCTCGAGATTCAGGAATTTGATGAGGGTGTGGTCGAGGAGCTGCGGTCGCGTGCCCGTGACGCGCTGCTGACCCAGCTGATTGCGGTCGAGGAGAAGCTTGACGACGTCAAGCCAGCCGACGACCTGCTGGCGCTGGACGGCGTTTCCGAGCGGTTGGCGTTCCAGCTGGCGGCCCGCGGCATCGTCACCCAGGAAGACCTGGCCGAGTGCGCGGTTGACGAAATACTGGAAATTGACGGTCTCGACGAAGAGTCGGCGGCCGCGGTGATCATGGCGGCGCGTGCGCCCTGGTTCGCCGAGGAAGAGTAAGCGGAGTAACTATGTCTGATGTGACAGTAAGGCAGCTTGCCGAAGTGGTAGGCATCCCGATCGACCGAATGATGGAACAGCTGAGCGAAGCCAGCCTGTCTATCAGCGATCCGGATTCGACCATTTCCAACGCTGACAAAATGCAGCTTCTCACCCATCTGCGCAAAAGCCACGGTAAGGCGGAGCGAGACTTCACCGCGCCCGACAAGGTGACGCTGAAGCGTCGCTCGGTCAGTGAGCTGAAGGTGCCGGCCGGTGCGGGACGTGCCAAGACGGTGAACGTCGAAGTTCGCAAAAAGCGGACGTACGTCAAGCGCAGCGTTATCGACGAGAAGGAAGCGGCCGACCCGATGCGCGAGGAGGCCCAGCGCAAGCTTGAGGAGGTTCAGGCTGAGCGCGCCGCCGCCAAGGAGCAAGAGACGGCGGCCGAGAAAGAGCGCGAGCGCGTTCGCAGCGAGCAGGAGGCCGAAAAGGCCCGCCTGGCCGAAGAGGCGCGCCTGAAGGAAGAGGCGCAGGAAGCCGAAAAGGCCGCCGAAGAGGCGCGCCTGGCGGCGGAAGCGGCCGCCCGCAAGAGCGAGGAGGAAGCACGCCAAAAGGCCCAGCAGGAACGGGCCCGCAAAGAAGCGGCGGAGCGGGAGTCCGAGCGCAAGAAGTCCAAGCGCAAAGAAAAGAAGGGCGACACGCGCTACGGTCGTTCCGAGCTGCACGTGGCCGCCGACAAGAGCGGCATGCGGCGGAGCAGCCGGCGCGGCGGCCGGCGCAAGACCACCGAGACGTCCGACCAGCATGGCTTTTCGCGGCCAACCGCTCCGGTCAAGCGTGAGGTGGATATCCCGGAGACCATCTCGGTGGGTGATCTGGCCCAGCGGATGGCGGTTAAGGCCACCGAAGTCATCAAAGAGATGATGAAGATGGGCATGATGGCGACCATCAACCAGACCCTGGATCAGGACACAGCGATCCTGGTGGTCGAGGAGATGGGACACACCGCGCGCGCCGCCGAAGAGAAGGACATCGAGACGCAGCTGCGCGAAGAGTACGACGAGGCGTCGGAAGATTCCGAGGTTCGCCCACCGGTTGTGACCGTCATGGGTCACGTCGATCACGGCAAAACCTCGCTGCTGGACCATATCCGGCAGACGCGGGTGGCGGCCGGCGAGGCCGGGGGTATTACCCAGCATATCGGCGCCTACCACGTGACCACCGACAAGGGCGTCGTGAGTTTCCTGGATACCCCGGGCCACGCGGCGTTCACCGCCATGCGGGCCCGAGGCGCCCAGTCCACCGACATCGTGATTCTGGTGGTTGCCGCTGACGACGGCGTCAAGCCGCAGACGATTGAGGCGATCCAGCACGCACGAGCGGCTGAGGTGCCGATCATCGTGGCGATCAACAAGATCGACAAGCCGGAAGCCGACCCCGAGCGGGCTCGCCAGGAGCTGTCCAACCATGAGGTGATCTCCGAGGAGTGGGGCGGTGAAGACCAGTTTGTGCACGTTTCGGCCATCACCGGCCAGGGCGTGGACGAGCTGCTGGAGGCGATCCTGCTGCAGGCTGAGCTTCTGGAACTGAAGGCCGATCCAACCCGGCGTGCTGCCGGCGTGGTGGTCGAATCCTCGCTGGACAAAGGCCGTGGCCCGGTGGCGACGGTGCTCGTTCAGAACGGAACGCTGCGCCAGGGCGACATGCTGCTGGCCGGCCAGGAGTTCGGTCGCGTCCGCGCGATGTTCAACGAGGCGGGCGACACCATCGAAGAGGCTGGACCGTCGATTCCCGCGCAGATCCTGGGTATGTCCGGAACGCCGATGGCCGGCGACGAGGTGCTCGTGGTCGACAACGAGCGGAAGGCGAAGGAAGCCTCCTCCCAGCGGCAGGCGCGGCTTCGCGATGCGCGGCTGGCGCAGCAGCAGGCGGCCAAGCTCGAAAGCGTGTTCTCCTCCATGGGTGAGGGTGAGGTCAAGCAGGTGAACCTGCTGATCAAGGCTGACGTGCAGGGCAGCGCGGAAGCGCTCCGCGACTCGCTGACCAAGCTGTCGAACGACGAGGTGACGGTCAACGTCATCAGCAGCGGCGTCGGCGGCATCACCGAGTCTGACGCCGTGCTCGCTCAGGCGTCCAACGCCATTGTCATCGGCTTCAACGTTCGGGCTGACGCAACCGCGCGGCGCATCATCCGCGAGGCGGAGATCGATCTGCACTACTACAGCGTGATCTACGACGCGCTGGACGAGGTGAAGAAAGCGATCACCGGCGTGCTGGGCACCGAGACCAAGGAGCAGATCGTCGGCCTGGCTGAGGTCAGGGACGTGTTCCGTTCGTCCAAGCTCGGGGCGATCGCCGGCTGCATTGTGCTGGAAGGCGTGGTGCGACGGGCCAACCCGATTCGCGTCCTGCGCGACAACGTGGTGATCTACGAAGGCGAGCTGGAGTCGCTGCGGCGCTTCAAAGACGACGTTCAGGAAGTGCAGTCCGGCACCGAATGCGGCATCGGCGTGAAGCAGTACAACGACGTGAAGCCGGGTGACCAGATCGAGTGCTTTGAGCGGGTGGAAGTTGCTCGCACCCTCGACTGATCCGGGCTTCGCGCTGGTCGGCTGATGGATCGCGACTTCGGACGCCACGATCGCGTCGCCGCGCTGCTGCGGCGCGAGCTTGCGCAGCTGATTCAGCGGCAGGTCAAAGATCCTCGCGTCGGCGAGGTGACCGTCACCGACGTTGAGGTCACCGGCGATCTGTCGCTGGCGAAAGTGTATGTGGCGAGCGCTGATGAAACGACCCTGCCCGAATCGGTGGCGGGCCTGAAGCGCGCCGGGGGATATCTTCGGCGCGAGCTCGGTCAGCGGCTCACGCTGCGCATGGTGCCTGAGCTTCGATTCCTGGCGGACGATTCCGCGCAGCGGGGCGACCATATCGAGTCGCTGCTGAAATCGGTGTTGCCGGCTGACGTGCCGGAGGACGACACACCAGACGCCGACGGAGAGGGGACCGGCGATGAGCCCGGTTCCGAGACTGACTCCCAGGCGTAAGCCTCGCTCGAAGGTCGCCGGGATCCGGCGTTAACTTATCGCCACCAACCACCGCGTGCCTGAGGCAGCTCACCACGGACCAAGGCGCGCACTCAAGTGATCGGGAGACCTCATGGGACGCCGTCAGCGCGGTCAAATTGTCGACGGGATTCTGCTGCTCGATAAGCCCGCGGGGATCAGCTCCAACCGCGCGCTGCAACGGGCTCGCGGCATCCTGAACGCGCGCAAGGCGGGCCACACCGGGAGCCTCGATCCGTTTGCGACCGGCATGCTGCCGCTGTGTTTCGGGCAGGCCACGCGCTTCAGTCAATACCTGCTCGACGCCAGCAAGTGCTATCGCGCCGTGGCGCAGCTCGGGCAGGCCACCGAAACCGGTGACCCCGAGGGAGAGGTGGTGGAGCGTCAGCCTGTCGGCGACTTCAGCGACGCTGAAATGGCGGCTGCGGTGACGGGCCTGACCGGGGTGATCGATCAGCGCCCGCCCATGTACAGCGCGCTCAAGCACGAGGGCAAGCGGCTCTACGAGCTGGCCCGGGCCGGTATCGAGGTCCCGCGGCCGACCCGGCAGGTCACGATTCACCGGCTGATCGCGAACCGGCTGAATTCGGACCAGCTGGAGCTGGAGGTCCATTGCTCCAAAGGCACGTACATTCGGACCCTGGTTGAGGATCTGGCCGAAGCCCTGGGGACCGTAGCCTATTGCGCTGAGCTGCGCCGACTGTGGGTCGGGCCGTTTGCCGAGTTGCCCATAGTCACCTTGGAGGCGCTCGAGGCCCAGCCGCACACGGAACAGCTCCTGCCCGTGGACTTTCCGCTGCGCTGGATGCCGCGGGTATCCCTGTCGCTTGAGGAGGCGACGGCGGTGCGTCACGGGCAGCCGCTGACGGGTAGCCGAACCATCGAGCCGGGCGACGGGGGCGCGGCCCTGGACGGCGGCGAAGCGGAGCGGCTGATCAGGCTATACGCCGGCGAGGCGTTCCTGGGCCTCGCCCGGCAAACGCCGGCCGGCCTTGCGCCGGCCAAGATCCTGGCGGCGCCGGAAGGAGCGGATTCGGAGCCCGGCGCGGCGGCGCCGGCTGGGGACCGTCGCCCGTGAGCCCCCGTACGAGCCCTTTTTGCCCGTTTGAGCGCGTGAAATTCAGGGTTTCGGCAGGCTTGTGAAGCGTTTGGGGCGACGGTACAATACGCGGTCCGAAAATCAGGCAACACCTAATATTCGCGAGGCGTTGGCGAGCCAACAGGGGTTCGGGTGACGACCTCGCATGTTTTTGTGGAGAAAAGAATCGTGTCGCTGTCTGCTGAAAAAGTAAGTGAAGTTGTTAAGGAATACCAGCTGTCTCCAGGGGACACCGGGTCGCCGGAGGTGCAGGTAGCGCTGCTGTCCGCACGGATCAACGATCTTTCCGGCCACTTTGCCACCCATAAGAAGGATCACCACTCACGCCGTGGTCTGCTGAAAATGGTCAACCAGCGGCGCCGCCTGCTGGCCTACGTCAAAGGTAAGGACGTGGATCGCTACAAGTCGCTTATCAAGCGCCTTGGCCTGCGCCGCTAACCTGCTCGACTTTCGAACCCGGATTTTCCGGGTTCGTCTTTATATGCCTCCGGCACAACGGTGTGCCGACCTAGAAAATCAAGGATAAATTTGTGGCGAAGATCACTAAAACCTTCAATTACGGCGGCCGAAACGTCACGCTCGAAGCCGGCCAAGTTGCCCGCCAGGCTTCAGGCGCGGTGATGGTCAGCGTCGACGAAACCGTGGTGCTGGTCACCGCCGTGGGTCGCAAGGGCGACGCCGGCGACCGCGGGTTTTTCCCGCTCACCGTCAACTACCAGGAGCGTACCTACGCTGCCGGTAAGATCCCGGGCGGCTTCTTCAAGCGCGAAGGCCGGCCCACCGAAAAAGAGACGCTCGTTTCGCGTCTCATCGACCGACCGATTCGCCCGCTGTTTCCCAAGGGCTTCATGAATGAGACCCAGGTCATTGCAACCGTGATGTCGCTGAATCCCGAAGTGGACTCAGACATCCCGGCACTGATCGGTGCCTCGGCAGCACTGGCGCTGTCCGGCCTGCCGTTTGCCGGCCCGATCGCGGCTGCGCGCGTCGGCTACATCAACGATGGCTACGTCCTGAATCCTGACCGCAGCGCGATGGCCGAGTCCAAGCTCGACCTGGTGGTCGCCGGCACGAAGAACGCCGTGCTCATGGTGGAGTCGGAGGCTGAGCTGCTGTCCGAAGAAATCATGCTGGGCGCCGTGACGTTTGGTCACGAGCAGATGCAGGCGGCGATCGACGCGATTAACGAGATGGTTGCGGAAGCGAACGTCGAAGCGTGGGACTGGCAGGCGCCGACCCGCGACGAGAGCATCGACGCAAAAGTTGCCGAGCTGGCTGCTGCCGACCTGACTTCGGCCTATCAGATCGCTGACAAGATGGAGCGCTACGGCCAGGTTGACGCAATCCGCGACCGGGTGATGGAAACGCTGTGTCCTGAGGAAGGCGCTGAGCTCGACGCCAAAGAGGTCGGAGCCGCCTTTTCGGCGCTGGAGAAGTCCACCGTTCGCGAGCGGGTGCTCGCCGGCGAGCCGCGTATCGACGGTCGCGCGAAGGATACGGTTCGCCCCATCGACGTGGAGGTGGGCATCCTGCCCCGCGTGCACGGGTCAGCGCTGTTTCAGCGTGGCGAAACCCAGGCGATTGTCACCACAACGCTCGGCACCGGCCGCGACGCGCAGATCATCGACGCGATCGAAGGTGAGTACAAAGAGCCCTTCATGCTCCACTACAACTTCCCGCCGTACTGCGTCGGTGAAGCGGGCTTCATGGGTGGGCCCAAGCGCCGCGAAATCGGCCACGGCAAGCTGGCCAAGCGCGGAGTAGCCGCAGTGATGCCCGGCGAAGAGGCGTTCCCTTACGTTATCCGCGTCGTGTCTGAAATCACCGAGTCGAACGGCTCGAGCTCGATGGCGAGCGTGTGCGGCAGCTCCCTGGCGATGATGGATGCCGGTGTACCGCTGAAGGCGCCCGTAGCCGGTATTGCCATGGGCCTGGTCAAGGACGGCGATCGTTACGCCGTGCTCAGCGACATCCTGGGTGACGAAGACCACCTGGGCGACATGGACTTCAAAGTGGCGGGTACCGAAGACGGCATCACCGCGCTGCAGATGGACATCAAGATCGAAGGCATCACCGCCGAGATCATGCAGACCGCGCTGACCCAGGCCAAGCAGGGTCGCCTGTTTATCCTGGGCGAGATGGCCAAGGTCATCTCTGAGCCGCGCACCGAAATGTCTGAGTTCGCGCCGCGCCTGATCCACTTCAAGGTGCATCCGGACAAGATCCGCGACGTGATCGGCAAGGGTGGCGTGACCATCCGCGCCATCACCGAAGAGACCGGCACCACCATCGATATTGCCGACGACGGTACGATCACCATCGCCTCCGTCAACAAGGAAGCCGCCGACGAAGCGCGCAGCCGCATCGAGCAGATCACGGCTGACATCGAGCCGGGTCAGGTGTTCGACGGCAAGGTCGCCCGGATCATGGACTTCGGCGCATTTGTGACGATCGCTCCCGGCAAAGACGGCCTGGTGCACGTGTCGCAGATCTCGCACGAGCGCGTCGAGAAGGTCAGCGACAAGCTGTCTGAGGGCGACACCGTGAAGGTGAAGGTGCTGGAAGTGGACAAGCAGGGACGTATCCGCCTGTCCATGAAAGCGCTGCTGGAGGAGTCAGCGGAAGGCTGACGCTCCCGCAATAGCTTCGGGGTTAGATTCGGGGTCAGGTTCAAGGGACAGAGTAGTTACTCTGTCCCTTGAACCTGACCCCAGCACTTCCTCTGTCCCTTGAACCTGACCCCAGCCCTTAGCCCTTTAGGACACGTCGCCGACCTTCAGCAGCTGCTTGCCCTGGTTGGCGCCGGTAAAGATGCGCTGAAACGTCTCAGGCGCGTTCTCCAGCCCTTCCTGCAGGTCGATCTGGTATTTCAGGTCACCCGACTGAACCCAGCCAGCAAGCTCCCGCAGCGCCTCGCCATAGCGTTTGGCGTAGTCAAGAATGATAAAACCCTGCATGCGGCCGCGCTGAACGATGAGGTTGGCGTAGTTCTTGAGCCCGTCCGCGCCGGTGGCGCTGTTGTAGCCGGAGATAGCGCCGCAGAGCACAACGCGCCCGCCGAGGGCCAGGCCGGCGAGGGCGGCGTCCAGCGTCGGTCCGCCGACGTTGTCGAAATACAGGTCGATGCCTTTGGGGAAATGCTGGCGGAGCGCTTTGCTCAGCTTCTCCGACTTGTAGTCGATGACGCCGTCCAGGCCGGCGACCTCCGTCAGCCAGCGGCACTTTTCCTCGCCACCGGTGATGCCAACGACGCGAGCTCCCTTGATGCGCGCAATCTGGGCCGCGACGGACCCGGTGGCGCCGGCGGCGCCAGAGACCAGCACCGCGTCCCCCGACTTCACCTCTCCCACGTCCAGCATGCCGAAGTAGCCGGTCAAACCGGTCATACCGAGGACGCTCATCGTGAGCTGCGGGTCGATGCCCGGATGCAGCTTGCTTGGAGGAATGGGTCCACCGCCGTTGCTGATGGCATAGTCCTGCCAGCCAAAACCGCCGTTGACCAGCTCACCCACCGCAAAGTCCGGATGGTTCGATTTGACGACCTGGGCCACGGAAAAACAGCGCATTACCTCACCGATCTGAATCGCCGGCAGATAGCTGTCCTGCGCGTTCATCCAGACCCGCATGGTGGGGTCGAACGACAGGTAGAGGTTGCGCACCAGAAACTCCCCTTCACCCGGCTCCGGGATCGGCGATTCCTGCCAGCTGAAGTTTTCCCGGGACACCATGTCCTTAGGGCGCGAAGTCATGATCCACTGGCGATTAACGTCGGTCATCCGGTTGCCTGCTTAAGTCCAAAACAGCCCGCATCATAAACGGTTCGCCGGGATTTCCGTTACCGCGGGAATGCGGTTTACCGTCCAGCGTGTCGGCGCCCAGCGCCAGAACGCCTCGGGCGAGGTCAGCGCCCCCGCCGGAGGCTTTTCCTGGCCAAGAAACGACCAGGCCCGCGCCAGTGCCGGCATAGGCTGCTGTGGGTCGATCGGCCTCGCGCCGGTTTGTTTGCTGAGCTTGTTGCCCTGTTCGTTGAGGGCCACCGGGAGATGCAGGTAGCCGGGCTCCGGCAGCCCGAGCAGGCGCTGAAGAAACAGCTGGCGCGGCGTTGAGCCGATCAGGTCGCTGCCGCGCACCACCTCGGTGATCCCCTGAAAATGATCGTCCATGACCACAGCCAGCTGGTAGGCAGGCTGGCCGTCAGCCCGCCACAGGATAAAAGCGCCCACGTCCGTTTCGAGCTGCTGGCCGTAGGCACCCTGCACTCGATCCTGAAAAGCGTAGTGACCACTCACCCGAACCCGCCAGCTGCGCCGCTCGCGGCCGGGGGGCAGACCGCCGCTGCAGGTTTGCGGATACAGGTGACCGTGCCCGAGGTGACGACGGCTGCAGCCGCAGGGAAAGACGTGGCCGCTCGCCTTGAGCTGCTCCAGCGCCTGACGGTAAGCATCGGTTCTCGTGCTCTGAAAGAGCGTCGGCTCATCGGGCGACATGCCGAAGCGCCTCAGGTCCGCTTCGATCGCTTCGGCGGCGCCGGGTCGCTCGCGGGGCGGATCGATGTCCTCCATGCGCAGCAGCCAGCGACCCCGCTGCTGCCGCGCCTCGGCATAGCTGGCCAGGGCGG
>JANQOZ010000022.1 GCA_028285525.1 Lysobacterales bacterium
CTGGAGCTGGCGCCACGGCGGTCGCCGCCTGGTCGACCTGCCGCTGCCCGCGCTGCCGGGTGCACATCAGCTGGTGAACGCCGCCGGCTGCCTCGCGGCGCTAGCGGGTGTCGGGCTGCTGCCGGCGAAGCGAACTGTTGCTGCGGGCCTGACCGAGGCGCGCGTTGCCGGTCGCCTCTGGCAGGTTGCTGACACTCCCGCCGTGGTACTGGACGTGGGTCATAACCCGGCGGCCGCGCGGGTACTTCATCGCTGGCTCGCGACGACGCCTTGCGAGGGTCAAAGCTGGCTGGTGCTCGGCATGCTGAAAGACAAGGCGCCTCAGGAATTTGTCGAAGCGCTGGCGCCGCAAATCGATCGCTTTGTCTTCTGCGGCCTGCCGGGCGGGCGCGGTCAGAGTGCGCGCGAGCTGAGGAGCAAGGTCCGTCTGCCGGGGCTTAGGGCCCGGCTGGCGGAGGGGCCTGAAGCGGCGCTCGACTGGGTCCTGCCGCGGCTGGGACCCGCCGATCGGCTCCTGCTGGTCGGATCATTTGTCACTGTTGAGCTCGCGGCCCGGCATCTGGGCCACACCGGCGACACCTGACCGGCGTTAACCGGTTTCTAAGGTGTTCGAGGTATAATTACCGGCTGTCGCACTATGCGGCTAATTCAAGAAACTCAAGAAACTCAAGGGACAAGACCCAGGTCATGCCGCTGAATTTTTCCGTTCCCCGCTCCAAGGTCTGCTGCTGAATCCATGGATGTTGCCTTGAAACAACGGCTGGTAGGCGCGAGCGTCCTCGTGATCTTCGCGGTGACCTTTATCCCCATGCTGCTGGACGGCCCGCCGAGCAGTCCGATCGAAGCACCGATCGCGATTCCTGAGCCGCCGGATGCCCGATTTGAGACGCGGCTGCTGCCTGTGGACCCCAGCGCCGAGGCGAGCCAGAGACCGGCGACGCAGTCGGTGCCGGCTACCGAGACGGCCGCGGCGCCGAGCAGGCCGGCCGCCACCCGCCCCCGGCCTGAGCCCGCCACTGCTTCGGCACGGCCCTCAGCCCCGACTCAGAGCGCCCCGCAGGAGACCGCCGACAATTCCAGAGGCGACGAGGGGCAGACGGCGGTGCCCGCCACCGGGGGTGACTGGGTGCTTCAGGTCGGCAGCTTCGGCAACGCGGCCAACGCGGCGAGACTCGTGAGCCGGCTGCAGGACGCCTCCTGGCAGGCCTACCAGGAGAAGGTTCAGATGGGCACCAACGCGCTTTACCGGGTGCGCGTGGGTGCCTGGCCGGATCGCGACCGCGCGCTGGATGCTGGCGAGAGTCTGCTCAAAGCGTTTCCGGAGCTAGAGCTGTCCGTTCGTCAGCGCCAGGGCGCTGCCCCGTCGATGCCGGCGGCGCAGGCGAGACTCCAGGGTTGGATGGTGCAGATGGGGAGTTTCAACAGCCGCAATAACGCCGTTGCGCTGCGCGACAAGCTGCGCGGCGGCGGCTACTCGGCACACCTTTCGGACGCTGGCGCCGGCGCCAGCGCCCGCTACCGCGTCCGGGTTGGGCCCGAGCTCGACGAAGCGACAGCTCGTGCAACCCGCGAACGGCTGCGCGAGCAGTTCGGCCTCTCGGGCATGGTCATCGATCACCCCTAGTGTCATTAGAGTCCTTGAACTGGGCGGACTGGGCCATCCTCGGCGTGCTCGGGCTGTCCATGCTGATCAGTTTCTTTCGCGGCTTTGTGCGCGAATTTATGGCGCTGGCCGTGTGGATTGCCGCGGTGTGGGTGGCGCTGACGTTTGCCGATCAGGTGGCGCCGCTGATCGGGGAGCGGGTTGAGGTGCCGTCGGTAAGGCTGGCGATCGCGTTTGCGGCCCTGTTTTTTGCCACGCTGCTGGCTGGCGGCGTGCTGAACTACCTGCTTGGGCTGCTGATCAGTCAGACGGGCCTGTCGGGAACCGACCGCTTCCTGGGCCTGTTCTTTGGTGCGGCGCGAGGGGCGCTGGTGCTGGTGGTCGGAGTCTCGCTGCTCTCGCTGACGCCGCTGCCGGCCGACCCGTGGTGGCAGAATTCGATGGCTTTGCCCCGGCTTGAAGCGCTGGCTCGCTGGTCGTCGCAATACCTGCCGGATGATTTCGACGGATACCTCAAGGGTGGTACGCCCGGCTCGCTGGGGCTGCCCGATTTGCCGCTCCCCGGTGGTGATGAGCCGGACGCCGACCCGGCGCAGGACAGCGATGGGGAAAGCCCCGATGCGGCCTGACGGAACCCGTGGTCACGCGGACGCTGCGCCTTGCCAACAGCGCTGCCGAAACGGCAGAATGCGCACAGCCGGGCTCCGCCAACCGGGGCCTGTTAACTGCCACGCTCCAGGATGACTTGAACCCATGTGCGGCGTCATTGGAATTGTAGGACGGGAAGAGGTCGCAGCGACCCTCTATGAGGGTTTGACCGTGCTGCAGCATCGCGGGCAGGACGCCGCCGGCATCGTCACCTGCGCGGGTGACAAGATGTACCTCCACAAAGGCAACGGGCTGGTCAACGACGTCTTTACCGCTAAAGATGTGCAGGGCCTCCGCGGCAACTGGGGAATCGGCCACGTCCGCTATCCAACGGCTGGCGGTGACGACAGCGAAGAATCCCAGCCGATGTACGTGAACTCCCCGTTCGGGATCGCGCTCGGCCACAACGGCAATCTGACCAACGCCCAGGCGCTGAAGCGCGAGCTTTTTGAGTCGGACCGACGTCATATCAACACCGATTCAGACTCTGAGGTGCTGCTCAACGTGCTGGCGCACGAGCTTCGCCCCGAGGTGGCGCTGTCGCTGTCGCCGGAAAACCTCTTCACCGCGGTCCGCGGACTGCACCGGCGGTGCCGCGGCGGCTACTCGTTTGTCGCGCTGATTCCCGGCTATGGCCTGCTGGGGGTGCGTGATCCGTGGGGTATCCGGCCGCTGGTCTACGGACAGCGAGAGACCGAAGCGGGCGTGGAATACGCGATCGCCTCGGAGAGCGTTGCGCTGGACGTCCTCGGTTTCAAGCTGATCGGCGACGTCCAGCCCGGCGAGGCGCTGTTCATCAGCGAGCAGGGGGAGTGTTTTCGACAGCAGTGTGCTGACGAGGTGCACTGTACGCCTTGCATCTTCGAGCTGGTGTACTTCGCCCGACCCGACTCCATGATGGACGACATTTCCGTCTATAAAGCGCGCCTGCGCATGGGCGAAAAGCTGGCCCAGAAGATTTTGCGGCTCCGCCCCGACCACGATATCGACGTGGTGATTCCCGTCCCCGACACCTCGCGAACCGCGGCGATTCCGCTGGCGCACCAGCTCGGCGTGAAGTACCGCGAGGGTTTTATCAAGAACCGCTATATCGGCCGCACGTTTATTATGCCGGGCCAGCAGGAGCGCCAGCGGTCCGTGCGTCGGAAGCTGAACGTGGTGGACCTTGAGTTTCGCGGCAAGACGGTGCTGATCATCGACGATTCGATCGTCCGCGGCACCACCTCGAAGCAGATTATCCAGATGGCCCGCGATGCCGGCGCACGTCAGGTGTACTTTGCCTCGGCCGCGCCGCCCGTTCGCTATCCCAACGTCTACGGCATCGACATGCCGGCGGCCGAGGAGCTGATCGCGCATCGCCGTACCGAGGAAGAAATCCAGGAGGCGCTGGGCGCCGATTGGCTGATCTACCAGTCGCTGGAAGACCTCGTGTCGGCCTGCAGTGAGGGGAACCCCGGGATCACTCGCTTTGACACGTCGTGCTTTTCCAACGAATACGTGACCGGTGTATCGGACGAGTATTTTCGTCAGATTGAGGTTGAACGATCTGACTCAGCTAAGACAGCCCGCGCCCAGGCGGTCTGAACCAACCATTCGCAAGGAGCTTTCATGAGCTATCGACACGTCAAATACCCCGAAAACGGCACCCGGATCGAAGTCAGGGACAACAAGCTGGTGGTGCCCGACAACCCCATTTTGGGTTTTGTGGAGGGTGACGGGATCGGTGGCGACATCACGGCTGCGAGCCTTCGCGTCTGGGACGCAGCCGTCGAAAAAGCTTACGGCGGTCAGCGCAAGGTGCACTGGGCCGAGCTCTACCTGGGCGAAAAGGCGGCGGGGCTCTACGACGGTGACTACTTCCCCGACGAGACGCTCGACGCGATCAAAGATCTGGTGGTGGCGATCAAAGGCCCCCTGACCACGCCGGTCGGCGGGGGGTTCCGCTCCCTGAACGTTTCGCTGCGCCAGGTGCTGGACCTCTACGCCTGCGTTCGCCCGGTGCGCTACTTCAACGGCGTGCCGTCGCCAATGAAGCGGCCGGAAGAGGTCGACTGCACGATTTTCCGCGAGAACACCGAGGACGTTTACTGCGGAATCGAGTTCCAGAGCGGTACGCCGGAGAATGAAAAGCTCGCGACATTTCTCCGTGAGGAAATGGGCGTCGATTTTTTCCCGGAGGCCGGTCTGGGCGTCAAGCCGATCAGCGCCTTCGGCACCAAGCGGCTGGTCAGGAAGGCGATCCAGTACGCGATCGACCGTGGCCATGACAGCGTCACCCTGGTGCACAAAGGCAATATCATGAAGTTCACCGAGGGTGCCTTCCGCAACTGGGGCTACGAGGTGGCCCGGGAAGAGTTTGCCGAGCAGACGATCACCGAAGATGAGGTCTGGGAGCAGCACGACGGGCGGCCGCCCGAAGGCAAGATTGTCATCAAGGATCGGATCGCCGACATCATGTTCCAGCTCATGCAGCTGCGCCCGGCGGAGTTCAGCGTGATTGCGACGATGAACCTGAATGGTGACTACCTGTCCGACGCGCTGGCGGCGGAAGTCGGCGGTATCGGCATCGCTCCCGGAGCGAATATCGCCGACCACGTGGCGGTTTTTGAAGCCACCCACGGCACGGCGCCCAAGTACGCGGGACAAAACAAGGTGAACCCCAGTTCTCTCATGCTCTCCGGGGTCATGATGTTTGAACACATCGGGTGGCAGGAAGTGGCCGACGTGATCAACAAGGCCTACCCGAAGGTGATCGAACGCAAGGTTGTGACCTACGACTTTGCCCGCCAGATGGTCGGAGCCACCGAGGTGTCCACCAGCGGCTTTGCGGACGCGTTGATCGAGGAAATCGGTCGCGTCTGACCGCCGGTCAGGCTATTGCTCCGTCGCATCGATCTGGCCAGCCCGTCGCCTGACGGGCCCCGCTCCTAGGCAGCACGATGGCGGCGTCGAGAGCCTGGCTGCTCGCATTCTGTCTGGTAGCTAGCTGGAGCGTGTGGCTGGCCTGGCTCGCGGCCACGCACGGGCCGGGATATCCAGGCGCGCTCACCTCGACCTGGCAGCAGGTTGAAGCCTGGGGCCTGTCCCGCGGCGGGGCTACGGACAGCCAATCGAGCCTCGGAATCGACACGCTGGATTCGAGCGGTGAGTTCTTTGCGGTCAGCCGTACGAATTTCGATGCAGCGCAGTGGCCGCTCCTGCGCCTGAGCGCACAAGACTATCCGCTGAACTACGTGCTGATGCTGGCCTGGAAACGGGCCGGCAGCGAGCAGATCTTTTTCACCCGTCTCCAGGTGCCCGACAGCAGCACCCAGGCCTACCTCATGTCCCGCCAGAGTGACTGGCAGGGAACGATCACCGAACTGTTGCTGTACGGTTACCCGCAGCCGCAGACCAGTCCGCCGGTTGAGCTGGACCAGCCGATTGTGTTTGCGCCGATCGCCAGAGGCGGTGACAGCTGGTTAGGTCGGCTCAGCGCGCTGTGGACCGGCTGGACCGCGCTCGACCCCTGGGCCATGCTGTCGGTCAGTTCACTGGGTCGATACCCGGACCTGGATGAGGGGGTTGGCCTCAACGCCGTAGTCGGCGGCGCAGCGGTCATCAGCCTCGCGCTCGTCTGTCTGCTCGGCGGCCTGCGTAGAGAAGCCTGGGCGGGGGCAGCGCTGACCGTTTTGTTGGTTGGTACGGTCGTGCTTCAGCTCCAGTTCAGTCGCAGCCTGCTGGCGCAGGTCAGCGAGTCGCGCGACCGACTGGCCCCGCTGGCGCCGGACGAGCGTCGGCGCTTTCAGTTCGATCGCGACCTCGTCGATCTGGCGGTGCTGGCCCAGACGAAGATCCAGCCCCGGGACCGCGTGCACGTGGTCACCGACGATCGATTTTTTAATCTGCGGGCAGCCTGGCATCTTCGGCCGGCGAACGTGTCGACCTTCTACCTTCCCCCGGCTGAACCCGGCACCGCGCTGCGTCCTGGCGACCTGGTATTCCTCTACCGCCAGCCTCAGCTGACCCAGCCGATCAACCGTGGACTGCTTACCCTGGGGTCCCAGACCTGGCGGGTGCTGCCGCTGGCGACCGGCTCGGGTGGAGCGATGGTGAGACTGCTGGATCGGAAGTCCTGATGGCGACCTTCGGCTGGTGGACGCTGACCTTTGCAGCGCTCGCGCTGCCGACCGTTTGCGGTGGGCTGGTGGTCATGAGTGCGCAACGGGCCGCCCTCGACCGAATGACGATCCTGTGGTCGATGGCGGCCGGCCATTTTTTGGGCCTCGGCTTAACCGCTCTGCTGCTGGCGCTGCTGCGGGCCGCGGGCTGGGCGGATCAAATGCTCCCGGCGGGAGCAATGCTGCTTCTGCTGGCCGGCGTTGTGGCCGGATTCTTCGTGCTCCGAGGCCGGCGGCGACCTGGGCTCGACGACCTGCTGACGACCGCAGAATTCGGTGGCAACCTGGAGCGGCTCCTGTGGTGGCTGCTGCTGCTGTGGCTCTTCGCCTTGCTGCTGCTGTCGGGGAGCGAGGCGCTGCTGCGCCCGCTGTATCCGTGGGACGCATGGTCGGCCTGGAGCGTCAAGGCCCGCGTCTGGTCAGAGCTCGGGCCGGAAATCACGTTCGTCTCGTTTCAGCAGTGGATCAAAACGGAAGACCCGACCGTCTACACCAACGAAGCCTGGCGCTACCCCGAGACGCTGCCGCTGATCCAGTACTGGATGACCCAGTGGCAGGGCGGCTGGGATTCATCAGCCATTCGAGCGCCCTGGGTGAGCTGTGCGCTGGCGCTGGCGCTGCTGCTCTACAGCACCGCCAGACTGGCGGGGCTGAACCCGCTGCTTTCCATGGTCGGGGCCTTTGTGCTGCTGACAATGCCGATACTCACCACGCAGATCGCGCTGGCCGGCTACGCCGACATCTGGCTGTCCGCCGGTATGGTGACCTTCGTGGCCTCGCTCATGATGCACCTGGCGGGCAGGGCGGCGCTGTGGCTCAGCCTGGCGTCCCTCCTGCTGATCGGCAGTCTGAAGCTGGAGGGGGTGATATGGGCCCTGATCGGCCTCGCGGCGGTGCTGATGGTGCGTCTCCCGAAAGGCCGGCGGCTCCTGTTGATTGCGGTATCGCTGGCGGCGTTCGTGCTGTGGCTGGTAACCGGAGGCTTTAGCTTTTCG
>JANQOZ010000023.1 GCA_028285525.1 Lysobacterales bacterium
GAGCTGCGCCGTAACGGCACCCCCATCGATCCACGCCCCTGGCTGAAGCGATCTCGCTGAACCGGCCAAAGGCGGACTGGTAGCTTCCGCTTAAAATGAGCAATATTCATGCGAGTTTCATCAAGAACATGACTTGTGGCCCACAGATACGTGAATGTTTTGTTATTTGAGTGAGCTGTATTCATTCATACAATCATTTAAATCTCTTGAATTGCGGCTGAGGCATCCGTATCTTTTGAGTCCTGGCCAAACGGACTGGCCTGGCGCCACCTGATTCAGGCGGCGGGCAACGGAAAGCCCTCGCGCAGCCTGGCTGCCGAGCTGACATAAGGATTTTGTCGGGGCACATCGAGTAATCCCCTCCCCTCCCCTCGCTCGATGTGCCTTTTTTTATGCCCAAGCCTCCGCTAATCTCGCGAGCTCATTCCACGAACCCACCAGCAGGTAACCCGCTATGAGCCCATCAAATCCGCAGCGTTTCATCAGCAAAGTTGCCATGGTGACCGGTGCCTCGAGGGGGATCGGCGCGGCGGTTGCAGCCCAGCTGGCCGCTGAAGGGGCCCACGTCGTTCTGGTGTCTCGCGACAAGGACTCGCTGGCAGAGGTCGCCGGGAGCATTAACGATGCCGGCGGAAAGGCGACGGTGATGAGCTGTCACGTCGGACGGGTCGAGGAGATCGACCAGCTCATGAGTCAGGTTGAACAGGAACTGGGCAGGCTGGACTGCCTGGTGAACAACGCCGGCACAAACCCCTATTTCGGGATGGCCGCCGACGCCGAAGAATGGGCCTTCGACAAGACGTTTGCCGTTAACCTCAAGGGCCCCTATTTCCTGAGCGCCCGCGCGGTGAAGCTGATGGCGAAGAACGGCGGCGGCTCAATCGTTAACGTGGCCTCGATCGAGGGGCTGCAGCCCGCTCGCCAGCACCTGCTCTACGCGATGAGTAAAGCGGCGATGATCAACATGAGCGTCGGCTTTGCCAAGGAGTACGGACCGGCGGGAATCCGGGTCAACACAGTTTGCCCCGGCGTCGTGGAAACCCGCCTGGCAAAGGCCCTCACCGAGAACCCGCAGGTGCAAAAGATGCTGAAGTACACCCCGGCAGGTCGCCACGCCCAGCCTGCGGAAATGGTGGAAGGCATCCTTTATCTGCTGTCCGACGGCGCCAGCTACACCACGGCCACCACCCTCACCATGGACGGCGGGACGCTGACCAACGCCTTCTGACTGGCATTTTTCGGCAATTTTTGCTAGTGTTTCGGGTTGGCCTGTTCAGGTCCTGCTCCCTCCGCGTGATGATCTGGAGCGGAACTTAACCGGCCCTTAGCACTCTAATCCGAGAGTGCTAAAACTGGAGCAAGCGATGAGTACCGCTTTGGTAGCAAAAAATTTGCCCGTACCTTCGGCCACCGGGAGCCTCGAATCCTACGTGAACGCGGTGAACCAGGTGCCCGTCCTGACCTTCGACGAAGAGCAGGGGCTGGCCCGACGGTTTCGCGAAACGGGAGATCTGGAGGCAGCTCGCGGATTGATCATGGCGCACCTGCGTTTTGTGGTGCACGTCGCGCGCAGCTACTCCGGCTACGGGCTCGCTCTCGGCGACCTGGTGCAGGAGGGCAATATCGGTCTGATGAAAGCGGTCAAACGCTTCGATCCTGACCAGGGCGTTCGCCTCGTGTCCTTTGCGGTGCACTGGATCCGGGCCGAGATGCACGAATTTATCCTGCGCAACTGGCGGATCGTCAAAGTCGCGACCACCAAAGCCCAGCGAAAGCTGTTTTTCAACCTGCGTAAGTCCAAAAAGCGGCTGGGCTGGCTGAACCACAAAGAAGTGCAGGCGGTGGCCAAAGACCTCGGCGTCAAGCCCGAGGTGGTCGTGGAGATGGAATCCCGGCTGTCCGGTCAGGACATCGGTTTTGACAGCCCGGTCGACGATGACGACACCCGGCCGTCCCCCACGAGCTACCTGCGCAGCAAAACGGTCACTGACCCGGCGCTGCTGGCCGAAGCCGATGATCTGGAAGATCACAACAACGGCCTGCTTTACGAAGGGCTGGACCAGCTCGACGATCGGAGCCAGGACATCATTCGCAGCCGCTGGCTCGAAGACCGCAAGGTCACGCTGCAGGAGCTGGCCGACCGCTACTCGGTGTCCGCCGAGCGTATTCGCCAGCTTGAGGCAAACGCGCTGAAAAAGATGCGCGCCTCGATCGCGGCCTGAAGTATCCCAAACGCCCCGCTCACGCAGCGGGGCGTTCGATCAACTCACCAACCCTGTCCCGCAGAGTCAGCTCAGCGAAGCTGGCGAACGACGCGATAACGGCGTGACCCCGTCTTCTCCAGCTCACGTCGCGTTAAATCCAGATCGCCATTGAGCCAGTAGCGTCTCGTTCTCGCCTGAACCTGCCGCGAGACGACGATGACGCCGTCCCCGACGTACAGGACGTCCTCCGGCCTCAGCGCGGCGACCGACAGTTCCCGCTCGATTTTCTTGCCGCCGTTAAAGCGGGCCTCCATGCGCGCTTTTTCGCTCAGCAGCTCCGGCGCCGGCGCTTCCTCTGCGGGCGCCGCAAGCTCCAGCGGACGGCGGACCTGATAGCGGCTGGCTGACTCCTGCGTCAGCTCGGGTCGAGTCAGATCCAGCTCGTCGGAGAGCCAGTAAACCCGGTTTCGCGTTCCGGCTGCCCGAACGACGGCAATCACGCCGTCGGCGACAAAAAGCATATCCCGCCGCTTCAGATCGGCGCTGCTGATCGACTCCCGTATCGGCTTGCCGCGGTTGACCCGACGCTCCAGCGATGCTCGCGCCGCACCACTTTTTTCGTCGGCTTCGGCTGGCGGTGCCGCTGACCCATCCTGGATCGCCACTGGCTGCTCGGGGACGGCGGGCGGCGGGGGCGCTGGCTCGGTGAC
This sequence comes from Lysobacterales bacterium, assembly GCA_028285525.1. Taxonomy (GTDB): domain Bacteria; phylum Pseudomonadota; class Gammaproteobacteria; order Xanthomonadales; family SZUA-38; genus JANQOZ01. The sequence goes on from JANQOZ010000023.1 coordinate 2,915, forward strand.
CTCGGGCTCAGTAATCTCGGGCTCGGCGACCTTTGAGCCAGCGTCCACCGGCTCGGTAACCTGCGTCGACGCCGCCGCAACCTGCTCACCCGATGGCTCCGAAGCCTCCGCCGGCGGTTCAGGAGATGCACCTGGCGCACGGCCGAGATCCGGGGTTTGAATTCGCTTGCGCCCGAGCAGCTCGTCAGCCCCGGGGATCTCAACCTTGAGGTTTTCTACCTGACTGCGCGAGGAGTCCCGCAAGGCCTGAGAGGCGTCGCTGGGCCGGGGCGTGGTTGCCCTCGGCGCGTCGGGCGCCAGCGGCGCGGCTGACTCACCCCCTTGATCAGCACCATCATCGAGCCAGATGCTGATGCTCTGCTCGTCGCTGTCTTCAAAGCGCACCGCTGCCGGATCGGCAGCCGCCCCGAGCTGCCGGGTGATCATCGCGTGCCAGCGCTGTGGCGCCACCACCCGCAGCGCCTGCCCCTGCTGGCCAGCGCGCTGCCCGAGCGAGGCGAGCGCCTCCGTCGCCTGCCCCGACACCAGCTCGGCGCCGCTGATCACAAGCTCCTGGGCGTGAGCCGCCTGTGCGATGCACAGCGACAGCAGCGCCGCCGACAGCCGGAAACGCCACGGGCGCGCGTCAGCGGACCTGTGCTCACTGCCGGCAGGCGTCGCTACCACGTCTTTCCGCCCAGCAGTTCGCCGGCGACGCCCTTAAACGGCAGGACCTCCCAGGTTTCCCAAACGCCCGCGGCGAAATAAGGATCGGCTTTGAAGAGCGCCACCGCTTCCGCCTCGCTGGCGGCACGAAAAATCAGCAGGCTGCCCTGCGTCGGGTCACCGGGGTTGGCGCCGGGACATGGCCCGGCCAGCACCAGGTGCTCAAGCACCGATTCGATATGCGTCAAATGAGCAGCCATGTGCTCATCGCGCAAGGCCTGCGTACCCTCAGCGTCTCGGCAGTAGAACAGGTAGTCCATTTTCCTCTCTCATCAGGTGTGGGATGCGGCGCCGTCCGACAGCAGGCCGGCCAGCGCAAAGACGTGATCGTCGCGCTCACCCATGGCCCTCAGCGCCCTCGCAAGGTCGATCACATAGTCCGCGTTATTGCCGCTGGGTCCGCTGCTGCGGGCCATTTGCCGGGCTATGGTCTCATCCGGCGCCGGCCCAAGAAAGGCCGGATTCTCCGGAGGCGCCAGGTAGGTGATTCCGCGGAGGACCCGACCGTCTTTGAGAACAATCGGAATCGGAAAGCGTTCGTAGCCGTTCTTCTCGCGATAGTCCAACGCTTCGAGGACGCTGCCGCGGACCCGATAAACCATCCCGCCGCAGCGCACGCCTGGAGCCGGCGCCAGCGTCAGCACCCGACCCGGCGCATCGGGCGTCCCGCGATGATCGTGAGACCCCTGCCAGAATCGACGCTGCCAATGATCAATCCAGGCGGGATGGCGCTCGACATAGGGAAAATCTACCCGAAAGATCAGCGAGCCGTAGCCAAACACCCACTCGTCGCCTGTCTGCATCCCGCTGTCGTCGGACTGTGCCATCGGCGAATATTGCAACATAATCACGGGTAATGAGGGGGAAAAAAGAACAGGAATTTGAAGCGCTGTGGCAGCGCCACGGACCCGGCGTCCGAGCCAGACTCGTCAACCAGCGGCTCCTGGACCCTGCGATCGACGTCGACGACATCGAACAGGAAGTCAGAATCCGCCTGTGGCGCGTGCTGCAGACTGAGACACAGGTGACCCATGCTGCGTCTTATCTGAGAACCGTCGTCAACAGTGCCCTGATCGACGCGGTCCGGCGCGCCCAGGCGCGCGAGTCCAGTCGCCGGGGCGGAGAGTTCAACGAGCAGATGCACACAGCCACCAACAACGAAGGCCTCGCCGACCCGGTGCAGGGGCAGCAGCGCATGCAGGAACTGTCGGCCGCCGCCGAGTCAGCGCTGGAAGCGATGAGCGCCAACCGGCGCCGCGCGGTATCGCTGCGCCTTCACGGTCTTGCGGTCAACGAGATCGGCGCGCTTTGCGGCTGGTCCAGCGCGAAGGCCCGAAATCTCGTGTACCGTGGCCTCGAGCAGCTTCGCAGCGAGCTGGGCAAGCGAGGAATTGACCTTGAAAGTTAGTGCGCAGGAACTGTCGAAGCTCATCAGCCGGCAGGATGATACGAACCCGCCGACCGCTGAGGAGCTGGCGGCTTTGGTCGACCAGACGCTGCCGCCGGACCGACGCGAAGCCGTGCTCAATCACCTGGAGCGCAGCCCGGACAGCGCCCGCGCCGTCGCCATCGCCCTAGAGCCGGGCGCAACCTCAGGCGGCGCCGGGTTCCGGTGGCTGGCAGTCGCTGCTTCAGCGGTCGCGGCCGTCGCGCTGGCGTCTGTCGTGTGGCTGGGGGGTACTCCGGAAGAAGACACGCTGCGCGCCGCCGACCCATCCATTTCGCCCGCTCCCGGGGCCGTTATCTCCACCCCGGACGACCTGTTCAGCTGGCCGGCGCCGCCGGACCTTTCGCCTCGACGGGTCAGAATCATGAGCGCCGCCGCTGAGACCATCTGGCTGTCGGAACCGACCAGCCCGCCGGTAGATCTGCCGGCCGGAACGGTCGCCAGCGGCAAGACCTACCTGTGGCAGCTGGAAGACGTGGACGGCACGGTGGTTGCCGGGCCCAACTGGTTCCGAATGCCGTGACACTCGCAGGCCGGTGGCGGTTGGTGCGCCCCACGCTTCTGCTGATCTGCCTGCTGAGTACGCCGCTCCAGGCGCGCGTGCTGATCACCGAGGTCGTGCCCGGCCTCGCGGGAGAGCGGGCGGGTGTGCAGGTGGGCGACGTGCTCCTGGCCTGGGAACAGGGCGAACTACAGCGGCCGCTCACCTGGCCGATCGAGGTGGTGCGCGCAGCGGAGGTGGACGGTCTGCTCGAAGGCGGCACCGTCACCCTGCTCCGGGACGGACAAACGCTGAACCTCTCGCTGGGCCCCGGGGTCTGGGGCATCGCAACCGTACCCGACGCAGAGGCTGGCGGTGCTCTCGCATCGCTCTACCGACAGCTTCCCGAGCTGACCTCGCAATCCCTCGAACCGTTCCTCGCCGGCGCACGCAACCAACCTGAGATCGACGATCGGCTGGCGCTGTACTGGCTGGCCGGTGATCACTTTCAGCAGATCGACGACCTTGAGAGCGCCGGTCGCTGCTGGCAGGAGGCCCTGGCGCTGGCAACCGATCCCGCCGAGCAGGCGCTGCTGCGCATGCGCTACGCCCGGGCGCTGATGAACACGTGGCAATCAGACGAGGCCCGCCGGCTGTATCAGCAGGCCCTCGAATTCTGGGAAGCGGTGCCGGCACCTCAGCATCAGCTGCAGCTCCAGACCCTGCTGGGCTTCGCCGCCTTCGAGCAGCGGGACCTGCCCGCCGCAGACGCGGCGTTCAGTGCCGCGACGGCCCTGGTCCGTGAACACCCTGCCAGCCAGCCTCTGGCAGCGTCGGCGCTGCGAGGGATGGGCCAGGTACGCTCAATCCAGGGCGGCTTTGATGACGCGATAGCGCTCGGCAACGAGGCGCTTGATCTGGCCAAGGCCTACGCTCCCCGATCGCGGATCGAGGCGAAGGTCCTCAACTTTCTCGGCTACACGGTTGCGCGCACCCACGACGTGGCCGACGGCGAGGCCCTGATTCGCGACGCGATCGCGCTCGCTGACGAGGTCGAAGCGAGCGGCTTCACCTCGGCGGGTTTTCGCAACAATCTGGCGCTGATCTACTACCTGCGGCGGGACTACGCCTACGCCCAGACGCTTTACGAACAGGCGCTGGAGCGCTTCGAGCGGCGCAACCCTGTGAGCCCCGTTGTTGCCCGCACCCGCTACAACATTGCGCTGACCCTGGCCCGCCAGGACCTTCAGGCCGAATCGGCCGCCATGCTGGAGTCGGTCCTGGCGCTGCAGCGGCAGCTGGTACCCGGCACGGAGGATGAGGCGCGCACGCTCCACAGCCTCGCGTTTCGCTTCGCGGCAGCCGGTGAGCTGACCAAAGCCATTTCGACCGGCCGCGAGGCGGTTCAGCGCTACCGCGAGCTGTTGCCCGAGAGCTATCTGCTGACGAGCTCGCTCCATAAGCTTGGCGACATTTATATCCGAGCCGGGGACTATGCGGCCGCTCGAGATGCGCTTGAGGAGTCGTTAGAGATGGCCCGCCGTATCTCTCCGGAGAGTCAGGTTCACGCCGAGTCAGCCTTCGACCTGGGCCGCGTCTTGAGCGAGCTCGGCGAACCTTCGCTGCCGCTGTTTCGCGAAGCCGTCGAGGTGGTCGAGTCGCTGCAGGCTCGGCTCGGGGGTGGCGACGACGCCGTCAGCCGGTTTCGGGAGTACTACAGCCGATACTTCCGCCGCTTGATCGAAGCTGAGCTGGAGGCCGGCAACGATGAACCGGCGTTTGCGATCTCCGAACGGTATCGTGCGCAAAGCTTTCTCGCCGTGCTCGGCTCACGCCCCGCGGCGCTGACCAGCCGCCTTCCCCCGTCGCTCAAGGAACGCTGGAGCGATGCCCAGGCAGCCTATGAGGCGGCTCTCAAGGCGGCGGCCAGCGCTCCGGAGGACGAGCTGGAGGAGCTAAACCAGCAGGTCATCGTGGCACGGCAGGCCTGGCGGGACGCCGGCGACGAGCTGCGCAGCGCCGGTGGCGTCGGACACGTGATCGCCCCGCGCGCGGCCACGCCCGAGCTGGTGGCCGAATCTCTGGAGGACGGCCAGGTGGTCATCAGCTACGTCTCCCAGCCGGCGCACACCGACGTATTCTTGATCGATGCCGCCGGCATGCTGAGTCATCATCGGCTCGCGTTTTCCCGGGCACAGCTCAGTGAAACCGTCAACCAGATCCGCGTCCTGATGGCGGTACCGGACGCCGGCTCCGCGAGCCAGGAAACGCTCGAGCGGAAGCTTAAGATACTCGGGGAGGCCCTGATTGCTCCGCTGCTGCCCGTGCTGGATGACGTCAAGAGGCTGGTGGTGATTCCTGACGGAGAGCTTTGGCTGGCCCCGCTGGCCGCGCTGATCACCGACGACCGCTATCTGCTTGAGCGGTTTGAGGTGCAGCTCGGCTGGTCAGCGACGGCCTACCAGGCCGACCGACCGACCCCGGTCAACGAGCTGCTGCTGGCGATGGCAGATCCCGGCATCGTCAGCGGCCCAGGTAATGGTGAGGACACAACCCGGGACAACGTCCGCCAGGGTCAGCCCTCACTGCCGGGCGCGCGCCAGGAGGTTAACCGGATCGCGAGTTTCTTCTCCAAGCGCGAGGTGTATCTCGATACCCAGGCCAGCGAACGGAATTTTCGCCAGGTCGCCGCAAGTGCGGATGTGGTGCACGTCGCCGCGCATGCCGTCACCCGGGTCGACCCGCCGATCGAGTCGTACCTCCAGCTCGAGGGCGATGAGCAGCACGATGGGCGATTAATGGCCTGGGAAGTGCTCGAGAATCTGAATCTCAAAGCCCAGCTCGTCACGCTATCGGGGTGCGCCACAGCCCTGGGAGAAGGTGCGGGCGGCGAGGGGCTGATGGGACTGACCCGCGCTTTTGGTGTCGCCGGGGCCCAGCGCGTGCTCGCGAGCCTGTGGCCGGTTTCGGACCAGGCGACCGCTGGCCTTATGACCACGTTCTATGAGAACCGCGCGGCCGGTATGGACGATGCTCAGGCGCTGCGCGAGGCCCAGCTCACGTTCTTGCGTCCTTCCTTTACCCAGCGGCTGCTGAGCGGTTTCGACGACAGCCGCAGCCACCCATTTTACTGGGCCGCATTTTCGCTCTACGGGGCGCGATAGCCGCTGAAACCTAAGTTTCCGCGCAGCGTCGAAGACGGGTAGTCCTTGTGGAACAGCCCTCGACGCTGAAGCTCCGGCACCACAAGCTCCACGAAGTCGACGTAAGCTCCAGGGACATGACTGGCGCCGACCACAAAGCCGTCACACGCCTTTTCGGTAAACCACTGCTCCAGCCCGTCCGCAACCTGGGTCGGCGACCCGATGAAGTTCGGCGCCTCCTTGATGGTCCCGCGAGCGCTGAATTTCACGAACTCCGCCACCGTGGGATTCGCCTTGCCGGACAGCTTGATCACTCGATCGCGAATGGACCGCAACCCGCTGATGGCGTCCAGTTCGTCATCGCTGAACGGTTCGTCCAGCCCCTTGCTGCCGAAGTCGAAATTCAGGGCCTCGGACAGCAGGGCCAACCCGTCGATGGGCTTGGCGAGTGACTCGATCAGAGCAGCCTTGTCCTCCGCTTCGGCCTGAGACTCAGCGACAATCGGGTAGATAAGCGGCGCTACGCGATAGGATTCGGGATCACGGTCGCTGGCGAGAGCCTGCGCCTCGATTTCTCCGTACACGCGTTTGGCAAAGTCGAGGTTGGGGAAGATCGCGAAGATCAGCTCAGCCCAGCGCAGCGCAAACTCGCGGCCGCGGCCGCTTTGACCCGCCTGGATGATGAGCGGATGGTCCTGCGGCGTCCGCGGCACGGTATGGGGGCCGCGCGATCGAAAGTACTCCCCCACATGATCCAGTCGAGAGACTTTCGCAGGATCGGCAAACTCGCCGCTGTCACGATCCAGGGTCAGCGCGTCAGCCTGCCAGGCGTTCCAGTGGCCGAGAACAACCTCCATATACTCGTCCGATCGATCGTAGCGCGTGTCGTGAGCGATCGAGCCGGTTGCGCCCATATTGAAGGCTTCGGAGTCGTTCAGGGAGGTCACCACGTTCCAACCGGCCCGCCCGTTGCTCAGGTGATCGAGCGTGGCAAAAGAGCGCGCTACGTGGAACGGCGGATAGTAGGAGGTGGACATGGTTGCGCCCAGGCCCAGGCGCGTGGTGTCGGCCGCCAGCGTGGCGAGCACCACCAGCGGATCGAGCTTGACCACCCGCACGCCGTTACGTACGGACTCAGCATGGCTGCCCTCAAAAATATCCGGCATGGCCAGCCGATCGTCGAAGAACATCAGCTGGAACTTTCCGGCCTCGAGCGTTCTGGCGATCCGCTGGTAGTATGGCAGCGTCAAGAAGTCGTGGGCCGCCTCAGGGTGACGCCACGACGCCGCATAGTTGGAGCAATTCTGCGCCTGTACAAACCCCACCAGCGCCATCGATCTTGCCATCGGTGTCTCCCACATTGCTTTGTGGCAGTATAGATTAAATGTCCGGACATTTAAAAACGGCCAGCCTGGTCGGGGTCATCTGTGTCTCGCTGGGAGCGCTGCTGCTGTCGGCAAAAGGCATCGTGGCCAAGCTCATGTATGACCAGGGGGCTGACGCGACGATCGTTGCCGGGGTTCGTTCGGTGCTCGCCATCTTCGGCTTTTGGGCGTGGGCGCTTTGGCGGGCTGGCGCGGCGCCGATGCTCGCGGTCCGGCCCGCCCACCTCTGGGCGGCGCTGGGCATGGGGTTTGCCTGCTACTACGTTGGCGCCTACGTGGACTTCTATGCGCTGACCCTGATCGACGCCTCGCTCGAGCGGGTCATTCTGTTCAGCTATCCGATCCTAATCGTCAGCTATGAAATTGCCCGCACCCGCAAGCTGCCCTCACCCACCGTAGGCTGGTCGCTGCTTCTCACCTACGTTGGGGTGCTGCTGGCGGTCGGCGCGTTCGACGGCAATCTTCTGAAGGGCAACCTCGCCGGTGCAGCGCTGGTGCTGATCTCTACGGTGGGCGTGGCGGCGTTTTACCTGGTGAATGGCAAGGTGGCGCCCGTGATGGGCGCACTGCAGTTCACCACCTGGGCCATGACCGCTGCCGGCCTGGGCTTTGGCGCCCATCTTCTCGCCTTTGGCGATTTCACCCTGCTTGCCGAACTCAACGGGGAGTTCTGGTGGCTGATGGCGCTGATGGTGGTCGGCGTGACGGTGCTGCCGCTGGTGCTGATGGGCCAGGGCGTGGCGCGCATCGGCGCCACCCGCGGCGGCATGATCAGCACGCTGGGCCCCGCCGCCACCGTGATTCTCGCCTATCTGTTTCTCGACGAAATCATGCATCCGCTGCAGCTGGTGGGCAGCGCCATGATTGTGCTCGGCGTCTGGGTCCTCGAACGGCGGCGGTCGGAGGATACCTCCGCCACCTGACGCGACCTACGACCGGCTAGTGTTTGTCGAGAAAGGAGAAGAGGATGTCGCAAAAGGCGATCTTCTGCTCCTTCCCGGCGACGACGTGCGCAACTTCCGGCATGTCGACGCCCTCGGCATTGGGCAGCAGCGCCTCAATCTCTTTGGTGTACTTCGGCGTGGTGATCACGTCCATACCCGAATGCACCATGAGTGTGGGGGCTTTGACCTGACTCAGCTGGTTGCGAACGTCGTGGCTGATGCAGGCATCAACGAGGCGGGCGTGAGCCGTCTCTCGCCCGATCAGCTCGGACCACGGCCCGTGCTCACCAAGCAGACGATCGCGGTTCTTGTTGTAGAAGTCGTTGCGGAACGAAAAGCAGCAGACCAGCTTCTGGAACGCAGCGAAGCCCATTTCTTTGTGCACGTCCCGGAACAGCTCCAGCTGATCCTGCAGCATCGGGTCGACCGCCGCCCAGCAGCCCATGTTCACCATCGAGCGAACGAGCTCGGGCCGCTGAATAGCCACCTCCTGCGCCACGCAGGCGCCCATGCCGACCAGCCCGATGAAATGGACGTTGCTCCAGCCCAGATGATCCAGCAACGCCATCACGTCCTGCGCGTGAAGCTTCATGGTGGCGGGTTCAGAGAGATCGTCGGTCGACTCCCCGATGCCACGGTAATCGATAATGAGCGTCTGAAAACGATCCGTCAGGCCCTGCGCCAGATTGCGCTCGTTCCCGTGACAGTAGGTTCCCCAGCCACCCATACAGATCGCTGGATCACCCTCGCCCAGGATCTCGTAGTACATGTGGTGGTTGTTTACGTTGACGATCGGCATGTGAATTCCTTTTTAGCGGTGGATGCGTGCCGAACGTCAGGTTCGGGCTTCAAAGCGGAAATCGCCCGCGCGCGAGAGCATGCTGGGCATCGGCTTGCCCATCACGCCATCGAGCCACTTGGCCGTTTCCAGAACGGTTTCGAGATCGACACCGGTCTCAAAGCCCGAGTTATGCAGGGCGTAAAGCATGTCTTCCATGGCGACGTTGCCGGTCGCGGCCGGCGCGAAGGGGCAGCCGCCGATGCCGCCGGTGCTCGCATCGAGCCGGTGCGCGCCGGCGTCAGCCGCCGCCAGGGCGTTCGCGATGCCCGTGTTGCGGGTGTTGTGGAAGTGGCAGCGCAGCGGCAGCTTTCCGGCCATGCCCTGTACCTCTTTGACCAGCGCCGTGACCTTGCGCGGTACGGATACCCCGATCGTGTCGGCCAGGCCGATTTCGCTCGGACCAAAGGGCAGACAGGACTCCAGCAGCCGCAGCACCTGCGCCGGCTCAACCAGCCCTTCGAAGGGGCAGCCCCAGGCCGCCGCCAGCGTCAGGCTGACCGGCGTGCCGGCGGCGGTCGCCATCTCGCAGACCCGGCCGAACGCCTGGACCGATTCCTCCGACGTCACGCCCTGGTTGCGCTGGTTGAATGTGTTGCTGGAGACGACAACAAATCCAACCATGTCGCAGCCGGCGTCCAGAGCCCGCTGACAGCCGCGCTCATTCAGCGCCAGGCCAATGAAGCAGGAGTCGTCTGTCCGGGGCGCGGTGGCCATCAGGTCTTCCGCGTCCGCCATCTGGGGGACTCGCTTCGGATGTACAAAGCTGGTGACCTCCAACCGCCGGATGCCGGCGCTCAGCGAACGGCGGACAAATTCCGCCTTATCCGAGGTGGATACGATCTCCAGCTCGGACTGAAGCCCATCCCGCGGACCTACCTCAACTACCTCAATGCGACTCACAGTTCTCACTCCCGCAATGCGTCACGAAGGGCGGCAGTATACCTTTTTTAAATGTCTGGACATTTGACTGAGCCGCTTCGGGAGCGGTATACAACACAGTCTTTTTTCACGGGGTAGAACGATGGCACAGGCGTCAGGACCAAGCGGGCCGCTGAAAGGGCTGCGCGTAATCGAAATGGGCACGCTGCTCGCGGGACCATTCTGCGGGCAGCTGCTGGGAGACATGGGCGCGGAGGTCATCAAGCTCGAGGCACCCGGCATGGGTGACCCGATGCGGGTCTGGGGCCAGGAGAAGGCCCATGGCAAGTCGCTCTGGTGGCCCGTGGTGGCCCGCAACAAGAAGTCTGTGACGGTCAACCTCCGGGTGCCCGAGGGTCAGGCCATCGTGCGCGAGCTTGTCGCTCAGGCGGATTTTGTGCTCGAAAACTTTCGTCCCGGGACGATGGAAAAGTGGAACCTCGGGTATGAGGAGCTCAAGGCGATCAATCCGGGCATCATCATGATCCGCGTCTCCGGTCAGGGCCAGACCGGACCTTACTCGAAGCGTGCTGGCTACGGCTCGATCGGTGAAGCGATGGGTGGTCTCCGGTACGTGTGCGGCGACCCCTCCACGCCACCGAGCCGTATGGGCATCAGCATCGGGGATTCGCTGGCCGCCACCTTCGCCACCGTCGGCGCGCTCGCCGCACTGCACCATAAGAACCAGACTGGTGAAGGCCAGATCGTGGATTCGGCGATCTATGAGGCGGTTCTCAACATGATGGAGTCGCTCATCACCGAGTACGACAAGACGGGCTATATCCGGGAGCGCACCGGCGCGATCCTGCCCAACGTCGCGCCGTCCAACGTCTATCCCACGGCCGATGACAAGATGATTCTGATCGCCGCCAACCAGGACACGGTATTTCGTCGGCTGTCGGCCGCCATGGGGCAGCCGGAGCTGGCCGAGGACGAGCGCTACGCCACGCACGCGGCACGCGGGGCCGTGCAGGTCGAGCTGGACGAGATGGTCTCGGAGTGGACCCGCACCAAAGACGCGGACACGCTGGTGCAGCTGATGGAGGAACACGGCGTTCCGGTCGGCAAGATCTACCGCGCCCCGGACATGCTGGAAGACCCCCACTTTAAAGCTCGCGAGGCGATCATCAAGGTGATGCATCCGGAGCTGGGCGACCTGCAGATGCAGAACGTCGCGCCGAAGCTATCCCTGACCCCTGGGGCTGTGCACAGCCCGGGCCCGGACCTGGGTCAGCACAACCATGAGGTTCTGACGGGCCTGCTCGGCTACACCGACGAACAGCTGACCGGGATGACTGAGCAAGGCGTGATTTAAACGGGAGGGGTCCTGCGGCATACTGGTGTCACTTTTCTCTGACATTCGGTCAACTATGGCACCTGGCATCAGCGCAATTGCGGCATACATCCCTCCCTACCGGGTCGATCTGGCGCAGTGGTGTGACTGGTACGGCCACTCCGCCGGTAAGATCCGGGCCGTCGTCGGCAACAGTTTTCGCGTCCGCGGGCCGCGGGAAAACGTCTACACCATGGCGGCGGAAGCGGCGCTTCGGCTGATCGTCAAAAACCAGATCGACACCACGAAAATTCGCTTCCTGGCGCTGGGCACCGAATCCAGTACCGACAACTCGGCCGGGGCTGTGGTGGTCAAAGGCCTGCTGAACCAGGTACTGCCCCAGCTTGGGCTGGAGCCGATCAGCCGTCACTGCGAGGTTCCCGAGTTCAAGCATGCCTGCCTGGGTGGGGTCTATGGCCTGAAGAGCGCCGCGCGCTTCCTGGCCTGCGAACCCGAGGACAGCCTGGCGCTGGTGATCTGCGGCGACGTGGCTGAATACGCGCGCGGCAGCAGCGGCGAGCCAACGCAGGGCGCCGGTGCGGTGGCCATGGCGCTCAGCGCCAAACCGGCGCTGCTCGAGCTGATGCTTCCGTGGTCGGGCAGCGCCTCGGACTATCGGCTGATCGATTTTCGCAAGCCGATGAGCCAGGCGAGCAGCCGGGCGCCGCGACCGTTCGGGCAAAGCCGCGACTTTCCGGTCTTCAACGGCCACTACTCCACGAGTTGCTACCTCGACGCCACGCTGACCGCGATGCGGGACCTGTGGCGGCGCCGCGGCCAGCCCCCCAAAAGCTATATGGAATCGCTGGCCGGGGTGTTCATGCACCGACCCTACCGGCGGATGCCGGAAACCGGACTGGCCATCTCCGTGCTGGGCGCCATGGCCGCGGACGAAGACGCCTTTGAAGGCCTGGCCGCTGCGGCGGCGGAGGCCGGCGTTGACGCCAACAAACTGAGAAGTGAGCTCCTGGCAACGCCAGACCTCCTCGAGCTGGTGGCCGACAATCGGCTGAACGACGATCCCTACCCGCTGGCGATGCAGGTCATCCGGGCAGTGCGAAAGACCGAGTTTTTTGACGCCACAGTCGGCCGGCCGCTGACGCTCGGGTCGGAGCCGATGATGGAGATCGGCAACCTCTACACCGCGGCGCTACCAGCCTGGCTGGGCGCAGGTCTCGAAGAGGCCGCAAGCCCTGGTCCTTCCGCCAGCGGGCAGCCCGCCAAGCTGCAGGCCGGTGACGAAATTCTGCTGGTGGGGTACGGCAGCGGCGACGCCGCCGAGGCGATCCCCGCGAGGGTGGTAGAGGGATGGCAGCAGGCGGCAGACCGCATCGGGTTCAAAGAGACTCTGGCTGACGCCATCGATCTGACCCAGCACCAGTACGAGGTCCTTCACGATACCGGTGACTGTGACGGCCTCCGCCCGCCCACCGCCGCTCGGTTCCTGCTCGACCGCATCGGAGAACGCGACGACCCTGAATTCGCCGATGCCGGCGTCGAGTACTACCAGGTGATCGCCCGCTCGGAGGTGCAGGGCTCTGCCCGCAGCGCCTGATAAAGGTTGAGCACCTAAACTTCGTGACCCAGAACACCTCGGACCTGCTCCGTCAGTACACGACGGACGTCCTGGACCCGGACTCTCCGACGCCGCTGTACCACCAGCTATTCACCATGCTGCGCGACTGCATCGTGGGCGGTGTACTCAAGGACGGCGAGCGGATGCCCTCCGAAAAGGAGCTGGCCGAGTCGTTTAACGTCTCGCGGATCACCGCCCGCCGGGCGCTGCACGACCTGTCCACTCGCAACCTGGTCGCCCGCCACCGCGGCCGCGGGACGTTCGTCAGCTACCGCTACCGACCGAAACCGGTCAACGCACCGCTGCTGGGCATGCTCGAAAACCTTGAAATGATGGGTCGGGCCACGCGGATCAAGGTGCTCGGTCTGCATTTTGCTTTTCCGCCAGCGCCGATCGCCGACCTGTTTGACCTGCCGGAAAAGCAGAAGCTGTGCCAGATCGTTCGCGTACGTAGCGCGGCCAGCATGCCTTTCGCCTACTACGAATCGTGGACACTGGGCCTGGAAAAGAAGGACGTGTCGCGCAGCGAGCTGGTCAGCCGAACGCGGCTCGAGCTACTGCGGCAGGCCAACATCAATATCGACCACATCGAACAAACGCTGACCGCCAAAGCCGCCTCACCCCAGGAAGCAGACGCGCTGGGCATCATGCCGGGCAAACCGCTGCTGATGCTGGTTCGGCGGTCCTTCGACGAAAAAGATCAGCTGCTCGACCACCTGTACGCCGTATACAACCCGGACCGCTTCCAGTACCACATGACGATGTCGCCGGACGGTACGGCTGAGGTGAAAGCACACTAGCGCCCACGAGCGCTGGAAGTTGCGAGCCTGATGGCCCACTTGGCGAGCGACAGCGCAGCGTGTAGTTCCGGGTAACTCGAAGGAAATCAAACTGGCTAATTTCAATCCACTGTTTTTCGGCGAGGGCAACCGGCTCTTTGGGGTCTACCATGACGACCCGGCCGCGGCTCGAACAGGGATGGCGGCACTGATTGTCCCGCCCTTCGGTCAGGAACACATGCGTTGCCATAAAACGCTGCAAAAACTCGCGGTAGATCTAGCCAGGCGCGGGATACCAACCCTGCGTTTCGATCTTTCGGGAACCGGGGACTCTGCTGATCACGAGAAGGTGTCTCTCGGCGTATGGTGCGAGGACACCTTGGAGGCAATCGAGCACCTGAAGCGGCAGTCAGGTTGCGATCATCTCACGCTCATCGGCGTGCGCCTCGGCGCTGGCATCATCGCCAGCCTGAAGGTGAAGGCAGATCAGCTGGTTCTCTGGGACCCGGTTCTTAACGGTGACGCCTACCTGTCCGAAATAGATCAGCTCCACCAGGAACTGCTCGACAGCCCGATGTACGGACGGCCCGGTCGGCGTCGGAATGTGCACGACCCGGAGGAGCGCATAGGGTTTTCCCTACCGAACTCGCTCAGAGAGTCGCTTGCCGGGTTTCATGCGGATAGCGAATCGTCCGTCAACACTTCGAGGGGATTGTGGATAGCCGCTGAGGACACCGGTTGCGCAGGCAGTTTTACAAAGTTTCAAGGTTCGTTTTCCGTTGAGTGGTCGACTATCAGCCTGGATATGCCATGCTACTGGAATTCGATTGAGCACCTGGAAAAGGTCCTGATGGGCCAGCCGGTAGCTCGAAAAATCCTGGAATTCACGACTGAAGGCTCCAGCGTTGGAACAAGCGATACGTTTCGGTCGTAGCGACCATCTCTCGGGCGTGCTGAGCTCACCCGAATCGAAGACAGCAGAATCCCGGCGGCCCATCGTTGTCATACCCAACGCTGGCTTCGTTCACCACGTAGGTCCATTTCGGCTCCATACCTACCTCGCCCGAGCGCTTCGAGACGCGGGCTTCAGTTCATTCCGGTTTGACCTTTCTGGGTTGGGAGACAGCTCATCCCCAGCAGGGCGTCACCAGGTCTCGCAACGAAAAAACGCTGATCTGGTCGATGCTATGGACATGCTCTCCGATCGGACCGGCTGCCGGCATTTCGTTATGGTCGGCCTGTGCTCCGGAGCGAGCGATGGACACCGGGTTGCACTGGTCGACCCCCGGGTGGTCGGTGTTGTCATGATCGACCCACCGGCTTATCCCAATCGATGGTTTTTCGTTCGGAAGGCGCTCAACCCGTTTCGGGTGGTCCGAGTCGCCGTGAGATCACTTCGCCGACGTTCAAAGCCACCGGCAGGTCCGGACGGCAAATCCGAAATACCTGCCGTCCGCATTCACAAACCGCTGCCCGTCGGCGAGTTTGCCTCCCAGCTTGAGAAAAGTACGGTCAGCGGCGTTCGCTACCTGTTCATTTACCTGAATCGCCGGGACTATAACCACCGGAGACAGCTCTACAGCCTGCTCACGCCGGCGACGCCGCGTCAATCGATCGCGGTGGTCTATGAGCCAAGGTTTGACCACACCTTGATCTTTAAATCTGATCGTGTCCGAGTAGCCGAACATGCCGTAGCCTGGCTTCTTGATCTTCCGCCCAACAGCGCAGCCAGGGAGGCCGCGTAATGAATTCATCTTCGGCAGCTGTCATCAGGGCTCCGATGCCCATTACAGGATAGAAACTATGACCACGCCACGAGTCACCATCGTCATCTCGCCCCGCGAGCGCTTCAGCCTCAGCGAGAGGGCGCTCGATGCAATTTACGAACACACTTCGCTGCCGTTTGATCTCATCTATGTGAGCGGCGGGGTCCCACCCCAGGTGCTGACGATGCTTCAGCGGGCCTCAGAGGACAAGGGATTTGAATTGATTCACACCCCGCGATTTCTTGCGCCGAACGAGGCTAGAAATCTCGCTATTCCAAAGGTCAAAACCGAGTACGTCGTGTTTTTGGATAACGATGCCTTGGTCGCCCCCAACTGGCTTGAGCACCTGCTGGCCTGCGCAGACGAAACTCAGGCATCGCTGGTCGGCCCGCTCTACATGATCCATGAATTTGAACGAGCCACCATACACATGGCCGGAGGCCGCCTTACGCCTGTCGAAGAAGACGGGCGCAAATACCTGATCGATGAACAGTACCTTTACGACACACCCGTCGCCAAAGCTGATATGCGTTTGAAGCGTCGCAAGGTGGAGTACGTTGAGTTTCACTGCATGCTCGCGCGGATGACGTTGTTTGACCAGATTGGGCTTCTGGACCCTAAGCTCTACAACCTTCACGAGGAGCGAGACTTCTGTCTGGCTGCTATCGAAGCTGGCGGCGAGGTGTACATCGAGCCGCGGTCAATTGTGACTTACGTACCTCCGCCCCCCTGTCAATGGTGGGACCTTCCGTACTTCATGCTTCGTTGGAGCGAAGAATGGAGTGTTTCGAGCGTAAGGCTGTTCAACAAGAAATGGGACGTCGCCGGCGTACGGCATATCAGCGACAAGAACCACGTTTACGAAGAGGGAACGGTCATTGGATTTGCCAGCGCCTGGCGTGCACGCGTAGCAGGACATCGGTTCAGCAACGAAGACGCAGATCCGATTGGCCCTCTGGACCAGGCTCGACTGATGGTGGCGCTGCTCGCGTCGGTGGATCGACAGTACTATTCCATGGAACTCACCGGGCAAAACTCCAAAGAAAACAGCTCGCAGCAATCCGTCCCGACACCCGATATCATTTTCCGGCTGTCCGAGCTCGAGGACCCGGACTTCTGCTATGAAGCCACCCTGTCGCCGCTGCGCAGACCGGTAGGCGACCAGCCATTCGTGGTGAGAACCAAGGGGCTGAAGGCAGAAACCATGGCCGAGCTGTCCGACTACGCCTTTATGGTGAACAGGGCCCCTGACGGCAGCTATGAGTGCTGGTTCGCGCTGGCCACCGCGCCCGAGCGAATCGCTGCGCAGGAGCCGGTAGCCACACCAGTCACGCTCGCGGGCGCCGTGACTGCTGACGGGGATCGGCGACTCACCCTGGTTCAAGGTCATGTTGGAAAGATCCTGTCTGAGCGCGATTTGAGCGACGATTCGCTGCTGAATGCCATCGTCCAGGGAGATCTCTACTGATGGACACATCGACACTGTCGGCAAACCTGGTGATCGCTGCCAATTTCACGATCGAGCCCATCGACGCAGCATTGTCATTCTGGAATCAGGAGCTACAGCTCTGGTCGTCTCAGGAATACGCTCCCTTTGATCAGCTGTTCCAGCAGCTGCTTGATCCAGCCAGCGCGCTTGCCGCAGATAGATCGGCCACAAAGGTGATCCTTCTGCAACCTGAGCGTTGGCTTTCTGGGGGCGACGTCAAGCGTGCTGCCAGTGACTTCTGCGGCGCCGTTGAGACCTTCCTGGAAAGCAGGCAGGAGAGTCTCCTGCTGATCCTTTGCCCGCCGTCAGCACCGGAGAACGCGGGTCAGCCTGATCTTGTCTTAGCTGAGCAACGGATTGCAGATACCCTGTCAGGCTTAAGCGGCCTGACGTTGGCTTCTGGCACGGAGGTGCAGGAGAACTATCAGGTTACTCAAATGTCCGATCCGCATGGATCCCGGATTGCGGCTATCCCGTTTTCAGCCACCTATTTTGCTGCCCTTGCGGCGACGATTGCCCGGCACGTTTGGCATCAGCTTGTTCCCGACAGCAAAGTCCTGGTCCTGGATTGCGACGACACGCTGTGGGGCGGATTGTGCGGCGAGCTTGGTCCGGATGGAATCGTGCTCAACGAACAACACCTCGCCCTGCAAAGACACGCGCAAAGCTGTCGTCAGGCAGGAATGCTCGTCTGCCTGGTTAGCAAAAACAACGAAGCGGACGTATTGGCAGTTTTCGAGCGAAATGCAGAGATGGTACTCAGCCTCGATGACGTGACCGCCCATCAGATCGGATGGGGTTTGAAATCAGCGTCAATGACCAGGCTCTCCGAAACGCTCGGGCTTGGGCTGGACAGCTTTATTTTTGTTGATGATGACCCGATGCAGCTGGCAGAGGTCTCCCGGGTGCACTCTGAAGTGGTGACCCTGGCACCGCCCGAGACCAATGCCCAAAGGTTCTGGAAACACTTCTGGCCAACCGACTCATCGGTCACAACCGAAGAAACAAAGCGGCGTACCGAGGCCTACCGAGAGCACGCCAATCGCGAATCATCGCGCGCCCAGTCCCTTGAATCGGGAGCTACCCTGGCGGACTTCATCTCCAGCCTCGACTTGAGAATCGATCATCGTCAGCTTGACTCAGAGGATCTGAGTAGAGCATTCGAGCTTTCGCATCGCACTAACCAGTTCAACACCAATGGACTGAGGCAGTCCGAGGCACAGCTCGTCGCTGCCTCAAAGGACCCGGCAACGATCTGTCTGACCACACGCGTGAGCGACCGCTTTGGAGACTATGGATTGGTAGGCCTGATCCAAGGAGCTGTATCCGCAGAAACCCTGCATGTGAGGGAGTTTTTGCTTAGCTGCCGGGCCCTCGGACGAGGCGTTGAGCATTCGATGGTGGCAGAGCTTGCACGGCAAGCTCGCGAACGAAACGTCTCAAAGGTCACTTTTCATTTCACCGATAGTGGCCGCAACACCCCTGCTCTCGATTTTTTAACGAAACTGGCGGGAGCCGACAGTTCGGCGAGCTCGGAGTTTTCGATGACCAGTGAGCGTGCGGCAGGTTGTCGATTTGAAGCTGTCGAAAGTCAATCTGCTGAGCGTGAGCCACAGGCTCACGCGCCTACTACTGAGAAACACCCAGGCGATTTTGGGCGAAACCATAATCCTGGGTTGCTGGCGCACATTGCAGAGGCTCTGGCAACAGGAGAGCAGATCCTGAACGCCTATACACCGGCTCAAAACGCTGCACCCCAATCGTCGTCCAACGAGGCTTCGGATATAGAAACGTTGCTGACCAGAGCTTTCTGTGAACATCTGGGTGTATCAGAAGTCGACCGGAACGAGGGTTTTTTTGATCTGGGTGGACATTCACTGCAGGCGGTGCAAATTCTTTCCGAGATGAGTGCCGCGGCAAACGTGGAGCTCGATCCGACACTGCTGTTTACAACAAATTTCTCCATTGCCGAACTGGCCGAAGAAATCGAGTTCCAGGACACGACCGGAAACCAACCCGTTGGGAGCGTTCTTGACCAGCTATCTGCGTTGACCGACAGCTGACGAAGGTCAAGCGATTGCACGTCCTGCTTTATTGCTCAGGCTCGGCGGGCGACATACTGCCATTTGTTCGGATCGGCGGCAGCATCGTGCGAAGCGGTCACAGTGCAACTCTGGTGACGCATGCAGGGTATGAGAGTCTCGCCGAAAAAGCAGGCCTCGCTTACGCCCCAATTGACAGCGCACAGCAATACGCTGAATACCTGTCCAACGTCTCTGCGTTAAATACACCAGGAGGCATTGGCAGATTTCTGCAGGATTTTTCGCTCCCACTCGCGGAAGGCTCAGTTCGGGCCATTGAATCGGAACTCAGAGACAACAGCGTCCTGCTCAGTTGCCCAACCTTTGACGTACCAGCTCGCCTCGTCGCGGAGCGCATCGGCCTGCCGATTATGTGGTTGTTCATCGCACCCGTTCAGGTTGCCCAGTGGAACCTTAGGGCGAAAATCCGGCTAGCCATGTTTCGGGATGTGCTCGGCGATTCCATTCGGCAGATCAGGGCTAATTTGGGTATGTCCGAGATCACCGATTGGGATACCTGGCTTGCTTATTCTGCTTCGTCAATCGGTCAGTGGCCTCGCTGGTTTGCTGAGCCAGCTGAAGACTGGCTGTCAGGAGTCGAACCGATCGGTTTTCTTGCAGACAACGAGGCGGAGCGAGTTCAACTGAGCGACCCGATCGAACAATTTCTTGCTGCAAATCCCGCACCGGTACTGATAACCGGCGGCACAGGGGATTACCTTGACGAATCTTTCTTCGCAGCAGGTTTGAAAGCAGCCCGTCATAACGATCTGCCGTCGATTGTGGTTACACGATACCCGGACCGAGTTGAATCGACCGGAGGTCGTGTATTGGTCGCCGAGAAAGCTCCTTTCGGCCTGCTGATGCCGCGTTGCAGCTGCGCCATACATCATGGCGGCCTGGGAACACTGGGAGCCGCAGCAGGCGCAGGCATCCCCCAACTCATTTTGGCGTTTGGCGCCGACCGTCCAGACAACGGAAAGCGCGCGATCGATCTGGGTATCGGACAAATGGTTGAGGCCAGAGAGTGGAAGACTGACAGGCCTACGATGCTGCTGCGGCAGCTGCTCACAAGCCAGAAGACGCGGCTGCGCTGCGAACAGATCGGCAGGGTAACGTCCGAAGAACAAGCCGGGTTTCCTGGAGTCCCGGAACTCGAGGCGTTTTTTGGCTCTGAGTCCGGCAGGTGAGACCCGAACGCCAACAATAGGCGCCTTGTTCCGCCGAAACCCAGGAATAAGGAATATCGGCGAGAAGGCTTGTGTCGCTGACCCACAAAAGACCTCGTGCCGCCCTAAGTATTCCCTCTGTCTGCACCTATCCGGAATCTTTGTGGTTTTCTCAGGGTGCGAAAGCGCCATCAGATAAACATATATGTAAACTTGACAAACACAAACGTGAATGTCGGAATGGGCTCATGGGCTGCCCATTCGGACCTTCACGCGGCGGCCCTCCCTAAAGCAGCGAGGTACGCGGTATGAAGTTTGTCCAGTCGCTCGGGTCAGCCATGCTGATCGCTCTTCTTGCCTCCGGCACCCAGGAGGCACGCTCCCAGGATGGAGCCGAGAATGAGGAAATCATTGATGTGGTCGTTGTTACGGCGCGAAAGCGGGAGGAGTCGATTACCGATATTCCCATCTCGATCACGGCTTTCAGTGCCGAGGACATCGAGGCGATCGGCATGCAGAGCATTGCGGACCTGCCCGCAGTGACACCCGGCTTTGTCTATGAAAAGTTTGCGGGCATTCCGGGGCGTTTTGACAACAGCCCGAGGTTTCGGGGGATTTCTGTCAACTCCCTGGCGCCGAGTCGCCAGACGGCTTCGGTTTTCATCGACGGCATCTTCGTATCCAACGGCATTCAGGGGATCGGCCTGGAAGACGTCGAGCGGATTGAGGTCATCAAAGGCCCACAGTCCGCTTACTTTGGGCGCCTGACCTTCGGCGGCGCAGTTAACTACATCACCAAGACGCCCGGAGAGGAGTTTAAGGGGCGACTTTCCGCCATGGCCGCAGACCGCAGTGACTATCAGATCCAGGCAAGCGTCGAAGGCCCGCTGGCAAGCTGGGTCAAAGGCCGGCTCAGCGTTTCCTACCGAGACAAGGGCGGCCACTACCGCGCTGAGAACGACGGCACTGAGCTCGGCGCAGAGGAGACGTCAGCGATCGGCGGAACCCTCTTTTTCACGCCGACTGACAATCTCGAGATCAAGCTGCGAGGCTACTACTACGAGAACGACGACGGCCCGCCGGCCTACACGTTCTCAGGCCTCGATGACCACAACTGCGGCCCGTTTGGTGGCACCGACACCACCATCTGCGGAGATGCGCAGATCACCCCGCTGCGGTTTAACTCCGATGTTTCTGACGGCTTGCGCGACCGGCTGCTGAGCCTGCCGTCTGTACTGGGACCGAATCGAACCCAAATTGGCCTGGAACGGGAGTCGACGCGGCTCAGCCTGCAGTTCAACTACGACATTCCGGGCACGAGCATGACGTTGAGTGGTTTGTTCGGCAGCAACGATGAGGAAGTACAGCTGCTGCGCGATGCGGATGACTCCTCCGACGAAGCCTACTTCTCGTTTGCCAACCGCAAGTTTGAGGACGACAGCCAGGAGCTCCGCCTGTCGGGTCTCGGTTTCGACGACCGGCTGCAGTGGTCTATCGGTGTCAATCACTTCGAGCAGGACTTTGCCAACAACGGCACGTTTATTGTCCCACCGCTGGGCTTTCTCAACTTCAACGCGGCTCCAGCGCTCGAGGCGATCAGCACAACGGGCGTGTTTGGCAGCCTGATTTACGATCTGACCGACACCGTGACCATCACGCTGGAGGGCCGCCAGCAAAAAGACGAAGTCGACGATGACGGTAACACGGACGACATGGTGCCGCCCGAGAGCGTGGAGTTCGACAACTTCCTTCCCCGTGCCATCGTTGAGTGGCAGGCGACCGAAGACGCCCTGCTCTACGCGAGCTTTTCCGAGGGGAATCTCCCCGGCGGATTTAACGCCGAAATCGCAAATCTTTCGGACGCGCAGCTGGCTGAGCTTAGAGCCATTCAGAGTGACGCTTCCGCCGCCTTTCGCGAAGAGCAGCTCGACAATATCGAACTCGGGTGGAAGCAGGTGTGGAATAACGGCGCCGGCGTAACCACGCTGGCGATTTTCAACATGGAACGTACCGATCAGACGTTCCGACGTGCAGATATCGTGGCCGACCCCAACGATCCGACCGGGGTACAGCAGGTCGACTACTTCATCAACGCCGGAAAGTCGGAGGTCAACGGGCTCGAGTTTGAGGCGGACTACGCCTTCACCGAAGGCTTTTCCATGGGCGCAACGTTGGCGTACATCGACTCGGAGTTTAAGGTCTTCAACTCCGGCGTCCATGCCGAGGTATTTGGAACGCCGGACGCCAGCGGCCGACGGGCGGAGCGGTTCCCGGAGTGGAGCGGCTCGGTGTCGGCATCCTTCAACGGAAAGTTTTCGAACGGGCTCGACTGGTTTGCCCGCGGCGACGCCTTCTACCAGGGGGAGCGATTTGCCGATGAGATCAATCTGACGACCGCCCCCTCCGGTTACCAGATCAACCTCCGCGCCGGCATACGAACCGACAATTATCGGATCGAAGCGTTTGTCACCAACCTCACCGATGACGAAACGCCGACGGCCATCAACCGATTCCGCGACCTCTCCTTCGACACTTCGCTGTTCGATTTTAGTACGCTTGGTTATCAGCTGGGTCTAAGGGATCGCCGGCAGGTTGGCATCCGCGCGACCTACGAGTTCTAAATCAGCGGTTCACCGAATCGGAACAACGATGAGTCAAAAGCGTCTTTTGTTGGCCGCCACTACGGCGGCCTTATTCATACTGGCGACTACGGGCGCCGGCGCCCAGACGTTTAAGGACTGTACCGACTGTCCGGAAATGATCGAGATCCCGTCGGGTACGGCAACGCTGGGGGCAGAGCCGTATGAGGCAAACACCAAGGCTGGCGATCTCCCGCTGCGAGAGGTGTCGATAACGTATCGCCTTGCCGTCGCGAAAACCGAGGTGACACAGGCCCAGTACCGGGCGTTCATGGAAGCATCGGGGCACCAGATGAGCCAGCTCGGCTGCAATACCTGGAACGTCAATCGAATTATGGGCTACGTACGCGCCCACACCTGGGAAGCGCCGGGCTATCCCCAAAACGACAGCCACCCGGTGGTCTGCGTGAGCCATGTAGACGCCACCGCCTACGCGAGCTGGCTGGCGGAAAAGACCGGTAAACCCTATCGGCTACTGTCGTCGACCGAATTTGAGTACGCGCTGCGTGCGGGGACTCGCGGGCCCTGGTTCTGGGGCAGCAGCAACGCCGATGCGTGCCAATATGCGAACGTCGGTGACAGCACCTTTCGGCGGCACTTCGAATACGCACCGGTGTTTCACTGCGACGATGGATATCTGCAAACAGCATCTGTCGGGAGTTTCGAGCCTAACCCCTGGGGCCTGCACGATATGTTGGGCAACGCCTGGGAATGGACCGACGACTGCGTACACAGACAGAGCCAGGCCATTCCCCTGGACGGGCGGGCCTGGCTGGAAGAGGACAACGGCGACTGCAGCCGGCGAACGCCTCGTGGGGGCAGCTGGGTGTCCGGAACCGACTGGGTACGGGCGGCGGCACAGGCGGGGGACGGCGCCGGTTATCACAGCCAGATCCTTGGGTTCCGGGTGGCGTTGACGATCGCAGACGAATAGCACCGTTGACCGTCAGGCGCCGGGCCGGCACCTCGCCGCTTCGGTCTAGCGACAACCGGAACTGCGGCGGCTCCGGCTAGGCGTATTGATGCTCCTGGCAGATCAGCTCCGCGTCATCCGCGTTCAGGCTGAGCTCGAGTAACCCGCACCGGTGAGGATCGCCATCCGCGTGTTTCCGCTGAAAATGACGGCAGGTGCAGCACTTTCCAAAGGGCTGCTGCTGACGTTCACTCAACATGCTCACAAGCAGCTCCTGCAGCAGCGTGCCGAGCTCCTGCTCGGTTTTGGTGGGCAGGTTACCCAGCACACGGCTTAACGACGCCAGCGGGTCGTCGGCCAGATACCGGCGCCCCGCCGCCGTGAGGTGAATCGAAACCGCTCGCCGGTCGGACGCCAGCGGCTGTTTCCTGACCATACCTTTTCGTTCCAGCGCTTTGATGGTTTGAGACACCGTGCCCTTGGTGACACCCAGGTAAGCCGTCAAGGCTGACGGGCTGCTCGAATACCGGTTGGCCTTCGAGAAAAAACGCAGCGCCTCCCACTGCACGGGGTTTAGTCCATGCGCGAGCTGGTCATTGGCGAGCAGCCGACTGAGCCGCTGCAGCAGTTCTGCAGCGTTGGTATCCGATGGATGGTTTTTTGATTTCATAGTTAGTATTTAGTCGCTACTAGTATTGCACAAGCGACAAACTCCTGCTAGTTTAGAAATATAGTATTGAGTCGATACTATATTTATCAACTTAAGGAGTCATCTGACATGCTCAAAGTACTTGCTGTTTTTTCAACACTGCTCTGGACCCAGGTTCAGGCGAATGAACGCCCCGATAGCGAAGCGCTGCCGGGCTACGACTATGGCGACAGGCAGCTCACGAAAGCGCCGTATTCACTGGCGGATCTTGAGGCCCTCAAAACCACCGTTCTGTTCAGCGCGGACGATGAACGGTGGCTCCGAGAAAGCAAGGCGGTGCTCGCACCTCAGGCCGAACAGATCCTGGACACCTGGTATGGCTTTGTCGGCGCCAATCCGCACCTGCTCTACTATTTTCATAACGCGGGCGGCCAGCCCGACACCGAATACCTGGGCCGGGTCCGAAGCCGTTTCATCCAGTGGGTCTACGACACGGCTGACGCCAACTACGACCAGGACTGGCTGAACTACCAGTACGAAATTGCGCGCCGGCACCATCGCGTAGGCAAAAATCGCACCGACGGCGCCACCGGGCCGGATCACATTCCGATGAGCCTGGTGGTGGCACTCGTTTATCCGGTGACGGCAACCCTGAAACCGTTTCTCGCGAACGGTGACCATACTCCAGAAGAGGTTGACGCCATGCATCAGGCCTGGACCAAGTCCGTGTTGCTCCAGGCGATTCTGTGGAGCCACCCTTACGTCATCGAAGGAGATTTCTAGCCATGAACACACCCGACTGGAACGTGAGCGAGTGGCTCAACGTCGAAGGACCGCTGAGCCTTGAGGGCCTCAAGGGAAAGGTGGTTGTCATGGAGACTTTTCAGATGCTGTGCCCGGGCTGCGTGGCCACTGGGCTGCCGCAGGCACAGCGGGTCGCCGACAGCTTCAGCCCCGATGACGTGCAGGTGATCGGCCTGCACAGCGTGTTTGAACATCACCAGGCGCAGGGGCACCGGGCCGCGCTCGAAGCGTTTTTGCATGAGTACCGCTACACCTTTCCGGTGGCGATCGATAGGGTCGACGATGCGCATCGTCAGCCCGCCACCATGCGAGCCTACGGCATGCAGGGGACACCCACGCTGGTGCTGTTTGATCGATCCGGACAGCGCGTGCTGCAGCATTTTGGCCATCTGCCAGACCTGGTGCTGGGGGCCAAAATCGAACGCTTAAAAGAAGCGCGGGGTGGAACAGGAGACCAGGCTAAACACGAAGCTAGAGCGACGCGCGAAGATACGGCGGAATCGTGCGGCGAAGCCGGCTGTCTGATTTAGCAGAGCCAAGCGAAGCCGGGGTCGATTCCGTCAGCTGCACCATAGGCGGCAGCGTGCGACCCCCGCTTCGCGAAGCCAGGACGCAGCGTCGCGAAGCAACCGAGGCCGCGGGGACACGTTATCAAGGCGGGGCCGCGCCCGACACAAACGGCCTGCACCCCTTTTCGTACAGGGCGACCGCCTCGGCGCGGTGCTGGTCCGTGTGGTAAATCGCGGCGTTTTTGGCCCAGTCGACGGTGTTCTGGCAGATCGACGCCAGAAACTCGGAATCCTCCGGCGACGCGCGAGGCGTTCCGTTGAGGTCGAAGTAGACCGGACTGGTATGCGCCATGGGCAAAGAGCCAGTACCAGTCAGTTCGGCCTGAGTCGGCAGCGCCTCCTCCGAGTAGGCTCGCGCGGCCACCCAGGCGCTCTCGCCAAGCGCCACGACGCCGGTCAGCAGCACCTCCCGAGCCTTCTCCGAATTGTCCGTGTGAAGAACCACCTCGCCGTTGACGATCACCTCCACGTGGTCGACCGGGTGGCGTGATTCCACCCGTACGTTTACCGGGAGGGTTTGTGGCCCCTCCAGCAGGACGCGGTCGCCGATTGACGCAGATCCGATGGCAAAGTCGATCATCGCGCCGGTGGATACAAAGTTTCGGCCGGCCTGAATTCCGTCGATCCAGCTTTGGTAGCTGAATTCACCCACGACGTTCACGTAGGTGCGGACGGCGCCGGTGACCTGGGTATTCCACATCTTGTCGGTTCCACCCACCGCCGGGAGGTTATAGCCGGTATTCAGCAGCGCGTACCAAAGACGCAGCGGACTCATGGGTTTAGGCGTGTGTTTACCCATCATGATTCGAGCGGGATGGCTTTCAAACGGCGTTCCGAAGACAAACGTCTCCACCGCGTCGACCTTGCCCAAGGCCACGTCGATCGGGAGCTCTCCGTGGGGGTGAGGAAAGTGCGACCAGGCCACGAGCCCACCCTGAGCATGCGCCTTATCCGCCTGGTGCGCCATCGTCGGATAGTCGCTGCCGCCGCGCACACCGGTCAGAGGGGGTCCCCAGCCGAACGGAAAGACCAGCTCCTTGAGATTCAAGAGCACGGTGTGGCCAAGAAAATCATGGCGGGTCTCTTCACCGATATAGACCTTGTACCGATCGGTGGACAGCACGCTCGGCTGCCCGGTGAAATGCCCGATCTGCGTCGACAGGTTGCCGCCGGACGATGCCAGCACGTTGACGACGTTGACGTCCTCACCCTGTGCTTCGAGCATCCCGTAGTGGGGATCCAGAAAGTGAGTATGGGTATCTCCCGAATACCAGCCACGTTCAGCCATGTGCACCCAGCGCGACAGCCTGAGCTCGGCATCAGCACCGTCCTCGGTCACGCGGAAAGACGTCTTCGCAGGCTCATATTCAAGACCTCTTCGCGCCTGAATCGTGTAATCACCCGCCGGCAGGGACAGCTTAAAATCCGGCTTCACGTAGGCCCAGGTTTGTCCCGCCACGTGCACGGCGCCGCCGACGTCTGCGCGCCAGCCCAGAGGAATGCGCTTGCGATGGCCCTGCGGCGGCCAATATTCACCGCTCGCGTCCCGGACGCTGACCCGCGCGAAAACGGGTTGGCCCGTGTCGGCATCACGCAACGATACCCTCGCCTCAAAAACGGCGTGGTGCAGCATGTGGTTCGGCGTCTCCCACTCGTCGGGCAACGGCGCGGTATCGATTCGCTGCAGCCGCCAGTCGCCGTCGACTTTGACCATCTGCATCGAAATACCGAAGGCATGATCCATCTCCCGGTAGGGGACAAAAACCACGGGTGAGACGGTCGCGCGATCTCCGTCCAGGCTGTAGACGGCATTTTTGAGCTCAACCCGGGTGATCTGACGCATCGACAGCGTGGCCAGGTAGACCTCCTTGGGCCGCCCCTCAAAGGTGAAGTCGTCGGTGGTCATCGCCGCGAGCGCCTCACGGTCGACGCTCTGCGCGGCGCTGGCCCACTGCGTGGCCACCAGCTGCAGCGGAATCAGGTCTTCGCCGAGGTGAGCGCTCGCGGTCACCGCCATCAAACCGAACAGCAACACCAGAATCCGGTACGTCATGCGTTTCCCCTGTTGCGCTTCGACTGTGCGCGTTGAAACCTTGCCAACGGCCCAACATTCGGTGCGCATTGACAAACTATCCGTCGGCCGCAATGATACGAGTAATTATTCGCATTTTGAAGTGGTCGCGTGATCGCGCTCTTTACTCACACTGCCGGGCAACGCAAAACCGGAGGCCTTTTTTGATCAAGCAACTGGCAGCCGTTGCGGGAATCTTCGCGATCGGTTCGGCGATCGCAGAGGAGAACTGCCGCCCGGTTTCACCGGATCATGAGCTTCTTTGGCAGGCTGATGCCTGGCTGAACGATACGGTTGAGGTGCTGGACACGGTGATCCTGGAGCACTGCGGCGAGGTGGTCTTCGAACGCTACTACAACGGGTTCGACGCCGAAACAGCCCACGACATGCAGTCGTCGACCAAAACCTTTACCGGCCTGCTCACCGGCATCGCCATCGATCGGGGCATGATCAAATCGATCGATCAGCCGATTGCTGAGCTGCTGCCGAAGCAGCGCGACCTTCTCGAAGGGGAAAAGGCCCGGATTACGGTACGGCATCTCCTGGAAATGACGACCGGCCTGAAGTGGGTCGACTTTGGGGCAGAGCGCTCCTTCGACAGGCAGGCCAGAGCCGCGGACTCGGCGGCCTTTATCCTAGGCGAACCGCTGGTCTCGTCACCGGGCGAAACCTACTTTTACAACACCGGCAGCTCACACCTGCTTTCCGCCATCATCCACAACAATGTGGCCGGAACCACCGCCCAGTTCGCGGAGAAGTTTCTTTTTGGACCGCTGGGGTTTGAGGGCGTTGTTTGGAACCGGCACGGTGACGGCGTCAACGAGGGAGGCTGGCAGCTATACCTTCGACCGATTGATGCGCTGAAGTTTGGCCGCTTGCTATTGAACCGGGGCCAGTGGGAGGGAGAACAGCTGGTCAGCGCAGCGTTTATTGACGCCGCCACATCGTACCTTCATCAAACGGAATTCGGTGGTGCGGGCTACGGATATCAGATGTGGCACGTTCCCGACCTGGGGAGCAATGACCTCGCGGGCGCCCGCGGCTGGGGCGGTCAGAACATCCTGGTTGCAGCAGACCTGAATGCCGTCATCGTCACCAACGGAGATATCCTCCAGAACCCGCAGGTGAGCCAAACCGTAGAGCGTTTGCTCGGCGAGTTCTTGATCCCGGCGTTGCAAGGTGCTCCCTAGTGTTTGCCAGCTGAGTCGGATCCCGTCGAGCGTCGTGTGTTGTTTCGCTGACTGTCCCACGGTGCACTGAAATAGGTGATGCCAGGCGGCGTTATACTCACCGCTCGTATGGCGACCGTCAGTTCAACAACATCCGCTTACGCCGCGCCGCGCTGGGCACAGGTGATGAGCCGCCTGACCGATTATCTGGTGTGCGATTTTCTTGGCGGGCCCAGGCCATGGAAGTTTTCCTGGGTGATCAACTTTCAGAAGGCCGGTACCTTTCTTTTTCTGCTGAGCCTGATGGTCTGGTACGGCAATTACTCGACCGAGGTGTGGATCTACACGGCCATGCACGGCAGCTACGGTCTAGTCTGGATTATCAAGGACATCGCATTTCCGGATCCCGGCTGGCAGCGCCGTATCACGATTGGCGGCGGCATCATGGCGTTTACGGGTGTTCTGGGCTGGTACTGGGTCTTCGGCTGGCTGCTGATTGCCGGCGTTTCCCAACCTGACTACCCGCTGCCCGACGCCGCCTGGTACTGCCTCAGCATTAGCCTCTGCATCATTGGCTGTGTCGTCATGATCGCCGCTGACGCGCAGAAATTCTTCACCCTCCGGCTGCAGCGCGGCCTGATTACCGACGGCATGCATCGGTACGTTCGTCATCCGAACTACCTGGGGGAAATCATGATCTACGGCAGTTTTGTCCTGATGGTCTGGCACTGGCTGCCCGTACTCGTACTTGCATGGGTTTGGCTGGGCGTGTTTGCTGTCAACATGATCATGAAAGAGGCGAGCATGTCCCGCTATCCTGAGTGGGCCGAGTACAGGAAGCGGACCCGCTGGCTGATTCCGTTCGTGCTGTAAAGGTTCAGGAAAGTTCGGCGACGCCGGCTTCAACCAGCGACTGGATGTCGTCAGCGGAGTAGCCAAGCCCCTCCAACACTGATCGCCCGTCCGCCCCCGGATGGGGTACGGGCAGGCGAACGCCGAGCCGCTCCTGCCCCAACTGAACGGGCAGCGCCGGCAGCTTGGTCACGCCGCCGTCAGGCAGATCGAGATCCAGAAGCCCCCCTGACGCGTTCAGATGGGGATCGTCGAACAGGTCCTCGGGCTTGCCAATCGGCGCGAACGGAACGCCGCATTGATCCAGCTCATTCATGAGCTCCTGTTTGTCCATCTCCATAAACCGCGCCTGCACCCGGGGCAGGATCACGTCTCGCTTGCCGACCCGGTTGCTGTTTTCCTTCAGCTCCGGGTCATCGGCCAGGTCGTCCAGCCCGAAGTGCCGGGTGAAGGTCTGCCACTGGCCGTCGCTGACCACGCCGACAAACACCTGGTCGTCGCCTTTGCATTTGAACACGTCGTAGACCGCCCAGGCTGACACCCTGACGGGCATCGGCTGGGCCGCCTGACCGGTCACCGCTTTCTGCGCCATGTGCTGCCCCACGAGGAACGCGGTGGTTTCAAACAGCGCGCTGGTGACCTGCTGCCCCTTGCCCGTCGCCTGGCGCTGCTGAAGCGCCGCCAGCACGCCGATCGCGCCAAACATGCCGCCGGTGACGTCGATGACCGAGGCCCCGGCGCGCAGCGGCCGACCGGGCGGGCCGGTCATGTACGCAAGGCCGCCCATCATCTGAGTCACCTCGTCCAGGGCCGTGCGGTGTTCATACGGACCGGCCAGGAATCCCCGCGCTGAGCAGTAAATCAAGCCGGGGTTGTCGGCCGACAGGCTCTCGTAGTCAAACCCCAGCTTGTCCATGGCGCCTGGCCTGAAGTTCTCCAGCAGCACGTCGGCCTTGAGCGCCAGCGACCGGGCGATCGCCTTGCCCTGGTCCGATTTGAGATCCAGGCACAGGCTGCGCTTGTTGCGGTTGTACATGGAAAAGTAGCCGGCCCCGGAGCCGCGCAGGCGTCGCGTCTTGTCACCGCCAAGCGGCTCGATTTTGACCACGTCGGCGCCCAGATCAGCCAGCATCAGCCCGACAACCGGCCCCATGACCATGTGGGAAAACTCCACGACGGAGATGCCGGAGAGCGGCAGATTGGTGTCATTCATGGGCGGAATCCGGTTGGCTGAGGGATCGAGCAAATATGTTATATGATTATATCATTAGGACAAAAACGCGACGTCATACCGATGCCTGAAGCCTCATCCTCCCCACAGATTCTGATCAGCGAGGTCGGTCCGCGTGACGGCCTGCAGAGCGTCTCCGCCATTATGCCCCTGGAGGCCCGTAAGGCCTGGGTGGCGGCCGAAGCCGCCGCTGGCGTCCGGGAGATCGAGGTGGGGTCGTTTGTCCCCGCCAAGGTCATTCCCCAGATGGCCGGTACGGCGGAGCTTGTGGCCTACGCCCGTGAGATTCCCGATCTCACCGTCGCCGCGCTGGTGCCAAACCTGCGCGGCGCGCAGGACGCTATCGAAGCCGGCGCGCATAAAATCTCGATTCCGTTTTCGGTGAGCGAGACGCACAGCCTGAAAAACGTCCGGCGGACTCATGATCAGATGATCGAGCAGGTCCGCGCAATCGCGGAGCTGGTCGCACAGCAGCCGGAAGAACAGCGCCCCCACTTCGAAGCTGGCCTCTCGACAGCATTCGGCTGCACCCTGGAAGGTCCGGTCTCGGACGACCTGGTTGTCCGTAGCGCGGAGCGGCTGATCGAAGCGGGCTGCGCCGAGGTAGGCCTGTCGGATACGACCGGCTACGCCAACCCGGCCCAGGTTCGGCGACTGATCCGCAAAGTGCGGGCTGCCGTCGGTGACGACAAGCTGACCGGCGTTCACCTCCACAACACCCGCGGCGTTGGCCTGGCCAACGCCCTGGCCGCGCTCGATGAAGGGATCACGACGCTGGATAGCTCGCTGGGCGGGCTGGGCGGCTGCCCGTTTGCTCCCGGGGCCAGCGGCAACATCGTCACCGAAGACCTGGTCTTCATGCTGGAGGCCATGGGCTACGACACCGGTATCGATATCCCGGCGCTGATGAAAGTGCGGGACGTCGTTCGGGACGCGTTGCCGGATGAACCGCTTTACGGCTTTATCCCCGACGCCGGGCTGCCGCTGGGTTTTGCCCATGCCTGACACCCCGCTGCGGCGAGTAAAGCCAGACCTAATGCCGGAGATGCTGCGCAGCAGCTGGGAGAAGTCGCGCGATATCCGCGGCGACGCCACTTTCATTGAAACCATGGCGAACGAACCTCGCCTGTTCGAATGGTATAGGGACCAGTTCTACGGACGCGTGTTTCACGGCGGGCGGGTACCAACGAGGCTCAAAGAACTCGCCCGCTATCGCCTGTCGACCCGACACGGTTGCCACTACTGCAATCAAGGTAATCGGCTGGATGCGCGGGCTGCCGGCCTCAGCGATGAGGATCTGACCGCCATTGAGAACGACGATCTGGACCATTTTGCCGGGCTGGATCGTGCGGTCCTGATGCTCGCGGACCAGATGCTGTTGACCGAGCACCAGGGCCAGCTCAAAGGCCCGGTCTATGAGTCGCTCAAGGTTTTCCTCGACGACGGTCAGATTATCGAACTCGGTATGACGCTGGCCGTGCTGACCGGTATGGCCCGATTTCTGTTCGTTTTTGACCTCGTGGAGAAAGAGGCCAACTGCCCGTTCCATCCGGGCGATTAAGCTTTTCGCACTTTCCAAACCCTGCCGCAGGCCCTACCATTGCGAGCCTTGACGGTAATTCGCGCATGCCGCGAAGCAATAAGGAGCAGTCCGTGAGCGTAGGTGACTTCAGCAGCATTCTGAAATTTTTTGGCGGTAGCCAGCCGACCCCGGAAGAGCAGGAAGAACTGTTCAAGGAAGCGGCCATGATGGCGCTCGCTCGGGCCACCAGCGCAGACACCAACATCAAGCAGGTGGAGCTGGAGCACGTGCAGGACCTGCTGCGCGAGGCGACTGGCGACGAGTACAGCATTGGCGACATTCGAACCGCCGCTAAATCTGAGGTGTTCGAAAGCCAGCCGCTGGAGAAATATCTGGCGGGAGTGGCCAAGAAGCTGGAAAACCATGACCGGATCAAGCTGATTCAGCTCGTCGGGCGGGTCATCCACGTTGACGACCGGGTCAGCCAGCTCGAAATCGACTACTTCAACCGCGTTGCGGCAGCGCTTAACGCAACGCCGGCCGACGTCCTCGGCCTGATGGCGGAAGAGTAAACCTCGAGCCCAGACCCAAGTCCGTCTAGGTTCGGGCCATCCCCCGGGTCACTCCCGGCCTCGACCCGATGTGAGCGGCCCAGCGCTGAATGTTGGGCCAGGGCTTGAGCGACTCGGGTAGCCGCGCGGCGGAGGTCGCCGCCGACGGATAGGCGAGCAGGTCAGTCACCGTCAGCTCGTTCCCCACCATATATTCCCGCTCGGCCAGGTGGCTATCCAGGACTTCGAACATGCGGCAGGCTGACTCCACGAAGTAGTCCACCGCCCGCGGGTCGTCCAGCGGGAAAATCTCGCTGAACATGAACTGCCCAGCCAGCGCCGGACTCAAGTCGGAGGCGAGCATTCCCGCCCATTGATACATCTCCCGCCGCTGCGCCAGCGATTCGGGGATCAGCTTGCCGGCCTTTTCGCAAAGATAAAAGGCAATCGCCATGCTGCCGTAAACGGCATCCCCTTCGTCCAGGAGAAACGGCAGCTTGCCAAAGGGATTGAGCTTCAGCATCTCCGGGGTGCGATGTTCCCCGGCGACCAGATCAACGCTTCGCGTTTCGTAGTCAAAGCCGAGCTCTTCCAGCACCACCTGGGCTTTCTGACCGTTGGCGGTCGGCACGGTGTAAAGGAGCATAGGATTTGCCTCAGTCGGTGATCAGCTCGAGCCATTCGCCGCTGGCCCCCACCAGCTGGGTCGCCGAAGCGTTGGCGCCCGGCAGCGCAACCAGCGTTGAGACCTCCGGCAGCTGACTCACTGAAAAGCTCATCGAAATAATCCCGGCCGGAACGCCGTTCACCACGGGTCTCACGCCCGCAGCAGGCATTTGATCGATCTCAACCAGATACCCGGGCGCCAGCGGCAGCGCGCAGATCGGGTGCCGAGTTTCGCGATCCAGCCCGAAGGCGAGCGACAGGCCCTGCACCCGGGCGTCGACCAGCGCTGGGTCTGGCTCGAGCTGGAACTGCCGCCGATACCACTGCTTGATCGAGTCGCCGTCCATGCCGGCGACAATGCCCACGAAGCAGTGGCCCACCCCCTCCTCCAGGATCGGCAGATCAAAGCCGGGAATCGGCGCCTTGATCTGGGTCAGGTACAGCAGCTCACCACCGGGGCCTTCAACCTGCATGGCGCGAATGTCCTTGGAGATCGACAGCTCCGCCGGAGGGCCCAGAATGCGGAACGGTGAGTCAGCCAGCGATTCGGCCAGGGCGTCCACGTCGGCGACAGCGATCTCAGCGGCGTTCCAGCCCGGATAGCGAAACGGTACGTAGTCGGGCACTGACCCGACCTCAACGAGGCGAACAAATCCCGTTCGCGCGCCCCTGGGCAGCATCTCAGCGCAGGCGGCCTCCGCCAGCTCCGGCGCGCTCCAGAGTTTGGCCAGCGCCCCGGCAACGCCTTCCCATCGCCGCTCGTACTGGAGAAACGTCCCGTAGGCTGAGACGGCCGCCGCAAGGTCGGGGACGCCGACGGTGAAGCCGGCGATTTCCGGCAGACTCGACACCATCTCAGCCTCGCTCCCGGAAGGCCTGCTTGCCTTCCTGGATCAAATCGTAGACTTCCTGCGCCCGCCCACCGATCTGATCCAGCATCGCCTGGTGGGTGGCAAGACCAATTTCCTTCCACTGCGCCATCTGCTCTGGGCTGGGCTGATGCATCGTGACTCCCAGCTCCTCAAAACCCTGCGCAATTCGGGCAATATCCTCGCGAATCAGCCGGCGCCCCTCGGCGGTTTCGTCCAGGCTACTCATCACCCGCGCCTGTCCGTCAGGCCCCTGCGACTCGAACCAATCGAGGTTGGCCACCGTGAGTCCCGTGTCCAGCGCATGCCGGGTCAGATTGAAGTGCTTGGCCTCCCGCGAAATGCCGCCGATGGCAAACATCCCGATGCCGCCCTGGCCGCTGGCGATAAGGCCGGTTTGCAGTGATGGGATCACCTCGGAAAACGTCACCGGAATCAGGTCGGCGCCGATCGCCTCACCAAAGATTCGCGACCCCAGCGCGTTGGACGAGCGCATGGAAAGTCCTGCCGCGTCCTCAGGCGTCAGGATCGGCTTGCGCGCATAGATATGAAACCAGCCGACCTCAGACCACTGCAGCAGCGCCAGGCGCTTCTCCGCCAGCAGCTCACGAAACACGTCCGTGAGATACTCATCGAGCACAAAATCCGCCTCGGCCTGGGTTTCAAACAGGTAGGGCGCCAGCAGCACGCTGAGCTCCGGGACAACCGTTGCCAGCCCCTGCAGTGAAAAACCGCTGATCTGAATTCGCCCGCGGCGGACGTTGGAGAGCGCCGTCTCTTCGCTGCCGATCTGGCCAGTGATAAACAGGTCCAGCTTCATATCAGCCGGCATCTGTGCCTCGAAGCGCTCCCCAAACCGCAGCCACATGTCGTGCCAGGGTGTGTTGGGTACTGCCAGGGATGAAACGCGAACCACCTGCTTAGGTTGAGAAACGCCGGGCGCGCCGGCCTCACCGCAGGAGGAGAGCACGGCGATCAGCGCGAGGCTCGAAACCAGGGCCGCAACTCTGGTCATCGATTCGCGTCCAGCAGCTTGAGCACAGCCTGCGCGTGCGCGGCGGCGGCTGCCGCTGGATCAGGCACCACCTGTAGGCTCGCTGCAGCGCCTGACTCGGGACGGCCTTCAATGCCGGTCACCAGCTTGGCTTCGTGCAGGATGGCGGAAAGGTCCGTGCGTAATGCCGCACGCCATACTTCCGTGCCGTGCTCGTCGCAGCGCAGTG
This sequence comes from Lysobacterales bacterium, assembly GCA_028285525.1. Taxonomy (GTDB): domain Bacteria; phylum Pseudomonadota; class Gammaproteobacteria; order Xanthomonadales; family SZUA-38; genus JANQOZ01. Next base: position 38,700 of record JANQOZ010000023.1, read on the forward strand.
CGTCGAAGAGCTGCTGCTGCAGCATTTCCGGATCGAGCGGCTTCGCCGAGCGCACCGCGCCCTTCGCCGTGGTGTCGTACCACGGAAAAAACAGCTGCGCCTGGCGAAGCTGGCGCCAGCGGCGCAGCAGGTGTGCACCACACTCATCCATCGGTCTGACCGGCCACCAGCGCTCCGCGTCGAGCTCTACCCCAGCAGGACAAATCGGCTGATGCAGCGTGACCGGCAGCGCCGGCTTCAGTGCGTAAAGGTGTGCGGCGATTGCCGCAGCGCCGCCAAGGGCGACAATGCCAAGGCAGCCCTCGCCTAAGAACTGCTCCAGGAGCAGTTGCGCGATGGCGTGGGGGTCATCAGCGCTGCCTCCCATGGGGCCGGTCTCGCCATGAAAAGGCAGATCGGGCAGCACCACGCGGAAAGCATCATCACCCACGCTGTGCAGCTCGACGGCGAAGTCGGCCGCGCTGTCTCCCGAGCTGCCCAGGTCATGCAGCAGCAGGATAAATCGATCAGCATGACCGAATTGGCGAACGCGCCACTGGCCACCTTCGCCGTCAACAAAGGCGTCGGCATGCGCCGCCGGCGGTTCAACCGTTTCCAACGCCGTCCCGGCTGACACCTGGCTGAAAATTTCTCTAACCCGGGCCCGGACCACCTCGGGGTTCATTTCAATCGATTCGATACTCACACTCTCGGGCACGCCGCTCAGCCGATCTGCCGTGTGCTCCAGCGGATCGCCGCGCCGGAACAAGATATGGCAAGGCCGGGTGATCCGTTCAGCCACCGGCACAGCGTCCCAGGAGAACGCCGCCCCATAGCCGACCTTGTAGTCCTCGCCGGCGTAGAGATAGTCGTGGATATAGCCGTCCCAGATCTGCGGCGGTGCCTGGTCGAGCGTCATTCGTGCCGCCGGGCGCTGATCAAACCAGGGAAAGAAAATGGTTTGTTCAGCGATCTTGCCCCACAGCCGGATCAGGTGGCTGCCATCCCAGCGTGGCGGGTTGGGCTCGAAATACCCGGAGAGGATGTGAGCCTGCTCAAGCTGATTAAATGCCGGCACGCCGTCCAGCACCATGTGGGCAACGGCGTCGGGATGCTGATCGGCGAGCGCCATAGCGATCTGCGCACCGGTGTGGACGCCCATCACCAGCGCCTGACGGACTCCCAGAATCTCCAGCACCCGCTGAAGATTGTCGGCGAAGTCCGCGATCCTGGGCTGGTCGTTCGGCAGGAGATCGGACAGGCCGAAGCCGGGCGTGTCCGGGGCGATCACAAGATAGTCCGGCGCCAGCTCTTCCATCAGCGTGAGCTGGGTTGCTGACGTCTGGGGTGACTGGTGAAGCAGCAGAACCGGCGGGCCGCTGCCGACGTAGCGAAGGTGGTTACGCCGGCCGTCGATTTCGATGATTTGTCGGCGAACGTTCACTCGGACTCGGGTGGATCTTCGACCAGCTCGATGTATTCACCGGCCGCACCTTTGAGCACAACACTCCGGCGACCGTAATAGGGCGCGCCGGGATTGGCCGCAGGGATGCCAAGCCAGCGATCCCGATATGGCGTGATGTCATCCACCACAAACGTCACCATGGCGATACCACCCGGCATCCCTTCCGAGGTCGGCGACCGCGAAGCGGCCTCGTCGGGATAGTCGTCCAGCTCGAGCAGAAAGCGCTGAGACAGCGGAACGATCGTCAGCGGGTACATCGTGTCGTCCGGCACGCCCCAGGCGCGTGACAGCACGCTGACCTTGTAGTCGTAAGGGCCGTTCACCGGCATCCCCAGCGTATCGCGATAGAACGTATCGATCGCAGTGCGGTCCCGCGCGGCCAGCACCATGATGAATACCCGATCTACGGGGCTCGTCGCGGGCAGCAGGCCGAAGCCCGAGTTGTCGGGCGTGATGCGGGTGAAGTACAGCAGCTCGTTGCCGGGCCCGATAGCCTGCATGGCCTTGATACGCTTCTGTTCCGTCAGGTAGTTCGGCTGCCCGATGACCTCGAAGTGCGGGCTCGCCTCGAGACGGACATTGAGCGCATCGGGATCTTCCACAAGAATCTCGATCGCGTTCCAGCCCTCCGTCTTGAGTGGCTCATAGTTTCCCTGATCGGGCGTTTGAACAAAGCGCAGGTACACGGGCTCGTTGCTTTGCGGCTGGATGATTTCAAAGGTGTTGTCCGCCACATCCGGCGCGTTCCAGCTTGCCGCCAGCACCGCACCCACCTGCCCGGTTGCCACCTCCTGGTAATCGAGGGTGTCCTGGTAGATATCAGCAACCTGACTGGGGTCGCTGACCATGACGGTGACCATCAGGATTGCTTTCAACATGGCGTGATAATACCTCGCTCAAGAAGGCGCCCGATGGCGGCCGCCTGTTGATCGACAAAAAATTTCCGCTCCGGCACCTGATACCCGTCGGGCTGGGTAAGGCCGTTCGCCGCATGGATGGGCTCGCCGGCATACACATGCTCGAACAGCTCAAGCCGCTGACGCGAAAGCAAATTCGGCATGCCGGGACGATTGCGATAGCGGCGCAAGGACGCCAGGTCCAGCGCGGCGGTCGCGGCACAGGTTTCGCCGGTGCCGGCCTCGGCCATCACCGCGCCTTTGTAGTCCAGAACCTTCGACATGCCGTCGGTGGAGTTCACGGGTATCCCCGCCTGGTAGAGGCCGGCGCTATTGGCCGACACGACGTAGGCCAGGTTCTCCATGGCCCGTGCTCGCTTCGCAATGTCTTTTGGCGTCAGCATCGGGCTGCCCATTTCGCTGGTGGAATGGGTCAGTACCTCGGCGCCGCGCAGCGCCAGCGCCCGGCTGATCTCCGGATAGAGAATCTCCTCCGACGCCACGCAGGCGATGCGCCCGAGCACGGTGTCAGCAACCGGGAAGACGCCTTCGATACCGTACCGATCCAGATAGGCGTCCCACACGTCATGCGGCGTCGGCGCGTACATCGAGATCAATCGGCGGTAGCGCAGCACCACGTCGCCGTTGTCGGCGATGAGAAAGCAGGTCTGAAAATAGATATCCGAAAAGTGCGGATCGACCTCATAAGCATTGCCGGCGATGAACACCTGATTGTCCACCGCCACGCTGCCCAGCGCCTCGTACTCCGGGCCGTCGATCTCGATCGCCGCCAGCGCTTTCCAGGCGGGGATCGGCTCGCCCGCCGGATAGCAGGTGAGAAAGTACTCCGGCAAAACGATCAGCCGCACGTCCGGCCCGGTGAACAGCTTGGCGGCGCGGATCTGGACCGCGATGGCGTTGATGGTCTCGAGCATGCGGGCGCGCGCGTGCTCGTGCGTCATGCCGTGTACTGCATGGCAGGCGGTCTGCAGGGCAATTGCCTGATAGGCGGGATGGTCGCTGCTCATCAGCGCTCGAGTTCGACGAGCTCGTAAAACGTTTGCATGTAGCCGCCGACGGCGCCGCGCACAAAGATGAAGTCGTCGTCCGCTGTGCACCAGACCTCGTACGGGGGGTGTTCCTCCGGCAGGCCACCCTCAGCGGTGTCGGTGTACTGGAACTTGTGGCAATCGAACGTCCCGGCCGGTACTTCGATGGTTTCGTCACCGAGGTACTCGAGCCCAAAGCCAACCTTAAACAGCAGCGGCCCGGTGGCGCCGCGGTGGTCGGGGGAGGTGAGCATCATGTTGGGAAAGTACTGTTTCTTCGGTCCGGACTGATCGAAGACCGCAAAGCACATGCCGTCCGCCACGAGCGGATGCGTTCCCAGCCACGGCACCGGCTCATTCAGCTCCATCCGCTGGCTTAATCTGCCGTCTCGCTGGTTGTACGACTCACACTCGGCCACCCGGTCGGTAAAGCGAAACCAGGCGGTGCCTTCAAACTTGTCGGCGATCGTCAGTCGATTAAAGCAGTCGAGCGGCCTCCAGTTCTTGTCCCAGCTGACCGTCACATCACGCAGCACCGAAGGCGCGTCGTCGATTTCGCAGTGAGCCCTCAGGGTGCGCGCGCCGTCGCCGTGGACGGTGACAATAAAACTCTCCCGGCCGCGTTCGTGGCCCATGCGCTCGGGCTTGGTGCTGGTGTAGAGGAGCTTTCCGCGAATCGTTCGATGGTCCATAGCTAGTTTCCGATGATGTGTAAGCCAAGCATGGCGTTGATCAAAAGCCCCACCCAGATCGTGACAACAAAAGGTTTGACCTTCCGTAAGGAGGCTTTGATGGTGGCGTTGACCTCGTCGTCCGGCCCGACGGTGACGAGCTTTCCGAACGCAGGCCCAAACGGTTTGAGGTTGACCCGGATCAGCAGCCCCATGGTCATCAAACCCGCAAAGACGATCAGCTTCCAGGCCAGCCAGTCGGCGCGGATGAGTTCGCCGCCCGCGAGCGTATAGCCTGCGAGCGCGAGCAGGGCGGTGATGACGAGCACCCTGCCCCACCAGTCAACCTTCGTCAGAATGACGGCTTGACCGTGGCTGATATGCAGCTTGATCACGGTAGCCACCCAGAGCAGGCCAAAGATCCACAGCCCGACCACCGACAGAGCGGACATATCGACAATGCCCAGCCGCCAGGCGATATGAAATCCCACCGGCAGGGAAAGCGCCATGCAGATCCGGGGCGCCTGGTCGACAAACAGCATGATGTCCGCCGCCGTCCGCCGCGCCTCGACGCCACGCGAGGCGTCGGCTATGTACTTGCTGGAATAGAAGACACCCAGGTCGCCGCCAAGCCAGTACACAAACAGCAGCAGGTGGAAGAGCTTTAGCAGCAGGATTTCGGACATCGCACAGGATCCGACGGGGAGTGGCGGAATTGTACTAAAAGTATAACTTTAGTACAGTTTCGACTCCCTTCGACCACCGGCACTGACGACCTTTGGACTGGCTGACCCCCGAGATTGCAGCCCTCTCCGCGACCGCGGTGACCATCGCGTTTGCCCATACGCTTCTAGGTCCCGACCACTACCTGCCCTTCGTCGCCTTGAGCAAGTCACGCGGCTGGACCATCAAAAAAACGCTGGCCATCACCGCCGGCTGCGGCCTGGGTCATGCAGCGGGTTCGGTGGCACTGGGATTTATCGGCATTGCGCTGGGGACCGCTCTCAGCACCATGACCGGGATCGAGAGCTGGCGCGGCGATCTGGCCGCATGGGGCCTGACCGCCTTTGGCGTGGTCTACCTGGCGATCAGCCTGAAACGGCTTGCTCGCAACCAGCAGCACAGCCACCCGCATGTGCATGCTGACGGCACGGTTCACCAGCACGCCCACGACCATCATGGCGCTCACGTCCACGCCCACGAGGAAGCCCATAAAGATAACAAGGGCAGCAGCGTATCCTGGGCGATCTTCATCGTTTTTGTGCTGGGGCCGTGCGAAGCGTTGATTCCGCTTTTGATGGTTCCCGCCAGCCAAAGCAATATGGCCGGCGTGTGGCTGGTCACCGGGCTGTTTGTCACGGTCACGCTCGCAACCATGCTGGCGGCGGTCGCGCTGTCGCTGGTTGGCCTGAAGCAGGTCAGGCTCCCCGCCATCCAGCGCTACTCCGGGGTCATGGCCGGTGCTGCGATCTCCTGCTGCGGTCTGGCGATGCTCGCCGGGCTTTAGGCTCGTCTTTCACAGAAGCGGCAGTAAGTCGATCGGCTCACGATCCGGGTCATCCTCCAGGAGCCCTCGGATAATCGCGATATGCCCCTGCCCGCCGATGACGACCACACGCGAACCGGGCGTCGCGTGATGCTGAATGTTGGCGTACATGCGGAAGTTTCGGTGCCACCAGCTGGCGGCCGCGTCTGCGCCGACAAATTCCTCGCCGGCACCCACGTGATTGGTTAGAAGATAGAACGATCGATTGCGCTGATCCTCCGCGGCGCTGTTGTAGGTGCGCAGCAGATCCGCCAGCGGCAGCGTTGCCTGCTTCCGATTGGTCTCCTCGGTGATTTCCGCAATCATCGAGTCGAGCCTGGCCTTGAGCTCCGGGTCGGCCTCGATGCTCTGGAAAAGTGCTTCCGCGTCCCAGCCTACCTCACGCTCATCAAAGGAATGCACTGCCTCCAGGCCCGCCAACGCCGCGATGCGGAACCCCAGCTGATAAATTTCATTGTGAGTCAGCTCAAAACTCCCGGCGCGATAGTCGTTGTACTCGGCCTGCATCTCCTGCTGACTGGCCGGGTTGTACTCAAGCAGCACGCTGGTCGGCTCGAGCGCCGCGATTCGCTGGCTCAGCGCCTGAAGATAAGCCTGGTTCTCATCCGTCATCACGTCGAGGACATCCGTCTTGACGACGTCCTGGCCGGGATTGTGGAAATGGAACAGGCCGACGAGCAGCACCTGTGCCGGCTCCTCATCAGCAGCCAGCACCGGTGACGCAAGCACCAGCAGGACGGTCAGCGTCGTGCAGCGCAGAAGAAGACCCTTTCTGATCATAGATGCAGCTCCGGCGATCGTTGTCAGGATCGTCGCGCTGCGACACCGCGGCGTCTACGGCCTAAAGTCACGCAGGCCGCAGGGCCCACTAGAGAGTCGCGCTTCGAACGTAGGCGGCGACCGCCTCAACCCATTCGTTCGGCCGCTGATCCACGATGTCGATAGCGCCACCCTCGATGGCGACAAAATCGAAGTCCGGGCGCAGCTCGTGGGACCATTTGGCGTGTTCGTAGATCTGATCGCCGGTGTTGGTCAGGATCAGCGTGGGGTGCGTGATTTGGGTGAGCGTTTTGGCGTGGTCGTAGGCAAAAGCGGCGTTGTGCCCGTACCAAAACGGGCCGAAGCCCTGCAGTTGTTCAACGACGTAGCGGGTGACCAGGGCGGGATCGGTGCCCTCTCCGGCCCACTGATAGCGGTCCGCGTAAAGGTTCGACAGATGACTGCCGTCCACGTGGTGCTCAAAGCTTTTTTCGTTGTCTTCCACCATCTTGATGAACGCCTGCCGCTCATCGTGCTTCAGCGGAACCGGGCCGTTGAGAATCAGACGCTGCACCCGGCCAGGAAACTGCAGCGCCACTTCGGTCACGATCAGCGCCCCCGTGTGGTGACCGAGCAGGACGGCCTGATCGATGCCCAGCTGATCGAGCACCGGCGGCACGGCCTCAGCATAGTCGGCAACTGAGGGCACAAAGTCCGGCGCGTCGGATAGACCGAAACCCGGCGTATCGATGCCCACCGCTCGAAGCCCCTGATCCCGGAGCAGGGGATAGACCGAGTCGAACTGCCGCAGCGTCATCGGTGCCTGATGGCACAGGATCAAAGGCGGACCATCACCCTGGGTATCCAGAAAGTGAACCTGGCCAAATGGTCCGTCCGCGTAGCCTCGTTTCATCGTTAAACCCCCTTACTGCCCGATTCCTAGCCCACGACCTGTTTCCGCCGGCTCGGCTGCTCCCATCATAAGGCCCGTCAGAGGTTGCTCAAAAAGCCATCGTCTTGAAGGTAGTGAGACGAATCCGCGCCCCGCCGCGTCCCATGGCTCAACAAGAAGGGACCAATAGAGGCGAAGAATCATGGAATGTCTCAACACTTATGCAAAAAGACGATCGTTGCGGGCGCTGCGCTGGGCCTGTGGCCTGCTGCTGGCAGGAGGCTTTCAGCTGGCGCTGGCCGGCGTTGAGCCGGTAGTCAGCATCACTTCTGCGGATCCGACCGCGGATGAAGCCGGTCCGGACGTCGCAACGTTCACGGTGACCCGGTCGGTGGTGACCGCACAATCTCTGACGGTGAACCTCGCGCTTGCCGGTTCGGCGGCCCGTCTGACCGACTACCAGATCACCAGCCTGCTGGGCGGCTCCCCCTTTGCGGTCAGCATCCCGGCCAATCAGAATAGCCTGACGGTGACCATTACGCCGAATCCCGACAATACGGTTGAGGGCACTGAGGACGTGGTGGCAACGCTGCAGCCAGGCTCCGGCTACCAGGTCGACGGCGTTGACGACGAGGTGACGCTGACCATCGCGGACGACGTGGCTGAGGTGAATGTTTTTGTCGTTGACGCGGCAATGGACGAGCAGGGCCAGGTCCCAGGCCGCTTTCGGGTGACCCGCTCACCCAACGGCAATACGGCAGCCACGCTGACGGTCGATATAGACATCACCGGCACGGCGACACGCAACGTTGACTACCAGACCGACGGGATCATCGGCGGCAACCCGCTGGCGGTGACCCTTGGTGCCAACGAGCTGGAAACCATTGTGCTGCTGACGCCCCGGCTGGATTCGATCGTCGAAGGCACTGAAACGATTCAGGTCACGCTGGTGCCCGACCCGACGAGCTACACCGTGGGAGCCGACACGCAGGCGGACCTGACGCTTGCCGACTCGGTGCCCGAGGTGAATCTCACCTTGGTGGAAGGCGCGATGGATGAAGCGGGACCGGTGACCGGGAGATTTCGCGTGACGCGAACCAATGCGGGCAACCCTACCGCGGCTCTGTCCGTCAACATCGACATCACCGGCAGTGCCCAGCGCAACGTCGACTACAACCTCCCGGGCATCTTCGCCGGCAGTCCGCTGGCCGTCCAGATCCCTGCCAACGTCAACGAAGCGGAATTTGTTCTCACGCCGCGCCAGGACAACATCGTTGAAGGCGTGGAGGACGTCCAGATCACGCTCCAACCCGATCCGTCGCTCTACACTGTAGGCACTCAAACCCAGGCGGACCTCACGCTGGCCGACAGCGTAACCGAGGTCAATCTGAGCGTCGTCGACAGCGCGATGGATGAGGCGGGACTCGTCCCCGGCACGTATCGGGTTACCCGCACCAACGCCGGCAATATAGACCAGGCGATAACGGTCAACGTGGATGTCACCGGAACCGCCGCGATCAACACCGACTACCGACCCATCAACCTGTTTGGCGGCGCACCTTTTGCGGTGACTCTGGGCATCGGAGAAACCGAAGCGATCTTTACGTTCGAACCTCGCGCTGACAACGTGCTTGAGGAAACCGAGACGATCGTTGTGACCCTGCAGCCGAACGCGTCGACCTACACCGTTGGCACGCAAACCCAGGCGGACTTCACGCTCGCCGACGATCCGGTTGTGGTGACGCTGACGCCGGAAGACGACACGCTTGCCGAACAGGACCTGGAGACCGGAAGCTTCCTGGTGACCCGCAGCAATAACGGCGACCTCACCCGCTCCCTCCAGGTGAATCTGGCGGTGGGCGGCACGGCAACACAAAACGTCGACTACCGCATTGATGACGTCTTCGGCTCCTCACCCGCAACGACCACCATTCCGGCGAACGAGCTGGAGGCCCGGATCATTCTCACGCCCATCGCCGACCAGCCAGACAACGAGCCGGATGAAAGCATCGAGCTGACCCTGCTGGAGAGTGACAGCTACAGCGTCGGCACCGCCACCCCGCTGGCCTTCACGCTGTTTGATCTGATCGATTTCCTCTTTTCCGATAGCTTTGAGCTTGCGCCGGTTCCCAAGTCCTGCAGCCTCAGCGAACTCTCGAAGCTTGCGCCGGAACGATTTGTCGATCAGGGCAGCAGCTTTCTGGATCTGGAGACCGGGCTCAGCTGGTCGCGCTGCGGCCTGACGGGGCGCCAGGATCCCGCCGGCTCGGAGTGCCTGCAAGACAACGTCGCCACCTGGCCAGAACTCGGCGAGGGTTACTGGCTGGAGCGATTCAACGAGGGCTGGATCGGCGACAACGAAGGATTCAGCAGCTGGCGTGAGGCGAAAGCCGCGGAGCTTCAGTCTCTGCCCGTAGCCTGCAGCAGCGCCTTGGTCCGCTGATACGGCCGGGACCCGCTGAGCCTCTTCCTCAGTCTCGAAGGCCTGAACCAAAGGGCGCCGAACTGTTCGGCGCCCCTTCTGCCACGGGTGCTTCGAGGCGCGCTATCACGGGTTTATCTGTCAACCGATTTCTGCAGCCGCGCAATTGCCGGATGGACTTAAGTTTTGGAGGTAGTCCCGCTGGGTGCTACGTGGCTTCGCTGTTACAGTCACCGATTGCGAGGTGGGAGAGGGACTGCCAGCACCATGAAAGCCGCGATCGCGTTCTATCGTCCAGCCGCGCTGGGAGCCACTGTGCTGCTGACCGCCTGCGTCAAGACGTTCGACCCACTGCCGGACGCAACATCTCCAGGTCTGGTCGAATACACCGAGCAGCGGGAAGCCTGCGCGCTTCGGTCGCCGACCAAGAGGGCGCTGTTCGGCGATCTGCACATCCACACGGCGTTTTCCTACGATGCCCGCCCACGCGGCACCGAGACCACGCCGGCGGACGCCTATCGATTTGCGAGAGGCGAGCCGCTGGGTATTCCGCCCTATGACAAAAACGGCAGGCCAGCAGCGACGCAGCAGCTTGAGTATCCGCTTGACTTCGCCGCGGTCACCGACCACTCCGAGTTCTTTGGCGAGATGACGCGCTGCTACGATGCGGAGAGTGTCGTTTACGACCTGCCGACCTGTCGCCTGATTCGGCAGAACGAAAACGAGGGCATGTTCGCCATGTTTCGTGTTGTCGGCGCGACCGACCCGAAACACCTGCCGGACGTTTGCGGCGAGGACGGCGAGGCGTGCGTTGAGCCGGCAAACGACCTCTGGCGACAGATTCAGGAGATGGCGGATGCCGCCTATGATCGGACCTCAGCCTGCACCTTCACCACCTTTGTCGGCTACGAGCACACCGGCACACCCAACTCCAACAACATTCATCGGAACGTGCTGTTTCGAAACGCCGTAGTCCCGGCCCGCGCCATCTCTTACATCGAGACGCCCAGCGATCGACTGCTCTGGGATCAACTCAAGGAACAGTGTCTGGACGGGCTCGACGGCTGCGACGTGCTGGCGATTCCGCACAACGCCAATCTCAGTTCTGGGGCGATGTTCCCCTCCTACATCAGCGGCTTTGAGTCCGTGGATTCCGCCCGCGCGATGGCAGAGCTGCGAAACGCGATGGAGCCGGTGATGGAGGTGTTTCAGCACAAAGGCAACTCGGAGTGTTTCAACGGACTGCCCAATATCCTCGGCGCGCCGGATGAGCTTTGCCAGACCGAGCAGGTCCTGGAGGTCAACCGGGAGGTCGACGTGTTTGGCGACTACCGGATCGTCGATTTCTGCGAGGACGGCGAGGTCGGGACACGCGGGTTTCTCCGGGTTGGGTGCATCTCGAAGAACGATTTCTACCGTAGCGTGCTGCTGACCGGCCTGCAGGATGAGGCGGCTATCGGCATCAATTCTTATAAGCTCGGCGTCATCGCCTCAACCGATACCCATATGTCGCTGGCCGGCGATACGTCGGAAGAGCACTGGAAAGGTCATCTGGTCAGCGAGGTGGACCTCGGCGGCCGGCTGCGGAACATCGAGACCTCCGCCACGAGCCTGGCGGGCAATCCCGGCGGCCTGGCAGGCGTCTGGGCCGTTGAGAATTCCCGCGACGCGATATTCGAAGCGCTGCGACGACGCGAGGTGTTCGGCACCACGGGAACGCGAATCGAGCCCCGGCTGTTTGGCGGCTGGGATTTGAGCGATGACGCCTGCGGCATGGATGACCTGGCAGCTCACGGCTACGCCGTGGGAAAACCCATGGGCAGCGACCTGGCGCCCCGACCGGCCGGAGCCGCGCCGAAGCTGCTCGCCAACGCCGTTGCGGGCCCGGACGGCGCGCCGCTCCAGAAGCTGCAGCTCATCAAAGGCTGGGTCGACGACGCGGGTCGCTCGAACTACAGGATCTACCACCTTGCCGGGGAGGAGCATCACCATCACGACGCGCACGACCTGGAAGAGAGCAAGGAGCCGGGCCATGGTGAGCAGGCGCTGTGCCGCGTGTTTGAGGATCCCGACTTCGAGCCGGATCAGCCGGCGTATTACTATCTTCGCGCGGTCGAAATACCGACGCTGCGCTGGAGCTCGCGTGCCTGCCTTGCCCTGGCGCCTGATCAGCGACCCAGGGAGTGTGATAACGAGGCACCCAAAACGATCCAGGAGATGGCCTGGACTTCCCCCATCTGGTACCTCCCCGAAAGCCAGGCCGCAACCCCTGATGCCAGAAGCTCCGAATAGCGCTCGTCCAACGCCAAACCCGGTATTAAAATCTCCTGCATTCGGGTCATAACCACAGGAAACCCCACCCCATGAATCGCGTTTTCAACTTCAGCGCCGGACCGGCCGTTTTGCCGCTTGAGGTTCTCCAGCAGGCCGCAGAGGAAATGTGTGACTGGCAAGGCACCGGCATGTCGGTGATGGAAATGAGCCACCGCGGCCCGCAGTTCATTTCGATCTACGAGCGGGCGGTCGCTGACCTGCGCAAGCTGCTGAGCATCCCCGACGACTACGAGGTGCTGTTTTTGCAGGGTGGTGCAACGGCCCAAAACGCGCTGGTGCCGATGAACCTGCTGCGGGGTCTGACGACCGCCGACTACGTGAACACCGGCGCCTGGTCCAGCAAGTCCATTCGGGAAGCCGGCAAGTATTGCCAGGTAAAAGTGGCCGCGAGCTCCGAGGCTCAGGGCTTCACCTGCATCCCCGACGTCGCAGACTGGCAGCTGGACCCCAAAGCCGCCTACGTCCACATCTGCTCCAACGAGACCATCGGCGGCGTGGAGTATCACTTCGTTCCGGACACCGGGGACGTCCCGCTGGTGGCCGATATGTCGTCCAACATCCTTTCCCGACCGATCGATGTGTCACGTTTCGGTCTGATCTACGCGGGCGCGCAGAAAAATATTGGTCCCGCCGGCGTGACGATCATCATCGTTCGAAAAGATCTTCTGGAGCACGCGATGCCGAGCACGCCGTCGGTATTCAACTACCAGCTCCAGGCCGAGAAGGACTCCATGCTCAACACGCCCTCCAGCTACGGCATTTATATCGCCGGGCTGGTGTTTCAGTGGATCGACCGGCAGGGCGGCCTGGCGGCGATGGAAACACGAAATCGAGAAAAGGCCGCCATTCTCTATGACTACCTCGACCGCGGTGAATTCTTCAGCAGTCCGGTTGCGATCAGCGACCGATCGTTGATGAACGTGCCTTTTCGGCTGCGGGACGAATCACTGAATCAGCAGTTTCTCGACGGCGCTCAGGAGCGGGACATGCTGCAGCTCAAGGGCCACCGATCCGTCGGCGGCATGCGAGCAAGCATCTACAACGCCATGCCGCGAGCGGGCGTTGAAGCCCTGGCGGCATACATGGCAGATTTCGAACAGCAACATGGCTGAGTCGCCGACGCGCGCTGCGCCATTCAGGGTACTCACGCTCAACAACATCTCCGTCCGGGGGCTCCAGCGCCTGCCCCGCGAGCGCTACGAGGTGGCTTCAGAGATCGGCAGCCCGGACGCCATTTTGGTTCGCTCCGCCAGCATGCACGGCCAGGAGATCGCCGAAAGCGTGCTGGCGGTCGGCCGAGCCGGCGCAGGCACGAACAATATTCCGATCGACGAGCTCTCAGCCCGCGGTATTCCGGTCTTCAACGCGCCGGGCGCGAACGCCAACGCGGTCAAGGAGCTGGTCATCGCGGGCATGCTCCTCGCCGCTCGAAACATCTGTCAGGCCTGGCGCTACACGCTGGCGCTGGAGGGTGACGACGAGTCGCTGTCCCGCGAGGTGGAGCTGGGCAAAAAACGCTACGTCGGCTATGAACTGCCCGGGCGGACCCTGGGCGTGATCGGACTGGGCGCGATTGGCGTTGAGGTGGCCAATGCGGCCCACCTGCTCGGGATGAAGGTGTTGGGGTTTGATCCAGCCATCACGGTGCAGCGGGCCTGGCAGCTGTCGTCCGGCGTGGAGCAGGCTCTGTCGCTTGACGACCTATTCGCTCGCAGCGACATGATCACCATCCACGTCCCGCTGCTGGAAGCCACCCGACACCTGGTCAACGCGGAGCGACTGACGCTGCTGACGGCGGGGAGCGTTGTGCTCAACTTTGCCCGCGCTGGAATCGTTGATGATCAGGCCATGCTGGAGGCTCTCGACGCAGATCAGGTGAGTGCCTACGTATGCGACTTCCCCAACGGCGCTCTCAAAGACCACCCGAAGATCGTCACGTTGCCCCATCTCGGTGCATCAACCGCTGAGGCCGAAGAAAACTGTGCGGTGATGGTGGCCAACACGCTGCGCGAGTTCCTCGAGGACGGCACCATCCGAAACTCAGTCAATTTTCCTCAGGCGGTGCTCCCGCGGACTCAGCCGTCGGTCCGTGTGGCCATCGCCAACCGGAACGTCCCCAACATGGTGGGGCAGATCTCGAGCATTCTGGCGGAAGCCAACCTGAACATTGCCGACCTGCTCAACAAATCCCGCGGGGAGGTGGCCTACACATTGCTGGACGTTGACGGTGAAGTGGTGCCCGAGTCGGTGGTCACGCAGCTTGAGCAGATCAGCGGCGTGCTGTCGGTGCGACTCCTTTAGGCGCCGCGGCCGGCTGCCGCAACCGAGGCCGGCTGCTCAGCCGAGCATTGGCAGAGGGCTGACGCCAAAAACTGACTGATGCAGCCACAGGGCGGTCACCCCATAAACCGCCAGCCCCAGCACCACCGCGATAACGTCGTTGAGCATCGAGGTCGGCAAACCCGGGACCGGTCGCGTCGGTCGGCGCTTCATCGACACCCGATCGGCAGCCGCCCAAAGCAGAAAAGAGCCGAACAACAGCAGGTCTGCCAGGGTGCCGTTGACCAGCAGATGGGACAGCGCCCAAAGTTTGACCGCCAGGAGCTGGGGGTGTTTCGCCGCCCGACTGATCCGGCCCGGCAGGTAGGGCGCAAAAAACAGGACAAAAACCGGCAGCATGAGCAGTGCAGCCACGTGGTAAAGCCAGATTGGCGCCACGTACAGAACGGTCGGCGACAGCCTCGCATCCGCGTAACCGCGGGAGAGCAGCACCAGGCCGGCGAGCGACAGCAGGCTGTAGATGACCTTAAAGCCGAGGTCACTTTTTGCCGCCAGCCTGTCGCGCAGCGGCAGCGCCACGATGGATATTGAGTGCACCCCGATAAACAACACCAGACCCGCAACCAGCAGCAACATTCGATTTCGCTCCCAAGATGACAGACGCTCGCGCCGCATCGCAGCCCACGCGATGAGGCGATTATAGAACGCTGCTTTCGCTATGCCTGCGCCAATCGGCATGGTGCGGTCCCTGAAGACGTTGCCGACCGGTTGAGCGGTGTCGCGACGATTCGTTTACGGCTGGCTGCTACCATAGCGGCGCGCACGGTCGCCGCTGGGCAGCGCACGTCAAACCACCTTGGGGAGCCAACCTTGTCCGAAACTGTCATCGCTCAGGAACAGGGCCTGCGGGACCGCACGATCGCCTGGTCCGCCGGCCAGATCGCTGTGCAGATTTACCGGGACGTGCCGTCGCTGCTGCTGCTCTTCTACATGACCCAGGTGCTCGGCATCAGCCCGGGCCTGGCCGGCGGCGCAATTTTTGTTCCAAAGTTAATTGTCGCCGTATTGGCCGACCTCGGCGCCGGCTGGTTCAGTGACCGCCTGAAGGAAAGCAATCGCCGGGCTCACCTGCTGCTGCTCGGGGCCGTCATCTCCCCGCCCCTCCTGGTGCTGTTGTTTCAGGCGCCGGCCGACGGGACGGAAATGATGCGAGCCCTGCAGGTTTCTCTTGTGCTGTCGGCGTACATGATCGTCTTTTCGCTGTTTTCGGTTCCTCACCTTGCCCTCGGCACGCAGATCT
This sequence comes from Lysobacterales bacterium, assembly GCA_028285525.1. Taxonomy (GTDB): domain Bacteria; phylum Pseudomonadota; class Gammaproteobacteria; order Xanthomonadales; family SZUA-38; genus JANQOZ01. Next base: position 54,293 of record JANQOZ010000023.1, read on the forward strand.
CGGCCGATCCGGGGCGTCGCACCGCGGCGATGGCGTGGCGAACCGCCATGGCGGCCGTTGGACTGCTGGTCGCGGCATCCGTTGCCCCAATCCTGGTTGAGCGCTTCGGCGGCGGTGCGGCGGGCTACAGCCTCATGGCCTGGATTCTTGCCGGCATTTGTCTGGTGACCCTGCTCATCGCCTGGTGGGGCAGCCGGCATATCGATATACGGGACGCTGCCCGCGCGATTCCCGGGGCTGCAGCCCGGGCGTCCGCCCGGACGATGGGCCGCTGGCGGGCGCTGGCGGCGAACCGTGCCGCGCTGGGGTTGCTGGGCGCGTTCCTTTGTCAGCTGTGTGCTATGGGCATGGCCTACGCAACGCTGGCCTATCTCTTCAGCTTCAACCTCGAATTTCCGAATCCCCTCGAAACCATCGGGATTATGGTGCTGCTGACCAGCGTGATGGCCATGGCCATGCAGCCGATCTGGGTGGCTGTGTCCGGCAAGATCGGACGACGCGCCGTTTATCTGCTGGGTTTGCTGGGCTATACGTTTTCCCTGTGCCTGATCGCGTTTGCGCCGGCCGGCAACAGCCTGTGGGTTTACGTGGGCGGGGTGATCATGGGGACGTTTCAGTCGGCCTGCTTCACGACAGCCTTTTCGCTGCTGTCCGACGTCATCGAGCACGACCGCGAGATCAGCGGAGAATCGCGCGCAGGGTTCTTCTCAGCGCTGTTTACCATCATCGATAAAGTCGGCTTTGCCCTGGGCGGAACGCTACTGGTGGGTCTGGTGCTTGAGTTCACGGGATTTGTCGCGGGACAGCCGACGCAAAGCAAAGACGCGCTCTCGGGCATCACGCTCGGTTTTGCGCTGCTGCCGGCGTTTTTCAACGTCCTGTCGATGGCGCTGCTGCTGTTTGTCTACCCGCGGGAGAAACCGGCCGCTGCAGCGTCGCAGCGACCGGCAGCCGAGGTGTAGCGGCCAAGCAGGCCGCTTGGGCCGCTTAGCGCCCCATATCGAAGAGCAGAATCTCGGCAGCATCGACACCTTCGATCTCATGGCTCGCGGCACCGGTCATCGCGACACCGTCGCCAGCTCTTAACATCTTCCCGTCGAGCTTTACCGACCCGCGAGCGACCTGCAGCCAGCCATGGCGCTGATCAGACAGATCAAAATCGATTCGATCTCCGGCATCGAGCAGAGACGCATAAAGATCAACGTCCTGGTGAATGGTCACCGAGCCCTCGCGACCGTCGCGCGATCCAACCAGGCGCAGCTTGCCGCGCTTCTCTGAATCGCTGAACGCCTTCTGCTCGTAGCTGGGCTCAAGCCCCTTCTTCTCCGGCATGATCCAGATCTGCAGAAAGTGCACCGGGTCGACGTCGGAGGCGTTGTACTCGCTATGACGAACGCCGGTTCCCGCAGTCATGCGCTGAACGTCCCCGGGCCGGATCACCGAACCGGTGCCGAGGCTGTCCTTGTGTTCCAGCGCGCCCTCCAGCACGTAAGAGATGATCTCCATATCGCTGTGGCCGTGGGTATCGAACCCTTTACCCGGCTGCACCTGATCTTCGTTGATCACCCGCAGGGGACCAAACCCCATAAACTGCGGATCGTAATAGTGACCAAACGAAAACGTGTGGCGGCTGTCCAGCCAGCCAAAGTTGGCGACGCCACGTTCATTTGCCGGTCGAATTGCAAGCATGATGTGCTCCTTAAATTCGTCGTTAATTGATGGGCTCTATTATCAATCACGCCTCAATAGGAAACAATAATACAAAATAAGGACATATTGTCTCCAAACAGCAGACAATCGGAGGTCGCAGGTTCGAAAAAGCACCGTTTTGCCACAACGGGTTTCACGGGTATGGTGTGCGCTGATCACCACTTCCTGAGGCCCCGCTCATGATCAGACACGCGCTTTCAACCCTGCTATTTGCCTGCTGTTTCAGCGCAACGGCAGAAAACCTGACTCTGACCGGCAGCGACGCGTTTGTCGCCATGCAGAAGACCACATGCGGCACGGTCGAGGCCGGCGTGATCCGCTACGGGGTTTTCGAAGGCCGGGCCTACAGCCGCATTCCCGGCGAAAAAGATCGCCATATGTTTGACCTCCTTGGGGTGAACGTACGCCACTGTAAGGTCAGCGAAGATCCGGAGCGGGGCCGATCCTTCCGGAGCGTTTCTCGAGAGATCATGGTCTACCTTGATCCAGAGACGGGAGAGCTCATCGACAGCTGGGAAAACCCGTGGACCGGCGAGACGATCAAGGTGCTCCATGTCGCCAACGATCCGGTGAACATGCGGGCGCCGAGATACGAGCGGGAGGCTGACGGCAGCTCCAACCTGTCTATGCCGCTGCGGCGCTACGGCGACATCACCGCGCGGTCTTCAGAAATCCCGCTGTTTTATACCAACCCCTTGGGCGGCGACTATCAGCCTTATGTCGGTGGGACTTATCACGCCATGGAGATCTTCGACAGCTTTTACGACAGTAAAAAGCTGCTCGACAGCAGCGAGCCATCCATTGGTCAATCTCATCTCGGCTGGGTGCGCGTTGCCAAGTGGCTGCCGTGGCTCAAGATGGGCGACCGTCCGGGCTGGATGATCTTTAATGCAACCGGCTTCAACACGTTTGATCGGGAGCTGCTACCCGAGCGCCTGGTCAAAATCCTCGACCAGCGTTTCCCGGAATACTGGAATCCGCCGCCGCTCGACGACGATCGACCCAACGAGACCTCCTGGACCGTCTTTAAGAAGTACATAGAGGAGCACGGCGATGCCAGCAGCAGCGAGGAGCACTAAGACACCCCGCGGCCGACGCCGCTGCCTGCGCGCCAGCCTTGTTGTCGCGGGCCTCGTGGCCTGCTCATGGGCACTTGCCGAGGAGCAGGTGCCGGCCTGCGATAAGCCGGTGCTGATGCTGGTGATCGGTCAGCTCAACAGCCGGGATGCGCTCAAGGAGTATGGGACAGCGCTGCGCAAGCTCAACACCTACCCCGAGCAGCAGGGCTACTACGAGTTTTCCACCCGCCCCAGCGAAACGTTCGAGGGTCAGTGGCCGGACAACCAGTTCATCATCGGCGCCAACTTTCCCTGCGTGGAGGCGGCCCGAGGATTCTGGTACTCCGACGACTACCAGGCGATCCGTCACCTGAGGTCCGGGGCCGGAAATATTTCGGTCACCATCCATCCGATGAACGAGGTGCCCGAGTATATCGGCAAGGCCTCGCCGAAAAGGCTGCTGCCGCCCCAGCCCACCCAGTCGCCGCCTTAGTTCATGCAAGGACAACCGATCAGCTTCTCCCGCACCACCATGACGGAACTGATGATCCCGGCCTACGCCAACTTTGGCGGCAAGATTCACGGCGGCCATCTTCTGTCGCTGATGGACAAAGTGGCCTACGCCTGCGCCAGCCGTCATGCCGGGACCTATTGCGTCACCGTCTCCGTCGACACCGTGCACTTTCTCAAGCCGGTTGAGGTGGGGGAGCTGGTGTCGTTTCAGGCGTCCGTGAACTATGTGGGCAACAGCTCGCTGGTTGTGGGTATGCGCGTGACCTCCGAAAACGTGCAGACCCGGGTCGTCAATCACACCAACACCAGCTCCTTCACCATGGTGGCCCGATCCGAGGACGGCCAGAAAGTTCAGGTTCCCCCGCTGATTCTCGAAACTACGGACGACGTGCGACGCTTTTTTGCCGCGCTCAAACGTCGCGAGCTTCGCCAACGCAACCGAGAAACGATGAAGGCTTACGACCACAGCGACTTCCGACTGAGCGGTGAGGTGGGCGCCGCGCTGACCGACGAGCGTTGCGTGATCCAGTTGCCGGAGGATGCCTCCAGCAACAGCTAGTTAGCGAACAGCCCGGGAGACTCGATGGGCTAAAGGCTCCAAAGCGTGGCAAGCAGCAGCGTCAGGCGGTAGCCGAAGGTGATCAGGAGGAGGCCCGCCAGCACGATCAGGGTTAGCGCGAGCGCCGGCAGCCGCGCGAACCCATAGAAGCGCCGCAGCGTGAGATACCAGTAAACGCCTTTGATGGGCTCGATGCCAAGCTCCATCAACACCCAGGCTGCCGACCGGTAACTGGCCAGCGCCTCGAGACTGAATACCGCAAACACCAGGTGGGGCCAGAACGACGCGACGACACCGAAGATAATCAGCAGCTCAAAAGCGTAGTAGTGAATGGCGACCACGGTGTGTTCGACCGGGCGGTTCGGCTGGCGAAACAGAATCAGCTTCAGGAACAGGGCCAGCGCGGGCACCATCAGGAAAACCAGCGTTCGCGCCAGCACGTCAGACCGAACGTTGTACATCTCCTCGAATTCTGCGAACCCAAGGTTCAGTGCTGACGCCTTATCCGTTGCCCAGGCCTCGGCCGGGATTATCCCGCTGTAGATCTGCTGGCCAATTTGCGACGCGAGCGGCGTGTTGTATCCGGTGAATGGTGCCCAGGACTGGACAAAAAAATAGACGACGTTCGCCAGGACAAACAGCTGCAGCGGCCGCAGATACGGCACTCGGCGCCCCGCAAAAAACTCCCCGGCGAGCCCGCCGGGCCGCAGCACGAGCCACCGAAGCGACCGCAGCAGCCTCGAATCCAGATCCGCCAACTGGCTGACCGCATCCGAGATTAGCGCCGAGACGGACCAGTCTTTATCGACCAACACGCGCTCGCCGCACTGGTGACAGAACGGGCCGTTGAGCACGGCGCCGCAGCTGGCGCAATGATCCGGCTTTGGCGCCGGATCATTGCCGCTCGCACCGCGCTCAGACAAGGGCCTTAAATCCCAGCACCAGACAGCCCGCGCCGGTGCCTACTCGCGGGCGGCGCGGGTCGGAAACGGCGGGCGGGTTGGCTTCTTGTAGGCGCGGTTCTTCAGCCCCGCCAGCGCCAGCTCAATCGCCTTTTCCAGCTGCGGGTCTCGACCGGCGTTGATCTCGCTGGGCCACTGAACGACCTCAACATCGGGGGCGACGCCCACGTTTTCGACGATCCAGCCGTCTTCATTCCAGATGGCCAGATTAGGCGCGGTAATGCCGCCACCGTCCATCAGCGGGGGAAAACCGAGGATACCGACCAGGCCGCCCCAGGTGCGTGTCCCAACCACGGGCCCCAGCTCATACTTCTTGAACATCCAGGGCAGAAGGTCGCCGCCCGATCCGGCGTTTTCGTCAGCGATCATGACCTTCGGACCGTATACGGCGCCCCGCGGGCTTACCAGATCGTCGCCGTAGCGCATCGCCCACCAGGCGGCGAACGGTCGGCTCAGGATGTCGATGTAGTAATCGGCAAACAGGCCGCCGCCGTTATAGCGTTCATCGATGATCATGCCCGCTTTGTGAGACTGGGGATAAAAGTAGCGCTTGAAGTACTCATGCCCCGCGCCTGCCGTATTGGGAACGTGGACATAGCCGATTTGACCGTCGGTGGCTTCATGAACCTTCCGCATGTTGTCCTCGACCCAGTGACGGTTACGCAGGGACGCCTCATTGGCGATGGGGGTCACCTGAACCTGACGGGTCTCTGCGCCGGGCGATTCGGCCACCGTCAGGGTTACCGGCCGCCCCACCTTCTGCTCAAAGTAGCGAAACAGGCTTTCGTTCGCGGTAATTGCCTGGCCGTCGACCGCGAGCAGGAAATCACCCGCGTTCACCTGAACACCGGCCGCGGCCAGCGGCGCCTTTAGCTCCGGACTCCAGTTCAGCCCACCGTAGATTCGTTCGATTCGATAGAGGTTATTCTCGATCCGATAGTCGGCCCCCAGAAGCCCCACCGAGACGTTCTCGGGATCCTCGATGGTGTCGCCATCGGTTGAGTAGCTGTGCCCAACCGCCAGCTCGCTGGCCATCCAGCGCATAACCCGCAGCAGGTCGTCTCGGGTCGCGACATGGTCGACCATCGGCCGATAGCGCTCCCTGACCGCGTCCCAGTCGGCGCCGTGATAGTTGTCAGCGTAGAAGTAGTCCCGGTTGATGCGCCAGGCCTCGTCGAAGATCTGCGCCCACTCCTTTCGGGGCTCCACCCGAACCTTCACGTTGTCCAACGCGAGCGAGCCCTCGCCCGGCTTGATTTCGGCGCCTGCCGGGACGACAAACCACTGACCCTTCTGCAGGTAGAACAGCTTCTCACCGTTAGCGCTGAGCTGAAATGCGGCCACGTCTGCCGCCAGCGTTTTGATTTCGCGATCTTCGAATGAAAAATGCTTCAGCTCACCGGCTCCACCGAACGCTTCGAAGGAGGTCTTGCCCGTGGTCTCGATCCAGTAAAGGGTTCCGGTCTTGCCAACGGCCAGGCTATGACGCGTCGCGGCTTCTCCCGGGACAACCTGAATCCGCTGATCCAGCCCGTCAAAGTCGACGCGTGTCTCCGCGTCATCTTCATTTTCATCTGTCTCGGCGTCCTCCTCTTCCGCTTCCTCAGACGCACTCTCCTGGATTGCCACCTCGTCGTCCTGGGGCGGCAGCGGATTGGGGCCGTCCGCTGCCAGGGTTGCCACATAGATCTGATGTTTCATCGTGACGTCGATGCTCGACTGGGCGAACCAGTCTTTCAGCGGCCCGGCCTGAGTTGAAGCGAGCATGTAAAGCTGGGATCCGTTCGGATCGAAAACCGGATGACTGACCTCCGCCATCCCGTCGGTCACCCGCTGCGACTCACCGCTCTTCAGATCATAGAGATAGACAACCTGCGTCAGACCCGCGTCGTTGACGGTGTAGGCCAGCCACCGTGAATCCGGACTGAAGCTGTAGCTCATCGTGATCACCGGGCTGTACACGGGCTCCTGAGCGACGCGCTTCACCGACCCATCGGCCACGCTTACCAAGTGCAGGGCCAGCGCGTTATCGCGGAAGGCGAGCTGCTGACTGTCCGGCGACCAGACGGGATCAAAGTAAAAGCCCGCGCCCTCAAGCTCGATGCGGCGAGTATCGCCGTCCGGCATCGTTTTGATGTGCAGGCCATATTCGCCGCCCTGATCAGAAAACCAGGCCAGGCTCGCGCCGTCGGGAGACCAGGCAGGGCTGCGATCATGAACACCGGAGGTCTCGGTGATCGCCTGAGGAAAGCCCTTCTCGGCCGGGACGGTGACAATCTCGCCGCGGTATTCCAGCGCAACGCGTTGACCATCGGGCGCAAGATGTGCGTCGCGGACCCACTCTTTGCCGCTGGCCCATCGCGGCCGTGCCTCGCGGAGGTCGGAGGCAGCGCCGACCTTCAGCGCTGACACCGCCTGGCTCTCAGGCTCAAACACCTTCAGCTGTCCACCGTGTTCAAACACGATCGCGTTGTCACCCGCGCGGGCGTTCAGCACCGGGAATTCGTCGAACTCCGTCAGCTGCTCTACCTGGCCGCCGGAGAAGCGAAACAGATTGAACTCCCCGGCCCGGTCAGAGTTGAAGTGCACCGTGTCGCCGATCCACATCGGATCGGTGTCGTTTGAACCCCCTTCGGGTTTGGGGATCTCGACAACGTCGTAGTCATCCAGATCCATGATCCAGATGCGGCTGATCGTGCCGCCGCGATAGTTCTTCCACTGCGTATGCGCGGCGCGATGCGGCGTGTAGGCAATCTTTTTTCCATCCGGCGACAGGGACGCCCGAAACCCCGTCGGGACCGGCAGACGCGTCGCCGGACCGCCGGTGACCGCTACCGTGTAAAGATGGCGATGGCGGCGGGTGTGCACGCTCCGGGCGCTCGAAAAGAGCACCTGTTTACTGTCGCCGCTGAACCCGAGCGTCAGGTCCAGGCCGGGGTGCCAGGTCAGTCGCTGCACGGTTCCGCCGGCAGCGGGCATCACGTAAACGTCGGTGTTGCCGTCATAGTTTCCGCTGAAGGCCAGCCAGCGTCCGTCGGGTGACAGCACCGGGTTCGACTCGGTTCCCTCGGCGGTGGTGACCCGCCGGGCGATGCCGCCGTCGCGGGAGGCGATCCAGATGTCGTTGTCGTAGACAAAAGCCAGCTGATAGCCGCTGATGGCCGGAGACCTCAGCAGACGGGTATCCGCGGTACTGACCGCGGGACTCTCAAAGCTGGCGGTCAGCAGCAGCGTGGCGAAAAACACAGGCAGAAATAAACGCACTTGGCAGGCTCCCGGTTCGTGATGAGCGGACGTTAGCAGATCCGGCGTGGCGTGGTTACCCCGCGGTCGAGTATTCTTGGCGCCTGACCGATGTTCTTCTCGAGGCGCATTCCATGAATCGATCCAAACCAACGCTCCTGGCTTCTTTCCTCGTACTAGCGTTGCTGTCGACAGCAACGGTCCTGGCGGACGCGCCGGTTAAATTCCCGAACAAGCAGTATCCGGACTACCCGTTTTCCGAGGCGGTGGCCCACGGCGGCGTACTCTACCTGTCCGGAGAGATTGGTACGGGTCCGGACGGACAGCTGGTTTCCGGCGGGATCGAGGGAGAAGCCCGTCAGACGATGAACAATATTCAGAGCAAGCTCGAGCGCCACGGCCTGACCATGGATGACGTCATCAAGTGCACCGTATTTCTCGCCGACATCGCCGAGTGGGGAGACTTCAACCAGGTATATGCCGACTACTTTGAGAAGGGCCGCTTCCCGGCACGCAGCGCCCTGGCGGCGTCCGGACTGGCGCTGAACGCGCGAGTGGAAGTCGAGTGTCTGGCGGCGATGCGGGACAACTGATCACCCCACGCCGGGCAAAGGAGATTATGTGCCGCTGCTGAGCCTTGAGGATTTCGATCTTCACTATGAGGTCACCGGCGCCGGCCCCCCTGCGCTGCTGGTTCACGGTCTCGGATCAAGCGGCGCCGACTGGACGTTTCAGGTCGCGCAGCTCTCGTCATCGTTTCAGCTGATCTGCCCCGATCTGAGGGGCTCGGGTTTGAGCGGTAAACCGCCCGGCCCCTATAGCATTCGGCAATTTGCCGCCGATCTGTGGCAGCTCATCGACGAACTGGGGCTAAGAACCTGTCATCTGGTCGGGTTTTCTCTCGGCGGCGCGGTGGCTCTGGAAATGGCTTTACAGCAGGCGGAGCGAACAGAACGACTGGTGACGATCAATGCGCTGCCGACCTACCGGATCGATCACTGGCGAAAGTGGATGCAGGCCCAGATCCAGCTGAATCTCGTGCGGTGGCTCGGCTTGCCCCATACCGCTCGCGTGATTGCCAAGCGGATTTTTCCCCATGAATTTCAGGCGCCGATGCGCCGCCGGGTCGAGCAGGTGGTCGGACAAAACGCTAAAGCGCCCTACCTGGCCACGTTGCGGGCCCTGATGGACTGGTGCGCCGCCGATCGGCTTCACCAGATCAACAAGCCGACGCTGTTTCTGTCCGCCGAGTTCGACTACACGCCGGCGGAGGAAAAGCGTGCGTTCGCCGACGAGATCGGCGCCGAGTTTCTGCTGGTCAAAGGCTCGCGCCACGGTACGCCGTTCGACGCGATCACCGCGACCAATGCCGTTCTGGCTTCGTTTCTCATGGGTCAACCAGTGTCAACTGAATCTCTTGTCGCCGACACGGAAACGCAATTCGGAATCAATACAAAGACTCAGGCCTGAATTGCGGCGCAGCGCTCACGGGCCTGCAAGTTATTCGAAGTCCGCGACAGTAATAACCTTTGGGTCAAACGTGCCGGCACCAGCGGACGCAACGTTGCCGATGCGGATCACTCGGTTTCCGACAATCAGGCGCTGGTCGTCTTCTCCAAGCGAAAGAGTGGCGACCGGGTAGCGAGGAAGAAAGCCGATCACGGCAGCGCTGTTCGGCCCCAACGTTCCAAACGGCACCATTAGCTCCGGCAATGGGGTATACCCACTACCGCAGTTGCGCTCAAGTCGAGGGACGGATCCAACGAAATAACAAACGGCCTCCCCGACTGTCACGCCCGTCGCGCTGCTAGCGCTCCTCGACACACCCAAGGAAACCCATTGTCCATCCCGATAAACGAAGTTTTCTCCTGGACTTCCGATCAAGCCGCCTGGGTTGAGCTGGGCGAGGACCTGATCGACTCCGTCAATTGTGACCCGCTCAAGAAACCGAACGCCGGCACCAACGCCAAGGTTTGTTGTCGTCCAGCTGACACCGTCATACCGCTGAATGTCAGGACCCCGAACGGGTGCGTAAATGCCGCCGTCAGCCTGGTCCGCATCGATTGCGACTACGTGAAAGGTTGATACTTCCTCCGCGTTGCTGCCGATCATCTCAAGCGCCGAACCGTTCCAACGCCGAACGCCTTCATCAGTCCCAACGATGACTTCTGGTTGACCGTTGGACGATCGGACGCTGATCGCCTGCACAACTTCATTGGGCACCAATGTCGCACTAACGTCCGATCCGATTACCGTAACCACAGAGCTATTCCTGCGATCGCTCGCAACGATGTACAGGTCCTCACCGAAGGTTTCTACATCGATCGACGGCAGACCCGATACTTCCTCAACATTTAGCGGGCGGGAAAACTGTGCGCCGTCCCATGTCAGCAAATCGAACGTATTACCGTCTTCAAGCCTGATGAACCTGCCAGCCATTACAACGACGCCATCGCCAGGACTTGTCGCCAACACCTGCTCGATACGCCAGCCCGCAAGTGGACGAACGAAGGTCTCGGGATAGAGCCAATCCTCACCGCCCCACAATGCCACCGACCTACCTTGTCTCGACCCGAGACCCAGTACACGACCCTCAGCAGTAGTGACCCAAGGAAATCCTGGCAGAGTTGGGTCAGTGAGTTCGATGACTGCGGAACCGTCCCACTGGAACCGACTAAACAGCAGGACGGGTGGATCCGTTTCGGGCAAGACGGCCATCGAATTGCAAAATAAGTTGATAGGGATTTCTACCCCATCAATGGCGCTCCAGCTGTCACCATCCCAGCGCGCAATACCTAAAGCATCGACGCCGTTGATGCGCTCGAAGTTGCCGCATATCACCAGGTCTTCTCCGCCCGCCGAAGGGAATGGAATGACATCATCAACTTGTACAGTTAAGCCCTCGATTGACTCTATGGGCTGCTGCCAGTCGGAACCATCCCAAATGAGCAGTCGCGCAACATCGGGCCCCAGGAAAAACGCCCCCAAAACCACCAGCCTCTCGGTACCATTGTCGTTCCAGATCGTGAAGTCTGCGCCCTGTCCGCCAGTGATCGATGCGCCGATAGGTCGCCAGCTAGCGCCATCCCAAGCGGCCAGGCCTGGAACGTCGGGATCAGGAAAATTGAAAAGAAAAAAATCGCCAGCAGCTACCAGCTGAGGGCCATTTCCAAAATCGAACACTTCCAACGCAAACACCGTACCCGGCCCCGCTGTACTCAAGGAACCAACCTCTTCCCATCGCCCGTCCCGGAGCGACCAGACACCACTGAATGTCGCGGCGTAAAGGTGAGAGCCGGTGCCGTCATCAAAAAACACCAGATCGTTGATGGCCGCCTCTAGCTCGGCATCGACGATTTCCCTCTCCCCAGTAACAAGGTCGTAGGCCACTACGGATGGGACCAATTCGGGTCCAACCGACCCGATCGAACCCCCGACATAAAGCCAGTCGTCCTGTATGGCGGCGGCCTTCAGGTTGCCTGCCAGCGCATCGGAGGTGAAATCCGTTAACCATTCCTCGGCCGACACACCGATGCAGAGGCATAGGAGAAACGAGCCCAAAAGGGCTTTGCTTGTCGTGAACATGTTTGATCCAAATCTGGCGCTACACGACCGCAAAGTGTACGCAAAATTTCCCGTCAATCTGCACGGCAAATCCATTGGCCCACCTCGCTTTTTCTTTACGTATGAAGATTCAAAGGGTCAAAAGCAGCGAAATCAAGAATGAAGGTCCGACATCAAACCAAACTTACGAAATTCATGACGTTCCTTCAGGTGCTGGGGTTATGCATCGCCAGCGCGACTGGAATGGCGGAACCCCTGACGACAAGTTTTAGCTACCAGGGCAGCCTCAGCCGATCCGGCAGCCTGGCTACGGGCGTTTTTGACCTGCAGTTTGAGCTGTTCGACGCGCTGGAAAACGGCGCCAGCGTTGGCGCGCCGGTAACCATCGAGGACGTCTCGGTGGTCGACGGCATCTTTACCGTAAACCTGGATTTTGGCGCCATGCCGTTTGCCGGCGACCAGCTTTGGCTGGCTATCGGGGTCCGCGAGGGTGACAGCGAAGACGGGTATCAGGGCCTTGAGCCCCGGCAGGCCGTCACGGCAACCCCCTACGCGCTGCACGCGGAGATGGTGGCCATGGACGCCATCACCAGCACCGAGATCGCGGCGAACGCCGTGGGCGCCGGCGAAATCGATTCGTCGGAGGTGCAGCGCCGGCTCCAGGGCGTGTGCGCCGCCGAGTCATCGATCCGCCAGATCAACGCCGACGGCAGCGTGGTCTGCGAAGCTGACGACGTCAATCCCAGCTACTGGACGCCCAATCCGGACGACGCCCTGGAGCCGGACCGCAGCCTCCGGATCGAGCCCGGAACGCCCTTCCCCGTGCAGGTGCGCTCCGCCAGCGCGTTCGACGACCCCCAGCTTGCGCTGGTGGAGGACAGCTCAAACCAGCTGGCACGCCTGAGTTTCTACAACGCTCCGGCCAGCTTCACCGATTTCGATAACCCGGTGATGTGGACCATCGCCGCGCAGATCACCGGGACGCCGGCCGACGAGCGGATGAATTTCTTCAACCGTAACTTCGGCGACGTGCTCAGCCTAACCGGCGACGGCCTGGTGGGCATAAACACCGTTAAACCGCTGGCATCGCTGGATCTTCGGTCCGACGGGCAGTCCTTTTGGGGCGTTGGCAACGGCCGCGGAGATTTCTACCTGGGTGACGGGCAGGTCGGCCTGTCGATTGGCACCACGCTGGAGGGGGACGAACGAGGGACGGCACGGATCTGGACCAAGGGTGGCGCTGAGCGTCTGCTGCTTGGCTCGGAGATCCACGGCGATCAGCTGACGCTTCGCGATGGCAACATTGGCCTGGGCAACAGCGATCCGGGCGTTGACGTAGACATCGCGGGTAAGATCCGCGCCCGCGGGCTGGCACATAGCGACAGCAGCAGCCGGGCGGTGGCAGTTGAGCCGGACGGCGACCTCGTATCGGTTGAACCACAAACGCGGTTTTATTCGGTATCGCCGGCGGCGTTTACCCCACAAGGTTCAGCAACGAACTATCTTCGAGCAGGATCGTTCGTTCAGATCTCAGACACCGGTGCTCGGGCGCTTTGGGCGCCGGTGAACCTGCCGCATGGCGCCCGTGTAACCGAAGTGACATTCTGGTTCATTGACAACAGCGCCCAGGACCTGTTGTTTCAGCTCTTTTACTACGGCCCGAACAGCACCGTGGTTTTCGGCGACATGGCCGCCACCGCCAGCAACGGCGCCAGCCCCGACGTTCGAAGCGTCACGGACCCCAGTATTTCTGAGGCCGTGATTGACACGCAAAACCGCAATTACGCGCTGGTCGTCAGAAGTACCGACTGGCAACCGCAGTTTCGGGTACACACCGTGCGGATAGCCTACGTGCTTTAGTCGCTGACAGGTATTTGCAGCCTGTCCCGATTGGCCGCGCAGTCAGCCGCCAGCCACGTAAATCTCAAGCTCGTGATTGACGCCGTCAGCGATGGCCGGGCTGTCGAAAAACTTGACCTCCGGCTCAGCGCCGGTCTGTTCCCGCATCCGGTCAAACCACTGCTGGTCGTAAAACTGCTTAGCGACCGCGCGCGACTCCCATTCATAGACACCACCGCCCGAGCTTTCGCCGGAGAGAAAATACTTGCGACGCAGGCCCGGCACGTTGGTATAGCGCGGACCGGTCTCCTCAAGCAGCTTGCGCAGGGCGCCCTCGGGCATTGATGACGACACGGGAAAGGTCACCACCACAACGACGGGCATCGATGACGTACCTTCCATGAGTTTTCCTTAGCTTGGCCTGACCACAGTCTGGCAAAACACAACGGGCGCGTCACTGACAGCAGACAGCCCCTTGTGGCGAGCAGCGTTCAATCAGAGGTAGGGAGAAAACAGAAAGACAAACGAATCCCGCAGTCTGACGAGCGTTGACCGGCTCATCAGCTGCTCCCGGGTCACCGGCTGGCTGCAGGCGATCACCTGGTCCATATGCGCGCGAAGCTCCCGATTGAGGCCGCCCGAAAACACCTCGACGCCCAGCTCAAAATTGAGCCGAAGACTCCGGGAATCGAGGTTGGCTGAACCGATCAGACAGTATTCCTGATCGATACACAGCAGCTTGGAGTGGCAAAACGGCGGCGGCTGGTAGTAGACCTCAATGCCCCACTCGATGAGCTCCAGGAGCAGGTTACGGTTTGCCCAGTGCACAAAAAACAGGTTGTTCTTTGCGGGCAGCACAATTCGTACGCGCGTGCCGCGGTGGGCCGCGGCCTGCAGAGCGGCGGTCAATTCGCGGCTGGGCAGGAAATAAGGCGTCATGATGTCGACCGAATCCGACGCGCCGGCCACCACCCCCTGAATCGTGAACGCCAGCGAGTCCAGCAAATCGTCGGGGCCATCCGGCACCACCCGGCACCGCGCTTTGCCGGCGGAGGTCGACTGCACCACCTCGGGTACCTCGATCGCCTGACCGGTCGCAAAACGCCAATCGTCGTGAAACACCGCCTCAAGCTCGGTCACCACCGGCCCCTGCAGGCTGAAATGGACGTCCGTGACGGCACGCGGCTCGGCCGGGCTGTTGCGATTTTCATCGCCGATGTTCATGCCTCCCGCGTACGCCACCCGATGGTCGACGACCAGCAGCTTGCGGTGGTTGCGCAGATTCACGTAGACGCTGGGCGGGATCAGGCGGGGCGGCAGAAATCGCCCAACGTTGACGCCTCTGTCGCTAAGTGCCTTTGACGGCTTTTTCCAGGAATACAGCTCACCCACCCCGTCGATCAGCACCATAACGTCGACACCGCGGGCGGCAGCCGAGCTCAGGGCGTCCACAAAAGCCTGCCCCGTTTCGTCGAGCTTGAAAATATAGGTAGCCAGCAGAATCTGGCTTCTGGCCCCCTCAATTTCGGCCAGCATCGCCGGATAGGCTTCGTCGCCGTTGTGGAAGGCCCTGACCGCATTGCCGCCGGTAAGCTGCCGACCGGTGATTCGCTGACCCACGGACGCAACGCCTTTGGCGGCGGCCCCAACCAGGGTGCCGCGGGGCCGGCTCAATTCGTAGCGGACCGCCAGCGGCGAGCGCCTCATGTCGCGAGCCCGGGTCCTGACCCGATTGATGCCGAACACGAAGTAGGCCACGGGCCCGCCATAGGGGATGAAGGCGCACGCCATAATCCATCCCATGGCTGCCCGGGAATCGCGCTTGAACAAAAGAATGTGGTACACGCCCCAGGAAGCCGGAGCGATATGCAGCAAAGCCAGGAGGTAGACAGACAGAACGTCCACGGCGCTTGTCTCAGACCGGCAGTAGAGCCGGGATTTTAGCACCGGCGGGCGCAAACCTTGTGCGATCGGCAGCGGGCTTCAGAACCACCCGGGTCGACGGCACAATAGGGCCTCGTCAGCCGATCAGGGCGCCAGCACTTGAATCAGATCAACCCGCGCAAGCTGATGCACAGCAAGTGGACCGCCGTTCAACCCGTCAACCGGGAAAAGCACTTTATGGTGACCAAGGTCGAGTTCGACGAAGAAGGGTCGGTGGTCTGCTGTGAGCTCGAAGCCGTGATGAGCAAACGGACGCGGTCCATCGACTGGCGCGAACTCAAAGACGACGCGGTCTGGCGTTTTGGGTGGGGCTAGCGGATTTTAGGTCAGTCGGCGAATTAAAAGCGACCGCTGATCGAAAGGCCGACATAACCATCCTGGGCGAGGGGCGTCACCTGCAGCTCCTTGTACCGCGTTGTGAACAGGTGGCTGCTGGCGATGCCGATCAGCGCGCCGGCAATGACGTCCACCTCGTCATGGCGGTCAGATTCAACCCGGCTGTAGGCCACAAACGCCGCGGCGCCGTAGGCTGCACTGCCGTAGCGCCAGCCGTAGCGGCGCTGGATGAAGTGCGCCGCGGTAAACGCCTTGCTGGCATGGCCGGAGGGAAACGCGGTGCAGCAGCTGCCGTTTGGCCGCTCCTTATCGATCACCGTTTTCAGCGTCTCGGTGACAACCTCGCTGACCACGTACGACTTGAGCAGCTGTATCGCCCCCTCGTTACCCTCCTCGTAGAAAAGGGCTGCAGCGACCGCGGACGCGGGCAGCAAAATGACGCCGACCTCACCCGCTTCCTTCAGGTCAGCCTGCGCCGGCTTGAGCCAGCAGAAAAACACGGCGATCAGGGGCCAAGCGGATTTTCGAAGCAATGGTCCGGTCTCCAGAGTGACGTTGCCGCGGCAGCTACGGTCGTCTGCCGCGAACTCTATCATAGCGAGAATCACACAGAGTTGAGCTACGCAGAAACCACGGTGGGCGCGCCCCCGGTGCATGGATGAAGTGCTGTCCGCGTCAGGGGTTGAGAACGCCTGGTGACGGGCGGAAGCCCCGTGTACGCTGTGCCGCATGATCAAACCAACCACTACGCTGCTCGCCCTGGTAGCGCTGCTGGCGGCTGGCTGTGCTGTCCGCGACAGCCGGCCCGACACCTTCACGCTGACGGTCGTCGGCAGCAACGACGTACACGGCGAGCTGGCGGCTCGGGACGGGCCTGGAGGGCTCGAAACCTTCTCCGGCTACGTCAACGTTCTCAGGGAAGCTCGCAAGGACGACGGCGGCGAGCTACTGCTGATCGACGCCGGCGATATGTGGCAGGGCACCCTGGCTTCCAATCTCAATGAGGGGCAGGCCACGGTCGCCGCTTTCAACGCGATGGGTTATGACGCGGCGGCGATCGGCAACCATGAGTTTGACTTTGGACCCGTCGGAGAAAAAGCAATTCCCGAGTCGGCGCAGGACGATCCGCGAGGCGCGCTGAAGCAGCGTGCCCGCGAGGCGCGGTTTCCGCTGCTCGCGGCCAACCTGCACGAGAAGGCCAGCGGCGAACGGTGGCAGTCTGACAACGTGCTGCCTTCGGTCCTGCTCAGCCGCGGCGGGATCCAAATCGGCGTGATCGGCATCATGACCCTCAGGGCGCTCGAGGCGACCATCGCCGCCAACGTTTTGGACCTGGTCGTCAACCCGCTGGCGCCAGCGATCGAAGCGGAAGCCCGAAGGTTGCGGAACCGCGGCGCCGACCTGGTGATTGTCACGTCTCACGCCGGGGGGCGCTGCCAGTCTTTCGAAGACCCAGACGATCTCTCAAGCTGCCGGGCGGAGAGCGAAATTTTCCAGGTCGCCAGGGCGCTGCCGCCCGGACTGGTTGATCAAATCATCGCCGGGCACGAACACCAGGGGCTGGCCCACCGGGTGAACGGCATTGTGATTACATCGGCCTTTTCCAACACGCGCGCCTTCGACCGGGTGGACTACCGGGTGGACCGGGCGAGCGGGAAAATCCTGAGCCAGAAGGTTTATCCCCCTCAGCCGATCGTTTCAGACCAGCCCTATGAAGGCAGGCCGGTCACGCCAGACCCCGCGGTGGTGGCGATTGCCCGGCAGGCTACCGCAGATGCTGAGGCGCTCAAGAATCAACTGCTCGGCGTTCGACTGAGCGGTGAGTTTGGACTGAAGGGCAGTCCGGATTCCGCGCTTGGCAACCTCTTCAGCCTTGCGCTCTACGATTCGCTCGACGTCGACCTGGTACTGCAGAACGTTGTCGGCGGGCTGCGTCAGCCGCTGCCAGCCGGGGAACTGACCTACGGCGATTTGTTCCAGACGTTTCCCTTTGATAACCGACTCGTGCTGTTCGACCTCTCCGGCCGCGAGCTTCGTCGGGTCCTCGCCTCCGAGGCGAAGCGCGGTGCTCGCACCGTCGGGATCGCTGGCGTCAAGGCGGCGATCGAATGCCGTGACGATGAGCTGGTTGTCCGGATTACCGACAGCAGCGGCGCGGTTATCGAGGATGACGATACCCTGAGCGTCGGTACCAGCGACTACCTCGCCTTAGGTGGCGCAAACGTGCTGACCGCGATTATTCCCGAGGGTGGATTTGCCATCGACACCAGCCTGCCGCTGGTGAGGGATATCCTGATCGACTGGCTTTCGAACAAAACTTCACCGTTGGACCCGGCCACGTTCGCAACCGCAGAGCTGCAAAACTGGTTTCGACCTGAAGTGTTCCCGGACAGCTGTGAGTTCAGCGAACAGTGATCACTCAAAGCCGTTGGTAAAAATCAGGTTGGCAATCACCCGAAGGTCGACGTCTCGGACTTCCATAGGGGCTAGCGCCGGCACCATAAACGTCTGCGTCTGAGCCGACTCGGACATGATGGTCACTTCCAGATCTACGCCTGGGTCGACCACCGTACCGTAGGCGCCGTCTTCGGGGTCGGTGACGGTGACCTGGCTGCTGCTGACAAAAACAAAGGCGCCGATCGGCACGCTGGCTTCGCCGGCCGTCACGTTGCCGGTAATCATGGCAGCCTGCTGATCCACGGTCTCTACGTTCATGAACAGATCGTAGGGAAACTCCGGGCCGTGCAGCCCGTAGCAATCGCGGATTCTCAGCAGATAGACCTGGTTGTCGGGGAGTACCGGGGGCTCAGCGTTCACGACCTCGGTGCCGGGTGTCGGACTTGCACCCTGATCGCAGTGGTTGTACTCCGCGATGGGTATGGCGTTGTCGTCGAGAATTCGGTCTGGCCCAAACACCTGAACATTCGGCGTGATCTCTCCGCCATCACCACAAATCCCGTCACAAACGTCAAACCGGAAACTACCTCGACCCATGTCGAGCAGCACCCAGTCTTCGTCTGTCTCCGAGTCAAACCAGTGGGTGTCGGATCGATCGCGCGCGCTGTCGCTGGCCCTGGCGGCTAACGGCCCGTCATCCTCTTCGAAACGGTCGACAGCCGTCGCTTCGCCGCTGGTGATTGAGCGTGCAAAGCCAGAAACAGTACTTCCTGCTGCGTCAATCTGCTGAGCAAGCGCGTCAGAGTAGTTTTCCGAACCGATCGAAATCAGGAACGTGCTCGGTCCTGGCACGTCGTCGGCAATTTCAAAGGTGATACTGCCTATCGGGCCGTCCGGCAGCGGCTGAAGAAGCAACGATAGGGCTATGAACGTGACCTGGCCCGGCTGATCATTGCAGGTTCCGCCTACTCCGGGTGCAAGCGAAACTGAACAGCTGTCGAAGTCCAGAAAGGAAGTTGGGAAGTCTACTGTAAATTCCAGTCCGGCCACATCGGCACCGCCAGCATCAAAAGCTATGTCGACGGTCACCTTCTCGCCCGGCACCGCAACACCCGAGCCGACTTCCAGCCTCGGTTGGGCCGAGACCTGAAAGGTAGCAAGCATTCCCATTAGCGTGAGGTAACGCAGCGGGGAAAACTTTGCTAGCAGCTTATCGCGGGTCATGGTGCTGGCGCCTCGTAGTGGTTAAGTAAGCGAAAGAACTCGCTCGTTATCAGAACGACCGATGAAGTGGAAACTTGACCCAAATGCGGATCAATTGTGTGCTCCAGGTCTCACAACGAGTAAGAAACCCTGGTTTGGTGATGAATATGAACCCGCCGCGGATTGGCGGTTCGGCAAAGCAGTGTCTTTGTCTGAAAGGTACGCGGCTAGGCGTCTTCGGGCTTTTCGCGGGTCAGCATCCACTTGAGCGCCGCAACTTCGCCCTTTTTGCCAATGATCGACAGATAATCGTAGTGAAACGTCGGGTCGGAGCTGAATTGATCCAGGCTCTCCACCATCTTGTCCCGAAGCTGTTCGACTCGGGCCAAACGATCGATCGCGTCATCCAGGCCTGGGGCATCGGCCGCCTGCATAATCCGCGTTTCCAGCTGGAGACCCATCATCAGCTCAATCAGCGATCCGCCCGGCAGCTGCAGCGCCCGGGCGGCCTGTAAACAGCCTGAATACATCGCCTTCTCCAGGTTGCCTTGGCAATTTCGAGACAACCTGGCCGCAGGCAGGCTGAGCGCAGCGGCGTAGCCGATGCTGACCATTCCCGGCGTCAGTTCCCAAACGCCCAGCACGTCGCTGGCGGGGGCGGGCCCCATGTGACGGGCGATGACTTCAGCGCCGGTTGCCGCAAGCGAACCGAAGCCGCCGTGGAGCTTGTTGGCCTGAGTGGCTTTCTCCAGCACCGCCAATGCTTCGGCCTCTTCGCCATTCTCGAAATGGACGACCGCTGAAAGCAGGTAGCCGAGAGCATCGTCCATCTCCTGAGTCATCAGATGGTCGGCAGCCTCGCTGAGACACTGGCGTTCCCGGTGGCAAAGTGATGCCGCGAGGCGATTGGCCAGCGCATGTTCAGGAAAACGTTTCATCAGCGTTTTTGCAGTCGCCAGCCGCTGGGGAGACTGGGCGTCTACTCGCGGCAATCCCACATAAAGCGCGAGTATCTGCGCCTCAGCGGACTGATCAGCTTCGAGGCTGCGGCGAAAATCCTCGGCCTGCATTCGCTCGTCGAGCACGTCAGTCAGCCGTTCGACCTCCGCCTTCACCATATCCGGCGTCACGCAATCGGGCGCTTCCGGCGGCTTCGGGATATCCAGGCAGCGAACACGTTCCGATGTTGAGGCCTTGAGCACCAGCTCCGCCCTCTTTCCCGGCGCCTCCATCCTGGCGGCAGTGGCCGCGAAGTCGATCGCCGTATCGAGCTCGCCGAACTTGACGTATGCCTCGAGAACCGGCGCCACAATGCCATCGCGAAACATCTTGTTCTGCACGGCGGAGACTTTCTTGAAACGGCTTTTCAGGCTTTGCCGTTCCAGCTTGAGCGCCGACAGCTTCTCGTGATCGTTGCGCCGCTCGAAGATACGCTCCTCGATGGCGAGCGCCATGTTGTACGCCAGGCGACCGGTTCCCGGCAGCTTCATCGCTTTGGCGACAGCCAGGCAGCCGGTCATCAACGGTTCGTCCCCTGCCCGCTGGCACTGCCGACCAAGAACATGGAATGGATGTTCGATGAGATGCGCGATCATGCCCTCGGCGAGCATCTCTTTGGCGACCTCACCCAGATTGAGCGGATCGTCTACCAAGGGTTCGGCGTTTGCAAAAACCTCAAACAGCGCCTTAACAATCGCCCAACCGCCATGCTTGACCACGTCCCTCAGCGCCGCTTGCTCCATCCAGGCTGCTGACTCTTCCGAATCGCCACGATCAAGAGCCGCCTGCGCAAGAAACAGAGGTCCGAGTGCGTTGTTTGGATGCTCCCGATTGAGTGCCTTGGCATGGCGATGAATACAGGCATGGGACGACTCGAGAAGGGCCTCGCCACAATGCAGAAGCATCAATACCCTAGGTGCGAGCTCCGCTGGCGCTGACTGGATGACATCGTTAAGCGACCGCTCAAAATCGGGATTGTTTCGGCCGGCTGAGTTGTCGCCCCTCGGTCCCTCGGGGTAGCGCTGCAGGAGACTGTTGACCATTCGCTGGCGCCAATCGGAGCTCTGTCTTAGCTCATTCACAAACTGCGGGCTCGAGATTTCATACCAATAGGCTTCGAGAAGCGGTTCGAGTGCAGCATCCAGCTCCTCCTGGGTGATCTGCTGGCCGCCCACCCAGACCTTTTCCTCCGCCAGAGCGGAAGAACAGAGGAGCAAAAGTAAAAGTGAATTCAAAAACCGCATGAGCGTTTTATAGCCGAAAAAAAACCCGTTCGCCAAGGCCATAGGACACAACCCGACATGAACGCCCCAAGCACGTTCCAGCGTGGCGAGAGTCCTCAGGCAGATTGCTCGGTGGCTCGACCCTGTCGCGCCAGCAGCGGGCTGCGCCGAACCCAGAACAGCGCGCCCAGCGTGATGACCAGCAGCGGCAGCGGCACCGCCGCGGTGTTGAACCAGCCGAACAGGTGCATGGTGGTTCCGGCCAGCAGCGAACCGGTGGCGGCCGTTCCAAAGACACAGAACTCGTTAAACGCCTGTGCTCGAAACCGTTCGCTGTCGCGATACGCGAAGGTCAGCATGGTGGTTCCGCCGACGTACAGAAAATTCCAGCCAACTCCCAGCAGTATGAGTGCCCAGGTGTAATGCCCGAGCGAGTGACCATCCATACCGGTCAGCAGCGCTGCGAGCAGGATGACCGCGCCGGCGCTCATCATTCTCAGGACACCGAGTCGATCGATCAGTAAGCCGGACACCAGCGAGGGCAGGTACATACCCAGCACGTGCGCCCGGATGACCGCCGCGGTCTCAGCCAGGGAATAGCCGTCAACCTGGTGCATGCTGAGCGGGGTCGCCGTCATCAGAAAACTCATCACGCCGTAGCCGGCCGTGCCGCCGAGCACCGCGACGACAAAAACCGGCTGCCGGAGCAGCTCGCGCACCGACCGCCCTCGGTCCGACGTTGCGTTGTCCTCTGTGGGTTTGGCCATCCGCAGCGCGCTGACGAGAAACGCGCCCAGCAGATACAGACCGCACAGCACCAGCAGCGCGAGATCGTAGGGTGCCGAGGGGTTAACGCGCGCGGAGTGCTGGACCAGGTAAGGCCCGAGCAACGCGCCGCCGACCGCTCCCAGAAGCACAAAAGAAACCGCCCTGCCCGCGCGAGCCAGGCCGACACTCTCGATGGCGGCAAACCGGTACTGCTGGGAGAACGCCATGTTGATGCCCAGGGCGCTCATGGCGCAGCAAAAGCCGAGGAAGCTCCCCTGGGATACGGCCCACAGCGTCAGCGCTGAAGCCGTCAGCGCCGACAGACAGCCGACGGCAAAGCCAATAGGGCGGCCAAAGCGGCGCATCAGCAGCGCCGCAGGAATGGTGCTGAGCGCGGTGATGACAACCATCAGGGAAATCGGCAGCGTAGCCAGCGCCGGCACCTGGGTCAGCTGTGCACCGATGATGCTGCCGAGCGTCACCATAACCACCGACCCGGTGGCTGCCACCAGCTGGCAGCAGAACAGGATGAGCAGGTTGCGATTCAACATGGCTGGTGGTGACCCACATCCGGAACGTGCGCAGCGTAGCGCAGCTGGGTCGCCTGCGGCTATGCCGAATACCGCCGGGGGAAACGCAGCGCGTCAGCGGTCTATTTCGAACCGCTTCAGATGGCGGTCGAATAAACGAGCCGTCTGGTCGATAAACGGCCGATAGACATGACGCAGAAGCGTTCCCGGAACCCCTCGCGCCCGCTCTTCCAGGGCCACCCTGCCCCGCTGGTGCATCATCCAACGCAGATACCAGGGACGAAAGTGAAACTCATCGCGCCAGAACTCGATCGCCGTCAGGTGCTTGGCGTTCTTGTAGCCGTAGTGCCCTGGCGCGACCAGACGCAGCGGGGCGCCGTGCGCGACGTTCAGAGGCTCGCCGTTGAGCGTATCGGCGAGCATCACATCTTCCGCCAGCAGGTCTTCCAGCGGCAGGCTGGTTCGGAAACCGTCCTGGCAGCGCAGCAGCACAAACTCAGCACCCGAGGCCGGCCGAGCCAGCGGCACCACGAGATCCCGATAGACGTCGGCAAACCGATAACCGCTCCAGCTTAAGCCCCGGACGCTCCAGGTTGTGACGCAGTGAAAGTCCGAGGTCTGGCTGACGCGCGAAAGATCTCGCAGCTCCGCGCTGAGGTTCAGGGGGTATTCTACGTCGCCCCCGATGGACACCGAAATGTGATTCGTCTGCTCGGGAAAGCGGTCAGCAAACTGGCTCATGCCGAAGCGCGGCATGACCTGGCGCGCCCGCTGTCCCGGGGGTAAATCCTGGGGTTTCTCCATCATGGCAAGAATCTCTTTACTAGAACATATGTACTAATATATAAATACGCCATGGGCCGGGTGTCAACATTTTCTGAGCAGGAAATCTTTCAGACGGTCAGCCGCCAGATGAGTGGTGAGGGTGCGGTTACATTCCGCTCGCTCGTCAAGGAAACCGGCGTCTCCATCGGCTCGCTGTATCACCGTTTTGAGTCGCGGGAGGGCCTGCTGGCCGAGACCTGGGCGGATGCGCTGACGAGTTTTCAGGAACGCTTCCTCGCGGCGCTAAAGGCTGAAGACGAAGACGCGGGAGTGAACGCAGCGGTGGCTACGCCGCGCTTCTGCCGCGCTGAACCCGAACGGGCGGCGCTGCTGGCCTGCTGCCGCGCCTCGGAGTTTCTGTCGGAGGCGACGCCCGCGGCGATCCGGGAGCGCATCAACGACGGCAATGACGAGGCGCAGCGGGCGGTCAGGGCCTATGCGTCACGCGCCGGACTGTCGCTGCAGGCCTGTCGTATGGGTCTGATGGCTTTTCCGCTGGGCGCCGTGCGCGCCTACCTGCCCGATCGGGCGGTGCCCCGCAGCGTCGATCGCTACGTTGCCGCAGCGTTCAGAGCCATCGAGGCAGAAGAGCGCCGGTCAGGCCCATCGAAAAGGTGATAAGCCGATGTCAGGCAGATCCCTGAACGCTCCTGCAGGGCTACATCGCAACGATTAGCTTTTCTGCGCTAGCCCTCGAAGCCGCTGGTGAAAATCGTCTCGAGCCTGAGCGTAAACGCGCCGATGTTCTCCGACCACACGGTCCCCGCCTGGTCGAAAGCACCCCCGACATAAACGGTGCTGCCGTCGATCATCAGCGTCTGGCCGAAGCTGCCGCTGATGTCCTCGAACAGGCCCGGCCCGATCGGATACCACTGCTGACCGTCAAAATAGGCCAGGCGCTCCGTCGGCGTGCCGCCGGAGTTGTCGAACCACCCCGTAGCAACCACCGCGTCTTCCGCGAACACCAGGTCCTCAACGCCAAAGAAACCGCCTTCGAGGCCGTCACCCAGCGCACTCCAGCTTGAGCCGTCCCACAGAACCACCCGACCAGTCTCGAACGCACCTCGCGCGGTAAACGCGCCGCCGACATAAAGCAGGTTGTCCCGCGTCAGCAGAGCCTCGATATCGCCGGCGATAGTGATCGTGTTGTCGGTGAAGGTTTCCCAGGTGGTTCCGTTCAGACGCAGCACCGCGCCCAGGCTGCCGGGGCGATACGCGGCGATCAGCTCACCCTGATAGACGGCCAGCGCCGTGGGCGTTTGCGTGGCAACCGGGAGATCGGGCACCTCCGTGAGAGACGTGCCATCCCAGCTAAGAATCGGCCCGAGTCCCGACGGTGTGGTGCCCGTGATGATCAGCTGATCGTTCCAGACCACCATGTCGCTGCCGGGAAAGTTGATGCCCTCTCCCACCGCGCTCCAGGTCTGGCCGTCCCAGCGCGCCAGGCCTGGTGTGGGCTGCCCGTCTGCCTGGTTGAAAAGTCCAACCACATAAAGGTCACCCTGGAAAACGGCCATCGCGCGGACATCACCCGGGGATCCGCTGGTCGCGTTGGTAAAGGCCAGGCCGTCACCGAGCGGCTGCCATTCGCCGGTGCGGTACTCGGCGATGAAGTCCAGGATCTCGTCCCCCGCGGCGGAGAATGCGCCGCCGGCAACCACCGCGCCGTTGTAGCTGACGATGTCCAGCACGTTGCCGTTGATCCCCTGCGACAGGCCACGCCAGCGCTGGCCATCGTTGCAGGCAATGCCTCGACTGAAAAACAGCTGATCACCGGCGCCGGTCTGCTGCACACCGCATAACTCCGGCCCCATCTGAAAGAGATCCAGAAACTGCGGAAAGCTGCCCAGCGCGTCGGAATCGGGTACTGCCTCCCATTCCAGAGACGCATTGAGGCGGGCCACGCCCCGCGCGTCCGGATCGATGCTGGTGAAGTTGCCCGTGGCGTGAAAGAAACCCTGGGCAATCGCCAGCTTGGAAAAGTCGGTGTCGATACCCGAGCTCGAGCCGACGGCACTCCAGTCCATCGACCCTCCGTCATATTCGGAGACGGCCCCGGCAGACTGCCCGCCCCACATGGTGGCTCCGCTCGACGATGCGGCGATCAGCCCAGCGTTCACCTCGATATCTCGCACCGGGCTTGTGTTGCTGCCCCCCAGATCGGTCCACTTGTTATTCACCGACGGGTTCCATCGACTGACGCCGGACCCCACTCCCGCGTAGATGAACCCGCCATTCGGAAAGATGGCGTTGACCGTACCGTTCACGCCGTTGTCAGTGCCGGCGTTGTCGGTGAACAGCGGCTCCCAGTCGAAGCCGCCGGTGCGCACGATGCGCCGGGCCGAGGTCGGCATGGCCATCGCGTTGTTTACGCTGGTGAAACTACCGCCGACGTAAACGTTCAGCCCGTCGAAGGCGAGCGCCTCCACCGGGCCGTTGGGCCCGTTGCCGGGGCCGTTGATCTGAAACCAATTCTCGTCTGCCGTATGGCAAGCGAAGTAGTCGAGGCTGTCCGGCGTCAGGCCGGTAAATTCGCCGCCGATGCAGATGGTCGAGCCGAAGGGCGTGATCGCTTTGACGGGAAAGGTGCCGCCGATCGTGCCACAGTTCTGATCGTCACTCGGCAAGGTGCCCACGTCGCCAGTGGTTGTCCAACGTCCGTTTTCGTAGCGGATCAGCACGTGGCACTCGATCGAGCCGTCCGGTGCGCGAAATTTCATCGGGACCCGGCGCGTCCCCGTACCGCCGACAAATCCGCCCGGCGCCGGTGCCACGTTACGAAGCGCCGATTCGGGAAAGCCGGCAAACTGATTGAGCCAGCTGAATTCGGGCGGCTGCGCGAGCGCTACCGGCGTGATGAGAAGGGCGGCAAGCGCCCGCAGCATTCCATGCATGTCGTTCTCCTTTTCAATCCTCCGCCTGTTGATATGCGACAGATGGGCCAAAACCGCGCCACGCTGACCGGGGAAATGCACTTCAGGCCCGATTCGGGGAGGACATGCAATGGTCGTGGTTTGCAGGAGTTATGCGGTGACCCGTTGATACATCGGGCGTCAATTCAAACTGGCCCGGGGTTCACCGAACCGTGCCGATCGACACTGCATTTTCTGTGGTCGCAGGAAATAATGTCGCCTATGTCAAAGGAACTCCACTTTAGCTGCGGCTGCGGCGCCACCGCCTGCAGCGCCAGCGCTGAGCCCCTGTTTCGTGTCTTGTGTCACTGCTCGCTCTGCCGCAAATTTCAGCAGGCGCCGTTTTCCGATATCAGCGTGTTTCGCCGGGGCTCTTTCAGCCTGCCCCCTGAAGGCGCCGTCGAATTCGAAACGTTGCGCCCTCCGCCCAACGTCCAGCGCGGGCGCTGCCGGGAATGCGGACAGCCTGCTGTCGAGGTGTTTGAAGGACCGATGATGCCGTCCATGGTGATGGTGCCGGCTGACATGTTTCAGGATCCGGACAGGCTGCCGGAACCCTCAGCGCATATCTTTGCTGACGGCAGCATCGAGCCCATCGAGGATAACGTGAAGCAATATCGCGGCTATCTCGCGAGCCAGCTGGCGTTCTTCCGTCTATACCTCGCCGGGATCAGACGGCGCTGACCGCAACGGCAACCGCCGCTTGACCCAGCGAAAGACCACCGTCATTGGCGGGCAGGTGTTTCGGCGACAAAACCGTGATCCCGGCACTCTCCAGGCGAGCGGTGACCGAGCTCAGCATCAGCTGATTCTGAAACACGCCGCCTGAGAGGCAAACGGTCGCGAGTGCGTGACTGCGACAGAGCGTTTCAGCAACGCCCGACACGCCCACCGCAAGGCCATGATGGAACCGGGCCGCGATCAGCGCTCGCGGCGTGGCAGACTTGAGATCCTCGAGCAGCGACCGCCATAGCGAGGCCCAGGACAGATTCGAGAGCTGGTCGGTTGTTGCGACATCCACCGGGTACGGACTGGACGCGCCTTCAACAAACGCACTGCTGGCCAGCGACTCCAGCTCCATCGCCGCCTGCGCCTCGTGCGACATGCGGTCGGGACAGATGCCGAGCAGGGCCGCTACGGCGTCAAACAGGCGCCCGGCGGACGAACCCAGCGGACTGTTCACGCCGCGGTCTGACATCTGCTGGAGCATGTCGACGGGACGTGCCGCAAGCTGGTCGATGGCAGGCACGCCCTCATACGCCCGCCGCACCTCAGACCAGCCGAAGGCGGTGTGAAGGTGAGCCCAGGCGTTGCGCCAGGGTTCCTGCATGGCCTTAGTACCGCCCGGCATGGGAACCGGCTGAAATCTGCCGAGCCGCTCAAATCCCGAAAACGTGGTCTTAAGAAACTCGCCGCCCCAAAGCGTTCCGTCCTCACCAAGCCCCAGGCCGTCGAGCACGACGCCAAGCACGGGTGGTGCGTCGACTGGCAGGCCATGTTCCGCCATGCAGGAGGCCACGTGGGCATGATGATGCTGAACCTGTACCGGAACCAGCTCCGGGAATCGCTCACCTGCAATCCGGCTCGGGATGTAGTCGGGATGCGCATCGATCGCAAGCTGCTCGGGCGCAAAATCATAGAGCTTAAGATAAAGCTCGAGGTTCTCGAGGAAGTCCCGCTGCGCCGTGGCGTCTTCCATGTCACCGATATGCTGTGAAACCACGGCCGTCGCGCCGTCCAGCCGGCAGAAGGTGTTTTTCAGCTCCCCACCCAGCGCGAGGGTTTTGCCGCGAGCCTCGAAGGAGTTGTGCAGGGAAATCGGCTCGGGCGCAAAACCTCGAGCGCGGCGCAGCAG
This sequence comes from Lysobacterales bacterium, assembly GCA_028285525.1. Classification (GTDB taxonomy): domain Bacteria; phylum Pseudomonadota; class Gammaproteobacteria; order Xanthomonadales; family SZUA-38; genus JANQOZ01. The sequence continues at coordinate 82,733 of JANQOZ010000023.1, forward strand.
CTGGGTATGGCCGCGCCCAGCCATCACCACCGAATCGTCCAGCCGGTTGACGATCGCCCGGTTGTGCATCAGAAAGACGTCCGCAATATCGGCCAGCTTCTCTCGCGCCCGATCATTGTCGATAAGCTGCGGTTCGTCGCTGCGATTGCCGGACGTCATGACCAGCGGTACCTGGAAGTCTTCGAGCAGTAGGTGATGGAGCGGCGTATAGGGCAGCATGAACCCCAGCGTGTGCTGGCCCGGCGCAACGCCGGTCGCCAAATCGCCGGACCGGGCCGGCAGAATGACAATCGGCGCCTGGCGGGATGTCAGCGCTTCGACGTCAGCTTCGCTCGGCTCAGCGTACTGCCCGATGACCGCAAGGTCGCGGGCCATCAGCGCAAAGGCCTTCTGGTAGCGGCGCTTGCGCTGGCGCAGGGTGTTTACCGCGTCGTCGCTTGTCGCCAAGCACGCCAGATGGAACCCACCGATCCCTTTGATCGCGAGAATCTTGCCTTCTTTGAGCAGCGACACGGCGACAGCAATCGGATCAGCATCGGGGTTGGATGCCACACGGCCGGCAGCATCTTCCAGCCAGACCTCGGGCCCACAGACGGGACACGCGTTTGGCTGGGCGTGAAAGCGGCGATCGGCGGGGTCTTCGTATTCCGCCCGACACAAATCGCAAAGCTCAAACTCCGCCATGCTCGTATTCGGGCGGTCGTAAGGCACCTGGCGAATAATGCTGAGCCGCGGTCCGCAGTGGGTGCAGTTGGTAAAGGGGTAACGGTAGCGGCGATTCGATGGATCGCGAATGTCCTCGAGGCACGCGGGGCAGGTCGCCGCGTCCGCCGCAATGTTGGTCGCTGTCAGCCCATCGGTGCTCGCGGCGATCTCAAACAGGGGCGGCACTTCGCCGTCCGCCTCCTCGGCCGTCCGCTCCACCGCCTCAACGAGAGCCAGCGGCGGCGCATCCTGCGCGAGCTCCTGGGCAAACCGGTTCAGCTTCTCGGCTGTACCCCAGGCATCGATCAGCACGCCCTCGGCATCGTTCACGACGGTGCCCGTTACGCCGCAGTTTTGGGCAATTCGCCAAACGTTGGGTCTGAACCCTACACCCTGCACCGTTCCGCGCACGCGGATCGACTCTCGCTGCATCAGTGCACCGTACACACCATGCATGGATCGAAGGAACGAACGATATGCTGAACTGCTACCGGATCGACCTCGCCGTCGCGCACCGGTGCGCCCACCAGGGCTTGCTCGAGAGCGCCAGGTACGTCTGCGGCATCCCTCGGCGAAAAATTCCAGGTTGTGGGCGACACGATCTGATAGTTCTGAATCTTTCCCTGGTCCACCTGGATCCAGTGCCCAAGGCTGCCGCGGGCTGCCTCGATCGTGCCAAAACCCTGTCCCTCGGCCGGACTTTTCCCGTGGCTGCAGAAGGGGCTTCCCGGTTCAATCTCGTCGACCCAGCGCTCCATCTCCAGCAGCACCCTGGCGGCCTCCAGCAGCCTCGCAATCACCCGACTGCGGACGTTGCCCCCGCTATGGCTCACCAGTTCCCGCAGCAGGCTGTGACCATGCACAACCTGCCGAGCCAGGGCGCCAACCTCCACAACGTCGCCTGCCAATCTGGGGGCTTTGCACCACGTGTAGCCATCGGGCGCATCGGCGTCGGGCTCAGTGACACCGCTGAAGGGATGACGCGGCTCGTCCCGATGCGCCATCCAGCTGGAGGTCAGATCCTCGCGGATCCAGCCCGGATCAAACATCGCCGTCACGCCTTCGTGCCAGACCCCAGGCGTGAAAAGATGGCCGCCGTCCTGTGGGTACACGCCGTAGCTCAAAAATCGGTCACAGGCCCGACCCATGTTCTCCAGATCGAGTTGGTCAGCCAGGTGGAGAAAATGGCCGAAATCGCTACTGGCTGGCGGCCTTTGGCTACGCCAGGACTCAAGGTCGGCAACGTTCCGCCAGGAACAAACCGCCTCGAGCGAATCACCGAAGAGGTGGGTTTCCAGGAAGCGGCGGAAGCTGAAGAGCAGCGTTTTGATCCGCGTTTGATCTCGCAGCTCAACGCCTCGCGTGGTCCCACCAGGCTGGATTGCCAGGCTGTGGGGCCACTTCCCAGCCAGCACGCCCATCAGATGCAGGAACTCCGCTCGCGCCGGCAAAAACTGTGCGGTCGCGGTGCCCGACTGAGCCTTGAATCGGATCGCCGCCTCCGTAAACCAGGGCTCACCCGCATAAATCTCGCGAGCAAAATCCGGCATAAAAAACAGATAAAAGTGCGTCAGGTGGTCCGCGACGTTCTCGCAGGCCAGCACCAGATTGGTCGCCAGCCGACCATTCCGGGGCACCTCCAGGCCCTGAAGCTTCGCCAGTGCTGCCGCAGCGGCAGCCGATTGAGCAACGGAACAGATCCCGCAGATTCTCGGCGTGTACACCAGCGCATCCTGGGGCTTCTTGCCCGTCAGGATTTGCTCAAATCCCCGATACAGTGGCGATACGACCCAGGCGGCATTGACGCTGTCACCCTCGATGTCGAGGTGAACCTCCAGATCGCCTTCGACCCGATTGAAGGGCCCCACCACCCGGCGGCTCACTACTTGCGACCCTTCTGACTCGAGCTGACAAGGTGATCGGAGGTCGCACTTTCCTTGAGTCGCGATGGCGTTGCGGCCTTTGACAGCGAGGACAGCGCCACGAACCAGGCCTTGGGCATATCGGTGGGCAGCCCGATGGGAATGCCGGCAATTTTTGGGGTTTCCAGATGGGAATGCCCGGGTTCTTCGAAGCCTGGCGCGGTGCAGTTGATGCAGGGATAACCCCCGCGAAGGCACGACCCTTCACCGTTCCACAGCCGGGTATTGCAGTCTGCGCGAGCCTGGGTTCCGAGGCAGCCGCGGTTTTCCATCATGCACCCCAGGTCACCGGCTTTTTCTGCGCTGGCCTTAAACTCGTAGTACTCGTTTCTAGGGCAGCCGTGATGGACCAGATGATCAGCGTAGCTTCGAGGTCGGCCGAGTTCGTCGAGCTGCTCCTCAACCAGCGCGCCCGCCGCCAGCTGCATCAGGGTATCGGTCACCCAGCCAGGGTGAACGGGACATCCGGCGATGTTCACGACCCGCATCTCGTCACCGCTGGTGAAGTCAGCCCCCAGCAAGCCGCCCGGCACGCCGCCGTCATACTGCAGGCCGCAGGACTCGGTGGGGTTTCCACCCGCGGCAGGAATACCGCCGTAGGCGGCGCAGGTGCCGATAGCCACCACAAAACGCGCTTTGCGGGCGAGCGCGTCGATGCGGTCCTTCATGACGCCGCCGTCAGGCAAACGGTGAAATTTACCGCTGCCGCCCGGGCCCATAATGACGGATCCCTCCAGGCAAAGGATGTCCAGCGGCGTCCTGTCCTGCTCGATGTCATCGAGCATGCGGTTGAACTCCGAGCCGCAGGCCTCGCTCAGCGACGGATGCCACAGCACTCGAAGCCCGGCACCCTCGATGGTGGTCAAAAGATCTGGCGACTCCGCGCCCAACAGCGACATGCTGCAACCGCCGCAACCGCCCGACTGCATCCACAGCAGATTCCCGGGCGCCGATGCGACGCTGGTTTTCACGATTCGACGCCGGTCGGTTTTGTCAGCGGCAGCTCAAGCGTGAAGATTGCGCCACCGTCGGGTGCATTGCGGGCCCGCAGGCTGCCGCCCTGGTTCTCCGCCAGACCGTAGCTGATCGAAAGCCCAAGCCCGGTCCCCTTACCTACCGGCTTGGTGGTAAAGAACGGTTCAAAGAGTCGATTGATGACGTGCTCCGCGATGCCGGGGCCGTAGTCGCGGACGTCGATCGCCACCCGGTCTGCCCGGGTGCGACAGGCGATACTCAGCCTTGGTTCTTCGCAGTCCTCCATCACGTCAACCGCATTCTGAACGAGGTTCATCAGGATCTGGTGGACGGTGCCTTTGCTGCCGCGAATCTCCAGCGCATCAGGCAGGTCGTAGTCGACCTGGCAGGCGCAGCGACAGCCGCGGCTGACCCAGCTGACCGCTGTCCGAATGGCGTCAGGCAGATCAAAGTGGCTTTTGGCATCCTGCTGGGGAGTCGAGTAACGCCTGAGACTTTGCACAATGTCCCGGACCCGCTCAGCACCCTCCAGCGAACCGTCGATCAGCGGCGTCAGATCGTCGAGGATCCGATCGATCTTGAGCTCGCTGCGCAGCTGCCTCAGCTCCTCGTCATCCGCGAGCCGGTCCACGGCGTCCAGGTACCGCCGGATCCTCTCGCCGTAACCCTTGAGCGCCGTCATGTTTCCGAAGACAAAGCTGATCGGGTTGTTCAGCTCGTGCGCCACGCCCGCCACCAGCCTGCCGAGCGACGCCATCTTTTCCGACTGCACCAGCTGCGCCTGGGCCTGCTTGAGCGACCGATGGGCCTGGTTGAGGTCCTCATAGGCCCGTCGAAGCTCGCCGATCGGACGGCCGATCAACACCCGCCCGACCAGTCGACCGTCGGAGTCGAAGCGGCCAGAGCAGTTGATCGCCAGCAGCTGACTCTCGCCGTCAGCGCCCGCCAGCGCCACCTCCAGTTCACTGACGCGGAGCGGTGCCGACTGAATCAATTGATTGACCTGCGCCCGACTGTCGGGCGCGAACAGCTCGGCCACGCTGACCCCGCTCAGCTCGCCCTTGGCTTTGCCGGTCAGGTCATGCAGCGCCTGGTTGGTTTGTTCGATCCGTCCGCTCAAATCACAGACGATCAGCACATCGGGCAGCGCTCGAATCACGCTTCGGATGAACTGCTGGGCATCGACCAGCGCGGCGTTCTTTTCCTCGATCTCGTTCTGGGAGCTGACCAGGTCTGAGTAGACCAGCTCCATCTTCTGGATGACCTCGATCCAGGTCTCCTCGGGAACCGCCTCCATCAGCGGCGGCTGATCCGGGGCAGCGGTATCCATCGCGGGCAACGGGTTGGCGGAAGGGGCCCCCATCAGCCCATAGACCCGTTGGCCGCTTCGAGGCGCTCAACCTTCTCCAGGCCGTACCGTTCAAGCTTGCTCCGCAGCCCTACCCGGGACAACCCGAGCTCCCGGGCCGCACGGCTCTTGTTCCAGCGGTTGCGGATCAGGCTCTCCCGCAGGATCCGCACCTCGATCGATTCGATGCGCGACTTGAGCGTACCTTCTCCGGTCTCGAGGTCAGTCACAACCGCCGTATCTCGCGACGGCTCGCCGCGCAGAACGCGAGCCGACAGCAGCTCAGCTCCGAGCACCGGGCCCTTTGCTTCAACGAGCATCCGCTGCACCTCGTTCTTGAGCTCCCGTACGTTGCCTGGCCACGGATAACGCTGCATGCAGGCAATCGCCTCATCGGTCAGGCCGTCAGCACGTTTGCCCAGGCTGTCTACTGCCTGCTGCAGGAGCGTGCTGGCCAGCATCGGCACGTCAGACAGCCGCTCCTTCAGCGGCGGCATTCGGATCGTGACGGTGGCAAGCCGGTAGTAAAGGTCTTCTCGGAATTTCCCTGCTGCCACCTCCGCTTCAAGGTCGCGGTTGGTGGCCGCAATAACCCGTACATCCACTTGCCTGGTGCGACCGCTGCCGAGCGGGCGGATCTCCCCCTCCTGAAGCACCCGCAGCAGCTTGACCTGAAAAGCCGCGGACAGCTCACCCACCTCGTCCAGGAACACCGTTCCGCCGTTGGCACGCTCAAACAGTCCGGTGCGATCTTCCACCGCGCCGGTAAAGGCGCCCTTCTTGTACCCGAACAGTTCGCTTTCCAGCAACTCGTCCGGCAGCGCGCCACAGTTCTCAACCACAAAAGGCTTTTCCCAGCGGAGGCTGTTGTAGTGCAGCGCGCGGGCGGCGAGCTCTTTACCCGTACCGGAATCGCCGGTGACCAGCACCGAAATATCGTAGGGCGCCACCTGGCGGAGTTTTTCGCAGATCTCGTTCATCACGCTGTCGTCGGATCGAACGATGCCGTCGTTATCGCCGTAAGCATCGCGCAGCGTCTGGCGCTTAGCGGCCACCGTCTGCTTGAGCTTCGTCGGCGAGAGCTTCAGCTCGATGGACAGCAGATCGTTTTGACGATTGAGCGCAAACAGCTCGGCGGCGTTCCGCAGGGTCAAAATCAGCTGCTCCGGCGCCCAGGGTTTGGTGATGTATTGGTAGATGCCGGAGTCATTGACCGCTTCGATAATGTCTTCGGAGTCGGTGTAGCCCGAGATGATCATGCGGACCACGTCGGGCCACTGCTCGCGCACCCGCTTCAGGAATTCGACCCCCGTCATATCCGGCATCCGCTGATCGCAGAGAATGATCTGGACCCACTCGGCCGCCAGGATCTTCTCCGCCTCAGCCACGCTGCCGGCGGTTCTTACGTCGAAATCGTCGATGAGCGTTCTCTCGAGAGACTCGAGGCTGCGAGGCTCGTCGTCGACAATCAATACGGTGGGCAGTTCGGTTGCGGGGTTGCTCATGATACGTCTCGTACAGGCAAGTCGGGATTCCGGCGCCGGTGCTCGGCGATCGTCAGCGGCGTGCGTGACCGCGGAATCTTGTGAACAAAGTTGTAGCGGGCGATGTGATAACTCGGGTCAAAGCCATAGAAGTTGGCGCGCATGCGGGCCAGCTCTTCGTCCCGGTACTGGGCCAGAGGCTTGCGCGCTTCGTCCCGATCGCGCTGCTGGCGCTTGTTTTCCAGCCGGTCCTTAAAGTCCATTGCGGCCGCCAGGGCCGCAGCCGCTTGCTCAACGGCCGGCATAAAGCTGTCGCGACGCTGCGTCAGCGAGCGGTCAATCAACCCCAGCGACAGCGCCTCCGCGACGCCGACCGGCAGACGCGAAGCCATGATCTGCGCCGCCCGCTCCTCTCCGCAGCAGCGTGGGAGCAGGTAGGTCCAGTACTCCGACCCGAAGAGATTCCCCATGTCTTTGTAGTGAGGGTTCAGGGTCACCTCGCCATGCGACCAGACTTCGTCAGCCGCCCGGGCCAGGAAGACGCCGCCCGCGCCGGCATTGCCGCGCAGCGCGGCCACGGTCAGGCAGGACGTCGTGCGAATGATGGCCTCGCTGATGTCGTCGATCGCATTGATGTTCCGCCAGGATTCGTCAGCCGCGCTTTCCGCTGCTTCGATCTGGTTGAGGTCCATACCGTTGGACCAGAATTCCGGCCCGCCGCACAGCACGATCACTCGCGGCGCTGACGCCACCGCGTCCCGATACGCGCTGAGCAGCCGCTCGCACCGATCGGTGCTCATCGCGCCGTTGTAGAAGGGGAAATGCAGAAAGCCGACGCCGTCTTGCTCGGTGTAGTGAATGTCGCGGTACCCGCCTTCCACGCTCAAATCATGCTCTCTGAGCGCTCCTGCTCGATCACTCAGCACCTGCACCGCCGGCAGCTTGAAGTTGTGGTCGCTGCGACGGTCGCGCAGACGGCCAAGCCAGGCGCCGCCGTCAGCTGTGGCCACGCCAACCGCTTCGCCGCTGCGTGCGACGATCGATCCCGGGGCCCCCTTCAGCATCGGAGCAGCATGGGCGTCATACAGAAACAGGTCTTTGCCGGTAATCGCGCTGAGTCCCGGATCGCGCAGCCCCGGAAAGCCATCCGCGCTCCGAATCTTGCGCAGCACCGTCGCCGTATCATCGACCAACCAGTCAATAACGCGGTCACCCTGTCTGGCCAGCGGCCGCTCGCGCCCCGCGGGCTGTCCAAAAGACGCCGGCGATTGCGGCTGATAGCGCCGGCTTTCGAAGCGTTCCACGGCCTGCATCACCGCTGACACAGCGGCGCTGGATACCTCGCCTCGATACAGGCTGCTCTTGCTGGCGGTACGGGTACTAAAGGTCTCGCTGGCCCAGATGTCGCCACCGTCCATCACTTCATTGGCCTGCAGGACTGTGACGCCCCAGGTCGACTCCTGATTCAGAATCGCCCAATCCAGCGCGGACGGACCGCGATCACCCACCACGCCCGGATGAACAATCAGGCAGGGCGTGCTGCGCCAGATCCGACCGGGGATCGCGCGTTTGAGGAAGGGAGCCACAACCAGATCGGGGCGGAACAGCTCGACCGCCTCGACAGACGTCGGATCGTTGATGTCGTATTCCACCGAGACGCGATGCCCGGCTCCCCGCAGCGCCACAAACAGCCTCTGCGCCAGGCTGTTGAAACTGTGGGTGAGAAAGAGAATACGCATCGGCGGCCCGGTACCTCAGCAGATCCGTGGCAGCTGTTCGCCGGTCAGCCAGTCCAAAACGCGGCTGCCGCCAAAGCTGGTTTCCATCTGGACAAACCCGTGCTGGTCCTCGACCACTTTGCCGATGATCGCCGCGTCGCGGCCGAGCGGGTGAGCGCGCATCACCCCGAGCAGGCGCTCAGCGTCCGCATCGGCACAGATACACACCAGCTTGCCCTCATTGGCGACATAAAGCGGGTCGAGGCCGAGCAGTTCGCAGGCCGCATGGACCGCGGGCTTCACCGGCACGGCATCCTCGTCGAGCATCATGCCAACGCCGGACTGCTGAGCCATCTCATTGAGCGCCGTCGCGAGCCCACCGCGGGTCGGGTCGCGCAGGCAGTGGATCTGATCACTCGCCTCTACCAGGCTCGCGACCATGGTGTGTAGCGCCGCGGAATCGCTGCTCAGGCTCGTTTCAAACTCGAGGTTCTCGCGGCTCGACATAATGGTCACGCCGTGGTCGCCCAGGCTGCCGCTGACCAAAAGGGCGTCACCCGGCTGCGCGCGGTCGCCGGAGATGTGAACGCCGGGCGGCACCACGCCAACACCGGTGGTCGTGATAAACACACCGTCGCCCTTGCCGCGCTCAACCACCTTGGTATCGCCCGTCACTACCGGAACCCCGGCATCCTCGGCGGCGGCCGCCATGCTGGCGACGATGCGCTCAAGGTCCGCCAGCGGAAACCCTTCCTCCAGGATAAAGCCGGCAGACAGGTAGAGCGGCTTCGCCCCGGACATCGCAACGTCGTTAATCGTGCCGTGGACGGCCAGAGAACCGATGTCACCGCCGGGAAAAAACAGCGGGGAAATCACGTGTCCATCCACGCTCATCACCATCCGCCCGGCGGGCACGTCAAACGCCGCCTGGTCGTTGCCCTGACGCAGCAGCGGGTTGTCCAGATGCTTGAGAAACAGTTCCTCAATCAGCTGCGCCATGGCGCGACCGCCGCCGCCGTGACTCATATCAACCTGCGCGTTTCGGGTCTTAATCGGCACCGGAAATCGTCTCGCCACCGCGCTCATGCCGCGACCCCCCGCTTGGATTCAGCCGGCTGCCGGAAGCGGCCATAGCTGTAGTAAGCCGCGCAGGCACCTTCGGAGGACACCATGCAGGAACCGAGCGGGTTGTCCGGCGTGCAGGCTTTGCCAAACAGTTTGCAGTCCGTGGGGCGCTTGGCGCCCCGCAGAATCGCCGGGCACTCGCAGCTTTTGACCTCGGAGGCTTTGGCCTCGGGAATGTCAAAGCGCACCTCCGCATCCAGGGCCTCGAACTGCGACTTGATCTTCAGAGCGCTGTAGGGAACCAGACCCAGACCGCGCCATTCAAAACTGCGCCGGAGCTCAAACACTTCAGCGACCAGCGCCTGAGCCTTCAGGTTGCCGTCGCGGGTGACGACCCGCGTGTATTCGTTTTCCACCTCGTGTCGACCTTCGTTGAGCTGACGAATCAGCATCAGCGCCGACTGCATGACGTCGAGCGGCTCAAAACCGGCGATGACCACGGGCCGCTGATACTCCTCGGCGAAGAACTCGTAGGGCCGGCTGCCGATAATGGAGCTGACGTGTGACGGACCAAAAAAGCCGTCGATGGACACACTGCCGATCTCCCGCACCTCGGGCGACTCGAGAATGTTTTGAATGGCCGCCGGCGTCAGGACGTGGTTGCAGAATACGCTGAAGTTCTCAAGCTTCTCCGCCAAAGCCTGCCGGATCGCCACCGCCGTTGCGGGCGTGGTTGTCTCAAAACCGATCGCAAAAAACACGACCTCGCGATCAGGCGTTTCCCGCGCGATGCGCAGCGCGTCCTGGGTCGAGTACACCATGCGCACGTCTGCGCCAGACGCCTTGATTTTCATCAGGCTCTGACGCTTGCTGGCGGGCACGCGAAGCAGGTCTCCGTAGATGCACAGAATGGTGTCGTGCTCGAGCGCCAGGTGAATGGCGTTGTCGATACGGCCGATGGGCAGCACGCAGACCGGGCAACCCGGACCGTGCACAAACCGGACGTTGTCCGGCATCAGATCCTGCACGCCGTAGCGGAAGATGGCGTGCGTATGGCCGCCGCAAAACTCCATCAGGTTGTACTGACGGCCGGGGTCCGCTTCGCGTTTGATGGCAGCCGCCAGGTTTTTGGCCAGCGAACGCTGGCGAAACTCGTTGACGTACTTCACGCCTGACCCTCCGGATCGAGGCCCGCTTCGGCAAATAGAGCGAGGGTGCGCTCCGCCTCTTCCGGGCTGATTTTGTTGAGCGCGTACCCGACGTGAATCAGCACAAAGTCATCCACGGCGACATCCTCGACCAGCGCCAGGGAGACCTCTTTTTTGACCTCGCCAAGCGCGATGGTGGCGGTGGCGGTGTCACGATCGATGGCCACAACCTGGCCGGGCACCGCTAGGCACATACCGCTGCTCCGTCGCTGACACGCTGGTGTGCCTCGCTGATCCAGGCATAGAACTCGTCCATGCCCTCACCGCTGGTGGCCGAAACCTGGAGCACCTGGATGTCCGGGTTAACGCGGCGGGCGTTGGCGATGCAGGCCTCAACGTCGAACGACAGGTACGGCAGCAGGTCAACCTTGTTGAGCACCATCAGGTCGGAGGCCGCAAAAATGTCCGGGTACTTCAGCGGTTTATCCTCCCCCTCGGTGACCGAGAGGATCACCACCTTGTGATGTTCGCCAAGATCAAACGCCGCTGGGCACACCAGATTGCCGACGTTCTCAATAAACATCAGGCTCTGATCGTCCGGCGCAAGCGCCTCCATGGCGTGTCCGACCATGTGGGCGTCGAGATGGCACCCTTTACCGGTATTGACCTGCAGCGCGCGAGCGCCGCTGGCCCGGATGCGCTCCGCGTCGTTGGACGTCTGCTGATCTCCCTCGACGACGCAGACCGGCACGTCACCCTGAAGGTCGGTGATCGTCCGCGAAAGGAGCGTTGTCTTGCCGGACCCGGGGCTGGAAACAAAATTGAGCGCCAGGATTTCTCGGTGGCCGAGAAAGTGACGGTTGGCGTCAGCGTACTGATCATTCTTGCTGAGAATATCCGTTTCGATCTGCACCATCTTTGCCTGGGTCAGGCCCGGCACGTGAGCTCGGGCGGGCCCCTGGCCGTAGTGATGGTGATCGCCGTGATCCAACCCGGAAACATGGGTGCTTTCGGAATCGTGCTTGTGATGATGGTGATCGTGGTCATGGTGGTGGTGGCTGTGATCGCCGCCCGGCTCGTCGTGCTGGTGATCACGATCGAGGGTCTGACCTTCCACTGTCACTTCACCGCTGGCGCAGCCGCAGACGGTACACATCATTCAACCTCCAGTTCTTTGACTTTCATTTCATCGCCCTCCACCACCTGCAGCTGGTAGCTGCCGCATTTCGGACAGGCATCAAATCGCTGCCGTACGGCGACATGAGTGCCACACTGCATACACCAGGCTTTGCCCGGCACATCAACAATCTCTAGCGTCGCCTGCTCGGCGACAGTGCCGCGCGTGACGGCATCAAAGGTGAACCGCATCGCTTCCGGATCTACGCCGGCCAGCGCGCCGATTTCCAGCCAGACTGACTTGACCCGCGAAAACCCTTCGCGGGCGGCGCTGTCCTGAACAATCTGCAGCACACCCTCGGAAAGCGCCATCTCGTGCATCAGTGCACCTCCAGCGAGTAGCCGACGCAGGGATCGATGGCCGTCACCAGCAGCGCCGCCTGCCTGCGGAGCGTCGACTCGTGCCGGCTGTCCAGCGCCGACAGGCTTCGAGCGAGAACCCCTCGCGGGTGGCAGTTCCACTCGGTGGGAGCCAGCACCTGATAGCGCTCGATGTGCTGGCCGTCCAGCACGGCGCGATGGACCAGGCGGCCCCGCGCAGCGTCGATCTGCGACAGGCCGGTACGCGCCGGCAATTGGTTCTCGGTGAGACCTGATGCGCCGGCATCGCCTGCATCAAGCTGTTCCGGAATACGCGCGAGTTCTGCCAGCAGTGCAACTACGCGCGTCAACGCTCCCGCGCCCCAGCGTCCGAGGGCCTGCTTCACAAGCCGGACGTGCTGCTGTCTCAGCAGGGGCGTCGTTTCCCGGGTTTCTCCCTCCCATTCGGGGAAAGCCACAAACTCATCAGACTCGTCGTCGTTGAGTCGCTGGTTGAGCTCGTCGTTCGCCATCGGCGGCAAAAACCGCGGCTCGGTAGCGCCCGCGTCTTCCCAGCGATGCGCAAGCAGGAAACCGACCAGCCGCGCGGCCGGCGTATCCACCTCGCGGCTCCAGCCGGCCAACGCCTCGCAGTCCAGCGCGACCCAGTCGACCGGCGGCCGCCCGAAAACGCCGGACCGCAGTAGATCGGTGAGCTGTGTTCTTAAGCTGGCCAGCTCACTTGAGGAAGGCTGCGCCGCAGCGACGGAACGCAGCGTTTGATTGAAGCTGCCGAGCGCCGCCAGCTGCGCCGGGTCAGCGGCGGTTTCCAGCAGCGCAGGCCAGTCGATCAGCACGCGCCAGAGGTGTTCGCGCGCCGTCTCCAGCAAGACCAGCTCCCGGTCGCGAACCTGTTCGTGGTTGGTCTCACCAGCGGCTGCTGACAGTGCCTGGCGGCCGGCCCGGAGCTGGGCCTGAGCGCAGACGCTGTAGAGCCGAGGGAGCAGGGTCAGCGCTTCGCTAACGGATCGGTTTTCCAGCAGCCGGGCGGCCCCTACCGGGCGGCTGGATCGGATCGAGACACGTCCCTGCCCTCGGCGCGCCGAATGGATCACGATGCTGAGCGGCGCTGGGGTCACGGCGACTGTTCTGCCGTTGCGTTGCCGCCGCCCCTTAAAAACGAGCGTCGGGACATGGCCGGCCGGTTCTTGCTGGCAGCTTCTTCAGCCGGCGCCTCCATAAGGCCTTTGAGAACCTCCCGGGCCGTGGCAACCGCGGCGGCGTGGTCTTCAAACTCGAACATCGGCGAGAACAGCGAACACATGCGGTAGCTACCGATGTCGTCCTCGCTGCCGTGGATAAACTCAAACTCACCGGCGGGAAACGGCACGCACTCCTTTTCACCGGACGGCGGCGCCTGATCTCCCTCGATCTCATCGCGCGGCAGCAGCATCAGGTTCATGAACCAGGGCGTCACAAGCACGCCAAGATGCTCGTCCTGCCAGGGGCCAAAACCCACGGCTTCGACTTCGATCTCGGGATTGAGGATCGGAATGTCAGCCATTCTCTCCCGGGCGATGCGGCGGAAGGTGGTTTCGAGCCGATCACTGACCTCCGCCGCGTCGGTCATTGGTCGGTTTCCGCCTCGAGGACCATAAAATCGTTCTTGCTGCCGTCACACTCAGGACAGCTCCAGTGGTCCGGCAGCGCAGCGAACGGCGTGCCGGGGGCAATTTGCCAGTACTCGTCACCTTCAGCGGGGTCGTAGACGTGCCAGCAGATCTTGCATTCCAGACGGGTGTCGTCAGAGATTTTGCTCGCGTCACCGCCGAAGGAACCACCGAAGAACTCGTCTTTCACCGGTAGACCTCGAGAATCTCGCGAAGCCGCTCGGCGCTGTCCTCCAGGTCTTCCCGCGCCGCGCAGGCCACCGCGGGCACCCGGCTGATCTCCACGGTATTGAGGATCAGCGCATCCTGAGAGTTGAAGTACTGAACCCACCAGACGTTACGTGTCCCCGTGCTGGTGATTCGGCAGTTGCCATAGCCACGAGAAAGAATCACGGCAGGGCCTGAACCGAGCCTTTCGATGAGGTACTGGAGGTCTTCATCGGTGTTGGGGAGCAGCGACAGATTGACCACGTAGGGTTCGGTGTGGTCTTCGGACAGCCGAAGCTTGTCTGAGATTTCCACCAGCAGCGAAGGCGCGTTGGCCAGGCCCTCCGGCAGCTTCTCGGCATCCACCACGAGCTCCGCCGCTGCGTGGGTAAAGACCCCGTCACTGATCAACGTCGGGATTGCACCGACCTCGACCACGTCTCGTTCCACCGATTCGTCGTCGCTCAGGTATTGCACACGCCATACGCCGGCCAGGACGGATTCCTGAACCCTCGCTTTGACTGGCCCTTCGTAGATGATGCTGACCTCCCCGTTGCCGAGCACCTGGTCGATGAGGTGCAGATTGGCGTCGTCCAGCCCCGTCAGCGGGAGGACGACTGCCGGGGCATCGGGTGTCTGATTTGCCAGGGTGGTGGCCAGCGTGCCGAGGAACTCGATGCCGGGCTCGAGGCCCTGGATCTCGTCAGGCTCGGGAACCACCGGGACCTCGTAGGTCCAGGTCTCGGTCGGCAGCTGCATGTAGTCGAGCTCTACGCCGTCCTCTTCGGGTGGCTGCGAGCCGGCTTCAACGGTAACGGGAATAGGAAACTCTTTCATAGAATATCGGCCTGATTCAGTGTGCGGGCGCGGAAGCGTTTTCGTCGGGGGCAAACATCGGCGGCGGCTCACTCGGCTCAGCGGCGAGAATCATCTGCACGTCTTCCAGGTAGTCCGACCAGTCGCGGATACCGGTAATTGCGCCGACATATTCACCGCCTCGCAGGAACACCAGCGTCGGGATTTTCAGAAAGTGGTAACGCAGCTTCATTTCCCGGTGCGCGGGAAACGGCACAACGGCAACCGCAAACTTGCCGGCAAACGCGTTCATCAGTTCCGGCAGAATCACCGCCAGATCGTCGGCCTCTGGTATCGGCTTCATGCCCTCAGCAAACACCAGCACCACGTCGTGGTTGGATTCGATAAAAGCATCGAGCTCGGGGCCGGCCAGCGACGGATAGCCCTCGCGTTCCTGCATGTTCTTAATGGCTTGGGAAAACACTCATGGGCTCCTTTCGGACGTCAGCCGCGGTTGGGCAGTTTGTTGGCTGCGGCGGCCGACGGCGGCAGCTGAGGCTCCCGGTCGATCAGATCCGCAAAAAGATGGTCGATGTTGGTCTCGCCCCGCATCACGAGATTGACGGCGGTTACTGCGTCGGTGATTTGTGCGGCGTCGGCTTCGGTCAGCACTTCCCGGGCGGCGTCCAGGAACGTCAGCAGCCAGGTTCCTACCGGCTGGTCCCCGACCAGCAGCGTGCTGATCTGACGGGTCTCACCCATACCCTCACAGATCGCGTAGCCCTCACCGGACTCCTTGACCCGCATGGGCACGCCGATGCACATCAGTATTTGCCCCGGTGATCGACATCCACCGCCATGGCGCCTGGGTCCAGCGGTGCGGGACGATAGGCCACGTCGAATGCGTCAGACTTCAGCACCCGCTCGTCGCCGACGCGGCAGGCTTCCGCTTCGCTGGGGCGGAGCGATTCATAGCGGGCCAGATCTATTTCAGCGCCGACAATCGATTCTGTTTCGGACAGCGGCTCTGCCCGTCGTGAAGCCTTAACGCCCAGCTGATCCAGCCAGCTCACAGCCGCCTCGACGGCCGGCGTCAGCTGCTGCTTCATCAGCCGCGAAAGACTGCCGCCAAAATCCTCGATCTGAACCGGCTGAACGCCGACAAGCAGCAGCTCGTCGGGGTAGCGACCGAGCATCTCTGCGCTGGCCAGTACTTCTTGAAACCCCGTCTGGTGGAGGCTGACCTTTTTGGCCCCGAGGTAGCTGGGGACGTCAGCACCCTTGATCAGTTTCAGGGTGCCCGGCTCGAGGCCATAGTCGATGGCGTCAAAGATCACCAGATTGTCGGCCTGCTCCACGTGCTGCAGCAGATACATGCCCTGGGTCCCACCGTCCATCACGGTGACGGAATCATCGAATTCATAGTGACGATGAAGCTCGTCAGCGGCGCGAACGCCAAATCCTTCGTCTGCCCACAGAACGTTGCCGATACCAAGGATCAGGGTTTGAGTCTTATCGGTCACGCACGCACTCCCGGGTCAAAAAACGCTTTTGCGGATACGGTGCTGAGCAAGTTCAGTGCCAGTCAGCGAATCCCATGGAAACTTACTTGTCAGGAAAGCCTGACAGTCGCCATGTGGAAGAAACTATTCCAGTTACGGGATAAAACGTATAGGTACATTCCACAGGAAGTCAGGATTTCAGGGTGCTTTAACCACAAAATCACGCGAAACAGATATTGAGAATGATTCTCTTTACGTCAAGTGGAAGCTCGCTTACCAGCAGCAGCTGGCGCCTCCTGTCTCGCCGGATTGACAGTTACCAGCGCACTGCGGCCGGGGAACGATTGGCCGATTGTTTGGGGTGGCTTAAGGACAGGGAAAGGGAATCCAAACATCCCGGACCCGGGCGAAAAAAAGGCGCCTGAGCCTGAGCTCTGGCGCCTTGGGCAATCCAGCGATGACCGGGGCTGGTTCGCTGGATGTCTCGCGTTAGCTCCGGCCTAGCGGCCGTCGTCGACGTCCCGATCGTCCTTGAACATCCGCCAGCCGCTGACCATCGTGCTGATCAGACTCTGGCGGGACATGATGTCCTCCCGGAAGGCGACGTAGATGTGGGTCATGGCAAAAACGATGATGACCCACATACCCAGGTGGTGCCAGGTGTGCACGTCCTGGCTCTGCCCAAAGAGCGGCACAACCCAACTGGTGAACATCGTGTGCGCCCAGCTGCCGGCCTGGGTGCCTTCACCATAGAGTGCAAAGCCGGTGATGATCATGAAGATCGTGCCCCATACGAGCACAAAAAACATGACCAGCGTGGCCAGCGGATTGTGGCCGGAATACTTGCGGGGCTCGCCGGCAAAAAACATGTACCACTTCCACTCATGCCATACCCCTCCCCACCAGTCTTTGCTGAAGAAGGGCGGGAAGAAGACCTGCCGCGAGTGCTTGTTGCCGACCAGGGCCCAGTAGATCCGGAATACGAACCCGATGGCAAAGATATAGCCCGCGGTGAAGTGGGCAAAGCGGATGTACCCCATCAGGAAGTGATCACTCGCCTCACCGGGCATGGTGGGCAGCGGGCTGCCGATGAAGTAGCCCGTGACACAAAGCACGAGCACCGACAGGGCGTTGACCCAGTGCCAGATGCGCAGCGGCGCTTCGTAGACGTAGATTGCCGGCTGAGCGCTGGCGGTGATGGCCGGGGGGCTCATGACCGCTTGCCCCGCTTACGCCATGCGCTGAGCCCGATTGCGCCGGCGGCGAGGGCCGCCAGCACCAGCAGCGCGACGTGCCACGGGTCGCTCAGCAGGTGAGTTGAGACCTCGCGCGTTGTCATGTCGTGATGGTGGCCCGGGTGGGCCAGCAGCGGGCCCGGTAGCGTGGCCAGAACCATGAGCCAGATCGTTTTGCTTTTGATTCGATTCATTTGCTGTTCTCCGGGTTAGCCGCCAATCGGCGAGGTGGTGACGTTGGCCAGCTCTTCGCCATCTTCCGACATCACGTGCGTTGAACACGCCAGGCATGGATCAAAGCTGTGCAGGTTGCGGAGGATTTCCACCGGTTCGTTCGGCCGCTCAACCTTGGTGTTCATCATCGAAGCTTCAAAAGCGCCGATGTTGCCGGCCTCATCACGCGGTGACCCGTTCCAGGTGGTCGGCACCACACACTGGTAGTTTTCGATCTTGCGATCTTTGATGCGGATCCAGTGGGCGAGTGCACCGCGAGGCGCCTCGGTGAAGCCAACCCCTTTGCTTTCCGCCGGCCAGTCCGCCGGGTCCCACTTCTCACCGTTGTGGGTGGCGGTGTCGCCGGCCTTGATATTGGCGATCAGCTTGTCGAAGAAATACAGCTGCTTGTCCGCCGCCCACTGGGCCTCCAGGGCTCGGGCCGCGGTACGACCGAGGGTGGAGAACAGCGCGTCGACCGGCACGTCCAGTTCCCTGAGCACGAAGTTGATTTGCTCGGTGATTTCCTCGTGACCCTTCGCGTAGCCCACGACGTAGCGGGCCAGCGGACCCACCTCCATCGCGTGACCCCGCCAGCGCGGCGCCTTGATCCAGGAGTAGCTGGCGTTTTCGTCCAGTTCCTCGATGTGATGCTGCGAGCCCTTGGCGGTGCTGACATCGAAGTTCGGCTCGGTCACGCCGTCCCAGGGATGCAGTCCTTTGACACCCTGCGGGTACTCGTACCAGGAGTGCGGCACAAATTCCTGGATCTCATCCGGGTCACGCAGGTCGACCGGCATCACCTCTTTCAGGTTGCCGTTGATGATCGCGCCGCTGGGCATCAGCAGGTTCTCGGGTGAAAAATCGTTGGCGCGGTCCGGGATGTCCCCGTAGGCCAATACGTTCTGGCCGGAGATACCACCGCCATACAGCCACCCTTTATAGAACTTGCCGATCGCAAGGATGTCGGGGATGTAGACGTTGTTGATGAACGTCTGGGTGTCCTTCAGGATCTGGTGGATCTGATTGAGGTTCACCATATTCAGACCGCCTACCCCGCCGACACCGTCGACGTTAATTGGCGACGGGGTCCCACCCACCGTCCAGTTCGGGTGCGTGTCCTTGCCGCCCAGAATGGTCCGGGTTTTCATAATCTCTTTCTGGAAATCCAGCGCTTCCAGGTAGTGGGTCACCGCCATCAGATCAGCTTCCGGCGGCAGCAGGTAGGCCGGATTGGTCCAGTAGCCGTTCTTGAACGGCCCGAGCTGACCGGATTCCACAAACTTCTTCAGCCGGTTCTGGATATCGCGGAAGTAGCCGGGGGAAGAATGCGGGTGATGCGGTGATACCTGCTGCTGCAGAGCAGACGTTGCCTTCGGATCTGCCGCCAGCGCGTTGACCGGGTTGACCCAGTCCAGCGCATGCAGATGATAGAAATGCACCAGGTGATCGTGCACCTGCAGTGAGAGCTGCATGATGTTGCGGATGCTGTTCGCGTTCTCCGGGATTTCGATCCCCAGGGAATCTTCCACCGCTCGGACCGAGGTCAGCGCATGAGTGCCGGTGCACACGCCGCAGATGCGCTGGGTAAAGGCCCAGGCGTCGCGAGGGTCGCGACCTTTCAGAATCACCTCCAGACCCCGCCACATCGTGCCGCTGGAGACCGCGTTGGTGATCACGTTGTTTTCGTCGATATTGACCTCGGCGCGCATATGTCCCTCGATGCGCGTCACCGGGTCGACCACAACACGCTGGCCTCCCGTGTCCAGCTGGTATCCGTTGGGAGTTGTGCTGGTCGCCATTATTCCTGCTCTCCTTTGTGCTGTTTGTTCTGCTGCGCACGCTTGAGCACGGAGCCCGCGGCGTGTGCTGCCGTTGCCACGCCAACCACCGCCGCCGCGGTGCCGCCGATGCGGTCAGCATTCGACTCAATGCCGAACTGCGGAATGTTGGTCAGGCGATCGTAGAAGCTGCCCTTGTCCCAGAAGCCGTCTTCCGAGCAGCCAATGCACGGATGGCCCGCCTGGATCGGAAACGACAGCCCGCCGTTCCAGCGGACCGTGGAGCACGCGTTGTACGTGGTCGGGCCTTTGCAGCCGACCTTGTACAGGCAATAGCCGCGGCGGGCAGACTCGTCGTCGAACTTCTCGACAAACTGCCCGGCGTCGAAGTGCGGACGGCGGTAACACTTGTCGTGAATCCGCTGGCTGTAGAACATCAGCGGCCGGCCCTGGCGGTCCAGTGACGGCAACTTCCCGAAAGTCAGAATGTAGGTAACAACGCCCGTCATCACCTCAGCGATGGGCGGACAGCCGGGTACCTTGATGATCGGCGCCGTGCCGATATCCGGAACCTTGTGAATGGGCGTGGCGCGGGTCGGGTTCGGCCGCGCCGCCTGGACGCAGCCCCAGGAGGCACATGACCCCCAGGAGATGATCGCCATGGCGTCTTTGGCGGCCTTCCTGAGCTGCTCGGTATAAGGCCGGCCACCGATAATGCAGGACATCCCGCCAGTCTTGCCCTCGTCCAGCCCGGGATTACCCTCGCAGGCCAGGATGTAGTTGCCTTTGTACTTCTCGATCGTCTCGTCGATGATCGCTTCAGCTTCGTGTCCGGCTGAAGCCATGATGGTGTCGTCGTAATCGAGCGACAGCATCGACAGGATCACGTCTTTCACCAGCGGGTGCGCGGAACGGATGAACGACTCCGAGCAGCAGGTGCATTCCAGGCCGTGGAGCCACAAAACCGGAATCCGGGGTTTGTTCTCCATCGCGTTGGCAATCTGCGGCGCAAAGGTCGGACCCAGCCCCATGGCCGCAGCGGTCAGGCTGCAGTATTTAAGAAAGCTGCGACGGGTAATGCCCTGCCGGCGCATGACGTCGTAGAAAGATTCAATCATTGTGCGGGTCCTCTTCTTGCTTTTCGGTAAGGAGGCTGACGCCTGCCGAGCCAGTGGTACTGCCTTTAAAGCAAAGGCCGTACCAGCTTGAGAAACCCGTTATATTTCCGTTGGTTAGAACGCTAAGACGATTTAGGCACCGGGTGAGACCGGCTGCGCTGCGCCCGCTCCGATTGCGCGAGTGGAAAACTGCTTACCACCTCGACCGGGGGCTAAACCGGACGGCAGGAAGGCCTACTCAAACGACTCCAGCAGCAGGTTCGACTCGGTCGCGGAAACACCCGGGAGCAGTCGGATTGCGCCGACAATATGATTAAACGAAGCCAGCGAATCGGTCTGGATTTCGGCGATCAAATCCCAGCGTCCGGTGGTGTGGTGGACAGCCGTCACCTGCGGGTTGCCGCGGAGCTGAGCGATCACGCCCGGTTCCTCTGCGCTCTCCGTCTTGATGCTCATCAGCGCACGCACCGCCGTGCTGGAGAGCTCAGCGCCAAGCTTCACCGTATACCCTGTTACGACACCCTGAGCTTCGAGGCGCCGCATTCGGTTTTGCACCGTCGCCCGCGAGACGCCGAGAGCCCGCGCCAGGTCCACCACCGAGATCCTGGCGTTGTCGCGCAGCAGCGCAATCAGCTTCCGATCCTTGCTGTCCAGCTCCACCTGAACGCCCTACCTGAACATTTCGACAGTCTAATAGTAGCAAAACGACAGAATTAAGAGCTTATTGATCATTTTTAGGTCTAAAAGTTAGCCGCTAACTCCTTTACGCTTCGTGTTCGATTCACCCAAGGAGTATCGCCATGACCCGTTTTGTTGATGTACCAACCATCAGTCGCCTGATCCGTCGAGTCGGCCCGGCCGAGTTTGTGCGGGGCATGGCAGACACCATGCGGGCAGACTTCTGCCGCTGGGAAAGCTTTGATAAGTGCGCGCGGGTCGCCAGCCACAGCGATGTCGGCGTCATCGAGATCATGCCGATCTCCGATGGACAGCGGTACGGCTTCAAGTATGTGAACGGGCACCCCGGGAACCCTGCGCGTGGCGTCTCCACCGTTATGGCGTTTGGCGCGCTAGCGGACGTCGACACCGGTTACCCGGTGCTGCTGTCCGAACTGACGCTGGTCACGGCCTTTCGGACAGCCGCGGCCACAGCACTCGCCGCCCAGGCGTTGGCACGGCCGGAATCACAATCCTTGGGCCTGATTGGCTGCGGTGCGCAAAGTGAGTTTCAGGTGCTGGCCTTCCATACGCTGCTGGGCATCAACGACGTGCGGGTGTTCGACATCGACGAGGCCGCTATGGAGAAACTTCGCCGGCATATGTCCCGATTCCCAGGTCTGCAAGTCCGACCCGCGGGCTCTGCGGCTGAGGCCGTTCGCGGCGCTGACCTCGTGACGACCTGCACCGCCGACAAGACCTGGGCCACGATTCTGACCCCCGACATGGTGGAACCGGGCATGCACATCAACGGCGTAGGCGGCGACTGCCCGGGCAAGACCGAGCTCCATGCCGACGTGCTCCGCCAGGCCAAGGTTTTTGTCGAGTACGAACCGCAGACCCGCGTGGAAGGAGACATTCAGCAGCTGCCGGCCGACCATCCGGTTCACGATCTTTGGCGTGCCGTTGCGGACCCCAAGGCGGGGCGGGACAGTCAGGAGCAGGTCACCGTATTCGACTCGGTCGGCTTCGCGCTCGAAGATTTTTCGGCCTTGCGCTACGTCTACCAGCTGGCGCTGGAGCTGAATGAAGGGCAGGACATTGCCCTGATACCGGAGCTCGACGATCCGAAAGATCTGTTCGAACGCGCGCTGGATACCGCCGGACAGTCAATAACCCGCAAAGCGGCCTGATGGAATTCGAAGAGCTGGACGGCCGCACGGCCGTCCAGCTTTCACTGTCGCCAGTGGGCCGCTAGAACTGTTCGTCAGCCAGCGCCATGGTGCTGGCGCTACCGACCGTTGCTGCCGCCAGGTAGGCCCCTGAGCGGGGCAGCAGGTGGTCAGCATAGAACCGGGCGGTGGCGATTTTGGCCTGATAAAACGCCTCGTTCTCGTTGCCGGCGGTAAGACAACGCTGCGCCGCGATGGCGCTTCGCGCCATCTGCCAGCCGCCGACCACGGTTCCGGCGAGCATCAGATAGTTGAAGGACGCGGCTCCGGGGGCATGCAGATCGTCTCCCCCGTTGGCCAGCAGCCAGCGTGTCGCTTCCTCCAGCTGATCCACTGCGCCGCTCAGCGCTTCCTCCCAGCCAAAGCCTCCCTGCTCGGCAATACTTCTGATCTCAGCCAGCATGGTCTGCATGCCCTCCCCGCCGTCGCGCATCACCTTGCGCCCCACGAGATCGCCGGCCTGAATACCGGTCGTACCCTCATAGATCGTGGTTATGCGCGCATCGCGGTAGTACTGAGCTGCGCCGGTTTCTTCGACAAAACCCATGCCGCCGTGAATCTGGATACCGAGGCTGGTCACTTCCTGGGAAACCTCGGTGCACCAGCCTTTGACGATCGGCGTCAGCAGCTCCCACCGGGCGCGGTGCCGAGCGCGGGTTTCCTCGTCGGCGTGATGCTTGAAGAAGTCGCTGGCGGCCGCCGAAGCATAGGCCACAGCCCGGCATGCCTCGGTCTGGGCCTTCATCAACATGAGCATACGGCGCACGTCAGCGTGCTTGATGATGCTGACGCGCTCGCGCTCACCGGGCAGATTGCCCTGCACCCGATCCTTGGCGTAGATCACCGCCTGCTGATACGCCCGTTCGCACAGCGCCAGACCCTGCAGCCCAACACCGATTCGAGCGTCGTTCATCATGGTGAACATGCACGCCAGGCCGCGATTTTCTTCGCCCACCAGATAGCCGACGGCGCCGTCCGACTCGCCGAAACTCATCACGCAGGTCGGGCTGGCGTGGATTCCCAGCTTGTGTTCGATGGAGACCACCTTGAGATCGTTTCGCTCGCCGGGCGTGCCGTCAGCGTTCGGGAGGAACTTCGGTACCAGGAACAGCGAGATGCCGCCCACGCCCGGGGGAGCGTCGGGGAGCCGAGCCAACACGAGGTGGATGATGTTGCCCGTCAGCCCATGCTCACCCCAGGTGATATAAATTTTCTGGCCGCGAATCCGGTAGTGATCACCCTCTCGGGTCGCTTCGGTACGCACGGCGGCGAGGTCTGAACCGGCCTGGGGCTCGGTCAGGTTCATCGTGGCCGACCACTCACCGCTGATCAGCTTCGGCAGGTAGGCGTCTTTCAGCGCGCCGCTGGCATGGGCCTCGATGGCTTCGATGGCGCCCTTGGTCAGCAGCGGGCAAAGCGACAGGGACAGGTTGGCGGAATTCCACATCTCCTCCACCGCCATGCTCACCAGCTGCGGCAGCCCCTGGCCGCCGAATTCCGGGTTGTGCACCAGGCTCAGCCAGCCGCCGTCTGCCAGTTCGTTGTAGGCGTCGCCAAACCCGTCGGGCAGCAAGACCTCATCACCCTCTACCCGAGCCCCCTCGGTGTCACCCACCCGATTGAGAGGGGTCAGTACCTCGCCAGCCAGCTTGGCCGCTTCTTCCAGGACGGTTTCCACAAGCTCCGGCGACGCCTCTTCGAAACCTGGCAGTGTGGCAATCTCTTCGAGACCCGACAGCTCGCGCTGCACAAACTGCATGTCGGTGACGGGGGCACTATAGGTGGTCATTTCTTAATCTCCATTCGTCATTTCAGTCGCTTTGCGCCTCGCCGGCGGGGGTTACAGGTATCCGCAGCAAAAATGGGGCGACGGCAGCAGCTGGCGGTCTTGTGACTGGTCAGCTGTGGCGGAAGTTCAGTCAGGCGGCAAGCGGAACCATGATCGGTGCTGCGTTGCCATAGCCATGCCTTGACGGCAGACCTGAACTAATGGCCGAGACCGGCGCGAAGTCACACAATTCGTAAAGTCGACGATTTCGTGTTGACCTCGACCGCTGGAGCCTCCATAGCCAGGGCACAGCGGTTCAGGCATAGTCGAGCGTCTTCACCGCTGGATTTTACCGGAAAAGCACGCCCATGAAGACCCTGATCTCAGCCGCTCTCCTGATCTTTTGCGCCCTTGAGGGCAATGCGTTCGCCGACGAAACAAGCCAGAAGGCCGTCCTGGTCACCGGGGCGAGTTCGGGCAGCGGACGCGTGATCGCCGAGACCCTGGCGCAGCGCGGTTACTACGTCTACGCAACGGCTCGCAAACAGGCCGACCTCGACGCGCTCAACGCGATCGACAACATCCAGGCCGTGCGCCTTGACGTCACCAAGCAAGCCGAGATCGACGCGGCGGTGGAGACCGTTCGAAAGGGTGGCCGGGGGCTCTACGGGCTGGTCAACAACGCCGGTGTCGGCGTGATGGGTCCGCTGATCGAGATTCCGGAATCTGAGGTCGACTTTGTCATGGAGGTCAACGTCCTAGGGCCCTATCGGGTCACGCAGGCGTTTGCGCCGATGATCATCGAGTCGAAGGGGCGCATCACCACCACCGGTTCCATCTCCGGAATCTTGTCGGGCGGATTCTACGGCCCCTACAGCATGAGCAAACACGCTATGGAGGCTTTTACGGATTCGCTGGCGGTTGAGATGAAAAAGTTCGACGTCCGCGTCAGCATCATCGAGCCCGGCGGCTTCAGCTCGCCGATCGGCAAGAAAATCTACGAAAAGATGCAGGCGGAAGGATTCAGCATGCAGGACTCCCTTTATAAGGAAGAGTGGGAAAGTAACTGGGTCCTCAGCGAAAAGGGCGAGATCGACCTCGAAAACGACGTCCCCGAACGAATCGCAGCCGCCGTCATCGATACCCTCGAGTCTGAGAATCCAAGGACACGTTACATGGTGGTCGGCGAGCGCGGCTCGGCGGAAGCGACGATTCGAAAGGCCATGCAGGAGATGATTGAGCTGAACCAGGGGCAGCCGCATGCGCTGAGCCGCGAAGAGCTCGTTGCCATGCTCGATGAGCTGGTCGGGGAATGACCGTGCTCGCAGGCGTCAGGGGACGCGGCACCTCAGGTGCCTGCCACGCCGACAAACTCAATATGACAAGCCATCGAAGATCCCGTGACTTTCTTACCCGGCTCAGCGTGATTTTGCTGGCGCTGATCGTTGGCGCCTGCAGCGAGGCTCCCGAGGAATCTGCGAAAGTTGAATCGGAGCCAGGTCACGACGTTCGCACGAGCATCGGCTTCGAAGCGGTGGCCACCGATCTCGAGTGGACTTTGCACGGCAACGATCCCGGCGAGAAGCGTTTCTCCTCTCTGAAGCTGATCAACCGCGAGAACGTGAGCCGGCTGGGGCTTGCCTTCGAGGTGCCGCTTCAGTCAACGCGCGGGGTCGAGGCGACGCCGATCATGGTGGATCGCACGCTGTACCTCACCAGCACCTGGTCCCGGGTGCTTGCCGTCGACGCGGTCAGCGGTGCGGTGAAGTGGCGCTATGATCCCGAGGTGCCTCGATCCTGGGCCCGGAGGCTGTGCTGCGACGTGGTCAACCGCGGCGTCGCCGTTTGGGAAGACCGGGTGATTTTCGGCACGCTCGACGGCCGACTGATTTCCCTGGACCGCGCTTCCGGAGAGGTCGTTTGGGAGGTCGATACGCTGATCGACCGCAACCGTTGGTATTCGATCACCGGGGCGCCACGGATCGTTAAAGACAAGGTGATTATTGGCAACGGCGGCGCTGAATTCGGCGTGCGTGGCTATGTCAGCGCTTACTCCGTCAGCAACGGCGAGCTGGCCTGGCGCTTCTTCACCGTCCCGGGAGACCCGGAGCAGCCCTATGAGCATCCGGAGCTGCAGAAGGCGGCAGCCACCTGGGAGGGCGTGCCGGACTGGAGCGGCCTCGGCGGCACGGTTTGGGACTCCATGGCCTTCGATGCCGAGCAGAACCTGCTTTTTGTGGGCACCGGAAACGGATCCCCCTGGTCTCGCGATAAGCGCAGTGCGGGCGGCGGGGACAACCTGTTCCTGGCGTCGATCCTGGCGTTGAACCCCGATACGGGAAGACTCGTCTGGCACTACCAGACGACACCCGGGGACAACTGGGACTACACGGCCACTCAGCAGATCACGCTCGCGGATATCACGATCGACGGTGAGCCCCGTAAGGTGCTCATGCAGGCCCCCAAAAACGGCTTTTTCTACGTGCTCGACCGCACGAACGGCGAACTGATCTCAGCCGAGCCGTTTGTGCACGTGAACTGGGCGAGCCACGTCGACCCGGAGAGCGGCCGGCCCGTGGAAACCGGGCTGGGCGAGTACAACAGCGAGCGCGACGCCTACGTGTTCCCCTCGCCGGCTGGCGGGCACAACTGGCAACCCATGTCCTACAGCGAAGCAACCGGCCTCGTCTACATCCCAACGCGGGACGTGGGCTGGGTGTTCACGCCGGAAGACGACAAGTGGTTTACCTACGGCGTGGATAACCTGGAGGAGCTGACGGACGGGGCCACGGTGCCGGACACGGCCGGCCACCTCAAGGCCTGGGATCCTATCGAACAGAAAGTGGTCTGGCAGAAGGAGTCGACGCTGATCTGGAACGGCGGCGTGCTGTCGACAGCCGGTGGCCTGGTGTTCTACGGCACGGCCGCCGGCGAACTGCTGGTGCTGGACGACCGCACGGGTGAAACGCTGCACAGCATCACGCTCGGCACGGGCGTCATCGCGCCTCCGATCACCTACGCCATCGACGGCGTGCAGTACGTTGCGCTGGCGGCCGGTTGGGGCGGGCCGGCGTTCAATACCATGCAGGGTACTGAAGCGGCCATGACCTATCTCAACAGCGGCCGACTGCTGGTGTTCAAGCTGGATGGTGGCCCGGTGCCGATGCCCGCTGAGCGTCCACCGCTCCAGCCGTTCTACGCGCCGGAAATCGCCCAGAGTGACCCGGCAACCCTCGAGCACGGCCGCGGACTCTATGGCGTCCACTGCGGTGCGTGCCATGGCTTTTACGGGAGCACCCCGCTCCTGCCGGACCTGAGACGGTTAACGGCCGATAAGCATGCACTTTTCAACGAGATCGTGATCGGTGGACTGCTCGAGGGCAACGGCATGCCCAACTTCTCCGATACGCTCAGCGAAGCCGACGTCCTGGCCGTTCAGGCCTACGTTGCCAGTCTGGCCCGCAACGCCCTGTCGGGAAATTGAAATAGGGCTGAGCAGCGGGTCTATCGAGTCAGCGGCTGAGTAGGGTTGGCTGCAGCGTGTCGTCGACCTGGACGCCTCGCAGTTCGCTGATGCGTCGCCTCAGGGTGTCACGCTCGTCGCTGATCAGGCGCCAGTAGCGACTCTGGCAGGCCTGATCGTTGCCGATCAGCCGAACCTGGTCGCGGTCGTCAAAGTGCAACGTGTTGTTGAAGCGACATTGATCAAGCTGCCGCGAATATTCGTCGATGATCTTTTCCGACCGGCGCCGCGCTGAAGCAATCTCTTTGCGCAGCTCAGCACCATCCAGAGCGGACTCGGTAGGCTCTTCGCTGGCTGTTCCTTCGTCTGCCAGCGTGGGGGAAGGCACGGGGTAGCGCCACAGCAGACTGCGCGTTTGGGACTGCTCTGCATAAACTGCCCCATCCGCTTCAACGGCAGGCGTTTCAGCGCTCGTGACCAGCGGCCAGGGCAGCAGCATCGCTAAAAGTACACCTCGAATCATCGAACCACCTGTTTACCACGGCCCAATTGGTAGACATTGGGACTGTCGGTCTCTGAGTCAATCGTTTCAGGTTCAAACTATGGACGCGAATAGCCGCGCTGTCAGCCCCCCGGAACTGACGATCCAGTGACCGCTAAGTCGGTACCGTCAGCCAGACGGTCCGCCTCAGCCCGGCAGTTGTATGGCAATGCCGGCTCTGCGCAGAAGTCCGGCCAGCGGCCTGACTGCAGCCAGTACTCCAGCACGCCATCGCGCTGAAACAGCTGCATGACGCGTCGATCCCGGCGCATACGCTGCAGCGTTGGCTTGTACAACACCGACAAAATAAAGTCGTCCCCGGCAGCGATGCGCTCGGCGGCAAAAGAAAACATCTCCTCAGCGGTTGCGACGGCGCCGAGCAGCTGCGCGCCGTCGTAAACGTTCAGCCAGCCTTGGGCCATGCCGGTTCGCATCTCCAGCACCAGGGCCTCGCGGTCCTCGGGTGAAGTGCCCTGCTCCTGACCGTCGATCAGACGGTAAAGCAGCTGCGCGTAGCGAGGATCATGACGCGCCGCCGCCCGCTCCACCCAGCCCCGTGCAGCCGGAAAGTCCTGCCACTCGAAAATCAGCAGGCGGAAGTAAACGAACGGCTCGACCGACCATCGCGCAACCAGGTCCTCCCAGGCATCACGCAGCCCTTCGGTGCGACCCGCGGTATACAGATACTCCAGATGGACGCCGTTCGGGAGCAGCGACAGCGGATCCAGGCTGCGGGCTCGTGCGGTCAGGTCCACCGCATCACCGATGAACCCCAGCTCATGCTGCATGATCGCCATCCGCAGCGTCACAGCGGGATGATTCGGTGCAGCGCCCAGAATTTCGCGATACCGCCGGTCGGTCTCGAGCGACCCGGCAACGCGCTCCCGGTAGTCGGCGGTCGCCAGCGCCAGCCGCGCCAGGACGTGCCCGGGGTCAAGGGCCAGCGCCCGACGCGCCGATTCGCGAATCGCAATGAGTCGGGTTGGAGGGTCCTGACCGTTCAGCGGGTTTTCGGGCCTCACCAGGAGCAGATTCAGCAGCGCCAGCGCGTGCTGGGCCAACGCGTCGGCAAATCTCGGATCGCGCTCAATGGCCGCTTCCAGGTAGTCGATGGCTCGAACCAGGTTCTCCGGCGGGCCGCCGCGCAGCAGGGTTGTCGCCCTGAGGTACGCGTCGTAAGCCAGCGGGTCCGGAGAAGACTCAAGCGCAACATCTCGCGAGGGCTTGGTGGCGCCCAGTCCGGCCAGGATTTCGCGCGACAGCTCGAAGGGAATATCGAAAATCTCTGCTGCCGGCGCCTCCACCACGTCAGACCAGATAACAACCCCTCCCGGAGCCTCCACCAGCTCCGCGCTGACGCTGACGCCCGAAGGTGTCCGGCGCACCACCCCGGTGACCGCATGGGTCACCTCCAGCTCCCGAGCCAGGCGCTCAAAGTCTCCGTCAAAATCTCGATAGCGAAAGGTGGTGCTGCTGGCGATGACCGACACGTCCGGGCTTTTCGTTAGCGATGACAGAAGCTCATCCGCCAGGCCGTCAGCGACGTAGTCTTCGACGCGTTCGTCGTCGTCGCCCCGATTTCGCCAGGGCAATACCGCAACCACGGGCGCTGGGTCGAATTGGCCTTCAGCCGCCGGCGGTTCGGTAACGCTGGGACGGACGAAAAGCACCGTCAGCGCCAGTAAGGCACCGATCGCCAGGACCGCAGCTACCCACTTTCCTGCGGGTGGGCGCGGGGTGTCAGTAGCGGCGCCATCAGCTCCCGCAGGACGCTGGGACGGGTCAACCGACCGGGGTACAGGCACCTCAGCGAGCCGGTAGCCATGCTTCGGAATGGTCTCGATATAGCGGCGAGCGTCGCGCGCGTCACCGAAAGCTTTACGCAGCAGGGAGATTGCCCGGGTCAGGCTTTCGTCGCCGGAGAATTCGCTGGCCCAGACCGACTCGATCAGCTCCTGTCGGGCAACCACTTCTCCAGGACTCCGGGCCAGCATGACCAGGACGGCCATGACCTTCGGCTCCAGCAGCGTCGCGCCGTCGGGGCCGGTGACCAGATGCCGGGCGGGCTCGATGGTGAAGTCACCGAGCTGAAAGGGGCCTGCGCTGAGGTCTGGGCGGCTCATGCCAGATAATACTAGCGTGATTGCACTGCGGCCGGGCAGATCCGGCCTGACCGCAACGTGGCAGCGCGAAACGCCCTGCGCGTGCTGGGCCAATCGTCGGCGTTAAGTTTCGATGCTGACGCCCGGCTCCAGATTGGCGCGGGAAAGATCGCCCTGATAGTGGTCACGCACCTTGGGGTCCATAACCCGGCGCCACAGCGGCGGAATGCCCGCGAGCATGATCATAGCGGCGTAGCCGGCGGGCAGCTGAGGCGCTCCCTCCATGTGTCTGAGCGCCTGATACGCACGGCTGCCGTGCGCGTGATGGTCCGCGTGGCGCTGCAGCTGGTAGAGCATCAGGTTCGAGACCCGATGATTACTGTTCCAGGAGTGTTGGGGTTTCGGTCGCTCAAGCTTGCCGCTGGCGTCACGCTGGCGCAGCAGGCCGTAATGCTCGACGTAATTGACCGTCTCCAGCAGCAGAAAGCCGATCACCATCTGCAGCAACAGCCAGGGAACAACCGCCCCTCCGAAGCCGGCAATAACCGCCGCAAACAGCACAACCGTCAGGATCCAGCCCTGGAAATTCTGGTTACCTAACGACCAGACCGACCGTCCCTTACGCTGGAGTCGCTCGCGCTCGAGCCGCCAGGCAGACCGCAGACTGCCGAAAACTGTACGCCTCCAAAACCGGTACAGCGGCTCACCGTAGCGGGCGCTCGCTGGGTCCTCGAAGGTCGCGACGCGCACGTGGTGACCGCGATTGTGTTCGACATAGAAATGTCCATAGCCGGACGGCGCCAGCGCAAGCCGCGCCAGCCACGCCATGAGTCGGCCCTTCTTGTGGCCCAGCTCGTGTGCGGCGTTGATCCCGCCGGCGCTCGATAGACCAATGGAAAACGTCAGGCCTAGCTTGGCGAACAGCGACAGGTCGAGGCTGGTCAGCGCCCAGGCGCCGGCCACAATCAGCACGTACTGCAGCGGTATGTGGGCAATCACCAGCCAGCGGTAATAGGCGTCAGACTCCAGCGCCGCGACGGCGCTCTCCGGCGGATTGGCCTGATCTTCGCCTACCCAGACATCGAGCAGCGGGAGGAGCATATAGACGTAAATCGGAGTCAGGAACCACCAGATGTCCCAGCCGGTAGACAGCGCCGCAGCAGCACCTACAAACGGGAGAATCAGCCCGGTCAGGCTGAGGAGCCAAAGGTAGCGGTTACGGTCTTTCCAGGCGATCGGACTGAGGGCGTCGGCAGTAACGCTCATACGGGTTCTCCATGTGACGCCCTCAAGTATGCGCGTCCTTCATCGAGTTGATTTGACATTTCGTGACTCAAAGTTGACATTCGGTGCCAATAAGCGGAACAGCCATGATTTACAGCGTTAGAGCCGGATCACTGCACGGCTACGCAGACCTGGTTAGCAGCCTCGGGCAGGATCCGCTGGCGCTGCTGACGGAGACCGGTCTGCCTCGAGAATGCCTGCTGCCCGATCGGGAGGACGACTACCTGCCGCTGGAGCAGTTTGAGCTTGCGCTGGCGCTCGCGGCCAGCCGCTGCGCCACGGCTGAGTTTGCCGTCATGCTCGGCTCGCGCCAGCAGCCTCAGGCCTTGCTGGGCGCGCTCGGATACGCGCTTCAGCACTCGTCGACCGCCGGCGCTGCGCTGCAGGAACTGCGGCGCTACTTCTTTTTTCAGGTCCGCGGCGCCAGGCTCGAACTCGACGCTGACCGCTCCACGGTGAGCTTTTCTTTTGCCCTGGCCGGGAACCCGAGCCTGATGGCCAGTTTCCGGCACTCGGCCGAACTCTGTCTGGGCGCCGGCCTGTCGCTGATGCGCCAGTTGATCGGCGTTCGCTGGTCGCCGGCGGCGGTGCACTTCTTTCACGAGCCGCCCGAGCCGAGAGCGGTCCGGGCACGCTACGAGCGGCTGTTTGCCGCGCCGGTCCGTTGGGATCAGCCTGCCAACGCGCTGATCTTTCCGCGTAGCGACCTCGATCGCCCACTGGAGTCAGCCGACGCTGGCCTGCAGGCGCTGACCCACCGATACCTCGAACAGCTCCGTCGCGCCTATCAGGATGACTTCAAGGCCCAGACGACGTCGATGATTGAACACGCGCTGAAGTCGGGTCGCTGCTCGATCGACGAAGTGGCGGCCCTGAGCGGGATCCATCGCAGGACGCTGCACCGCCGGCTGGCCGCCGAGGGCGCAAGCTTTCGCGAACTGCTGGATCAGGTGAGGCGGCGGCTGGCGCGCCGCCTCCTGACGACCTCAAAACTCTCCGTCGCGGAGATCGCCGAATTGGTCGGCTACTCGGAGACGAGCGCGCTTACCCGGGCCTGTCGGCGCTGGTTCGGTTGTTCTCCGCGCGCGCTGCGCCGCAACGCTAAAACCGCCGAGTGAATGCCGTAATGAAAAACAGCTGGGTTTCGTCCTGGACGACCGGGCTGTCCGCCGGGTCGCCCAGCAGACGACCGCCCCGAAGCAGGCCGGTCCAGCGCCAGTTCTTCGACACCGGAAGGCTGACAAGACCCTGCAGCGCCAGGCTCTCAAGCCCCGAACCGGCGTCAAAGGCGGTCAGTCCGGAAGTCAGACTTTCCTGAGCGCTGACGCTGTAAAGGGCGCTGTTGTAACCGCTGTCGCCAAGGCGCACGGTGGGGCCGACGCTCCAGAAGCCACCCCGGCCGATCCGTCCCCGCCGCGCCGCCGACAAATCCGCGTAAAAACCTTCATGACCGCTGGCGACCGCCTGGGAGAAGGAAGCCTGCAGGCTCCAGGGTCCAGCGCCGTAGCGCACATAAGCTCGCGCTTCCAGCGCGGGACCAAAATCCTCCAGGCCGGGCAGGTCCTCGTCGTCCCGATTGGCAAAACCGGGCGCCAGCGCAACTCCGATGTCGAGGGAACGACTTCCGTCATCGGCGCGTTTGCGCAACAGCCAGGCGCCGATGCCCTGCGGCACGTTGACGAAGTACTTCTCACCGACGCTGTCGACGTAGCGCAGATCGATATAAGGCACCGGCAGCACGCGGTAGTCTTCCGACCCCTGAAACTCTGGATTGACGATGACGCCCAGACCATATTCAGCGCGCCACCCGGCCTCGGCCTGCGGTGCGGCTTCAAGCTGCAGCTCAGCCTGAGCACATGCGTTGTGCGCGGCCAGCGCGAGCAGCGCCGCCGAGATCACACGCCAGGTTTTTTGCGGCAGTTTCATAGCCGTCAACTCCTTCACTGTTCGGCCCGGAGGTTGACGCTGGCGCCGCCAATACGCCGTGAAGGCAGGCTGCAGAAAGTGCGGTTTCGGCACGGAAAAAACTGTGGCCAAGCAAAGTTTTTCTGGCCGAAAGCCCTTGAAAACGCTCAGCAGGAGCGCCCAAATAGGGGATCGAATTGAAAAAGGCTGAAGCGGCTCCGGCACCACCGATTGGCAGGTCCGCGAGGCGGCTTAGGAAGACAACCATGACGCATCGAAAAACAACAATAACGATAGCCCTGCTGGCCACCCTGTCGGTTACTACGGCGTTTGCGCAGGAACCCGCCGTAACGGCCGACAACAACCGGTCGGCGTCGCAGGCTGCGGCACCTCAAACCGCGACCGTCGATTCATCGCGTGTCGCTCTCGACAGCGAGGCCGGTCAGCCGCTGCTGGTCATCGACGATCAGTCCGGCACGCTGGGGCGCATCGAGCGACCGGCCCGGCTGGGCGAACCAAACAGCCTTCAGGCGATGGATCCCACCGAGGTGGGCGTCACCGAATTTGTCAGATTCCAAGACGCCGAAAACCGTCCGCGCCTGCCGCGCGACGGGGCACGGAATACCGCCCGGCCCAACAACTAGGCGTCTGATCAGGGCCCGTTCAGCGGCCGCTGACTAGCCCAGCCAGAGCCTCGGTTCGCGATCCGAATCGGATGACGCTGATCCACTGGCCTGACGCTCGATGCGAGCCGCAAGCTGGCTGAAGAAAAAGTTCTTTCTTGGGCTGGCTGCGTCGGCGGCCTCGATGCTGGCACGCGCCTCCTCCAGTCGTCCCAAAGCGAGCAGCGCATAGCCTCTGGACGCCATGACGTGAGGGTCGGTCGGATACTTTTCCGATGCAGCCTCCAGGACTTCCAGCGCCTCCTGGGGTTGCTGGTTATCGGTAAGACAATACGCCAGCGCCCAGGACTGGTAAGCGCCTGACTCCAGCACAGCCGATCGCCTGGCGTGCTCGACCGCTCGCGCGTAGTCGCCCAGCTCGTGATAAAACAAGGCGATGTTCGCTTCCGTATACGACTCGTTGTTGCGGCCTTCCTCGAGCGATATTTCCCGATAGCGGTTCACCAGGCTCTCGATATCCTCCACCTGACCCGCTGCCGCCTGCGCCATAGCCATACGAAAGAACGTCGAACGCCAGGTCGTCTGGTTGGCGCGACCGGCCTCTGCCGCCGTCACCGCTTCGGCATAACGTCCGCTGCGGTACAGCGCCTTCGAGTGCAGGTAATAGATCCACGACGCCTCCCATCGCGCCGGGTCCGGTTCCACACTTAGCGCCTGCCGGGCCGCCTCGGCACTTTGCTCGAACTGCTCCAGCGTCAGATGTGACGACGCCAGTTCGTACCACGCCCAGCGGTCGTTCGGATAAGCATCGACCACCCGCCGCCACTGCATCGGCTCATCAGCTTTCTCGTCGTTGACGCGCGCGGCCAGGGCTGCCAGCCAAAGCTGGTCCCGCGGCGCCAACCGGTCTTTCCCCTGGGTTGCGGCCAACAGATGGGCTTTGGCTTTGTCATATTTCCCCGACTTTCCGAGGGCGTAGACCAAAAGCAGGTTGGCTTTGGGGTCCTGAGGGTCGTCAGCGACAACCGCATCGAGGGCCGCTACGGCATCGGGATAGGCATAGCGATTGGGCGCATCAAACAGAAGCCGGCTGGCGTTATCGAGCCCGCCGAGGGTGGCTGCGTCGGTCGACTGTTCTGCGGCCTTCGTCCCCGCGCCGGTTTCCTCGCGGTTGGTACCCTGTTCAGCGGCCGGGTGGCAGCCAGCCGCCAGCATTGCCGTTGCCGCCAGCAGGAAAGTCCTGGATACAAGCTTTTTGAGGAGATTCATTAGATGCACCAAGCAGAAGGACTATCGTGAATATACCCGACCGCGCCGGTTCTGACACAACGGACTCCAGCCCGGCCACCGGTCACGTGTAAGCGCCAAAATCTCGGCAATAACCTGGCAAAACGTCCAATTAATTCGGACACGAAGCGCAGCCTTTGGCATACTCAGGACCGATGTTCCCCAGACTCTTTGCCGCCGTCACGGCGGCCCTGTTCCTCGCCATGCCCGCGCACCGCCCGGCGGCTTTCGCCAGCGGCCCCGGCACCTGCATTGCCGAAGCCAGCGCCATCACCGGCATGGGCTCGAGGACGCGGAATCTGCCGGGCGCAGGTCCGTTTCAGCTGATGTTCGACATGGGCGGCACCACCTACATCCCTGGCGAGGTGCACATGATTTCGGTCTTCGCCACCGACGCCTCGGAGTTCAACGGATTCCTTGTCTACGGCGAGACCACCATGGGCGCCCGGGTCGGCACCTTCGACAAGAGCGACAACAACATCGGCTCACCGGTTGTGACCTGCCCGGATTCCCCGGAGGCTACGGCTTCCCACACAAGCCTCGGGCCGACGGCCGTCACGGAGATCATCATTCCGTGGACGGCGCCGGCCAGCGATGTTGGCACGATCGACCTGCGCTCAATTGTGCTCAGCGGTGCCCGGAGATCGCGGGATGACCAGGAGTTTTTCTTTCCGACCGTGCTAACGCTCACGCCCGGTGCTCCCGACGTTGTCTTCGGCGATGGCTTCGAACTTTAGTGGAGTGGACTTAGGCTCATGAATGTATCGCTCGATGGCCAGACCGCGCTGATCACCGGAGCCAGTTCGGGCATCGGTCGCGGAGTCGCGCTCGCGATGGCGGCCGCCGGCGCCAACGTCGCCGTCAATTACCCAACCGCCGAACAGCAGGCTCAGGCCCAGGCTGTCTGCGATGAGATCGGCACCCTGGGTGGCCGATCCGCTGCCTTTGAAGCCGACGTCAGCGATGAAGCCGCGGTTGGGCGACTCGTCGACGAGGTCACGGCAGAGCTGGGCGCTATCGACATCCTGGTGAACAACGCGGGCATCGCCAACGCGGCGCCGGTGCATAAGATGTCGGTCGACCAGTGGGACCAACTGATCGCAATTCACCTGCGCGGTGTTTTCCTGGCGACACGGAGCGTGCTGCCCGGTATGTACGAGCGCGGGCGGGGTCGGATCATCAGCACCGCTTCGCAGCTCGCCTACAAAGGTGCCGCCGGCTTTGCGCACTACACGGCGGCCAAAGGCGGAATCATCGGTTTCACCCGCTCCCTGGCTCTTGAGCTTGCAGACAGCGGCATTACCGCCAACTGCGTTGCGCCGGGCGCCACCGACACCCCGATGCTAGCCGACGTGCCGCCGGACATCCTGGAACAGGTCCGCCAGGCGATCCCGGTTAAACGGATCGCCGCGGTGAGCGACATTGTTCCCAGCTACGTTTTCCTGGCCTCCGACGCGGGGCGTCACTACCAGGGGCAGTGCCTCAGCCCAAACGGCGGGGACGTCTTTCTGTAGGCACCGCAGCCACGCCTTGCGCCGGGTTGGGCCGCGCCGGATACTGACGTTCGGCCCGAACCGCAAGGACCCAGACCCCATGCTTTTGAGAACCTGTGTACTGAGCCTGGCCCTATTGGGCGTGAGCTTTGCCGAAACGTCGACCGAGAAAGCGGCGCTGCTGGCCTTGCTGGAGGCGCATCCGGCAGGACAGCCGGTGTCGGAAGCTGTGGCAGCCCGCATCGACGAGGCCGCCAGCGCTCTGGAGGCGACGGCGCCGACGCCGGCGCTGGTCGATCAAATCGCCACGGTCAGCGGTCTCTGGACCAACCTATACAGCAGCCAGGGAATCGTCGGCGAGATCGATCTGAAGTTTATGACCCGAACGCTGCCGGGTGGCGGGCAGAAAGGCGGCAAAGCGAGATCGCTGACGGTGCTGCAGGAGCTACTGCCGGAGCAGCGCTTCTACCGCAACATGATGAACATGGTCACGAGCGACGGTGAAGTTCCGTTCTTATACATCGCAACCGCCGATCTGGGTCTCTCAACATCGGTCGGCAACGACCTGGAAGTGGCCTTCCACACGATCACCTTCGCCCCCGCCAGCGCCGACGTCTCGCTGAGCCAGCTGCGACAGGCGCTGGGGCTGGCCGAAGACAGCCCGCTGTCGATCAGCGTTCCGCAGGACCCGAAGCGACCGCCGTCCACCTCCAGGGTGACCTACCTGGATGAGGATCTGAGGATCAACCGCGGCAAAGACTACGTCGCGATCCTCCGCAAGGTGCGTTAGCTCGCGCCAATGCCCTGCTAGTGCATCTCCTCACCGCCGCTGACGTTCATCGCCTCACCGGTGATGTACGACGCGTCGTCTGAGCAAAGAAACGCGGTGGCGTTGGCGGTGTCATCTACGAGCCCGACTCGCCCCAGCGGAATCCGCTGTCGCAGGCCCGCCCGATATTCCTCGACGGTCACGCCTCGATAGCGAGCGAAGTACTCATTTTGCTTGGCCCCCAGACCCGTCGTGACGTGATTGGGGCAAACCGCGTTGACCGTGATCTGATCTTTGGCAAGCTCGATGGCCGTGGCTCGGGTCAGGCCCACCATGCCATGTTTCGACGCCACGTAGGCCGGCAGGTGCGGAAAGCCCGACTTGGCCGCCTGGCTGGCGATGTTCACGATCCGGCCGCCGTCACCCTGCTTACGCATCTGGATGGCCGCCGCTTTGGTGCACAAAAACGCGCCGGTGAGATTGATGTCGATCACCAGCCGCCAGTTCTCGGCGGTGACTTCCTCCAGCGGCTGCATCATGTATCCAACACCCGCGTTGTTCACCATGATGTCGAGCCGTCCAAACTCGCTGACGGTCGTTTCGATCAGGCGATTGATCTGCGCCTCATCGCGGACATCGCAAGCAACCGTGATGGCTTTGGCGCCGGCGTCTCTCAGCTCCTGGGCGATCGCCTCCATCTCCTCGGAGGCCCCGACGTTATCGGCTGACAGCACACCCTCGGTTCGGCCGATATCGCTGACGACAACAGCCGCACCTTCGTCCGCCAGCCGCTTGAGAATGCCCTGCCCCAGCCCCTCTTTACGACCGGACCCGGTGCAGATCGCCACCTTGCCTTTGAGCGAACTCATGTGTCCAGGCTCTCGCACAGCATGAAGGTTGGTCCATCAGCGAAGGCCTGGAATTCGCCGGCAACTTTACGCATGGTGTCGGTCGCACATTCGGCGCCAAACTTTTCCATGTCAGAGATCTGGATGAGCTCCACGTATTGATAGGGGGCGGCCTTGCCGTCCTTGCCCAGCAAGCCCGTGGTACGGAAGGCGTCAAACCCGTCGACCCCGTCAAGCCCGCGGACCGTCGGCAGATCGGTGCTGCGCGCCCACGCCTCATAGGCCTCGCGGCTCGCGTCATCCTTCAAATTGAACAGCACAACAATGGTGGTCATGAATGGCTCCTTGATCGGGGGCCGTAAATTTACCACGCATTGACAGCCCAACGTGGCAGAATCCCCACCCATGAGCGAAACCATTTACCCAACACTCTTCAGCCCGCTGGACCTGTCCGGACAGCGGCTGCGCAACCGTCTGGCC
Organism: Lysobacterales bacterium; assembly: GCA_028285525.1. Lineage (GTDB taxonomy): Bacteria > Pseudomonadota > Gammaproteobacteria > Xanthomonadales > SZUA-38 > JANQOZ01. The sequence continues at coordinate 121,547 of JANQOZ010000023.1, forward strand.
CACGCGTCGATTCTGACCCGAATGGTGCGGGATGGGCGCCCCGGCGAAGCCATGCTCAACTACCTCGGCGCGAGGGCCCGGGGCGGTACGGGCATGATCGTGACCGAGCCACTGGCCATGACCCGACACAATCCCGATGCGGGCAAGCTGCGGGCCTATGACGACGTAGCCCTGGGCGGCCTCAAGCAGGTTGCGGATGCTGTAGAGTCAGCGGACACGCGCCTGCTCGGACAGATCCAGGACCCGGGTCGCGGCAGGCACGCCGTCGGCCGTAACGACTCAGCGATCAGCGCGACGGCGCTGCCGGACGATCTCAGCTGGACCGTACCCCGTGCACTGACCGAACAGGAGATCCGAGACCTGATCGAGCAATGGGCCGAGTCGAGTCGCCGGCTCCAGCAGGCGGGTTTTTCCGGCGTCGAGATATCGGCCGGCCACGGGCACATCTTTCACCAGTTCCTGTCACCGTGGAGCAACCGTCGGGACGACCACTACGGTGGGGACAACGAACGGCGCTGCCGTTTGATCATCGAGCTGATGCAGGCCGTCCGTCAGAGCTGCGGCGACAATTTTATTATCGGCGTTAAGCTGCCCGGCAACGACGGGGTTCCCGGCAGCATCGACCTTGAGCAGGCCTCAGCGATTGCGGCTGAGGTCGCCGCCAGCGGCGTCGCCAGCTACTGGACCTTTTGCTGGGGCGCTCACGCCAACTCGCTGTATCAGCATCTGCCGGATGCGCACGGCGAACGCCATCCGTACCTCGACGCAATCCGTGATCTGCGCCAGGCCCGGCCAGAAATCCCGACCGGTGCCATCGGCTACATGACCGATCCCAACGAGTGCGAGAAAGCGCTGACCGACGGAACAGCCGACATCGCCTTTCTCGGACGGCCACTGATCACGGACCCGGCTTTCGGCAACAAGGCGGAGCATGGTCTGGAGGCGACCATTCGCTACTGCGTGTCCTGCAACACCTGCTGGCGCGCCATCATCGAAGGCAACCTGCTGCGCTGCGACAACAATCCTCGCGTCGGGGAGCCGGATGAGGAGGTCTGGGAGCCAGCGCCGGCGGCAATTACCAAGAAGGTTGTCGTGGTTGGTGCCGGCATCGCCGGACTCGAGGCGGCACACGTGGCCGCAGCCAGAGGACATCAGGTCACGGTGTTCGGCACCTCCGACGAGTTCGGCGGCAAGACCCGGGTCCACGCGGAGCTCCCCGGTGGAGAAAACCTCAGCAGCATCTACGACTATCAATATCTCCAGGGCCAGCGCTCGGGGGTAACCTTTCACTTCGACGGCAAGGCCTCCGCCGAGCAGGTCAAAGCGCTGGAGCCTGACGTTGTTCTACTCGCCACCGGCTCCACCACCACCCTGCCCCATTGGCTCGACGAGGAGTGGGCTGAGATGATCCCGGACGTCCGGGAACTGGCGACGCAGATGCTGGCACGACCAACCCCCACCGACGGCACGCTCGTGCTTGTGGACTGCGACCACACGGAGATGACTTACGCGGCCGCCGAGCTGTTTGCCGGCCTGTTCGAAAAGGTGGTGCTGGTGACGCCGCGGGAGCGCTTTGCGTCGGACGTATCCCTGATCAACCGTCAGGGAATCTACCAGCGGCTCCATGACAAGGGCATTGAGCTGCTCACCTGCCTTGAGCCGGTGAATCTCGACGATCTTGGGGAAGCGCAGCTCGCCCTGCGCAACGTCTACAACCAGCGCGAGCAGATGGTGGAAGACGTGGTAGCAATCACGTACGCCGGCCCGCGCCAGCCCAACCTGGAACTGCTGGCGCCGCTCGAGGAAGCGGGGATCGAGGTTTTGCGGGTAGGCGATGCCGCTGCCCCCCGCGGCGTGATGGCCGCCACCGGCGAAGGACACCGGGTGGGCAGCGCGCTTTAGGCTGCGTCGCCGAGACCAGAAAAAGGCCTAGGCGCCCAGCAGGTGGCGCAGTTTTGCGCGTTTTTTCGCATGTCGCTGATAACCACAGCAATGGATCAGCGAAATGGTCAACGGACGGACTGCCAAACCCCTTTTTCTGCTGCTCGCCGCACTGCTTCCAGGCGCAGCAAGCCTCGCTTTTGAGCTGAACGACACGCCGGCTACCGAGGTCCTCAACGGGATTACGGCACCCTCTCGCGATTTTGCCATCGCGGTGGCAAACGGCGGTGAAATTGTGCACTTCCAGGACGGCGACAACGGGACGCTGCAGCCTCCGGTGACCACCAACGACCTGTTCGACGTCTACGCTGCCTCGCCAACGGCCGCCATTGCCGCCGGCAGAGATATCGTTCTCTACTGGGATGGCAGTACCTGGTCACCCATCGTTGAGACCAGCGAGAATGACCCTGTCCCGTTTACCGGACTCTGGATCACTCCAGAGGAGGACACAGCGCTCTACGGTCGGCTGGCCACCGGCACCGGCTTTGGTCTTAACTTGGTCTGTTCGTATTTTCCAAACAGTGACACGCCGGACGGGCCCTGCCGGGCCTACCAAGCTCCGATGCTAACCGCCTGCGGAAACAGTGACGACATCAAAGTCATACTCGGTTCTGGCGAAATCCTGAATTTGGACAACGGCCTAGTTGGCCTGTTGCCCGGCGACTTGGTCTTTGATGAAGCTGGCAATTTGGGTTTCACCGGTGCCTGGCCCGTACCCGGCAGCTGCCTTCCGGGACCACTTGCACCGCGGGAGATCTACGCAACCCGCCTCAACCAGATTTGGCGTTTCGACGGTACTGCGTGGACTAATCAGAACGTCCCGGTGCCTGGTACGGATACCCTCAGCTGGATCGGCGGCACCGGGCCGGGCAACGTGATTGCGGTCGGCTTCAGGCCGGGAGGGAGTCCCGGGGAGAACATCGGCATCGCCTGGCGGTTTGACGGCGTGAACTGGACCGAGCTGACGCTGCCTGCGGGCACGCCGGGGCTGACCGATATCGCGGCAAACCTGAGCTTTCAGGACACGTTTTTTATGGATGGCTTCGAGACAGCAGCGGCAGCGAAGGTGATTGAGCCCCCGCCGCCAGGCGGCCTGGGTGTTGATATCCTCGCCGCGGCCGAGGGCGGCCAGTTCCTTCAGAACTCAACGCTATTCCCCGACGACGCGGCTGACATCACGCTTAGAAAAGAGCTGATCACGCCGGGGCCCTACCGAAACGGTGACCGCATTGAGTACCGCATCACGGTCTTCAATCTTGGCCCGGGGGATGCGACCAACATCCGGTTCCTCGACGGCTATCGGGCCGTGAACCTGACGCTCGCTGATGACGGCTGTGGCATGACTGAGTTCAACAATCAGGCAGGCTGGCGCTACCGCGAGGTCAACATTCCGAGCCTGGCCTTCGGTGAAACGCTCACCTGCGTTATGAGCTTTGACGTTATGGGTAATCCGGGGGAGGAGCTGTTCAACTACGCCGCTGCGGACTCTTTCGACGATACCAACTTCGGCAACAACCGAGATGAGGTGTTTAGCGTACCGATTGACCCATAGGAGAAAGTCGGGCGCTTAAGGCGACTAAGAGACCTCCAACCAAAGGCTGCCGCCGCCAAACGGCGGACGCCCCTCTCGCCCAAGAGCCTTGGCAACCTCCGCGGGAAAGACGCTGGCCGCGTAGTTTGCTCCGAAAAAGACCCGATACCGGGTGGAATCCATCAGCAGCGCCTGCAGAACGTACTGCTCGTTCCAGCTTCGGTTTTCTTCAAGCACCCAGGCCTTCGGATACTCCAGCGGAAAGAAGATGTCGTGCACGTGGACCCTGACGCCGGCGGCAAGCCGCGGCAGGACCTCGAAAAACAGGTAGTTTACGTCGCTCCCGGTCTTGGCAACGTGGGACGAGTCGATAAAGAGGATGTCGCCCGCCTCAAGCTGGTCGAAGGTCTCAAGCGGCAGCTCCTGCACGCGTTTGACGATGACCTCGCTGATACCCGGCACAGGCTGCGTCAGAAACGGGCGCGGATAGGGTTCAACGCAGGTTACGCTCATCGCGTCGTCGAGCACCCGATGGCTGACGTCAGCCGCAAGAAGAGACGAGAACCCGCTACCGATCTCCAGATACCGAGCCGGGCGCCAGGCGTTGAGCAGGACAAACAGCAGGCGACAGTCCAGCCAGCTGAACTGACTGTTGCGAACAAAAAACTGCCAGGGTTCGGCGTCGTTCGGCAGAGTCTCTGGGTAATCGAAGCCCGCCATAAACTGCGGAAACAGCCTGTTGAGCACCTCCAGATGTTGCTCCCGTGAAAATCTCAATCCGGGTAGCTTCGTTCTCGGCGCCCAGATCCGGTCCGCCTCCGCCGACGCCTCAGCCGGATCCACCACCGGAGAGTAGAAATGACCGTTCGGGTGCGCCGTCAAAACCTCATTTGAACGCTCCACGTTTTCGAGCCGAGCCTGAAGCTGATCTCGCTCAACCCTCAGCGTGTCATGCGCCGCAACGAGTTGATCGTTTTCCTGAGCGAGATCGAACCGCAGCCGGTTGAGCTCCGTGATCGATTGTTCCCGCTCGGCGATCGCGCGATGGTAGCGTTTGCGCAGCACCACCAAGACCGTCACCGCGACGGCGCCGCCGGCAGCAACACCGGCAACCAGTACCGTCAGCAGTCCGTCCTCAACAAACGCCTGATCCATCGCAGGTCCAGCAAAAGAAATCCGAACAGTCTAGCAGCCGGGTCACGCCTACCCGTCACTTCCCAGGGTCCATGCCTGAGAGACAGTGGCGCAACGGCACCGCGCCGGGTGCCGCGAGACCGGCACCAGAAGCCGACCTGCGCAGCGCCACGGCGCGAATACCTCGGGCCTTCGCGGGCACTATGACGATTGCACCTCGGCGAGCGTGTGTTCGCCTGACCGCTCCGCCGCAGACTTTCTCAGGGAGGGGATCAGCATCGGCACCCGCCGCTTGTACTCGCGATATTCCGGATGTGCATCGGCGAGATCGCGTTCCTCCAGCTGAATACCGAGAAGGATGTAGGCCGTGCCGAGGGCCGCAAAGACCAGATGGGCAACGGTCATGATTGGCGTCGCCCAGATAATGAGCAGCCAGCCGACGTAAAGCGGATGACGAACGACCCGGTAAATCCAGGGCTGCACAAACTTGAGCGGCTCGGGCTCGCGATTTCGAAAAGCCGACCAGCTCTGGCGCAGACCGAACAGATCGAAGTGGTTGATGGCAAACGTGGCGTAGAACAAAACCACCCAGCCGAGCGCATAAAGCCCCCAGGCGACCCACTGCGCCGCGTCACTTTTGGCGGCCCAGACAACACCTCCCATGGGCTCCCAGAGCACGAACAGAAGGATCAGCACCAGGCTCGAGAACAGCACGTAGGTGCTGCGCTCTGCTGCTCGGGGCAGAAACCGGGTCAGCCAGCGCTTGAACGCCGGGCGGGCCATCACGCTGTGCTGGATCGCGAACACGGCCACCAGCAGCGCGTTGATAAACAGCGCCGTTCCCAGGGGCGCTTCAGGCACCGAATCGATCGATTTTGGTACGATGAAATTGCCAATAAAGCCGATCGCGTACAGGATAGAGGCAAAAAATACGGCGTAGCTCGTGACGCCATAAAGCAAAATTGCAAAACGTTTCATATCAGGTTCCTTCAAATCGGTTTTTTGCGTTAACTGTTGATTTTTCAGCGCTTTCGAAGCGTGGAGCCAGTCTGGTCGGGAGGGGCTCTGAAGTCCTGACCGGTGGCTGACCCTTTGATGACGGTGTTGTGACCCATGACCAACCCGGTATTCGCATGACCAAAGCGGGACCGAGCCGCTACCGATTCGGCGACTGTGAGCTCGATGCGGGCACGCGCCAGCTGTCACGCGCCGGTGAACCCGTGCCGCTCCAGCCACGCGTTTTCGATCTGCTGATCTACCTCATCGAGCAGCGCAACCGTGCGGTGGATAAGGACGAAATCCAGGACGCCGTGTGGGCCCCGTCGATCGTCTCGGAAACGGCCATGACGCGAGCGATCATGAAGGCGCGGCGGGCCGTCGGCGATGACGCCGAACTTCAGGCCGTCATACGCACCGTGCATGGGCATGGCTACCAGTTTGTCGCCGAACTCGTGGCTGAACCGAATGAGCAGGCTTCTGAGGACACATCGTCGACACCTGCTGAGGTGGTCGTCAGTGAAACCGTCGAACAGATCCCGCCGAAGGGCCTGGGCGTTCGTCGGGCGGGTCTTGCGCTGGCCGCGCTGATCGTTGCCGCTGTGATCGGCGTCGCGCTCTGGCCACGCGGCCCCGCAACCACGGACGGAATCCGCGTCGCCGTGCTCCCGATCGCCAACGAAACCGGCAATGTTGAGTACGACTGGGCGCGGCTGGGGCTGATGGGACTGGCCAACGAGCTGTTCGAGAACCTGTCGGTGGTGGACACCGTGACAACCTCCGACGTGATCAGCTTTGTCGAAAACACCGGCTGGGATGGCGCCATTGACGGGCCAGATGCCCTGGATCGGGCCACGCGCCTCCGAGCGGCTTATGGTGCAAGCCACGTGCTGTTTGCGGCGCTGGAGGAGCACGTTGGCGGGCTTCGGCTGAGCTATACGCTGGTCGACAGCGATGGTCTGAGGGCTGAGACAACCATGGTTTCACCCAAGGGCACGGCGCTGGTCCGCGGCATGGTGGCCGGTGTCAGCAACCTGCTGAGCGGTCGGCGTTATGCGCCCGAAGGAGCCCCGGAAGCCGTTGACGAAGATCCTTTTATCAACGAAGCCTATGCGCGAGCTCTCGCGACCGCACTCGAGGGGCGCTGCGCGGAGGCTGCACCCCTGTTTGATGTGGTGCTCGCCCGTAATCCGGATCTCGTACAGGCGCGCATTCAGGGGGCGAACTGCCGTTTTGAGCTGGGAGAAACGCAGGCCGCCGAAAGCACCCTGGAAGCATTGCTGGAACGAAATGAGGTCAACGCAGACGGACGCCTTAAGGCCCAGGTGCTGCTGCTGCTCGGCAAGGTGCGCCACCGCAGCGGTCGTCTGGACCTCGCCCAGACCGCCTACCGCGAGGCGCTGGCGACGGCCGAATCAATCGGAGACCGCGAGGCTATCGGCCGAGCCCTGATCGCCGACGCCATCCTGGCCAAGGACCGTCGGCAGTTTGACGAGGCGCGCGCCCTGCTGTCACGGGCGACGCTGCAGTTCCGGCAGCTCGAGTGGCAGATACTGCCCGGACAGATCGCCTCGACGCTGGCAAACGTGGCGATGAACGACGGCGAACTGGATGCGGCAGAGCAGCACCTTGAGGACGCGATTGCGGGCTTTCGCGCCATTGGTGATCGGGCCAATGAAGCCAAAATGCTGAACAACTTTGGTTTTCTGCGTCGGCTGCAGGGCCGCTTCAGTGAAGCCGAACCGCTTCACCTGCAGTCGCTTGCTATTCGTCGCGAGATTGGCGACCGGGTCGGCCAGGGTCGGATCCACAATTTCCTCTCCGTTCTCTACCAGCGCGAACGACGCTTCGAAGATGCTCGGCAGGCAGCCAATGAGGCCGTTGCGATTGCGCGCGAGGCTGATGACCGGCTGTTCCTTGCCACCGGCCTATCCCAGCGCGGGGCCGCAGAGCGCGCGCTGGGCCTGTTTGATGAGTCGATCGCAACCTACGGCGAGGCTCACGAGATCTTTCTGTCGATCGAAGACCTGTCGCGCGCTTTGCAGGTTGGGCTGCGCCTCGCCCGCATCGACATGGAGCGAGGCGACGACGCCAGCGCCGAAGCGCGAGTCGCTGAAGTGCTCGAGCAAGCGCTGACGGCTGGGCTTCCGGAACCTGCGATTGAGGCAATGCGCTATGCCGGCGACCTGGCGAGCAGACGCGGCAATAAAGCGATGGCGCGCGAGTATTTCGAAGAGGGCCTGGCTTACGTTGCAGAATCGGGTTTTGAATCCCTGCGCTTACCCCTGGCTCAGCGGCTGGTGGCAATCTACCTGGACGCAGCAGAGCTTGAGAAGGCAGAGCCGTTGCTGGGATTTCTGGTTGAACAGGAGCCTAACAGCTTTTCCCTTGTACAGCAGGCTCGCTACGCCCACATGAAGTCCGACCACGAGCAGGCGGTTGCGCTGATGACGGATGCCAGAACTCTTTCGGGTGACCGCTGGAATGAGGCAGACGAAGCTCAGCTCGAAGCGTATCGGAAGGCGGCTGACACTGCCGATCAATAAGCAGTTCCTGATCCAGCATGCTGTTCCCTGGCGTGCCGTTTCGTAGAGCATCAACACCTTCCTCTCTGGCGAACTCGCCATCCGGGACCAGCCGGTACGTCCAGGACTGCCGAATCCGACCCACAACCACGGTCACTGCGATCTTTTGCCAAGGCTGAACCTTGAGGGTTCACGGGCGCTTCCGTTTTAAGCTTCTGATTTTAAATAACTTATCTTTTTTTATGAGATTTTTGGGCAGTTTTAGGACTTAGTCAGGACGCGACGCCAGAGTTGGTCGCGAACGGACCGGCAGAGGCCGCTGGGACGTTTGTGCATACGAACCAACTACACACGGAGTACGTCATGAAAAGCATTCCCAAACCCCTGTTCCCCATCATCTTTGCCGGTGCGCTCGCCTTCACGGGCGCCGCAGGCGCAGAAAACAAGTCAGTCAGTATCAGCGGCAGCCTGTCAGCCGGCGTCGGCAGCGGCGGCTCCTTTGCCACGATCAGCACAAGCACCGGCGGCGGCAGCGCCTCCTGCAGCAACGGCGTTTGCACCGCGGGTTTTTCTGGCTCGGTGTCCAGCGGCAGCTTCGCTGGACCGTCAGGTGGCAACCTCGGTGGACACGGGATCACCGTCGTAACCCCGCCGCTGCTTCAGCCCCCCGTGATTGCACCGCCCTCGTCGGCCATCTGCGATTTCCTCGCTGGCTCGCGGTTTTCGTCCTTTGCGGCGAGGTTTGGCTGCGACGGTACTGACTGAATCATCTCGCCCCGTCTAGTGTGCTGTCCCGCAAATAACTTTCGGGACAGCGCACTCGCAAGACGGGGCTAATTCCACTCGAGAGCACATCCCTATGAAAACGAGACATCACACTTGCCCCAGCCTGTGGCGGGGCGTTGGAGCCACGGTAGCGCTGCTAGGTTTCAGTCACCTGGCATCAGCACAAAATGCCAACGAACCCACGGGCCTTGAGGCCCGTATCGATCGAGCCGTCCTGAGTCAGACGGTCAAACGCGGAAGCCCTAAGCTTCACCCGCAGCTGTGGAAATATGCCCAGGCTCTGGAAACCCAACAGGACATGCAGAAACGCTCGGACGGTTGGCAGCTTCAGGCCGGCCTTTACGACTCGGTGGAAGCGGTCCTGATGTTCGATACGGCTGCTGATCAACAGCAGTTTCTGTCCGCCCACCCTGACCTGGAAGCCTCAGCCTTCAACGCGCTGCCGGCACTGCACGTCCAAACCACTCCCGCCAAGCTGGTTGAGCTGGCAGAGCTGACTGAGGTGGCATTCGTCGAAATGGTCGATCGGTCTTCTACCACAACCGATGCCGGCCCCAACGTCACTGCCGGTGACGCGATCCTCGGTGCAGCGCAGGCGAGGGCGGAAACCGGCTTCGACGGCTCGGGGACCCGGGTCTGCGTGATCTCTGACGGTATCGGGGGCGTAGGGGACGCGATTCGAGGCGGGGATCTGCCCCCACTGAGCGCCTGTGGCGGCCCCGACCTCTTCAACGGCGCAGAAGGCACAGCAATGCTGGAGATTGTCCACGACCTTGCGCCGGGTGCGGAGCTCGCTTTCTGTCCGGGGCTCGGCAACCTGGCAACGCTGATCGACGCCTACGCCTGGGCCGCTGACCTGGCCTTTGGCGGTGAAGGTTGCGACATTGTTGTCGACGACATCACCGTCCTCAACGACCGGTATTTTCAGGATTCGGAGCTCACCGCCGTCATTGACGACGCCGCCCATCGCCGTGGTATGACCTCTATCGGCTCCGCCGGCAATCACGCCCGTCGGCACTACCAGGAGCGGTTCGACGACTTCGACTATTTCAACAAACAGGGTTTTAAGGGCTTCCACGAGTTTGTGGATAGCGACGAGCCAGAGGAAGCGCTGTCTTGGGTGTTGAGTGTTCCCGCCGAACACATCCTCACGGTGTTCCTGCAGTGGGAGGAACCCTTTGGGAATGCGGAGGCGGATTTCCAGATCGTACTTTCTGACAACGGTGATCCGTTTACCCCCGACTCCAGCGGCGCCATCATCTACGCTACTAACGAAAACCTGCCCCAGGACGGCAGCGGCAACCCGCAGGAGCGAGCCCGGGCCGGCAACATCACTGGAGAGCCTCAAGATGTCCACGTGTTTGTTCTGTGTAACTCAGGACCCTGCGCGCTGAAGGACATTGAGCTTCTCTACAACACGGGCCCGTTTCCCGGCAGCCAGCAACCACGCAGCCAGGCGATTGTCGTTAACCCTGAACTGGAGATCACCGAAGGCAGCGTGATTGGGCACAAAACCGGGCGGAACTATATTTCCGTCGGTGCGGTGTCAGCGCTCGACCCGGGCGCCGACGACCTCCAGCCGTTCAGCACCCGTGGCCGCACTCTGCTGTACTGGAACGCTGACGGAAGCTATGACCTGGACTTTCGCGATGCGCCGACACTCGTAGCAACCGACACCGTGCTGGTCAGCAACGCCGGTGGATTTCTCGTCATCGACGGAAACCGTTTCCTTTTTCCGGGCACTTCAGCTGCGGCCCCTCATGTGGCGGGTGTGGCTGCACTGGCACTGCAGGCCAACCCGGGGCTTCCCAACCGATTTGTGGATCTGAGGGAGGTCCTCACCGACAGTGCCCTCGATCTTGGCGACGATGAGCTGTTTGGTTTTGGCCGGGTTGACGCGGTCGAAGCCGTCGAAGAGGCGATCGACTCTCGAGGCTTCAATCCTAGAGCAGCCAAGTCCATCCGTGCGAAGAAGGTGTCGAATACCGGCGTCGCGGCCGAGCGACTCCGACGCTACTACGAGACTTATCAAGGCCGTTAGGCCCCAACTACCGCCCGGGCTCGCGGTGGCGAGCCCGGGTTCAGTCCATGACTGCGGTCACTAAAATTTTTCATCGCCCTTCCTATAATGTCAGCCCAGAATTCGCTGACATAAAGGATCTGGGTGCAACCGTTAGGCGACCGTGATGACAGCCTGCTAAGAACCGGCCCGTTTACGCTCGACGTCTCAAGGCGCGAGCTCCTTCGAGACGGCGAACCCGTAACACTCACGTCGACGGTCTTCGAGCTGCTGTACTTTTTTTTGACCCATCCTGGCCAGGTTCATTCCAAGGACGCGCTCCTGGAGGCTGTCTGGCCTGGCCGGGTGGTGCTGGAAGCCAACCTGGTACAGAGCGTCTCGGTTCTGCGAAAGGCATTGGGCGAAGAGCATCGGCAATGGCTCAGAACCGTTCCTCGCGGCGGCTATGAATGGGTTTCTCCCGTTCAGCGCATTGCGCGCCCAAAAAGCCAGGAAAAAAAACGAATCGCCCTGATCATCGCCGCAGTCTCGCTCATCGCCATCGCCGGTATCTCGGTGATGCTGACATCTGATCGGGGCGCCAAGCCCAGACCCAAAGTCAAGATCCTGGCGGTAGAAATGATGCCGCAAGACACCACATCACCAGCAGGTGATGGAGCCTGGATTGCCCCGGCTGTCCATCGAATGCTGGAGTGGTCCATCAGCGGGTATGAGCGTTTGGAAGTCCATCGGGCGGGTCAGCTCGATCAGCCCGGAGTGGCGGAAGGCGGCTTTGATCTGCTCGTCGAGGGGCGCGTCACCCGACTCGACGACGATCGCCTTCGCGTCGAGCTGAAGGGGCACCCGACAACCGAAGGTTCCGGCGTTTTCAGCCAGCAGTGGGAGGTGTCGCTGGACGACCTGCTGACCGCTTCGAACGAATGGGCCGTCGCGATCATTGGCCACCTTGTCGGCGAACGGCCCCTACCGAACGCAGCCGAGGGCAAGATCCCTCAGCAGGCTGTCGGCCACTACGGTCGGGCGCTGCTGGCGGTGCAAAAACAGCGCTACGCAATCGTTCGAGACGAACTGCTCGAGGCCATCGAGCTGGCGCCCCGTTTTCAACTCGCGCATGGACTCCTGGCGCTCGCTTACGAAGGGATGGGCTACCAGCATCTGGCCAGTAGCCATGCCGAACAAAACCTTGCGTTGGCGGCAGGTCGGTCCGAGGAGAGTCAGCTCAACGCGCGTTTTGTATTGTCCGGCGTCAACCAGGACTGGACAGGCGCTCTGGAAGCCTGTGATCAGCTCGTGAGCCGCTTTCCGGAGAACGTGGATTACGCGCTGCTGCGCAGCTTTGTGCTCCTGAAGCTCGGCGATCCTGAACCTGCCACTAAGGCTCTGGACCAGCTTGCGGGCGGTTCGCTGACCGCAGCCCAGGAGTATCAGCTCTGGCGGCGACGAGCGGATCTGGCTTCGCTCCAGGACCGGGCTGAAGCAGCGCTATCGGCGGTAACTAGAGCAGCGGAGATTGCAAGCGCTTCAGGCGATCGGGCAGCAGAAGCTGATGCCAACTTCAGACGAAGCCTCATGCACATGACGCTTGGCGAAAGGACACTGGCCGTCAACCTGATGCGCCAAGCGTTGGATCGTTACGAGGAGCTGGGGGACGAGCTCGACGCGACCCGAACACGGCTTATGCTCGTGACTACAGACAAGAGCGAAGACCCCGAGCGTGCAAAAGAGATCATTGAGGATGCACTGACTTCGCTTGCCGATATCGGCAATCGCAACGTTGTGGGTCAGGCGCTGATGAACCTGGGCGTATTAGAAAGTCGAGACGGCATGCTGGCGGCGTCCGCTGACCAGTTCCTGAAAGGCAGCGAGCTTTTCGCCGAGCAAAACAATGTCGTCGCGCGTACTGTGGCGCGAGCACTGGCTGCGGTGGAGCTGCTGGGTGATGGTCAGTTCGCGCTGGCCGCAGAGACGATTGAACGAGAGGAAAGGGAAGAGCTCACCACACTGGGTACGAGTCGGGTACTGCGCTCGCGATTGCTTATGACGTTCGCCGAAGGCGAGATCCCCGAAGCACAGCGGCTGCTGAATCGCTTGGAGGCAATCACGCCAGACACCGCTGCCCCTCAGATGCTCGCGGAGTTTCCGTGTATGAAAGCCTCGCTCGACCTTGAGAAAGGCAAGCTGGAATCCGCCGGGAGCCTGCAGGAGCAGTGCCTCGAGACGGCCAGGGAAACCAGCGAAGGTGATGTCGACGGGGCGAAGTTGCTGGGCATCTACCTGGCCTACCTGCGAGGCGATCGCGCGAGCGGTTCTGCGGCGGTTGATGACCTTCTGACGGCAATCGATCTTGGGACGCCAACCTATGAGCAGGCGCTGCTGCTTACACGCCTGGCCTGGGTACTCCTGTACTTTGATTCGGCCTCCGAGGCCGCGGCGTTGGCAGACACAGCGATCAAAAAGCTGGAGGGGGTGACCGCACGCGCCCATCTCGCCAGCGCGCTGACTGCCAGATCACTGGCGGCTGCCTTAGTCGGCAACCGCGAGCAGGCGCTCGGTTTTCTGGAACAGGCCGGCTTGCTTCAGGATCGAATGGATTGGCGCAGCTCAACGATGTTCGAACTTACGCGAAAGCTGGTCAACGGTGAAATGGACACCATTGAAGAATTGGCGACCGGCGCACTGGTAAAAGAACAGCGCCTGACGGCCGCGTTTATCCAAAGTCTGTCGCTGGAGCCCCTAGACAAATCCAAGCTTGACCGGACCGAGCTCGCAGGACGATTTCCGACCCGGCCTCTCCTGCTCCAGGCTCAGCGGTAGTCAGGTGATTTCGGCGGCCTGCGGTTCCGGGCGGCGCGTTAGTACGACCCACATCGCGACCGCGCTGCACAGCAGCATAATGCTGGTTACGCCGGCAACACCCAGGAATAGCGTGGCGCCCACAACCTGTGCCAACACGCCGCCAGCCATCAACTGGATTGCACTGAAACACCCAGATCCTGATCCAGAGTGAGGCTGAGACGCCGTCAGCAGGCGCACCTGAAGCGCCGGGTAAGCGGACGCCTGAGCCACCGTCATCAGCGCGATCGGGGCAAAAACACCCCAGGGTCCGAGATCGATGCCGGTCGACAGAACAAACGCCAGCCCACAGGCGACAACGCTCCCGGCAGCGCCCCAGAAAATCAGGCCGCGCTGAGAAAAGAGCGTGCCGAAGCGCGCGGCGATCAAGCTTCCCACAAAGAATCCCAGCGGCACGCCAAAGAAGTAGAAACCGTATGAGGATGCCGGCAGGCCATAATGTTGAGTGATGAGATAAGGCGCGCCGGCGAGGAAGGCCATAAACGTACCCTGGAGCGCGGCGCCGTAAATCACCATGCGTCGATAGGGCCGACGGCGAAGGAGCTCCGCAAACCGATGCCAGGGAACCAGCTGCTTGTCGCCCTCAACACCCTCGGGCCGGGTCTCCGGCAGCCGCAGCCACAGCCCGACAAACAGCACCGCGGCAATGGACCCAACGACCACAAAGTTGTAGTGCCAGCTGAAGTATTCGATCAGGTATCCGCCGATAAAAGGTCCCATGACAGGCGCGAGCATCATCGCGGCCGAGATATAGCCCAGAAGGCTGGAGGATTTCTCGTCGCCGTAGACGTCCCGAACGACGACACGCGAGAGAGAGAAACCCACCGTAGAACCCGACGCCTGAATCGCGCGGCCGAGAATCACCAGCCAGATATTGGTTGCCAGAGCGCAAATGACAGAGCCGAGGATCGCCAGTCCGACCCCGGTTAAAATGACGGGCCGGCGTCCGAGGCGGTCGGCGAGCGCGCCGTATACCAACGAACCCGCTGCCATAAAAAACAGCGACACCGATAGCGTAAGCTGGCTCAGCGTCCGACTGACACCAAATTCTTCCTGAATCGCCGGAATAGCGGGAATGAAGGATGACATCGCCAGAGGCCCCAGCCCGGTGATGCAGACCAGTAGGACGAGTAGCCCCCGAGACCCGTAATCTGCTTCCGCAGTCGAATAGTTGGGGCCGTGTGCCGCCGTGTCAGGCACGGCGCCTGTCGCCGCAGTTTGCGGAGCTACCTTGTACATTTCCCTTGGCCCCCTTGGGTCGCTCGATCGCGCGCGCCGGCAATTCCGTCAGCCTCGCGTCGCTAAAGGCGTCTCGACTCAGGCTCATGGTCAAGCCGAAAGCGGAGAACGTGAGCGTCGCAGAGTAGGTATCAGCGCGTGAACGTTTTGCATGACTGAACTCAACACTTCCTGCACGAAAGCCCGTGCCGAGCCCGGAGCCTGCCTGCGGAAAAGAGACTCGCTAGTCGTCGCTGTTTGCGCCTGACCTGGGTTTTTCCTGCCCGTAGATGTGGATGGTCCCGTCCGTCACTCCGGCCAGTCCTTCGCAGGTCCGCAGGTAGCGGGAGCCAATGCTTTCCGCGGTCGCCATGCTTGCCTCATTGCCGTCCAGAATCACGTGGATCACCTGTTCCCACCCCAGCGTATTGAACGCATAGTCCACACTGGCCCGAGCGGCCTCGCGCGCGAACCCCTTTCTCAGATGATCCGGCGAAGTCAGCCACCCCACCTCGGGTTGAGGCCATCCCTCAGGATTCCACGGCCCGGTGCGGCCCACCCAGGCGCCCGTGGCTTTCTCGATTACGGAGAAGAAGCCGAAGCCCCGAATCTGCCAATGCCCCATGACCATCGCCATCTGGCGCCAGGCCTTCGCGCGGTCCAGCGGTTCGCTCCCCAGATACCGGACGGTATCCGCGTCTGCCACGGCCCGTGCCCAGGCATCAAAATCCCGCTCGGGGTCTATCTCACGAAGTATCAGGCGCTCGGTTTCAATCATTGGGTAGTCACCGTCCAACACGGAAAAGAGGTTCGGATAGATAGACGCAGGATTCTAGAAAGACATCCCAAAGGCGAAGCCAAGAACCAGCGCGTCCTTTCCACCATCGTGGTAGTCGTAGTGAAGCTGGGGCGAGATCGTGTAGGCGCCTCGTTCAAACTCATAGAGCACGCCGAGGCGGGCAACAAACAGCTCTTTGTCGTCGAGGATCTCAACGCCTGGTCCAACCTGCATGATCAAAGCGCCGTGGCCCAGGTGGATGTCGGCAACTGCCAGGATTGTGGTCGCGTCGATATCGCCAAAAGCTTCTTCAACCACCGTACCGACACCCAGTCTGTCGTTCAGGCGGTACTCATAATCAATGCCGAGCGTGAACGCCGTATCCTTGCCGCTGATATCGGTTACGCCAGTGAAAAGGGAAAGGTGATGCGGACCGTACTCAACATAGTGAGGCACGTGGCCGACCGCGTCCTCACCGGCGGCGGTGGCTGCGAAGACGACACCCAGTACCGCTCCGATTCGTCGGAACATACGCCCCTCCAGGCCCCATGAGCACCCCTTGTCTGCTTCAGACCTTACAAGGTTTTGGCAGCGGCGTCGCGTTGGTGCCAGCCGTCAGCCGGTGGGTCAGGGGTTGGCGAGTCCGTTCAGCAGTCCGGTCCGTGGGGCGCAGTTGACGTATTGCGCAAACTGATTGCTCGCCGGCAGTACGGCCACTTCATGCCAGAAGCGCGAGCGCATGTTCTCACCGTATTGCGGCGCGAACTCGAGAAACGATCCGAAGATGGCGTTGTGCGACGGATGGTGTTCCGCCCACTTCTCGAGCTCTTCCAGTGACTGGAAGTAGGCGTACCCGTAAGTGTGGTCCAGTGCCTCCCCCTGCTCGTCGACAAACCGCAGAAAGCGGCAGTCGTAGCAGCGGACCTCCTCACCCTCATCCCGCAGGAAATTCATGCCGCTGATCAGCGTGGGTTCGACGTCGTCGAGATACTGCTGGCGCTCCTGCCCCGCGGCGTCGGTGATGTCCTGCCCCGAGCGAATGATGGCGAGGTTGAGATTGGGCCGGACCGTTACCGAGCGGCCATTCTGCTCCAGCACCTCAACCTGGGATTCCGCTTCAAAGCGGTCTCTCACCGCGTCCGGTATCCGGTCTCGCATGCTGCCCCAGTAGGCGTGCTGCGAAATAGGATCGGTGATGCCGTCCCGCACGTTGGCGATGCCCACCAGGTGATCAGGCCCGGAGTGCAGCGTCTCGAACCGGCTCATGGGAAAGTTAAAGACCTCCCGAAAGACGCCGTAGCCTCGCTCTGAATCTGAGTGGCTCTGCCAAAAGCTGTCAAACTCGTTGGAGTCAAAGAGCTGCTGGAGCAGCGCGGGATCAAACCAATAACCGGTTGCCACGAGCTGCCGTCGCCCGGCGCTGTCCGCGTCACACTCCGATAAGTCTACGTAAGCCGCCTCGCCACTTTCGAGCATCATCGCGCGTACGCCTCGAACCATCTCGAGAGCCGCATCACGGGCCCCGTCATCAAACTGGCAGCCGATCAGGCACATCACCACAACCTGCTTGCTCTCGTGGAACTCGGACATAAACGATGGATAGGGCGGCTCCCAGTCCACCGGCATATTCAGCGGAAAAGACGCTTCTCGCGACTCGGTCGATTCACTCATGAGACATCACTATTAATCAGGGTCGACGATTCCGCCCTGCGGCGAAATCTCGCTGGGATTGACGCCGAAGCGGCGCTTGAAGGCACGGGAAAAATGCGCGGCGCTCGACAGGCCAACGTGGTGGGCCAGGCTCTCCATGGACGGCCGACGGATGCGACCGTCCTCAAGGATCGAGCGCGCCGCATCGAGCCGCTTGACCATAATCATCTCGTGGACCGTCTGCGGCTCATCGGCAAAAAGTTTATGGAGGTACCGCACCGAGATGTTCTGCGACTCAGCTACGCGCTGGTTGTTCAGCTCCGGGTCGAACAGGTTGTTGTCGATGAATTGACGTATCCGCCGGAGCAGCGCGTCGCGCACGCAGTCGGTCTCTACCAGCTTGCTGGTGATCACCGACGAGCTGAACGTCAGCGCAATCATGTTTACAAGATTATCCGACAGCTGGTCATTGATCGGCTCGTCCTGACTGCTCAGCTCTCCGACCAGAGAGTAGAGAAAGTTTTTTAAGATGAGCCCCATGCCCTCGTTGGCCGAAATCGGGATCGCGGTGTATTTCTCCGGTTCCATCAGGTGCCTCGAAAGAATCTCGCGGGGCATCTGCAGCACAAACTGGTGGAATGGTTTGGCAAACGCCAGCGAGTATTCCGACGCGCTGTCGTAGAGGGCAAAGGTTCCGGGCTTCAGGAGCGCCTCGCGGCCCGACTGGCTGACCACGCACTCCTGCTCAAGCTGAAAGCTGATCAGAAAGTCGTCTTTGGTCGCCCGGGCGATGCGCTGGCGAGACCGCCGCACGAGCTGCGGCATGGCGATCACCTCAGAGAAGTGGACCTGCCCTACCCCGATGCCGCCGCGCAGCACGCCGTCAAAATCGCCCCGCTCCTGGCCAGCCACCTCGCTGCAGTCCAGATTGACGAACTCGTGGTTGACCACGTCACACCAATACTCCCAGCGCGACTTGCCTCTAAGGTCGCCGACGTCCCTCTGATAGCCATTGCGGATCACAAACTTCATGACATCGGGAATCCCGGTAGGACGGATGCCCGTCCCATCGTAAGTCTGAATGGCGCTGCTGACCACCACAACGCTTAAGGCCCAGCGGCTTCGACGCCGTCCTCAGGAGTTTTATCCTCGGCGCTGGCGGGCACCGTCGCCTCAGACGATGCCGATGACGCCATCGCTCGGGCCGGCGCCTGCGGCTGACGGTTCCACAGCAGCGCGGTTGCGTCCGGACGCGAATAATGTCCCACAGGATCAGCAAAACACTTGGCGATCGTAATAGCACCCAGGTCAATTTCTGCGACCACCAGGCCTTCCGCCTCCGGATCCAGGGTTTCTCCGAGCGGCGCGCCGTCAGGACCGAAGATCCGCGCGTAGCCACCGCCTTTCTGAACCAGCGCCGCGTGCGTTTCGTTTTCCACCATCAGGTCGATCATCTCCTGAGAGATGACGCCGCAGGGTGCTACAACAAAACACTGCCCTTCCGCCGCATACATCTGAGACGCAGCGTTGTTGAGTACCGGACCCAGCGAATAGGCGTCGGGATACAGGCTGAAAGAAGGCCAGGCGCCCACGTGAATCTGTTCATGCAGGCTGAACATCGCGTAGCGGCTCAGCGGCTGAAGGTGCTCCCAGCACGCAAGCTGGCCGACAATGCCGATGTCGGTTTCGGCCACCGTGAGATCTGAGCCGTCGCCGTCACCGTAAACCGTTCGCTCGACGTGGGTTGGCTTGAGCTTCCGGCGCGCGGTGAGCGTTTCGCCATCCCGACCAAACAAAAACTGGGCGATGTACAGCGAGCCATGGTCGCGTTCGCTCGCGCCCAGCGACACATAGATGTTGTGTTCGCGAGCGCAGCGGGCGATGGCCCGATAGGCATCGCTGTCCGGCACAAGCGAGTTTTCGTGATACTGGCCGAAGTACTTCATGTTCAGAGCCGGGGCGTTCAGCCAGATAAACCAGGGATAGCCGGGAATCCAGGTCTCCGGAAACGCGACCAGATCACAGCCCTGGTCAGCGGCGCTCTTGATCAGAGCGCAGGTCTTCTCCACCGCAGCCGGCAGGTCCATAAAAGCTGGCGCCGCCTGCACCGCCGCTACTTTACAGCTCGAAGATATGTCATCCATGGTCGCTAACCTCAGTTGAAGTTGTAGTTCAAACGTACGCCATACTCGCGCGGTCGATTCAAGTTTCCCTCGTGAAACCCCAGGCCAAAGTTGGAGTCGCCGCTGGTGATGAATCGCTCGTCACCCGCATTCTTGACAAAGCCCGTCACGCTCCAGGTTTCGTCGCTGGACCTATAGCTCACCGCCAGGTTGGTCACGTTGTAGGAATCCTGAAACAGGAACGGCGAATTCTGCGAGTCGTTAAAGATGTCGTCGGTATAGATGTAATCCGCGCGAAAGGTGAGGTCACCGCCGGCGGCGAGGGGCCAGGAATACTCCGCGCCGAGCTGCAGGGAATTTTCGGGCGTGTTGACGAGCCTGGCGCTCTCATCGATGGTCAAAGACAGCCCGGAGATCGGGCGAATGGAGTCGTATTCAGCGTCGGTGTAACCGTAGCCGAGCTCCAGCAGCAGGTTGTCTGTCACCAGCGCCGTCACCTCAAGCTCGAGTCCCGTGATATCCACCGTTCCGGCATTGGCGGTAATCGGGCCACCGAGGTTGTCGAAAAAGGTCACCTGGGCGTCCTGGTAGTCCATGGAGAAGATGGCCGTATTGACCCGCACGCGGTCATCGAAACCCTGCCACTTCAGCCCGATTTCGTGAGACTCCACAAACTCCGGATCGAAGGTGAGCGGAGCAGGCCGAGCTTCGACATACCGCAGAACAAACCCGCCGCTTTTGAAGCCTTCGGAGTAGTTGTAGTAGAGCAGCGTGTCCTCCTGCGCCTGCCAGTCCACGCCCAGGCGAATCGTGGTTTCATCAAAGGAGATCGATTCGCTGCCGCTGCCGTTGCCGACAATCGGAATCAGGCCCGGCGTGAGGACGCCGTTTTCGTTCACGGCGGCCGCGGGCACCGGCAGCGGGTTGCCGTCGATATCAGCTGCGATGTACTGGGTGTAGTCGAAACCCTTGTCGTCGGACGTTCGCCGAACGCCGGCGGTCAGCGACACGGTCTCGGTCGCGTCCCAGGTTCCCTGCAGGAAGAAGGCCTCGCTCGAGTTGTCGACCGTCGCAAAGTTGTTTACGGCCGCCGGGAATCCAAATGGATTAGCCGGGTCGTCGACGTTGGGCAGAAAGATCGGAACAAACACGTCGTCCGTCCCCTCTTCTTCAAAGTAGTAAGCGCCGGCGATGTACTGGAACCGATCGCCGATCGTGCCGGTCAGCTGGAGCTCATGGCTAGTCTGCTCGTGGTCGTAGTTGTCGTTGAAGGTATGGGTGATCGCGAGCGGCGTATTGTCGGGATCGCGGTTGAAGGCCCCGTCCGTGTCGCGATAGCCGCCGATGTACTTCAGCGCCCAGTTGTCCCCGGCATAGTTAGCCGTAAAGGAGAAACCGTGCAGATCCAGTTCGGTCCCCGTGGGCCCGGTGGTAAAACTGATGTCATCCTCCGGATTCACCAGGAAATCGGTCAGGGGTGGCAGCGAGGGATCGAACGCGGCCCGGAATAGGTCGTAGCCGATCGTGCTGGCGCCAGGCGTGAAGCCAAGGATGACGGAGGCCGCGCTGTTTTCGTCGATCTTGCTGTAGTCGTAGGTCACCTGAAAGTCCAGCCGATCGGTCGCCTCGTAGACAGCTTTGGCACGGAACGCCTGTCGATCCTGATCACCCAGCTCGCCCCCCACCAGCACCCGGTCTACGTACCCGTCGGCCGTTTTGCTGGAGAACACAAAACTGGTCAGCAGCTTGTCCGATATCGGCACGTCGATTGAGCCGCGCAGGTCGAGCCGCGAGAAGTTGCCCGCGGTCGCCGAGAGCGTACCGCTGAGCTCGCGGCCCGGCCGGCGGGAGGTGATGTCCATGGCGCCACCAATCGTATTTCGACCAAACAGCGTGCCCTGCGGCCCGCGCAGCACCTCGATCCGCTCGACATCCAGGACGTCGAACACGCCGCCGGCGGAACGCGATACGTAGACGCCGTCGATATAGGTGCCCACACCCGGGTCGGTAGTGAGGCTGAAGTCAGTATTGCCGATGCCACGAATGAAGATCACGGCGCCCGAAGACAATCCGCTCACCGGCGACGTCGTGTCGAACACGAGGTTCGGCGTGAAGTTGGCCAGTTCCGAGATATCCACAATGTTTTTGTTCTCAAGAGCTCCCGCGGTGAAGGCGGTGACGGCAATCGACGTCTCCTGCAGCCCTTCCTCGCGTTTCTGGGCTGTCACCACTATCTCTTCGAGCTGCGCCAGCGCGGGCGCGGGAACCGATACCAGGAGCACGGCGGACACGCACAGCGCGGCGCGCGTACCGGCAGCCATAGACGGCGATCGAAGGCGCGGGGAATTGGGCATGGTCGAGTCCTCAGCATTGCGGAAACCAGGCGTCAATCGTAGACAGCGCCGTTGTGGGCGGACCATGCCCTGGGAGGAACACCCGCTTGCACAAATGCGCACGGGCCGGGCGCAAATCGTCATGTCGCAAACCGGGAAATGACGATCCACGGCGCTGGAAAGCCCCAACAGGCTTGTCGATCGCTGTTCCTGCCCAACCTTTGTGCGGTTTGCCGCGCACCGACATTGATTAAGGAGAGTCTTACGACAATGCACGGAAGGAACCCTGATGCGAAACGCCCTCATCCTGTCGATCGCGGCCCTGCTCCTGGTCGCTCTACCCGCCGAAGCTTCGAAATACGGCAGCAAGCTGTACAGCGCCGCCAAAGCAGGTGACCTCAAACAGGTGCAGCAGGTGCTGCGTATCAGCAGCAAGGCCGTTGATTACCAAACCAAAGGCTGGTGGACGCCGCTGCATACCGCCGCGTTTAATGGCCACAGCGAGGTGGTCACGGCGTTGATCGACGCCGGCGCCGACGTGGACGCAACGGAAGACGACTGGTGGACACCAATGCATCTGGCCGCGCAAAACGGTCATGTCGCGGTGATTGAAGCACTGCTGGCGGCCGGGGCTGACCCCAACCTGGAAACCCGAAAAGATTCAACGGCGCTGGATCTGGCCCTGAGCAAATCTCAGCTTGCGGCGGCGAGGGTGCTCGCGGCAGCCGGCGACACGATCAACGGGTGGCGCGGCGACTGGACGAGACTTGCCGGTTCAGCCTCGCGCAACGAGCTCGATCGGGTGTCGCTGCTGCTGGAACTGGGCGCGGACCCGAACAAGGCCATTCGGGATCAGCGTACGCCGCTCTACATTGCCGCCCAGTTCAACTTTGTGGAGATCGCCAAAGCGCTGCTGGCGGCGGGCGCCGACGTCAACGGGCTCGTAAAAAACGACAAGACGCCGCTGCATGGCGCCGCTCGCTATGGCCATATCGAGGTCGCGCAGGTGCTGCTGGATGCGGGTGCAGATCCAACACTCACGACCCGAGCGGGATCCACACCGCTGAACCTGGCGGCTCGCGACAACCAGACTGCCTTCGCCGATTGGCTGGAAGGCCAGAGCTCCGCAGGAGAGCGCCACAAGGACGGGTGGACGCCGCTGCATGACGCCGCGCGCAGCGCGGACACCACCCAAATCGCCAGCCTGCTTGCACAGGGCTTCGACGTTGACGTGCGCGACAAGTACGACCGGACTCCCCTCCACATCGCTGCCCTGAACAACAAGGTGATCGCCGCGCAGTTCTTGCTCGACCAGGGCGCCGAGCTGGAGGCTCGCAACGTGAACAAGCGCACGCCGTTCTACCTCGCCGCGGACCAGGATTCCACCGAGGTCGCCATCGCGCTCCTGGAACGAGGGGCCGAGGTGGACGCGGCCGACATCGCCGGTTTCACTCCCCTGCATTCCGCGATTCTGGGGCGGCACGTGGCTATGGTAGAGCGCCTGATCCGGGCCGGGGCGG
>JANQOZ010000037.1 GCA_028285525.1 Lysobacterales bacterium
ACAAAGTCCAGGTCCGCGCGGTTCGGGTTGGCACCCGGCGGAAGCGTTGAAGGGTCACCTGGCGTGGACTCGGTGGGATGGTCCTGGTTGGTCCAACCATCCAGACGCTCGCCGAAGATTTTCCAGATCAGCAGGCTTCGACGGCTCTGGAACATCCGCACATAGCGGCTGGCGTTCGACTGGCGCCAGCGGGCGTTGCTGATCACCGCCGGGTAACCCCATTCGGCGGCGCTGTCGTCGGCCAGGCGCCGGTAGTCGCCGGGAAGATTGCTGTCCATGCTGAGGTCATTCAGGTTCAGGTTGCCCGCGTTCTGGCTGTCGTTGTGGCACGACACGCAGTGCGCCTGCAGCAGCGGGCGGATGTCGGCATAAAACTCAACGTTGACCAGCGGCTGGGAGAGCTCGGCCAGCCCGGTATCACCCGCGCTGTTCTGGGTGAGCATCGGCGTTTCCCGGCTGAGGTCGTAAACGCGGTAGCCCGGTTGGCTGGCTGCCGTTCCCTCGAACGCCAGCGGCAGCTGGCTGTGGGCGTGGCAGCCGCCGCAGTCGGTGCGAACCTCGCCCGGTCGGACCTGGTGCCAGGTCTGGGTCATGTTGAGCACCAGCCCGTTGCGGTCGATCGTCTGGAACGTAAACGGGGTATCGGCCGGCATCTTGAACAGCACGCTGGTGTCGGGGTTGCCTTCGCTGTCAGTCACGCCGGCGGCCTTTCGCAGCGGGATCTCCCCCAGAATCCTCAGCCGCTCGTTGGCGTGGGAATGGAAGTCGGTGCCGTCGAGCTCACTGGCGTTGGGGCCGTAGAGTCGGGACGTATTGCCCTCCATGGCCAGCACCCTCACCGCCCAGATGTCTGAATCGTCGTAGAGTCCTGCATCAGCCCCCTGGTAGGTCCAGTTGCTGCTCGCGTCATTCTGGGCGGTGTTGAACGCGTCGAGCCCGTCGAAGGCGTTGTCGCCGCGACCCGGGAAACTCTCACGCTTATAAAAGCTGCTGCTGCCCACCAGGCCGTGCGGCGTGCCCTCTGGCAGCAGCAAGTGCTCGCTGCCGTCGTTTGGCAGCCAGGGCAGGGTGGCGGGCTCGCTGACGCCGTGTACCGCTGAGTAGGGGACAACGGCGCGCGGCCAGGCCTCGTTGAAAGCCGGGTCGTTCTTGATCAGCAGCAGCTCGTCGGGGCTCCAGACCGGTGTTGAGCTGTCGATGACGTAAAGCCCGGCGTCGTAGCGGGGCGTCTGGGTTGGCCGGTTCAGATCGTTCGCCGGGCCGGGTGTCCAGACCACCAGCAGGTCGTTGTTGGTTGTGGCTGACGGATGGGTGAACTTCCCGACGCGGGTGGTGCCGTCGGCACCCAGCGGCGCGGCGTTATCCTCCATGTGCGTCATCGGGGTAATGGCGTGGTAGCCGTAAGGTGTGAAGCCGATCTGGAACGTTGTCGGGCCAAAGCTGCGGGTCTCGTCTACGGGCGGGTTTTCCGACGGGAACGCGCTGCCGAAAGCAGGCACCCCGGGCGGCGGTCGCACGGGTAGTCCAAACAGCGCGCCGAAGCCGTTGTTGTTGAGGTTGTAGTAAGCCTCGACCACAATTTGTTCGTTACTGGTCTGGGTCATGAAGTGATAGGCCTCGGGCGCGCTCAGGCTGCTGACGATCGGCCCCCAGTTTCTGCCGTCCGGGTAGATCGACCAGATGCCCCAGACGCGCCGGTCTCGAATTCCTTGGGCCTCGTAGCTGGAAAACATCAGCCGGCCGTCGCGCAGGATGGTCGGATGCAGCGCGCTGCCGATGTTCATCGGCGCAATCTGCTCGACGTTTTCGCCGTCCACGTCCATCACAAACAGCTGCAGGGTCGGGTTGGTAAAGCCTTTGGTGGGGATCTGACCGTTGCGGTTGGAAGTAAAAGCCAGCCGGTCGCCCGGCAGCGGCATAGCGCCCAGATTGAGAATCCCATAGCCCAGGCGATTGAACTGATTGGGCGGATTCAGCGGGTTGGATTCATCCCAGTTTCCCGCTCCGAGGTTGGGCGTAAACTCGCCGAAGGTCAGCCGTTCGATTTCCCGCGTTTGCAGGTGCATCCGGTAGATGTCAGCGCCGTCGTGGGGCAGGTCGCCGCGCTGGTAGTTGAGCGACTCCTCGCGCAGATCGGGGAACAGGCTGTAGTAAACCCACTGGGCGTCAAAGGAGATGATCGGGTCGGTAACGCCGCAGTGCTCACAGTCGACAAGCACCTCTTCGCTGCCGTCGGGATGAAGCAGCATGAGGTCGGCGCCCGCATCCAGACGCCCGGGGTGGAACACTTCAGGCCAGATCGTGTTGATCAGATCGCCAAACCGCGGCTGGCGAACGTAGATGATGTCGTAATCGCGGGTGTAGGTCTGCTGGGAGCCGGCCTGCGCCGCGCCGCTGCCGAGAGTCAGCAGCCATAGAGCAACAAGGCACGATCGAAGAATCATGCTTCAGTATAGGAACGCGAACCCCGCAAATGGTGACGCGCGTCACAAGCTGGGTCGGCAGGCCAGGCTCGGCTGCAGCGCCGAGCCGTTGATCAGGGGTCGGTGGCCAGCCCGCCCCGGTCGCCGAATACCTTGGCTTTCACCCGCCCGGCCAGTTCGCTGACGTCCAGGCCGATCGCATAGATAGCCGGTACGAGCAGCAGGGTCACAAAAAACGCGACGAACACGCCTGAGGCGAGCGCCAGCACGATGGGCTGCAGGAACTTCGCCTGGATGGACCGTTCGAGCATCATCGGGATCAAGCCGATAATGGTGGTCACCGTGGTCAGCAGGATTGGGCGGAACCGCGCCACGCCGGCCTCAACGATGGCGTCGCGCCGAGCCATGCCCTGGTCGCGAAGCCGGTTGCAGTGGTCCA
The DNA here is from genome assembly GCA_028285525.1 of Lysobacterales bacterium. Lineage (GTDB taxonomy): Bacteria > Pseudomonadota > Gammaproteobacteria > Xanthomonadales > SZUA-38 > JANQOZ01. The sequence continues at coordinate 2,863 of JANQOZ010000037.1, forward strand.
TGAGTACAAGGTTGTCGTTCACCACCACACCGGCCGCGGCCGCGACGCCAAAGTAGCTGAAAATCGCCATGGTCATGTCCAGCATGAAGTGACCCATGATCGCGCCGACAAAAGCAAAGGGCATGGCGACCAGAATCAGCGCGGGCTGCCAGTAGCTGCGGAACGCCACCGCCAGGATTGCATACATGCCAAACAGGGCGATGGTGTACAGGCCGAGCAGCTCGCGCACGAAACGCTGTTCACCTTCAGCCTGTCCAACCGAGCCGCGGATGATCCCCGGGAATCGCTTTTCCCAGGCGGGGAAGAAATTCTCGTCCAGGTCATCCATGATCTCCTGGCGCACGTCGTCTTTGAGGTCAGCACTGACGCGCGCGGCTCGGTTGCCGTTCCAGCGCTGGATGCGCTTGATGCCGGGCGCATACTCCAGGTTGGCGACCGACAGCAGAGGCACCTCGCGGCCGTCGGCGGTTCGCACCCGGAAGTCTTTCAGGCTCTCGATCGAACGCCGCGACTCGATGGGATAGTGCACCATCACCTTCACGTCCTGACCGTTGCGCGGCAAACGCTGCACCTCTTCTCCGTAATATGCCTGGCGCACCTGACGGTTGACCTCCGCCAGCGTCAGGCCCAGTTTGGTGGTGCCGGGCTTGAGGGATATGCGGATTTCCTCGGAGGCACCCTCAAGGTTATTGCGCACGTCGTAGAGCGACTCGTAGGTTCTGAGCTGGTCTTCCAGCTCGGCCGTAGCGGCTCGGAGCACCTCGAGTTCAGGATGGCGGATGGAGAGCTCGAAGCCCGGGCCGCCACTGTTCTTGGAGTACTCGACCGACACCTCTTTGGCGTCGGGCACCTCACCCATCAGCTCGCGAAGACGGATTGCCGCATCCTTGGCGCTCATGTCGCGGACCTCCGGAGGCGCGAGCTTGACGATGGCGATGACGCTGTCGCGCCGTGAGCGCGTATACCAGTTTTCGATGAGCTTGCCGGTCCCGTCGGTCCGCTGGTTGACCTCTTCCTCAAGGTCCTTTTCCGCCCGCTGCATCTGGCCGAGTATCTCCAGCGCGCGGCTGTAGGGTGCGCCTTCCGGGAGGACGACGTTGACGATAATTTCGTCCGACTCAATTTCCGGCATCAGGCTCTTTTTCACCCAGCCGGCGCCGAATGCACCGAAGCCGATGATGACCACCGCCACAAAAATGCTGGCGGTGAGGTACCGATTACGGGTACACCAGTAGCCGATACGGCGGTAGTGATTGCCGGCAAAGTGGATGATGCTGTCGGCGACCCTTTTCTGGATTCGCCCGAAGCGTCCCAGCACCTGGCGTGGTCGCAGCTTCGACAGGTGAGCCGGCAGGATGAAGAGCGATTCGATGAGGGAAAACGCCAGCGCCAGGATCACAACCCAGGTGATGTGGCGGGTGAACTCACTCGTAGAGTCGCTGAGGAAAAGCCAGGGCAGAAACGCCAGCACCGTCGTCAGCACCCCGAAGATCACCGGCTTGGCGACCAGCGAAGTTCCGGTGGCGGCAGCTTTGACCGGCTGGTCGATGTTGTGGGACTGCGTGTGGATGCTCTCGCCGACGATGATGGCGTCATCCACCACGATCCCCAGGACCAACAGGAAGGCAAACGTCGACAGCATGTTCAGCGATACGTCCACCGAGGGCAGAAAGACAAACGTGCCGGCATAAGCTGTGGCGATGCCCACGGCGACCCAGAAGGCCACGATGGGCCTCAGCGTAAACAGCAGCACGAGCATCACCAGCAGCAGGCCCTGGCCAGCTGCGCTCCCAATCGTTTTCATCCGGCCTTTGAAATCGACCGCGTTGTCGGTCCACAGCGTCAGCCTGGCCTCCGGCGGCAGCGTCTCGCGGCGCTCGTCCAGCCAGGTCCGAATGCTGTCAGATGCCTTGACGATGTCCATTGTCTCGGTAGTCATCACCTGTAGCAGCACCGCCGGCTCGCCGTTCAGCGTGGCCAGGATTTCGTTGTCTTCGAAACCGTCGACCACCGTGGCTACGTCGCCGACCCGAATCGTTCCGCCCTGCGCATTCTGGCGGACGATGATGCCGGCAAAATCGCTTTGGGTATCAGCCTGGCTGCGGACCTTGAGCTGGTAGGTGCCCACCTCGGTGCGCACGGCACCAGAGGACTGGTTCAGCGAGTTGGCGCGGATGGCGTCAGCGACGTCGGCGAAGGTCAGGCCGTAACGGCGCAGCGCCGACTCGCTGACCTGAATCGATACCTCTTCACGGCGCGTCCCAAAGAGTTCCACCACCGTGATGGCGGGCAGGGCGGCCACCTCACGGCGAAGCTGCTCGGCGAGGCGCTTGAGGTCGCGCTCGCCGAGATTACCATGCACCGCAACCCGGATAAATTCGTCTCGGTTGAACCACTGCTGCACGCGGGGCGGTTCGACGTCGCGCGGAAACGATGAAATGCTGTCGACGCGGATTTTCACGTCGTTCATGAAGCGCGCAAAGTCCACCTGCTGTTCAGCCAGGATGTAGACCTCGCCGCTGCCCTCACCGGAGCTCGAGCGCACCCACTCGATGTTGTCCAGATCACGCACCGCTTCCTCGATGCGGCTGACGATCTGCTCCTCGACTTCCTGCGGCGCTGCGCCAGGCCAGGCGACTTGAATCTGAAGGCCCGGGAACCGCACCTGCGGCTCCATTTCCCGTTCAAGCTGGCCAAAGCCGATGATGCCGGCGACAAAGATGCCGACCATCATCAAATTGGCGGCGACCGGATTACTGGCCCACCAGGAAATCAGCCTCTTCATGATTGCCGTACCGGGTTAGTTAAGGGCGAGTTCGGTGATCGGCTGCACCAGCATGCCGTCCACCGCGGAAGCGATTGTGGAGGTGACAACCCGTTCTCCGGGCTGCACGCCGCTGCTGATCAGCACCTGCTCATCGTTGCTCGACAAAACGTCTACGGTGCGAATCTCAAGGCGATCTTCGCTGTTCACCACGTAAACCTTGTCGGCGTTGCGCAGCGCGCTGCGCGGCACAACCCGGGCCGTGGTGCTGTCGTTGCGCTGGATGTTGGCGGACACAAACATGCCGACAGCCAGCGGAACCGCGGCTTCGGAACCGTAGGGGTCGGTGACCTCCACCACGGCGTTGATCAGCCGGGTCTCTCGGTCAACCGCCGCGTGCACCCGGGCGATATGACCCTGCCAGTGCACCAGCTTGCCTCCAACCTCCGCGGCAAGATCGACGTTGGGGCCGGTCGCCGAGCCCGCGACAAATCCCATCGGCAGACCGAGCTCATCGAGCTGCGCGTCGGTGAGCGGCAGCGTCACTTCGACGACATCCGTGGCAAAGATCCGTCCCAGAGAGGATGCCGCCCCGACAAATCCGCCAACACCGGCGGTTCGCTGCATCACGCGACCGTCGAACGGCGCCACGATGCGGGTACGCTGCAGGTTGAGCTTGGCTTCAGCGAGATCAGCGTTGGCGGAGCGGAGCTTGGCCTCCGCTTCCAACACCTGCGGCTTGTTTACCTGGAGCGGGCTCGGTTCGTGCGTTCGGCCGGTTGATTCCCACTGACGCCGCTTGATCTCCGCGGTCGCTTTCTGGGTCATGACCGCCACGTCAGCCTCCGCGACGCGAGCCTCAGCCCGGGTCACGGCGAGCTCATAGTCCTGATCGTCGAGGAGCACCAGCAGTTCGCCTTTCTTAAAAGAGGCGCCGTCAGCAAACTGGTCAGAGATGGCCGCGATGTTGCCTGAGACGCGAGGGGTCAGCTCGATCTCAGTCCGGGCGCGGACCTCGCCCTGGCTCTGCACCGAAAGCGTCACGGTTTCCTCCCTGACCTGGTCGACAAACAGCGATACCAGCCGTTGAACGTCTTCCTTTTTCTCGGGTTCGGGTTTGGCGGCGACCATGACCTGAACGCCGGCCAGTGCCACGATCAGCACCAGGAGGGGTGCGGAAATTTTGATGAGCTTCTTCATGCGCTTACTCTCGGACGTCCTCGCCAGTTGCCAGCCCTTTCTTAAGTGGGTAAACGCTCGGCGACGCGTTTTGTTACAGCGGCGAAGTGACGTCGCGCAGCCGGCGGTACTCAATCGCGCGTATCCCATCATATGCGGCTGTCCAGGACATGGGCCATGAGTCAGCGGCGAAGCCCTGCCGGAAGTCACGCTGGTTTTGGAGCCGGGATTTCTGTGAGCAGGGCCGCCAGCCGCTGCGGACCCGTGGGGGCGGGGTTACCGGTTGGGCGTTATTGCAGAATCCAGCGCGAGCATTCGCCGGATCGATTCTTCAATCTGACCGCCGCAGTAGGTGACGCCGTAGTCATTCTCCTGGTCCGCGACAAACGCCGCGAGCGACGCCTTGGCGCCAATGCGTTTGCAGTGAGCGTGGACGCCGGGCGCGTGCTGGAGCAGGACTGGCTCCAGTTCGGGCAGACAGCGAATCATGTTGCCGAACAGGGCATACACAGCGATGTCTGAATACGAAACATGCTCGGCTCCGACATGTCCGCGGCGCAGCATTTCCTCGAACACCTGCATCCAGCGCGGAAGACGCTCAGATCGGAACGCGATCCAATCGTCGCGCTCCCACATCATCGACCCGTTGTAGCGGCAGATTTCCATCAGCACGTCGTTGCAGTCCATCAGGATTTTCATGGCCGTCGCCTGGGCGAATGGGCCATCAGGCAGCAGGTTCAGATCGGGGGATACATACAGCACGATGGCTGGCATCTGACTAAGGGATTGCCCAGTTTCTCGGTCCAGGAGCGTGGGCGGCCCCACAAAGGGAATCGCTTGTCGCCTCGTGGGGAGTTCCTGGGCGTCGCTGATTTCCTCGTAGTCGTCACGTTCGTCAAGCGGCTCGTTGCGATAGGCAAACAGGTAGCTGACAAAGCAGCCGCGGAAGGGTATGGGCCAGTAGGTGAGTTCATACCGGGTTTTGGCGGGTGTTGAAGGCATCGTTCGAAATCCGTGAGCTGGCGGCCATTGCGCGGAAGGGTCCTCTCGGTTCGGTCAGGAATCAAGTGCTGCCCTGGGCGCAGCAGACGGGGAACCCCTGATTTTTCCTGATTAATGGTGAAAGCATAAACGTGCTGCGCAGGTTTCAATTCGTCGCTAGTCTACTTTTGCTCAGCGCTGTTTTGCCGGTCCAGTCCTTCTGGACACGCGCGCAACTGCAGAAGGCGATTTCAACAGGGCACCAGAAGGAGAGAATCGATGGTAAAGCAGCCCACGGCGGTGGTCACCGGCGCTTCCTCTGGCGTTGGGCTTTATGCCACCAAAGCTTTGACGGATCGCGGCTGGCATGTGGTCATGGCCTGCCGAAGTACACCTAAAGCGCATCGCGCTGCGGCGGCCTTGTCGATCGATCCTGCGCAGCTGACCATTTTGCCGATCGACCTGGGCGATATGGACAACGTTCGGATTTTTGTCCGCAATTTCCTCGCCACCGGCCGAGGCCTCCAGGCGCTCGTTTGCAACGCCGCGGTCTACCTGCCCCGGCTCAAGGCTCCGCAACGATCCCCCCAGGGATTTGAAATCAGCGTCGCCACTAACCACCTGGGGCACCTCTTGCTGTCGCTGCTTATGCTGCCGCGGCTTGCCGAGTCAGCAGAACCGGCGGGAAGACTGGTGACGCTCGGCACGGTCACAGCAAACTCTCGGGAGTTCGGCGGTCTGATCCCGATTCCTGCGCCGGCGAACCTCGGTACGCTCTCCGGACTCTCCTCCGGCTTTCAGCCGCCGGTCTCCATGATTGACAGTGGTCCGTTCAAGCCAGGCAAAGCCTACAAGGACAGCAAGCTCTGCAACATGATCATCAGTCGAGAAATGCACCGTCGCTTTCATGAGGATACGGGCGTTGTTTTCAGCACGCTCTACCCAGGCTGCGTCGCGGATACGGCACTGTTTCGCCATACGCCGCTGCTTTTCCGCAAGGCATTTCCCTGGTTCCAGAAAAACATCACGCGGGGTTATGTCACCCAGGCTCTATCCGGTGAACGCGTCGCTGACGTTGTAACGGAAGACGACTTTGCGGCCTCTGGCGTGCACTGGAGCTGGGGTAATCGCCAGAAGCCGGGTCGCCAAGCATTTTCGCAACCGCTTTCTGACCGGGCGACTAACCACGATGTTGGAAACCGTTTGTGGGATCTGAGTCTGGCGCTGCTGGGCCAAGAGGCGCCCGAGTTCCAGCACAGCACTGGAAATGCCGACTGAAGGGCCGGTTCACGTTTCTCCAGGCTGACCAGAGGCTAAACGCGGCGATCTTCGTCTCAAGTTTTCCCATAACCGGTCGATCACACCGGTGTCGCTCTTAGGGCGCGCGCTAGCGCTACCGGGTCAGGATGGAAGCAGAACTCTTAAACGACATCGTCGAATGGGCGGGCGAGGTTGCGTCCATTGGCTACTGGTCCTACGACCCGAAAACCGGGCAGTTCACGTGGTCAGACCAGGCTGCCAGGCTCCTCGGCTTTACGCCCGGCGTCATGACGCCTTCCAACGAGAGCTTCTTTGAAGTGCTCGCCGCTAACGAACCGGAATCGCCGGGCAGAGAGTTCGACGACTGCCTCTCGCACGACTCGCCTTTCGTCCTTGAGCGAAACATACAAACCGCGGGATCCGGCGAGCGACGGGTTCGCGTGATTGGCAAAAAACGTGCGGCGTCCAGCAACTTGTCCGAGCGGCTCGTGGGCATTGTTCAGGACACCAGCCACGAGCACGCGCGGCAGCAGTCGCTTGGGACAGCGTTGCGCTGGCTGGAAACCGCGAGTGAGATCGCCTGCCTGGGCTACTGGTACCTCGACGTCACCAAACAGAACCTGGAGTGGTCGGACGAGGTTTTCCGTATCCATGGCTATGAGCCCGGTGCGTTTATCCCCGAGCTGGACAGAGCCATCGATGCGTACCACCACGAAGACCGCGAGCGAATCACCGAGGCGGTGCAACGTGGACAGGAAACCGGTGAACCCTGGTCGCTGCACGCCCGTCTTGTGCAGCGCGACGGCAGCATCCGGCAGGTGATGGCTCGCGGTAAACCGCTCTATGAGGGAGGGCGTCTGGTGGCGCTCTTCGGCGTGCTCCAGGACATCACGGATCAGGAAAAGCGATTGGCTAAAGAGCGCCTGTTCGTGTCGCTGGTTCAGCAAACGCCGGAGGGGATCTGCATCACCGACACCGACGGCAACTGCGAATGGGCCAACGAAGCGTTCGAGAGAATGACCGGATTTTCCTCGAGCGAAATGCACGGGCAAAAACCTGGGCAGCTGCTGCAGGGGCCGGAAACCGATCCTGAGACCGTTGCGCGAATTGCCAAGGCGCTCGAAGCAAGGAAGCCCTATTCGTGTGAAATCCTCAACTATCGCCGCGACGGCATGCCCTACTGGACGCGGCTCAGCATCTTTCCCCATTTTGACGAACACGGTGAGCTGACCCACTTCATGTCGATTCAGATCGACGTGACCGAGCAACGCAAGGCCGAGGAAAAGCTGGCGGAGCAGACGCGATCACTGGAGCTAAGCAATTTTCAGCTCTCCCGGCAGCGTTCATCAGCCGAGATCATCGCCAGGAAGGATCGGGAAATCCGCGAGGAGCTCGAAACCGCGGTGGCCCAGAGCCGGGAGCTGCAGGACGAGCTGCGGCGCCTGGCGCACTTCGATGAGCTGACCGGCCTACCCAATCGCCGACACGTCCTCGAGCGCGCTGAAGCGGAGCTGCGGCGGTCGGTGCGCTACGGACGGCCCCTGTCCATCGTGATCACCGACATCGATCACTTCAAACAGATTAACGACCGCTACGGTCATCAGGTTGGCGACGACGCAATTCGGCATGTTTCGACCCTGCTGGCGAATTCGCTGCGCGAGGAGGTCGACATGTGCGGCCGGATCGGTGGCGAGGAGTTTCTGCTGCTGCTGCCGGAATCAGAAGTTACGGCTGCTGCTTTGCTCGCCGAGCGCCTTCGCAAGCTGATCGAGGAGTCGCCGCTGCGGTGCGGCGCAAACTTCACCTGCAGTTTTGGTGTGGCCGAACGCGACACGCACGAGACGCTCGAGGCGTTGATCAAGGCCGCCGACAGCAAGCTCTACGAAGCGAAGAACGGCGGACGAAACTGCGTCCACTTCTAGTGTCCAGCAGGACACTAGGTCCCCCAGCCGCCCCCCAGCGACTTGTAGAGCGCGATCAGCGCCACCACCGCCGCGGTCTCACTGACGGCGAGCTGATCTTCCGACTCGAGCACCCGGCGCTCTGCATCCAGCACCTGCAGGAAGTTATCCACGCCGGCGCGATAGCGTCGCCGCGCCAGGTCGGCGGCCCGTACGTTGGCCGCCGCGGCGTCTTTTAGAGCGGCCATGCGCAGCAGCTCACTCTGAAAACTGACCAGCGCTGACTCGGTTTCGGCCAGGGCGTTGAGCCAGGTTTGCTCAAGCGTGTTGACGGCCGCCAGGGCGCGACCGTCAGCGGCGCTGATGCGCGCACGCACCCGGGTGAGGTCCAACACCGGCCAGCTAAAGGCCGGACCGATGCTGTAGCTGCGGGTGTCGCTGTCGGACAGGTCGCCCACGGAAAACGCCTGGCGCCCCAAACTGCCCAGCAGATCGAAGCGCGGATAGAGTTCGGCGGTAGCGACGCCAATCCGGTATGTGGCTGCGGCAAGCTGTCGCTCCGCTAAACGCACGTCGGGCCGCCGCCGCAGCAGGTCGCTTGGCGCGCCAACGGCGATGTTGACGGGGATCTCCGGCAGACGACCGTTAGGCGTGACCTGCTCGGCAATCTGTGTCGGCGTCTGCCGGGTCAACACGCCGAGCCTGTAGCGCTGGCCCTGGACGCTAGCGTAGAGCGACGGGATCAGTGCCTGGGTCGCGAGGAGCTGCGCTTCGGCGCGCGCAACGTCGAGGTCTGTGCCCCTGCCGCCATCCCGCAGAGTCCGCGTGAGATCCAGCGTCGTGCGCTGATTCGCCGCGTTGCGTCGCGCCACCTCAAGGCGGCGCTGAGTGCCACGCATTTCGGCAAAGGCCAGACCCACCTCCGCCGCAATCGCCACCTGCGCGTCCTCCAGGCTGGCTTCGGCGGCTTCGACCTCCGCGGCGGCCGCGGCGGTGGCGCTCCTGACCCGGCCGAAAAAGTCGAGCTCCCAGGTTGTGTCGATGCTCAGGCGGAAGACCTCGTTGGCGTCGACGCTAAAACCGGGAAATACCTGCCCCTGCCGCTGCCGTGTGGCGTTGCCGGCGGCACTGCCCACCGGCAGCCTGACCCTGGCGGTCTCTGCATAGGTGGCCCGGGCTACCTGCAGGTTGGCGCGGGCTATTTCGACGGTGTTATTGACCTCCAGCGCCTGATTCACCAGCGCCAGGAGCTCGGGTTCACCAAGCGTGACCCACCACCGCTCCATAACCTCACCGGTGCTGAGCGGCTGCTCAAGCGGCCGGTGAAAGGCCGCGTCCTGCGCCAGCTCGGGCGACTGATAGTCAGGCCCCACGGTGCAGGCTGCCATCAACAGCGTCGAGGCGATTGCGAGCGGCCGACTCACGACGCTTCTCCCACCGGTGCACTCGGTGCGCTCTCTTTGGGCCCGCGCACCCAGCGGCGAATCACCACGTAAAACACCGGCGTCAAAAACAGTCCGACCAGCGTGACGCCCAGCATGCCGCTGAAGACCGCGGTGCCCAGAACCTGGCGCATCTCGGCACCCGGCCCGCTGGCGATCACCAGGGGCACAACGCCGAGGATGAACGCAAACGAGGTCATGAGGATCGGTCGCAGGCGGAGCTGGGCCGCGTTGGTGGCGGCATCATAAATACTCTTGCCGAGACTCTCCTGCTGCTTGGCAAACTCGACAATCAAAATGGCGTTTTTGCTGGCCAGACCGATCAAAACAATGAACCCGATCTGGGTCAGGATGTTGTTGTCCATTCCTCGAAGGGCGATGCCCAACAGCGCAAACAGGATGCAGAGCGGCACGATCAGCAGGATGGCCAGCGGCAGCGACCAGCTCTCGTACTGCGCCGTGAGCAGCAGAAAGACGAAGAGCACGCTCAGCGGAAACACGAGAAGGCCGGCGCTGCCGCCGGAGCGCTGCTGGTACGCAAGCTCGGTCCACTCGTAGCTCATGCCGGCCGGCAGGCTTGCTTCAGCCAGGTTCTCCATCGCGGTCAGCGTTTGACCGCTCGAAACGCCGGGCGGCGTGGCGCCCTGGACTTCGGTGGCGGGGTAAAGGTTGAAACGCACCACCCGGTCAGCTCCCGTGGTGGTCCGCAGGCTCGCCACCGATCCGAGCGGCACCATGGCGCCGTCATTGTTCCGCGCGCGCAGGGTCAGGATGTCGCGCGGGTCGATACGGAAAGGGCCGTCGGCCTGGGCGGTCACCCGGTAAGCGCGCCCAAACAGATTGAAGTCGTTGACGTAGGCTGAACCCAGGAAAATCTGTAGCGTGTCAAAGACGTTTTCCACTGGCAGGTCCAGCATCTCAGCCTTGGTTCGATCGATGTCGAGAAAGTACTGGGGCGAGGCGGTGCTGAATGTCGTGAAGACCTGCGTGGCCTCAGGCAGCTGATTCGCCTGGCCGATCAGCTGCCAGCTCGCACCCTCCAGCGTCTTCAGGCCGCGGCCGCTTCGGTCCTGCACCATCATCTTGAAGCCGCCGCCGTTGCCCAGGCCGCTGACCGCGGGCGGTGCAATCACAAACACCTGGGCTTCCTGAATCGACCCCAGGCGGCCCCAGAGCTGGCCGATAATCGCGTTGGCCGACTCTTCGGGTCCGCGCTCCTCAAACGGCTCGAGTGTGACAAACATCGCGCCCGCGTTGGAGGCGTTGGCGAAGGTCGCGCCGGAAAAGCCGGCGAACGCGACAACCGGGCCGGTGCCGGGTGTCTCGTTAATTATGCCGATGGCCTTTTGAATCACCGCATCGGTTCGCGCCAGCGAAGCGCCTTTGGGGAGTTCCACGGCGACGATCACATAGCCACGGTCCTGCTCCGGAATGAAGCCAGTGGGTACCCGCTGCAGCGCCAGCACGGTCAGCCCGATCATCACCACAAACAGCACCAGCGAGATGGCCGGGCGACGGCTGAAGCGGCAGACCGCGTCGCCATAGCCGTTGGCGAGCCGGGTAAAACCGCGGTTGAACAGCCGGAAGAACCCGCCAAGAACCCGCTCCCACAGGCGGCCGAAGGCGCTGTTGTCCGAGCCTTTCGGTCGCATCAGGATGGCCGCCAGCGCCGGACTGAGGGTCAAGGAATTCAGCGCGGAGATGATCGTGGCGGAGGCGATGGTCAGCGCAAACTGGCGAAAGAACTGCCCCGAAATGCCACCCAGGAAAGCGGCCGGGATAAAGACGGCGCTGAGCACCAGCGCAATCGACACCAGCGCGCCGCCCACTTCCGTCATGGTGATCCTTGCCGCGTCGCGCGGGGACTCGCCTTCCTCCATGTTTCGCTCGACGTTTTCGACCACCACAATGGCGTCGTCAACGACAATCCCGATGGCGAGCACCAGCCCGAAGAGCGACAGGTTGTTGAGAGAAAAACCAAAGCCCGCCATCACGGCGAAGGTGCCGATCAGCGAGACGGGGATAGCGGCGATCGGGATCAGCGCGGCGCGCCAGTCCTGCAGGAAGACGATGATCACAAGAATGACCAGCAGCACCGCCTCGATAATGGTGTGGTAGACGGCGGAGACCGACTCGGCGACAAACTCCGTCGGGTTGTAAACGACGCGGTAGTCCAGGCCGGCCGGAAAGTCGTTTTCCAGCCTCGCCATGGTGGTCTGGATTTCTTCAGCGGTCTGCAGCGCGTTGCTGCCGGGCCGTTGAAAAATGGCGATGGCGACCGCCGGATCGCCGTTGAGGTAACTGTTGGTCACGTAGTCGCGCGCGCCGAGCTCAACCCTCGCCACGTCGCCCACCCGAACCAGCCGGCCGTCATCGCCGGCCGCCACGATCACCTCACGAAACTCCTGAGCTTCGGTGAAGCGGCCCTGGGTGTTGACCGTGTACTGAAACGCGCGGTCAGCGTCCAGCGGCGGCTGGGCCAGGCTGCCGCCGGCCACCTGCACGTTTTGGCTGCGCAGTGCCGCAACCACGTCGCTGGCGGTCAGATTACGCTGGGCCAGCCGATCCGGGTCCAGCCACACGCGCATGCTGTACTCACGCGCGCCGAACACCGTGATGCTTCCGACCCCGTCGATCCGCGCGAGCACGTCCCGCACCTGGAGAAGGGCATAGTTGGAGATATACAGCTGATCATAGGTGTCGTCCGGTGACAGCAGGTGGACCACCATCATCAGATCCGGTGAGCTTTTCTGGGTCACAACCCCCAGGCGGCGCACCTCTTCGGGAAGTCGAGGCTCAGCGCTGGCCACGCGGTTTTGCACCAACACCTGGGCGGTATCCAGGTCGGTGCCCAGCGCGAAGGTTACGGTGAGCTGCATCACGCCGTCCGAGGTCGAGCTGGACTGCATGTAGAGCATGCCCTCCACGCCGTTGACCTCCTGCTCAATCGGCGTGGCCACCGTATCAGCGATGATCTCGGGCGTGGCGCCCGGATAGACGGCCCGCACCACAATCGTTGGCGGCGCCACCTCCGGATACTGGGCGACCGGCAGGCCGCCGTACGCGATCAGGCCGAGAAGGATGATGAAGATCGACAGCACCGCGGCGAACCGCGGGCGGTCAATCGAGAAGTGGCCGAGATTCATGGGCCCTGCTGATCGTTGGCGGTGCTGGGCGCAACCACCATTCCCGGCCGAACGCGCTGAAGACCGGTCAGGATAAAGCGCGTCTCGGCCGTCAGCCCCGCTTCGACAACCCGCAGGCCGTCTTCCGTGAGGCGCCCGGGCGTGATCACCTGCTGACTGACCTTGTTCTCGCCGTCGACGATGTAGACGAACTGCCTCGATTGATCGGTGCCGATCGCGGTGTCGGGAATGAGCAGTGCCGGGTACGGGCCCTTACCCTGAAGCTGAACCTTCGCGAACAGACCGGGGATCAGAATCCCGTCGGGGTTCGGGAAAATGCCGCGACCTTCGATGGTACCGGTGGACGGGTCCACCACGTTGTCCACGAAGTCCATCGCTCCGACATGCACAAAACCGTCTTCGTCCGAGACCTTCAGCCGCAGCGGATTGGGCGCCACCCGCGAGCTTGGCCGGTCGCCGGACTGGGCAAGCCGCTGATACTTGAGGTAGGCGTCTTCCGCCGCCGTGAAGTAGGCATAGACCGGATCGCGGCTGACGATGGTGGTCAGCAGCGTGGCGTTTGACTGGCCGCCGCTGATGAGGTTGCCGCGAGTGACCAGCGCCCGGCTGGTGCGACCGCTGATCGGGGCCTTGATGCGCGTGAACTCCAGATCCAGGCGGGTCTGCGTCAGGGCCGCCTCTGCCGCTTTGACCGCCGATCGGGCGGACTGCACGTTCTGTGTCCTGGCGTCGAACTCCTCCTCGGAGATCGCCCGTGAGTTGAACAGGTCCTGGGCGCGCTCCAGGTCGTTGTCAGCAAGCTGCGCGCTGACCTGCGCCTGGTTCAGCACCGCCTCAGCCTGCGCTACGGCAGCCTCAAAGGGGCGGGGGTCAACGACAAAAAGCAGCTGGCCCTGCTCGACGGTCTCTCCGTCGGTGAAGTCCACCGATTCGAGATAGCCGCTGACCCGGGCTCGCACCTCTACGGCTTCCACCGCGGCAATACGGGCCGTGAACTCGTCCCAGTCGGTAATGTCGCGCTGCTCGGGCGTGGTGACGGTGACCTGAGGTGGCGGTGGTGCCTGCCCGCCGCCGGGCGGCTGTGAGTTGCATGCGGATAGAACAATCGCGGCAAGGACCACTGTCAGTGCCGTCAAACGCGGTGCAAGCGCGCGCCTGGGGGCGGCTTGCCGAAAAGCTGGTTTCATAGGTGACAGCCCGGCTGGGTTTTTGGCTCTCGCAGAGCCCTGCTAGGGAAGCCCGAGCATAACATTCAATCATCGTTTTGGTGTGACAAAAGGCCCGACGGGTTACCGCATCGGGTGTGGCTCAGACCGGTGCCCGCGAATGGTGCAAACAGCACCACTGTGGGTCGCAATTTGGGCTGACAGTTGGTCCAGGAAATCCGGTTCCTGGCGCAACTGGTTGATCCGGTTCAGATTCCCTTGGTCGTTCAAAAATGGCACGCAACTTGATTAAACAACCGTTGAAATTTGACGACGGAGGATCAGCCCATGCCAACCGAAGATGAAGCCATGTACGGCATCTCGCGCATCGACTCAGCCAAGGAGCGTGCCCACGCCTGGCGCGTCAGCCTGCGCCGCAACGGCAAGAGGCTGGTCAAGAACTTCACCGATCGGCATTACGGCGGCAAGAAAAAGGCGCTGCTGGCTGCGCAGCACTATCGGGACGATCTGCTCCGGCAGCACCCGCCGATGTCGCGCAAGACGTTTGCCAAAATCTTGCGGTCAAACAACCTGACCGGCGTCAGCGGCGTCTATCGCTACGCCAAGCGCTACCGGCTGAAAGACGGTACACAGAAAGAGTCGTGGTACTGGGAGGCCAACTGGCCGACATCACCCGGCGTCAGCGCCAAAGCCACGTTTTCTGTCAATCGATACGGCGAAGACATCGCCCGGCTGATGGCGCTGCAGGCGAGAGAGAAAGGCCTGGCGGGTGTCGAAGGCGTGTTCTGGGCTTCCGCTCGAGGAGAGATGCCGTCGACCGGGGCCGCTGGACACGACGACGACCGCCGAGTCGCCTAGGCCGGCAAAAACTTGCCCCAGCGCGAGGCAGGCAGTCGCCACGGGCTGCCGCCTCGAAGCGTTTGCTGACCGCGAGAGCAGGGTGACTGCCGATCAGCCGCGTGGGATTCGAGTGGCCCACACACTCCCAGGCTGATCGGCAGGATCTCTGTTTCCCCTGATCCCTTTTCCGTTCACCCAAAATTAAGTCTTTGAAACGCCAGCAGGCAGCCGGTCCGGCCTGTTTCCCGGCATCGCCAAAGGGCGTCCCCAGAGGTTGCCTATTGCGCGTGGGTAGTCGAAAATTCACATCCTTTCGTCTCAGTTTGCGCAACGTTCATGGCCAACCCCTCTCGACTTCATATTCCCCACCCCGCCGCCCGACCCGGCGAAAAGCCCGATTTCAGCAGCCTCAAGCTGTCGCCGGCGGGGGCCGCTGAGCGACCCGATCCGCGGACCGCAACCAGCGATATGGAGCATCTGGCGCACGATCTGGTGCGGGTCCTGGACGACGAGCACCGCGCGCAGGGGCCGTGGAACCCGCACCTGGAAGCGCCCGAGCTGCAGGTCGCGCTGCGCCAGATGATGCTGACGCGTACGCTGGACGACCGGATGCATCGGATGCAGCGCCAGGGCCGCATCAGCTTCTACGTGAAGTGCCTCGGTGAGGAGGCCGTGTCGATCGGGCAGGGAATGGCGCTGGAGCCGAAGGACATGCTGTTTCCCAGCTACCGCAACCAGGGCCTGTACATCCTCCGTGGGACCGGCCTGGTCAACATGATGAGCCAGTGCCTGTCCAACACCAGGGACATGTGTAAAGGCCGGCAGCTGCCGGTGATGTATCACAATCAGGAAGGCCGAATCTTCTCCATCTCCGGCAATCTGGGGACCCAATACCCCCAGGCCGTGGGCTGGGCCATGGCGTCCGCGATCAAGGGCGAGGACCACGTGGCTGCCGCCTGGGTCGGTGACGGCAGCACCGCGGAGGCAGACTTTCACCACGGGCTGACCTTTGCCGCTGTCTATCAGGCGCCGGTCATCTTGAACGTGGTCAACAACCAGTGGGCGATTTCGACGTTTCAGGGCTTTGCCGGCGGCGAGCAGCGCTCGTTTGCTGCGCGCGGCCTCGGGCTCGGTATTCCCGGCATTCGCGTGGACGGCAACGATCTGCTGGCGGTTTATTCGGTGACGCGCTGGGCGGCGGAGCGGGCACGCAAGTCGCGCGGTCCGACCCTGATCGAGCTGGTCACATACCGCGCGGGCGCCCACTCGACCAGCGACGATCCCAGCCGGTATCGACCCAAGGAGGAATGGGCGGCGTTCCCGCTCGGCGATCCGATCGAACGCCTCAAGCAGCATCTGATCACCGAGGGTCACTGGACCGAAGATAAGCACGCGGCGCTCGAGCAGGACCTCAAGGACCGCGTGACGGCGGCCTGGAAAGAGGCCTGCAAGTACGGAACGATGAGCGACGGCCCCCAGCTCGACCCGCGCGAGATGTTCGACGACGTTTATGAGGAGCTGACCCCGCAGCTCGCCGCCCAGCGCGCAGAAATGCTGGCGTTGGAGGACTGATCATGGCCCAGATGAACATGATTCAGGCCATTAACTCGGCCATGGACGTCATGATGGAGCGCGACCCGACCGTGATCGTGCTCGGCCAGGACGTTGGGTATTTCGGTGGCGTATTTCGCTGCACCGAGGGGCTGCAGCGCAAGTACGGGGAGCATCGCGTGCTGGATGCACCCATCGCCGAGGGCGGCATTGTCGGCTCAGCGATCGGTATCGGCGTCAACGGCCTGCGACCGGTGGCCGAGATCCAGTTTGCCGACTATATCTACCCCGGCTTTGATCAGATCGTGAGTGAGCTGGCGCGCCTGCGCTATCGCTCAGGCGGTGAGCAGTCCTCGCCGGTGACCATTCGCACGCCGTGTGGCGGCGGCATTCGCGGTGGCCAGACCCACTCGCAGAGTCCGGAGGCGATTTTCACCCACATCTCCGGCATCAAAACGGTGATGCCCTCCAATCCCTATGACGCCAAGGGCCTGCTGATCAGCGCCATCGAGAGCAATGATCCGGTTGTGTTCTTCGAACCCAAGCGGATCTACAACGGGCCGTTCGATGGCGACCCGGACAAGCCGGCGGTGCCGTGGACCACTCATCCGAAGGGTGAGGTGCCCAGGGACTACTACACGGTTCCGCTGGACAAGGCTGACGTGGTGCGATCCGGCAGCCAGCTCAGCATCATCACTTACGGCACGCTCGTGCACGTGGCGCAGAGCGCGGCCGAGCAGGCCGGCGTGGACGCGGACATCATCGACGTTCGAACGCTCGCGCCGCTGGACGTTGAAACCCTGGTCAAGTCGGTGCAGAAGACCGGGCGCTGCCTGATCGCCCACGAGGCGACGCGGTTCAGCGGCTTTGGTGCCGAGCTATCGGCAACCATCCAGGAAAACTGTTTCTGGCACCTCGAGGCGCCCATCGAGCGCGTCGCCGGCTGGGACACACCCTATCCCCACGCCTTCGAATGGCAGTATTTTCCCGGCCAGAAACGTATGATTGCGGGGATCAATCGAGTGATGTCGCATGGGTGAGTTCGTATTCAAGCTGCCCGACCTGGGGGAAGGCACGGTCGAGGCGGAGATTGCCAAATGGCACGTGGAGGCGGGTCAGGTCATCTCCGAAGATGACCCTCTGGTCGACATGATGACCGACAAGGCGGCCGTTGAGGTCGCCTCCCCGGTATCCGGCAAGGTTCGGCTGCTGCACGGCGAGGCCGGTGCCATGATGGCGGTCGGCTCTGCGCTGGTCACCCTGGATACTGAGGGCGAAGCAGCGGCATCCGGCGAGGATCCGCCCGCGGCCTCCTCGGCAGAATCGGCTGCAGCCCCGCCGGTTCCGCCAACCGAAGCTCCCGCAGCGAAAAGCAACGGGCACGCCGGCGGCAGCTCTCGCGGAGGCAAGGTGCTGACCTCACCGAGCATCCGACGCCTGGCCCGGGAACAGAACATCAATCTCAGCGATATCAGCGGCAGCGGGCCAAGCGGCCGAATACTGCGCGCTGACGTGGACGCCTTCCTCGCCGCCGCGACGGCCCAGGGCGCAGTCGGCGTCGGAGGGCCCGCCAAGGCGCACGGGACCGAGGAGATCAAGGTCATCGGTCTGCGCCGGGCCATCGCTCAGCGCATGTCGCAGGCCAAGCGGGATATTCCGCACTTCTCCTACGTGGACGAGGTGGACATCACGCAGCTCGAGCTGCTGCGTCAGCACCTGAACCAGACTTCAGGCCAGCCCAGGCTGACCTACCTGCCGCTGATCGCGGCGGCGTTGATCAGGGTTCTCAAGGACTTCCCTCAGTGCAACGCGACCTACGACGAACAGCGAAACGTGATTGTGCGCCATCACGCGGTGCACTTAGGCGTCGCCACCCAGACCGACGACGGTCTGAAGGTGCCGGTCGTCGATCACGCGGAGGCGCTGGACTTCTGGCGGCTGGCTGCCGCCATGCGAGAGCTGACCGAACTTGCCCGCAGCAACCGCGCGAGCCGCAGTCAGCTGAGCGGCTCAACCATCACGATCACGAGTCTCGGCAAGCTGGGAGGCATCGTCAGCACGCCCATCATCAACGCGCCGGAAGTGGGCATCATCGGCGTCAACAAGGCTGTCCAGCGGCCCATGGTGATCGACGGTGAGGTGCAGATTCGGCTGATGATGAACCTCTCCACCTCGTTCGATCACCGGTTTGTGGATGGATACGACGCGGCGGCGCTGGTGCAGGGGCTGAAGGAGCTGCTGGAGAACCCTGCCGCAATCTTTATCCCCGCTCCTTAAGCGACGAGATAGGCTCGGGCTTTAAGAGTCCGTCAGGTCGAAGACCACCTTACCTAACACGCGTCGACCGCTGATGTCGGCGAACGCCGCCTCGTAGTCGGCCAGCGGATACTGCGCGGAGATGCGCGGCTTGAGCTGTCCATCTGCCACCATGCCCGCCATCAGCTTGAGGTTGCGGATCTGTTCCTGAGGTTCGCGGCTGGCCCAGGTGCCCCACCACACGCCGGTGATCGACCCTTCCTTCAGCAGGGTCAGGTTGGCCGGAAACTTGGGGATCTCGCCGCTGGCGAAACCGACCACCAGATAAGTCCCCTGCCAGGCTAGGGCTTTGAGCGAAGGCAACGCCAGGTCGCCGCCCACCGGATCAAAAACGACGTCCACGCCACGGCCGGCGGTCAGCACCTTCAGCTCGTCTCGCAGCGACACCTGGCTGTAGTTGATCGTCTCGTCAGCGCCGCAGCGTTCGGCAAAATTCAGCTTGTCGCCCGAGCTGGCGGCAGCAATCACCTGTGCACCTCGGGCTTTTGCCAGCTCGATAGCAGCACTGCCGACCCCGCCGGCGGCTCCGAGGACCAGCACAAGCTGTCCTTCCTTCAGCTGGGCCAGGTCGTAAAGCCCGTGACACGCGGTGCTGTAGGTGATCAGGAAGCTGGCTGCTTCGGCATCGGTAAGCTGGTCAGGCGTTGGCGCCACTTCGCGCGCTTTGACCACTACGTACTCGGCGAACATGCCGTGTGTGGCCGTCACCATGACCCGGTCACCCACCGCCACAGAGTCAACGCCCGCGCCGACCGCCTCAACCGCGCCCGCAGCCTCCAGTCCCGGAATGAACGGCGGCGGGATATTGACCTGATACTGACCGCTGACAAACAGCAGGTCGGGAAAATTCAGCGCGGCGGCGTTGACCTTGATCAGCACCTCACCCGGGCCGGGTTCGGGTTTTGCCAGCTCGGTCAGCTTGAGTGACTCGGGCGGCCCGTAGGCCTCGCAGAGCAGCGCCTTCACTTGCCGAGGCCGCTCAGGTATTCGGTGACCTGCGCCTCCGACACCACGTCCGCGTATTTGGCGTTCATGTCGAATAGATTGGCCTGGTGCGGATCATCGTGCCGATCGCCGCAGGCGTCGGAGACCACAATCGGGATGAACCCGTAGGAGCACGCGTCGATACAGGTCGCCCGGATACACCCGCTGGTGGTCAGGCCGGTGATGATCAGGCTGTCGATGCCGGCGGCGGTCAGGGTCGAGGACAGCGAGGTGCCAAAAAAGGCGCTCGGATACTGCTTGGTGACCACCAGCTCATCGGCGGCCGGGGTCAGACCCGCCGGCCAGGCGCCCATCGGGTTCCCGCGAATCATGTTGTGCAGCGGCTTGGCCTTGCGGAAAAAGACGCCGCCATTCAGGCCGTCGGCGTCGTACACCACGTTGGTATACATCACCGGCACACCGGCCTGGCGGGCCACGTCGCGAATGCGCAGGGCGCTGTCCAGCTCCGCCTGGACGTCAGCGTAGAGCTCGCAGTCAGGCTCGAAATAGGCCTGCACAAAATCGATCAGAATCAGCGCCGGCCGCTCACCGTAGCCGAGCTGGTTGTCGTACGCCTTCTTATAGTTTTCCGCGAGATTGTCCGTCATGGATCGATCCTTTTCTGGGTGGGCTTGTATGGAGTGACTTCAGGCGGCTTCGAGCACCAGGGCGATACCCTGACCGACGCCAATGCACATGGTGCACAGCGCATAGCGTCCGCCCGAAGCCTGGAGCTGGCGCGCGGCCGTGGTGACCAGCCTGGCCCCGGACATGCCGAGCGGGTGCCCCAGCGCAATGGCGCCGCCCCAGCGGTTCACGTGTTCTGCATCGTCCGGCAGGCCCAACGCCCGCAGCACGGCGAGCCCCTGCGCGGCAAACGCTTCGTTGAGTTCAACAACGTCCATGTCGGTGACGCTGAGCCCGGCCAGCTTCATCGCCTTGCGGGAGGCTTCGATGGGCCCAACGCCCATGATACGTGGCGCAAGTCCGGTGCTGGCCGCTGATACCACCCGCGCCATCGGCTTGAGGCCCTGGGCCTCAGCACCTTCTTGCGAGGCGAGGAGCAGGGCACAGGCGCCGTCATTGATGCCAGACGCGTTGCCGGCCGTGATGCTGCCGTCGGCCCGGACAAACGGTTTCAGCCGGGTGAGCGCGGCGAGGTCGGTTTCGGGCCTGGGGTGCTCGTCGGTATCCACAACCACCGGGTCCCCGCGGCGCTGCGGAATCGTGACGGGACAGATTTCGCCGGCCAGATGCCCGGCACTGATCGCTGCGCCCGCTTTTTGCTGGCTTCGCAGCGCAAACTGATCCTGGTCTTCGCGGCTGATGTTGAACTCGTCCGCGACGTTTTCGGCCGTCTCCGCCATGGAGTCCACGCCATACTGATCCTTCAGCCGTCGATTGATGAAGCGCCAGCCCAGGGTGGTATCGAACATCTGCTGGCTGCGGTCGAAGGGCGCCGTGGCCTTGCCGAGCACCATCGGAGACCGCGACATCGACTCCACGCCGGCGGCGATGCCGAGCTCGATCATGCCGCTCTGGATCGACTGGGCGATCATGGCGACTGCGTTCAGACCCGAGCCGCACAGGCGGTTGACCGTCACGCCCGGCACCGTCTCAGGCATGCCGGCCAGCAGGACGGCCATCCGCGCGACGTTGCGATTATCCTCGCCAGCCTGGTTGGCGCAGCCCATCACTACGTCTTCGACGGCAGCGGGGTCCAGGCCAGTGTTGCGCTCCAGCAGGGCGGCCAGCGGGATGGCGGCCAGGTCGTCGGTACGCACCGTCGACAGCGCGCCGCCGTAGCGGCCGATGGGCGTTCTGATGGCGTCACAGACAAAAGCGTCTCTCGGTGGGTTCACGGATGGATCCTGGCGGCTGGAAACCCTTGATTGTGCGTCAAGCGGCGTCACGTTGCATCATCCGATCGCGGATCTTTCACAATAGTGGTTTACACTCTGCCCCCTGGCGAATGATTTAGAGGCACCTGCATGACCATCGAGTTCCAGTTCAACGGCAAAACGGTGCGCACCGACGCGCCGACCGACAAACCCCTGCTGTGGGTGATCCGCGAAGACCTGGGCGCCACCGGCACCAAATTTGGCTGCGGCATCGCTCAGTGCGGGGCCTGCACCATCCATCTGGACGGCTCACCGACCCGCAGCTGCGTGCTGCCCATCGCCGCCGTAGCGGGCCGCAGCGTCACGACCGTCGAAGGCGTCGACTCCAAGGCAGCCATGGCGATCCGCAAGGCCTGGCGCGAGCTGGACGTAGTGCAGTGTGGCTATTGTCAGAGCGGCCAGATGATGTCGGCGACCGCGCTGCTGGAGGGCAACCCGTCGCCGTCGGATGACGATATCGACAACGCCATGGGTGGAAACCTGTGCCGCTGCGCGACGTATCACCGAATCCGGGCCGCTATTCATCAGGCTGCCGAAGACTTAAGCGGAGAAACCGCATGAGCGGCGTTACGGAAAAGAAGCTGGCAGCACAGGTCAGCCAGGGCCTCAACCGGCGCAAGTTTCTCCAGGTGAGCGCACTGGGTGGCGCCGGATTTCTGATCGGGTGCAGCGAGTCTGACACCGCGGCACCGTCGGCTCCGTCGGCAGAGGCGGAAGCCGTCGCGACGAGCCCGGCGCCGGTTGAGACCGAGCTGAATGCGTTCGTCAAAATCCAGTCGGACGACACCGTCACGGTGGTCGTGAAGCACCTCGACAAGGGGCAGGGCGTCACCACGGGACTGCCGGCGATTGTGGCAGAGGAACTGGACGCCAGCTGGTCTCAGATGCGCACGGAGTTTGCCCCGGCGGACGCCAATCGCTACGCGAATCTCGCTTTCGGCGTGGTTCAGGGCACCGGCGGCTCCACCTCGATCGCGAACTCCTGGGAGCAGCTCCGCCTGGCTGCAGCCGGCGCACGCGCCATGCTGGTGCAGGCCGCAGCAGCGCAGTGGGGCGTTGCAGCCGACACCATCTCCGTCGCTGACGGGCGGCTCACCAGCGGCGACAAGTCGGCCAGCTTCGGTGAACTGGCGAGCGCTGCCGCCGAGCAGACGCCGCCGGAGCAACCGGTGCTGAAGGACCGGTCGGAGTTCAAGCTGCTGGGCACCAACCTGCCGCGGCTCGATTCAGCCGGCAAAACCGACGGCAGCACCGAATTCACGATCGACGTTCAGCGCCCCGGCATGCTGATGGCGGTGGTCGCCAGGCCGCCGCGGTTCGGCGGCAAGGTGGCGTCCTTCGACGCAACCGAGGCGCTGGCCGTGCCGGGCGTCGCGCGCGTGGTCGAGATTCCGCGCGGCGTTGCTGTCCTGGCCGACAGCTACTTCACCGCGAACAAGGCCCGCGGCATGCTGGATATCCAGTGGAACTTCGACGAGGCCGAAAACCGCAGCACGGCAGAGCTGGAGGCCGACTTTAAGGCCATGATGGATCAGCCTGGCCTGGAGGCCCGCAACGACGGTGACGCGGAGGCGGCCTTGGCTTCCGCCGCGCAAACGATCGAGCAGGAGTTCCATTTTCCGTTCCTGGCGCACGCCACCATGGAGCCGATGGACTGCGTGGTTGAGCTGGGTGCAGAAAGCTGTGACATCTGGACGGCATCTCAGATTCCGACGCTGGACGTGGGAACAACCGCGGCGATCACCGGCCTGGATCCGGCCAACATCAAGATCCACACCCGCTTTGCCGGCGGCAGCTTTGGGCGCCGCGCCGTCCCCGACAGCGACTTCGTCGCAGAGGCGGTAATGATCGCCAAGGCTATCGACGGTGAGTCGCCGGTCAAGCTGCACTGGTCTCGGGAAGACGACATGACCGCGGGCCGCTATCGACCGATGGCCGTCCATCGGGTGCGCGCGGGTCTGGACGAAGACGGCAAGATCAGCGCCTGGCACCACCAGGTCGCGAGCCTGTCGATCCTCACGGGCACGGCGTTTGCCGCCATGATGACCAGCGAGCTCGATCCCTCGGTGGTGGAAGGAACCACCGATCTGCCCTATGCCATTCCCAACATCCGGGTTGACGGCTACCAGCCTCAGACCGGCGTGCCGGTGCTATGGTGGCGTTCTGTAGGGCACACGCACAACGCTTATGCTGTCGAGGTGTTCTTCGATCAGGTGGCGCGCACCATGGGTCGAGATCCCTACGAGCTCCGCAGGGAGATGCTGACCGATCACCCGCGCCATCTGGCGGTGCTGAACAAGGCTGCCGAGGAGGCAGGCTGGGGAACCGATCTGGGGCCCGGGCGAGGTCGCGGCATCGCGGTGCACGAGTCGTTTAATTCGTTTGTCGCCGAGGTGATCGAGGTGACGATGTCCGAAAGCGGCGATCTGTCCATCGACCGGGTGGTGTGTGCCGTCGATTGCGGCTTTGCGCTGACGCCGGACGTGGTCAAGGCGCAGATGGAAGGGGGTATCGGCTACGGCCTGTCCTCGGCGCTGCGCGAGGCGATCACGTTGACCAACGGTGAGGTCGATCAGAAGAACTTCGACCGCTACCGCCCGCTGCGGATCAACGAAATGCCGAAGGTCGAGGTGCATATCGTGAACTCCGGCGAGCCGCCCACCGGGGTGGGTGAGCCGGGTACGCCGCCGTCCGCGCCCGCACTGGCCAACGCCATCGCTGACGCGACGGGCCGCTACATCTCCCGTCTGCCGATTGCCGATCAGCTCAAGGCCTGACGGCCGGATACTGTCTGGAAAAACCGGGTCCGGGTCATCCGCGCAAGGGCGGATGATCCGGACCTGATCGATCTCTAGAGTGGATCTGACGGATCAGCTTCTTTGGAGCTGACCATGCCGTCTCGAACGTCCCGGGCGGCGGCCTCAGGATCGCGGTTCGCCGGATTTCCCCGACCGCCACCGCCCGCGGTTTCCAGAACAAAGACCTCGCCGGCCGGGATCAGGCTCCGGCCCATGCCGCTCAAGGTAGCACCGTCTCGGATGTAGGTTCGCGCGCCGGCGCCGTCACCACCACCGTCCCGCCCGCGCGGCGGGTGATAAATGCGGTCGAACATCCTCGAGACAACAAACGGCTCGCCATCGCGGTGGCTGAATTCCATCACCTGGCCCAGGCCGCCACGGAATTGTCCCGCGCCGCCGGAATCAGGTTTGAACTCTTTGCGCAGGATCACGAGCGGCGAGGTGGTCTCCGTGATCTCGACCGGCGTTGAGCGAACGCCGGAGGGAAAGGCGGTGCAGGAGAGGCCGTCTTTGCCGGCTCTCGCGCCGCTGCCGCCGGTGTAGAAAGCGTTGACGACAAACGACTCGGACGTACTTCCGGGCACGACGCCCCGCCCGCCCATAAAAACCGGGCCGAACAGGCACGATGCGCCTTCCGCCGGCACCTGACCCTCAAGCGGTTCGCGCAGGCAGCCCAGCACAACGTCGGGCAGCATCTGTCCAATCGCATGGCGTGCGGACACGGCGCTCGGCCTCTCGGCGCTGAGAATGCAGCCCACGGGTGCGGTCACCTCCACCTGGCCGAGGCTGCCGGCGTTGTTGGGGATGTCGTTGCCGACGACACAGCGAACGCCGAACGACGCGTAGGCCTGAGTGTAGGTCAGCGGCACGTTGATCCCCCGACCCGACGCCGGCGAGGTGCCGGAGAAGTCGACCCGAATGCGGCCGTCCGCGACCGTGACTTCGCAGGCGAGCGTAACCGGCTCGTCGTAGCCGTCCACGGTCATGTCGTAGCGCCAGCTCGCTTCCGGCAGCGCCCGGATTTCGGCCTCCATGGCTTTGGCCGAACGCTCGATGATGGTGTCGGCGAGCGGCTGCAGTGACGGCAAACCGAACTCTTCCATCGTGGCCAGCAACGCCTGGGACGCGCTGTAGTTGCAGGCGGTCAGCGAATAAAGGTCACCCTCCGCCGCCCGCGGGTCTCGAACGTTTGCCCGCAGGATTTCCAGCAGTGTCAGATTCGGCTCACCGCCCGCAAACAGCCGGCTGATGGGAATATTGAGCCCTTCCTCGAACACCTGCCGACCGTCAGGTCCGAAGCCAAGGCCACCGACGTCCGCGATGTGTGAGGTCGCGGCAATCAGCGCAACCAGATCGTTCTGTCGAAAGACGGGCGTGACCACCGTGAAGTCGTTCAGATGTCCAGTGCCATGCCACGGGTCGTTGGTGAGCAGGACGTCCCCGGGGCATAGCTCGCCTGCCGGAATGTGCTCCAGGAACTGGCCGACGCTGCTCGCCATGGCGTTCACGTGCCCTGGAGTGCCCGTGACGGCCTGGGCGAGCATTCGGCCTTCCGCGTCAAATATGCCCGCCGACAGGTCACCCGCCTCCCGAACCGTGGTGGAAAACGCGGTGCGCATGAGCGTTTGCGCCTGTTCCTCGACAATGGCCAGCAGCCGGTCCCAGAGGATCTGCAGCGTGATCGGATCCATGTCAGCGCGCCTCCTCGATCGTGATGATCAGGTTTCCGCCTGGGTCGACCTCGAGCGCAAATCCTGACGGGAGCACCGTGGTGGTCTGGTCCTCGGTGATCAGGGCAGGCCCGCTCAGCGTGCTGCCGTGGGCTAGCGTCTCGCGGTCGACGACGCGCGCTTCAACCCGATCACCGTCTTCGAACAGGTGGCACAGGCGTGTGTCCTGTTCCACCGAACGCTGCTTGGGTCGCTCAACCGATTCCTGGCTGGGTGCCGGTCCGCTGAGGGCCAGCGTCAGGCTGAGCAGCTCGATGTCGACGCCGCTGATTGTTCTGCCGTAGAGCTTTTCGTAGGCGCGCTCGAACGCGGCGGAAAACAGCGCCGCAGCGCTGTCGTCATAGGATTCGACCGGTAGCGCGATGGGCAGCTCATGCCCCTGGCCCGCGTAGCGCATATAGCCCTGGCGTACCTCGGTCAGGGGCGCGTCACCGGCGGCGGGTGCCAGTACTGCCTCCGCCTCCTTGCGCATGTCGCTGAAGAGCTCGTTGACGCCAGCCGGATCGAGCCGGCTGATGGCTATCGGCCTGCTGCGGACCACCTCGAAGCTCAGCCGAGCGAGCAGGAACCCGACGGCTGATCCGACCCCGGCCTGAGGCGGAATAATCACGCGGCTGACCCCGAGGCGCCGGGCCAGGCTCACTGCGTGGAGGGGGGCTGCGCCGCCGAAGGCCACCATGTCGCGTTGTCTCAAGTCGAGCCCGAACTCCGCGGCGTGGGCCCGGGCCGCAGCCGCCATGCTCTCCTCCACTACGTCGCTGATGCCCTGCGCCGCCTCGCTGACGGGCAGCGCCAGCGCTTGGGCGATGTGCTCGTCGATCGCGTCCGCGGCGGCTTCAACCTTGAGGCTCAGCGCGCCGCCGGCAAACCGGTCGGGCCGGATCTTGCCCAGGCTGACGTCTGCGTCGGTCACCGTCGGCTGCGTACCGCCGCGTCCATAGGCCGCCGGGCCCGGTTCGGAGCCGGCGCTGCGGGGCCCGACGCGCAGCCGCTGCAGCTTGTCGACGCTGGCGATCGAACCGCCGCCGGCGCCGATCTCCACCATCTCGATCACGGGGATTCTCAGCGGCAGGCCGCTGCCTTTCTTGAAACGGTAGCTGCGGTCGACCTCGAAGCTGCGGGACACGAGCGGCTTCTGCTCATCGATCAGGCACAGCTTGGCCGTCGTGCCACCCATATCAAACGACAGCACGCGATCCGCACCGCAGCTGCCGGCGACGCTGGCCGCCAGGATTGCGCCGCCGGCCGGGCCGGATTCCACCAAGCGGATCGGAAAGCGCGCGGCGGTGTCCAGGTCGGTCAGACCGCCGCCGGACGTCATCAGCAGAAAAGGGCACTGGACGCCGAGCGAGTTGAGTCCATCCTCCAGCCGTCGAAGGTAGCTTTCCATGAGCGGCTGAACGTAGGCGTTGGCGCAGGCGGTGGAAAGACGCTCGTATTCCCGGATCTCCGGACACACTTCGCTGGACAGCGTTATGGCCCAATCGGGCCGGAGCTTAGCCACCAGCTCGGCGCAGAGCCGTTCGTGCGTCGGATCCCGGTAGCTGTGCAGCAGCCCGATAGCGATGCTTTGCACGCCGTAACGATCCAGCGATTCAACGGCAGCTGCAACCGACTCAGGGTCGAGCGGCGTATGGACGCGGCCGTCGCTCAGGATTCTCTCGGTGATCGGCCGGCGAAGGTGCCGGGGAACCAGGGGTCTGGCCCGATCGATGTTGATGTCGTACTGCTCGAAGCGGTCCTCAAACGCCATCTCAACCGAGTCGCGGTGTCCGGCAGTGGTGAGCAGAGCGGTGGTTGCCCCGCGCCGTTCGATCAGCGCGTTGGTCGCTAGGGTTGTGCCGTGAAGCACCATGGTGAGATCTGCCGCCGGCACTCCGCTGCTGGCGAGAACCCGTTCAATGCCCTCGAGCAACGCCTGCTCGGGCTGACCGTGGGTCGTCAGCAGCTTGTCGGACCAGCGCTGGTTCTCGGCGTTTTGCAGCACCACATCGGTAAACGTGCCGCCGATATCCACGGCGATTCTTGCAGCACCCATGGGACAGAAAACCTAGGGGAATGGGGCGCCGTCGGCGTCGGTATCGGTGGCCGTGAGGGTGCGCTGCGTGCCGATCAGCGAGTCCCGGGTGACCAGTGCCCGCAGGCGGTCTTCCGACCAGTCTTCGGTACCAGCGGGCTGTTGCGGCAGCACCATGTAGCGCAGCTCGGCCGTCGAGTCATGAACCCGTACGTGAACATCGTCGCTTAGCTCCACCCCGAATTCGGCAAGTACGGTCCGCGGCTCACGGACCAGCCGGGAGCGATAGCTGCGGGATTTGTACCAGGACGGAGACATGCCCAGCAGCGCCCTGGGATAGCAGGAGCAGAGGGTGCACACGATGACGTTGTGTTCCTGATCATCGTTTTCCATGACCGTGAATTCAGCCGGCCTGAGGTCGAAGCCGAGTTCGGTAATGGCGTCACTGCCGTTGTCCAGCAAACGTGCCTTGAAGGCTGGGTCGGTCCAGGCCCGCGCCACCAGGCGGGCGCCGTTGTCGGGAGACGCCCCCTGCATCCGGCTGATCATCGCCGCCTCCTCAGCGCGCGTGTAGTGACCGGCCTCGAGCAGAAGCTCCCTCAGCGCCAGTCCGACCCGGGCGGCTTCGCTGGTGGGTTCGGGATGGTCCGGCTGGAACGTCCGGTCATGGTCGTGGTCATGGTTGTGATCGTGGTCGTGACTCATCAGGCGGGCTCCAGCCAGTGTTCGAAGACTTCCACCTCGAGCGTGTCGCAGGCCTGCCCCTGGTAGTCTGGCCAAAGCTGCGACTGTGGAATACAAACTCGATAGAGGCGCGTTGCGGGCAGCCCGTCACCGCGGACAAACCGTTCCGGCTGTCCGTGAAGCCCGCAGACGCGTTCAACGACCCCTTCGTGCCCCTTCACGTAGCGGGGGACCCGGTGGTGAACGCCCGGATGACGATCGTGGATTCGGACGCGCTGACCGGCTTGAAAGCGCGCCTGGGTTGACGTTGGCTCGGCGTGACTCATGACGACTGTGCCTGGCGCTCGGCAATCTCCCTCATTTTTTGCTCGAGGGCGTCGCGCGTGACAACACCCTTGTCGACAAGCGTGTAGGCCAGCGACTTGGCCCAGCGTTCGTAGTAGCTGAGATCCTCGTAGTCCGCCGGCGTCAGATGCTCAATGCCGTCGCGCAGTTCCGCAAAGTCGCTGATCAGCCCCTTTCCCAGCGCCAGGCGCACCATCGCGTCGACCTGCCACTCCCACCAGGCCGTGTCATGTTCACCCCGCTCGACGGGGCCGGCTTCAAGGCCGCCGACGTCGTGCGGATCGTTCGTCTGGCTCATCGGTCAACCACTCGTCCTGGATTGAGAATTCCCTTTGGGTCCATCGCCTGTTTCAAAGACTTCATCAGCGCAATCTCCGCCGGGCTTCGGCTCTGCGGCAGCCAGGGTTTCTTCAGCGTTCCAATCCCGTGCTCCGCGCTGACGCTCCCGCTTGCCGAAGCGGTATGGCGGTACACCACCGCTTCGATGGACGCCTTGTCCTCCGCTCGCCCGGTTGAGGCAACCACGTGCAGATTGCCGTCACCGATGTGGCCGAACAGCAGGGTCTTGCAGTCCGCAAATTCACGCGCCAGGTCACGCTCGATGGCGCTTGCGACCCGATCCATGTCGGCGAGCGGTATGCCTACGTCAAACACCGCCATGGGCTCCATCGCGGGCATGATGTCGGCAATGGCGTCCCGCAGCTCCCACAGCCGCTGACTGTCCGCGATGCTGCTGGCCAGCACGCCGTCCGTCACCAGCTCCTGTTCCAGCGCCTGTTCGAGGCATCGCTCCAGGTCGCTGCTGAGCGAGCCTTCGCTGCTGCCTTCAGTCTGGAGCAGCACGGTGAACGGGGTCAGTTCGGACAGCGGGTTTGCTCTTCCCGTCGCCTCCAGCGCCGTCTCAAAATAGCCTTGCCACATCACCTCGAATGCGGACAGCACCGGAAGGGTTTTACCGCAGTGGCGCAGCAGCTTGATGACCGCGGGAAAATCGGCGCAGGCGCACAGAGCGGACGCGCTGGCGGGCTTGCTGGAATTGAGTCGAAACGTCACCTGGGTCACCACGCCGAGCGTTCCCTCAGTGCCGATAAACAGCTGCTTGAGATCGTAGCCCGCGTTGTTTTTCAGGAGCTTGTTGTTGGCCTCGATGACGGTGCCGTCGGCCAGTACGGCCGTCAGTCCAAGGATCAGGGAACGGGTCATGCCGTGCTGAATCACCTGATTGCCGCCGGCGTTGGTCGACACGATGCCGCCCGCCTGGCACGAGCCCCGGGCCCCGAGGTCCATGGAAAACTCCAGACCCTCCGCTGCCGCGGTGTCCTGAATAGTTTGCAGCGGCATCCCGGCACCGACCGTGATCGTCATTCCCTCGCGGTCGAACTCGATGAGCTGAGTCATCAGCTCCAGCGACAGGCTGTGCTCGCCAGCCTGCGGGGTCGCGCCCCCGGCGAGCCCGGTCCGGCCGCCCTGGATGACAACCGGCTGCCCGTTCGCGTGGCAGGCGGTGAGAATCTCGCTGACCTGCTGAGTCGTTTTTGGTCGGAAGACTACCTCCGGCAGCACCGGATTGGCTCGGGTCCAGTCGCAGGCGTAAGCCTCGCCGACAGCGTCGCCGGTCAGGTAGATCGCAGGATCAAGCGAGTTGAGTAAAGCGGATGAGGTTTGCAAACTCGGGTCGGGGTTTGAACGACCTCCGAGTCTAACCGATTGCCCGGATCAGCAGAAATCCGGCGTGAGCTGCGCGGATCTCAGCGCCCTTTCCAGGCTGACCCGGTTGCGGCCGTCGCGTTTTGACCGGTACATGGCCCGGTCGGCGCGCTGCAGCAGGTCGTCCATCGAGTGATCGTCCTCACGCAGCGTCGCTACGCCGAAGCTGGCCGTGATGTGAAACGGCTCCGGACGCCAGCCGATTTCGGTTCCTGCGAGATCACGCCGCAGCAAGCGAGCCGTTTTTTCGGCCTGGGTGATGTCGGTGTGCGGCAGGGCCAGGGCAAATTCTTCTCCCCCGATCCGGCCGAAGACATCACCATCGCGCAGGCTCGCCCGAAGCACCTTCGCCATCAGCAGCAGCGCGCGGTCGCCGGCGCTGTGGCCATGCTGATCGTTGACCTCTTTAAAATTGTCCACGTCGCAGATGATCACGGATAGCGGCTGGTTGTTCCTGCGGGCGCGCGCGATCAGCGGACCGCTGGTGGACTCAAAACCCCGGCGGTTCAAGATGCCGGTCATCGGATCGGTGTTGGCGAGACTCTTCATCTGCAGCGAAAGGTCCGACGCCAGAATCAGCACGGTGAACAAGCCGCTGCCGAGATAGCCGGCCGGCAGGATCACAAAATTGATCTGGCGGTAAATCTCCAGCCAGTGGGGGTCCATCGTGGCGCCCTGCATCAGCGCTGCGCAGGCCGCCAGAATCTGCGAGACCCCGAATAGCCCCAGGGTGCTTGCCGCCGCCAGCTCGACGTCTCGCGACACGGCCTGCTGACGGAAGATCAGTTGGGCACAAAGCAGGCACAGCACGCCGCCGTAAGCGGGGCCGATGAACATCTGCATGCCGACGTGAGGTTGACCGAAGGTGAACCAGGCGACTGAAAGCACGGCGGCAAAGCCGGTTAGCGCGAGAACGTCAGCTCTCACCCAGCGCCCTGACCAGAGGCGAAAGCCGGCCAGCGCCAGGGAAACCGTTAGCGCGCCCAGAGCGGACCCGATGACCCAATAAACCCTCCGGTCGTCAAACAGACTGTCGGACAGCAGGTTGACGCCGTACTGAACGGCGCCGGCAAGGAAGGTCGCTGACCAGACGAGGGCATGCGTCTGCCGGCCGAAATTCTGCCATGCGAGCAGGAACACGACACTCAGGGTCAGGCTGCAAAGCAGCAGGGCGATAATCAGATAAGTCATGGTTGGAAGTTCCCTGGCCTTGGACTGACCGCTGCGTGCGGTTTATCCCTCGGCCTTTCTCCAGCGCCATCGGCTTTAGCTTTGTGAACGTGGCGTTATTGTACGGGCTAGAGCCGATGATTCCGGCTGCCAATCGGTAAACGATGGTTACCAGTGGACGGCGTGGAAGTGTCGACAGGTCATTGATTCGCGGCGAAGTTTCGACAGGAAAAGAAGCCTTGGTGGCTGGGTCCTCCCAAAGTTTTGAAGTATGATCCCGGCTGTTTGAAAACAGGCCTTCCGCCATTAGCACACGACTTTTTGCCTGCTGCGGGCTCCTCCTTGTCTGGTGCTCAGCAGCCGCACAGACCGAATCCGCCGCCGAGCTGATTGCCCGAGTCCTCAGTCAGTCAATTCCGCCGAACGAGCAGCTTGAGCTGATCGACCGCTCCCTCGAACTACTCGCCGAGTCGCCGAACCCTGACCCGGCGCTGCTCGGTGACGCTTACCTCGGTCGGATGCATGCCATGCAGCTGCTGGGAAGGCTCGATGAGGCTGAACAGGCTGCGCGGGAGGGTCTTGCGCTGGTGAATGCCGAGGATCAGCCTGACCAATACCTGCGGTTGGTCACAGCGCCGCCGCTGATCGACTATTTTCGAGGCAATCCGGAGCGAGCGAAGGCCGCTCTGGATCAAATTCTGGCTGAAGAATTCAGCGCGGTTGACCCGGAAGTATATGACCGCGTACGAGCCAACTATGCGACCGTGCTTCAGGAAACGGGCGAGACGCTGCGCGCCATCGAGATCTACCAGGAGATCCTGACGCGAGGGCTGGATCGCTCCGACGACAACCTGTCGATCATTCTGGCCAACAATCTGATTGTCATGCTGATTTTGCAGGGGCTGCACGAAGACGCTCGTGACTGGCTGGACAAAATTGCTGACCTGCGGGCGCGCTCGCAAATCCCCTGGGCTAAGGACTCCCTGCTGCTGCACGAGCTTGAGCTTCAGCGGATATTCGGTGACGCCCAGGGATCCGCCGAGGGTCTCCGGCGCTTTATCGACGCGACAAACGAAGAAACGGCTACCAGCAACCTGGGAAACGCTTATGAGTTTCTGGCCGAGGCGCTGATCGAGACCGGAGACTTTGCCGGCGCCGAGGAGGCGGCGAGGCTCGCCATCGACAAGCTGACAGACTTGCCCTCAGAGCTCGCCGAGGCCCGTTTGGCGCTGGTGCGAACCCTGTTTCTTCAGGGCAAGCTCGACGAAGTACCTTTGGTGCTCGACCAGATCGATCTCGATACGCTGAGCCCAAGCCGTCAGGCGCGGGTGGCGGGACTGCGGCTGCAGCATCGGCTGCGGATGGCCGGGGATCGGGACGGCGTTGCGGAGCTCCTGCGGTTTCTTGAGGCGTCTGGCGAGGCGGAGAACGCCAGAACGGTACAAAGCGTTCGATACTACAACGCCAAAGTCACGGCCCAGCAGCAGCAGGCCGAGATCGCCCGGATCCGCGAGTCTGAGATTCGCCTGGCTGCAGAGGCCGAGATCAGCGCTGCCCGGGCGAGCGAGCTTCAGGCGCGCGAGCAGGCCGTCAGGAAAAACCGCAACCTGCTGCTGGCGGTGGTGGTGCTCACCGCCGCGGTGGTGATGACGCTGCTCTACGCCGTGAACCGGCGGGGCTACCAGAAGAGTCTCCTGGCCCGGGAGCAGGCCCTCAATCAGGAGCTGACCCGCACGGTGGCGGAGAAATCCGAGGCGCTGCGCGAGCAGCTGGGCGAACAGGCCGAGCTTGAGCGCGCGCTGGACCGGAAAAAGCGCAACGAGCTGATCGGGCAGCTCACCAGCAACGTGGCCCACGACTTCAACAATCTGCTGCAGGTGATTTCCAGCGCCAACGAACAGTTTGAGCCTCTGACCGAAACGGCCGCGCAGCGGGCCGTGCTCGGGGCTTCCAACGATTCGATTCGCTACGCCAGCGAAATGATCCACCAGCTCCTCGCCTATTCGCGTCAGCAGGAGCTCCAGGCGACGGCGACGGATATCAGCAAGCTGTTAGAGGGTACCCGAACGCTCTTTCGCTCCGCCGTTGGGGAGGAGATCGCGCTGACTTTTGGCAAACCGCCTGCCAACGCCGTGGCGTTGGTCGATCCAGCGAAGCTCACCAGTGCCATCCTCAATTTGCTGAGAAATGCCTCTGATGCAGTCAATGACGCCGGCGCCATCCGGGTTGAGGTCTCGCGCGAGATCCTGGACAAGCAGCAATGCCAGGCGTGGCCGTCGCTCGAGCCCGGGGACTATGTGCTGATCACGGTGGAGGACAACGGCCAGGGCATGGATCCGGCAACACTGGAACGAGCAACCGAGCCGTTTTTCACGACCAAAGCGGAAACCACCGGAACCGGGCTGGGACTGAGTTCGGTGCATGGCTTTGTGCGGCAGTCAGCGGGCGACCTGCTGCTTCGCAGCAGCCCCGAAAGCGGCACAAGCGTGACCCTGGCACTGCCAGCGAGTGAGATGACCGTGGACCCGGCCGAGCCGGCTGAAGTGACGAAAGACGGCCTTCAAGGCAAGCAGGTGCTGGTCGTCGAGGACAACGAGATGGTCGCCAGAACGGTGACGGTTGCGCTGCAGAGCGTCGGCGCGCAGGTCTCCTGCCTCGGTTCAGCCGATGAGGCGCTCGAACACCTCGCCGACAAGCGGGACTACCACTACCTGCTGACCGACGTTCGCATGCCCGGCAGCCACAACGGCTACGACCTGGCGCGCTGGGCCTCTGAACAGTGCCCCGACATGCCGATCATCATCATGAGCGGATTCACAGAGCGCACCGACACGTCCGATGAGTTCACGATGATCAGCAAGCCGTTTACCCGCGCGTCCTTGATCGAAGCGCTGCAGCAGGCTACAGCCCGCGCGACCGAACGGGCCTGAGCCAGGACCATCTACTCCGCCGGCAGCGCAATCCCGCCGCAGAAGCTGTCCGGCGAGAGCCGGATGATGTCGACGGTGGCATCGCCCACGGCCGGGTCATCAAAATCCCAGCTCAAGATCGCCGTCCCGCAGCCGGTGAACTGAATCACCAGCGTGCCCACCGACTCGACCGTGGTACTGGTCGGATCGTTGAAGATGCCACCGGTGTTGCGGGAAATCGTCAGCGTGGCCGTGTCGCCCGAAAAGGTACCGCTGGCGGTCAGCCAGCGATGCTGGGTGCTCCCGAAACCCTCACCATCGTCGCCGTCCGGCGCATTGATGTCGTAGGTAAACCAGGCGACAAACACTTCTTTGCGGTCGCCGCTGTCGATGATGTCAATCAGCCAGCCCTGGCCGGGCGTGGCGGCGTTGAACCAGGTTCCAGACAGGCCCGGGTTGATTTCGAAACCGTCGACTTCGGTGATGACCGTGAAAATGATGTTCTCGCTGCTCAAATCTTCCAGGCCGGCAAACTCGCCGTTGAGCTTGACCGGCACGGTGCCCAGCGCCGGCTGGCCGGTATTGATGCGCACCAGGGAGTTGATGCGATCGACCACCTCCATGCCGTTGCCCATGACCCGGCCGAATACCGTAAAGCCGCCGTTCTCGTTATCCAGCCCCGCGTTGGCGTCATCCATGTTGATGAACCACTGGCTGTCGGCGCTGTCGGGATCGCCGCCGATCTTGGCCATGGCCACCGTGCCGCGAACGTTGGAGAGCCCAAACTCGTTGGCGATCGTCGGATCAGTCGGAACCTCGCCGAACTCGCCGTCGACAAAGGTGAAGCCACCGCCCTGGATCACAAAGCCGTATTCGACCCGGTGAATGATGCTGTTGGCATAGTCTCCATCGCGCACATAGTTGAGAAAATTTGCCACCGTTCGCGGCGCCTCCTGCTCGAGGAGGTCGATATAAAAACTGCCGAGTTGGGTGTCTACCCGCACCACGCTGGCCTGCGCGACAGGCGCAAGAAGCAGTGCCAGCAGAGCTGATTTGAGTGTCTTCATGGGTTCTCCGAAATTTGGGAGCTGTCCTGGCAGGCAGGACACCAGTAGGTGCTGCGATGATGCCGCCCGAGGCGGGCATATGCAATGGGGTGGTCGCAGCGCAGGCAGGGCAGGCCTTCGCGACGATAGACCCACAGCCTGCCGGCGCTGTCGCCTTCGCGGCGAGTGACCCGACGGCCACCGCCAAGGTTGGCGCTCAGCAGCTCGCTGGCCGAGGCGTAGAGCGACTTGAGCAGAGTGTCCCCACACTGCCCGACCTCGCGCTTCGGCGAGACGCCGTGGATAAAGAGAACCTCGGATTTGTACACGTTCCCGATACCGCTGGCGACCCGCTGATCCAGCAGCACGTCGGGCAGCAGCGTATCGGGTTCGCACAGCTCCCAGACCCGTCGGACAACGACGTCAAGATCGACGGCGCCCGCGGTGAGGTCGGGGCCGAGGCGATGGTCGACGACCGCCGAGCGAACGCTCGGCGTGCGGATCAGCTCGACCTCTTTGGCGTTAAAGCACACGTAGTGGTTTGCACCGACGGTAATCACCACGCTGGCCCGGGAGCGGGGTTTCCGCCAGGTTTCACCCAGCGGATAGCGGTGCCAGCTGCCGTGCATGCCGAGGTGGCTACGGACGCTCAGGCCGTTGTCCAGGTCCACAAAGAGGTGTTTGCCGGCAGCCCTGACGGCCTGGATGCGGTTGGCGCTCACCGTTCGTTCGGCGCTGCGATCGGCCAGCACCAGGGATTCCAGCGGTTGGCCGTCCAGGCGCGGTTTCAGGTAGTTGGCGATCTTGTGAATCGTATCGCCTTCAGGCACTGGTGGCGGCTCCGTGAGGCTGCATGTCGATCAGACCGCCGTAGTCCAGCGTAAAGCCGAGGCGGCGAAAGTGCGGCAGCAGCGGCGACTCCTTGACCGGCTGGCCGTCAATCTTCTCGATGACCACCATAGCGCTGCGGCGACCGGTTTTCGGCAGGCCGCGCAGCGTCTCAATGGCGGCGTCGAGGGCGCCGGTGTCGTCCTCAAAGCTCTCAGGAAAGGTCACCAGGTGCCGATTGCGCGCGGTGACAAACAGCAGCGGTCGGCCGCGCGCCAGCAGCACCCAGGCGCCGGCCACGCGCCGCGGCTTCGCGCGCTCGGCGTTGGCGCACGCCGGCCAGGGGACCAGCGCACCGAACGGGTTGGCCGGATCGATTGCGCAAAGCACCACAATATCCTGCCGGGTGATCGGCGTGTCCCGCTCCTCGGCATCGCTGCGTGCGCCCCGCAGCCGGTCTACGGCGCCGGCCAGCGCAAACTGGGCGCCGGCCAGGCCGTCCACAAAATGCCCGCGGCGACAGCGTCCCTGTTCCGCCAGCTCTCGCAGCACCTTATAGATGGCCGAAAACCCGCCCGGAATATCCTCAGCCTGAGCGCACTGGCGGCTGACCACGCCGTAGCGGTCAAGCAGCAGGCGGGCCTTGGCCAGCGCGCGTTCGGTGTCCGGCACCGGGACGACAATGAGGCTGGCCACCGCAGACCAGCGTCCGCCTGCCGTCGAAGGGCCGGGTGCCCGACGCGCGCCGCGCCGGCGGGTGCCTCCGGAAAGCGAGCGGAAGGGGCTGAACGTATCGTTGGTGATCTGGCCATCCCAGACCAGATCCCAGAGCGCCGCCGCAAAATCTTTGGCGCTGTGGCCGCTCTGCTCCAGCACCGCCTGCATCTCAAACGAAAAGGACGCGCCGTTTTGCGTGAGGTGGTCCAGGATCTGCGCGTGCAGGTCGCTGGCCGGCTCGTAGGGTGGAGGCGGGGTCAGCAGCTGGCGTACCTCGCTGCGCAGGTATAGCGCAACCCGACCGTCTTTGGGTCCGCTGGCGCCGCGCCCGACCCAGACGACCGAGCCGTCCGCCGCCAGCATGTCGAGCATCTCTGGACGAAAGCCGGCTACGCGGCGCGGCAGAATGATCGTGCTGAGCGTTGACCACGGCAGCGCCAGGTCCTGCAGCTGGCCGATCACCTCAAGCAGCCGCTGCGGTCCCCCGCGCTCCTCGTCCAGCCCCTGCCACTGGGGCAGGTACAGGGCCAGGCTGGGGGTGTCGACCGCCGCCGCCTCGTCACGCAGGCTGGCCAGGTTGCGCCGCTTGAGCCTTCGCAGCACCTCGGCGTCACACCAGTCCAGCTCCACTCCGCCGGGGCGAATCTCGCCGCGGGTCAGCACGCCGCGCTGCTCCAGCAGCTGCAGCACCGGCTCGAGCTGTGCGGGTCTCAGGCCCCACTGCGTGGCAGGGTCAGCGGTGAGAAACGGGCCATGATGACGCGCGTAGCGCTTCAGCATCTGCTCCAGCGGCTGTTCCACGGTTGCCGTGAACGCGTCCGGCACGCCGCCGGGCAAGGCCACGCCGAGCGCATCGCGATAAAGCCCGCTGTCCTCCGCGGCAATCCAGCGCTGCTCGCTACCGATTGATACGCTGAGCGCACGGCGCTGCTGCTTGAGCTCCGCCAGCCAGGCTTCCGTGGGCCCGGCCGAGCGCAGCTCCAGATCCGCCTGGCTCAGGTCGCCAAGCCGACGCAGCAGATCGTGCAGGTCGTCGGCGTCGCGTGCCCGGTAGTCCTCGGTGAGTCGCTGGAGCTCGTCCTCCAGCTCCGCCAGCACATCACGATCGATCAGATCCCGCAGCTCGGCCTGGCCCAGCAGCTCGCCCAGCAGCGCGCGATCTAGCGTCAGCGCCTGGGCCCGTCGCTCGGCGAGCGGCGCGTCCTGTTCGTAGAGGTAGGCCGCCACGTAGGCAAACACCAGGGACCGCGAGAACGGAGAGGCGCTGGGGGTTTCCACCTCCTCGACGGTGATTTTTCTACCGGCGATATCCCGCAGCAGATCCTTCAGACCAGGCAGATCGAACACGTCGGCCAGCGCCTGGCGGTAGGTTTCCATCACGATGGGAAAGCTGGGGTACTGCCGCACCGCCGCCATCAGATTCTGCGACTTGAGTCGCTGGGCCCAGAGCGGCGAGCGCTGGCCAGGACGATTGCGGCGCAGCAACAGCGAACGCACCGCGTTTTCCCGGAACAGGCCGGCGAACAGCGCGGTGCCGGCGAGCTGATCGGTGATCAGTTCCTCGACCTCCTCGGCGCGAGGGATGAGCGCGTCGAGAGCCGGCAGCTCGTCGGCGTCGGCGAGCCTCAGGACAATACCGTCGTCGGTGTACATCACCTGCATCTCGAAGCCGGCGAGTTCGCCGAGCGTGCGCTGCAGCGCCATGGCCCAGGGGGCATGGATGCGGGCGCCAAAGGGCGTGAGGATGCAGACGCGCCAGTCTCCCAGCTCATCGCGGAATTTTTCGACGACAATATTTTGATCGGTGGGCAGCGTGCCGCAGTGGCTTTTCTGCTCGGTCAGGTACTCAGCCAGATTCTGGGTGGCGAGCTCGTCCAGCGGCGTATGGCTGGCAATCCACTGACGGGCTTTGGCGGGCCCGTAGCGGCCGGCTTTGCGGATGAATTCACCGATCGCCTGCCCCAGCTCGATCGGTCGGCCCGGTCCGTCGCCTCGCCAGAAGGGCAGGCGGCCCGGCTCGCCGGGCGCGGGCACCACCAGCACGCGATCACGCGTGATGCCCTCGACCCGCCAGGTGCTGGCGCCGAGCATGATGTTGTCCCCAACGCGGGTCTCGAACACCATCTCCTCGTCGAGTTCGCCAACCCGCGGTCCGTCTTCCCCGAGGTGCACGCCGTAAGCGCCGCGGTCGGGTATGGTCCCGGCGTTCATGCGGGTGACCATCGCTGCGCCGCGTCGTGGCGACAGCGTGTCGTTGCTGCGGTCCCAGGACAGCAGCGGTTTGAGATCCGCAAAGTCGTTGGACGGATAGCGGCCGGTCAGCATGTCCAGCACGCCTTCGAGGGCCTGACGCGACAGGTTTCGATAAGACCAGGCACCGCCGACGAGCGCGGCCAGTTCCTCCACCGTGTGTGGATGGTCGCAGCAGGCTGCCACCAGCTGCTGCGCCAGCACGTCCAGCGGATTGTCGGGCACCTCGATCGCCTCGAGCTCCGCCTCCAGCATGCGGCTTGCGACGACCGCACTCTCCAGCAGGTCGCCGCGGAACTTGGGAAAGACGCGCCCGTGGCTGATCTCGCCGACGCCGTGGCCGGCCCGCCCGACGCGCTGCAGTCCGCGGGCAACCGATCCCGGCGACTCCACCAGCACCACAAGATCGACAGCGCCCATGTCGATGCCGAGCTCGAGCGAGCTGGTTGCCACGATGCCCCGGATGGCACCGCTCTTGAGGCCCTCCTCGATCTCAGCACGCTTGGCGTGGGAGATGCTGCCGTGGTGGGCGCGCACGAGCTCCTCTTCGGCCAGCTCGTTGAGTTTCTGGGCCAGCCGTTCGCACAGCCCGCGGCTGTTCACGAAAACGATTGTGGCCCGGTTCTCGTTGATCGCCGCCAGGAGCTGCGGATAGATCGCCGGCCAGATCCCGCGTTCGGTCTGGGGTGTGCCAACCTCCCGGC
The DNA here is from genome assembly GCA_028285525.1 of Lysobacterales bacterium. Classification (GTDB taxonomy): domain Bacteria; phylum Pseudomonadota; class Gammaproteobacteria; order Xanthomonadales; family SZUA-38; genus JANQOZ01. The sequence goes on from JANQOZ010000037.1 coordinate 43,199, forward strand.
TGTAGAGCTCACCGAGAATCGATCCGCCGCTGTCGGGCTGTGGCTGCGCCGGCGGGTTCTGCATGTCCGGCACCGGTACTTTGACCTCAACCGCGATCCGCGGCTTGGCGGAGCAGTCGATCACCTGAACCGGCCGGCGTCCGCCGAGAAACTTGGCGACGGTCTGCAGGGGCCGGACGGTGGCCGACAGGCCGATACGCTGCGGCTCCTGGTTGGCCAGCGCCGACAGCCGCTCCAGCGACAGCGCCAGGTGGGTCCCCCGCTTGGTTGGCGCCAGCGCGTGGATTTCGTCGATGATGATCGTGTCGACGGTCTTGAGATTCGCCGCGGCCTTGGAGCCGAGGATCAGGAACAGCGACTCGGGCGTTGTGACCAGAATCTGGGAGGGGTTTTTGGACTGCTGCTGGCGCTCGCGCTGGGGCGTGTCGCCGGTGCGCACGGCGACGCTGGCCGCGTGAAACGGTTTGTCGATCCTCGCCGCCGTACGGCTGATGCCCACCAGCGGCGACCGCAGGTTGCGCTCAATGTCGTAGACCAGCGCCTTGAGGGGGGAGATGTAGAGCACCCGCACGCCCGCCGGCTTTTCGCCGTCGGCCGGGCCGCCTTCCTGTCCCAGTCGGTCGATGCCAGACAAAAAGGCGGCCAGCGTCTTGCCGCTGCCCGTCGGCGCCACCAGCAGGCAGTGCTCGCCCTGACGGATCGCCTCCCAGCCTTTGGCCTGGATGTCCGTGGGGCGAGAAAAATTTTCTTCGAACCACTGGGTCGTGGCGGGATGAAACTGCTTCACGTTGCGGTTGTTATCGGCCTAACTTGCTGCCGGCGAACCTAACAGCCGGCGGGTCAATGCGCCGTGTTTTTGTGATCCGGCGCACAATGTCTGAGATTTCCTACAGTAATACCCGCCGTTCCCTGTAGCAATCCGTACCGGAGGCTGAGGATCAGGCTGTCGTTTCCCGAGATAATTAACGTGTCGTTTTCGAACAAGGATCGTAGTGATGGGCAACTGGAAGCTGGCAGACCGGGACCTGAGCGGATTTCTGCGTGACCTTAAGAACGCCTGTCGCAAGATTGATCCCGACGAGCCGCCGCCGGTCTGGCTGGGCAACGACGACGAGTGGCAGGGTGCAACGCCGGGGCTGCGTCAGCAGGTTTTGCGGCGCCTCTGCGAGTCGCGCCGGCTGACGCAGGCATACAGCACATGGAAGCAGCGCGCAGAGCAGCTTCGGACCCGTTCGAGCGTGCAGCGCCGCATGGGTGAGCGGGATCTCGCCGAACGCACGCAGCGCTGGGCCAACCGTTTCTGGGACCGCGCACTCCGTGCCGCTGCGCTCGCTTTTGAGCGCGAGACCCTCGCGGAGCGAGCCTGGCTGGATTTCTGGCGGCGCAGGAAAGTCCCTCAGTAGGCAGCGGCTAGTCCGCAGCTTGGCCCGCCGCTTGGTGTATCAGCTGCACCGTTGCCAGCGTGTCGGCCTCCTGCGGCGTTTTGTCTTTGCGGTAGCGTTTGACGCGGGCGAAGCGTAGCGCCATGCCGGCGGGATACTGCGGGCTCGTCTGTACGTCGCTGAACGCAATTTCCACCACCAGTTCCGGCTTGACGAACACCACGTGACCCTCAGCGTGGGTCTGGAGGGTCAGCAGCCGCTCCGTCTGCCAGGCGAGCAGACGATCCGTAAGCCCCTTGAAGGTCTTGCCCAGCATGACAAAGTCACCGGATTCGTCGTCGCGGGCGCCGAGGTGCAGGTTCGAAAGCTTGCCCTTGCGGCGGCCGCTGCCCCATTCAGCGGCCAGCACAACGAGATCGAGCGTGTGGGCCTGCTTGATCTTGAGCCAGTCAGCGCCGCGGCTGCCTGCCATGTAGGGCGCCGTCAGCGACTTCGCCATCACGCCCTCATGGCCAGCGGTGAGCGCGTCGGTGAGAAAACGTGTCGCCTCCTCGGCGTTTGAGCTGATCAGCCGATTAACCCGCAGGGAGGCGGGCAGCGCGTCCTCCATCGCCTTGATACGTTGGCTCAAGGGTTCGTCGAGCAGTGAATCACCGTTGAGCATGAGGCAGTCAAATACAAACAGCCGCAGCGGAATTTTTTCGGTCATCTCCGCCACGTTGAGACGCCGGCCAAAGCGCCGCATCGTCACCTGGAACGGCAGCGGCCTGCCGTCGTCTCGCAGCGCGAGAACCTCGCCGTCGAAAATCCCCGACTCGAGCGGCAGGTCAGCCACCATCGCGGCGATCTCCGGGAGCGACTCGGTCACCGGATTGAGCTGGCGGCTGTAGAACTCGACGTGGGAGCCGTCTCGGTGAATCTGCACCCGGGCTCCGTCCAGCTTGGTCTCCAGCGCAGCCTCCCCAAGTGCGTCCAGAGCGCCCGGCATGTCGTCCGCCGGCTGCGCGAGCATCGGCTTCACAGGTTTGAACAGCTCCAGCTGAAACTGCTCCAGCCCCGCCAGCCCGTCCGTCCAGGCGGCCACCGCCACCGGCGCGGGGTCACCGGCCAGCATGACCGCCCGTCGCAGGTCATCAGCGGGAAGTTCGGTCGCGTCGGCCAGCGCTTCGATCAGCACCCCTTCCAGGGCGCCCTGACGGAGCTCTCCCAGGACGAGCCGGCTGACAAAACGACCCTCGTCTTCGCTCAACCGGGCATAAAGCTGCGTGAGCGTTTCCTGCCGCGCCTTGCCCGAGCCGGCACCCCTGGTGGCGGCGATCGTGTTGAAGATCTGATCGAGTTCCAGCAGCTCAACGCTCGACGGCTCCGACCCCTGGCCGGGAGAAAGCTTGCTGATCAGCGCCGGCCCGAGACCAATTTTTCCCTGGGGCAGGGTGCCGCTCAGGTAGTTCACCACCAGCGCTCGCTCCTCGGGCAGGGCGGCGTTCAGGCAGGCCGCCAGGCGCTCACGCTTCTTCAGACGGCTGCGGGTCGCGGCCACCTCGCCGGAGGCGGCGACCAGTTCGCTCAGCAGCACCGATTCAGCAATCCGTGGTGAATGTGACGCTGGTCCACATCAGACGGTGACGGCGTTGCCGCGGAAAATCCGCGCCAGGTAGCGGCTGTCTCTTGGCCGTGGGGCGGGGACCGAGCACTGCAGAACCGCCGCCACAAGTCTGCGCATTTCCTCGTTCAGCTCCTGATCGTTGCTGGGCTCCTCCGCGCGGGCTCGTCGGGTCAGCTGAACCTGGTTGATCGCCGGGGCGGTCGGCAGTCTCTCTCCCTCAACCCCCAGCGTTACGGTAAAGGCGTGCAGTGAGTTTTTGGCAAACAGCGCCAGCGCAAACTCTTCCCGGGTGGAGGCACGGGAGGTGCCCGAAGTCACCAGCACGATCTGGCAACCCTCGATGAGCGCTGCCTTCTTGGCAGCCCGGAAGTGGTGGGTGAGATGGTTTTCCACCACGCCGGCAAACTCTTCGGTTGTCAGCACCCGATCCCAGCTCCGGCCCGCGTCGGCGGCCAGGGGTTTGAGCGGCATACGCACGAAGGGCGTGCTGACCACAACGTCGATCCGCCCCATGGCCGCACGCGCTTCGTCCATCGCCTGCTCGATGCCGTCGGTGACCGGTTTGACCGTCAGCTTGATGCCTTCAAGTTTGGCCAGCCTCGCGGTCAGGGTAGTGGCGGTGTCTTCGCTGCTGACCAGCAGCGTGAGGGCGGCGATCTTGTGCTCCGCGAATCCTTCGACAATCGCCTGCAGCTCCTCCCGCATGGTGTCGCCGATCAGCACCACCATTTTGCCGTTGAGCTGGGCCAGGTCTTCCTTGCCTGGGTGGAGCATCATTTCGCCTTCGGTGACGGAGCGATCAAACTTCAGGCCGCCCGACGGGTGAAAGGTCTCACCGCTGACAATCTGATCGGCGAGGCTGAACACCGTGGAAACCGCCACCTGCTCATCGGTGGGCATCTGGTGCAGGTGGAGACGGTTGATGATGCCCGCTTCGATCTTCTGGGCCGCTCGCTCGATGTCGCCAGGTGCGAAGAAATCACCTTCCGGTGCGTCGAAGGCGTCGAGGAAACGGGTGCTGTCCGCAGGGCTGATTTGTCCTCCTGCCTCAAGACGTCGGCACAGCTTCTCGGCCAGCGGTACGCTCAGCAGGAAATCCGACGCGTTGGCAACCGCCGGTCCCTCCGAGGCCTGCGCGATCAGCGTGGCCAGTGCACGCGGCGCGTCGGCCCACTCGCTCAGCTGATCCAGCCGGTTGGCCGCGAGGTGCTGGAGGCAGTCTCCCAGCGTGTCGGCCGAGGCCGTCAGCAGTGCGCCGTATACCTTGTTGAGCCGGATGTTCTCCAGGATCAGCCGGCCGCGGCGGGAGAAGAGGCCGGGCGCGCCGCCCAGGCCGCGCAAACGGGCGCCGTCCACCGGGCCGGGCGCCATGGCGTTGATCTGGATTTCCGGCCCCAGATGCCGGGACAGGATTTCCGCCAGCACTCGCTGACCCGCCTTTGAGACGGAGTAGTCGGCGCGGTTTGGATAGGCAACGGCGAGGTACTTTTCGCCGCCGAAGTAGCTCGAGACGTTGAGGATGTTGCCGCTGCCGTGGTTCTTCATCGTCGGCGCGAACATCCGGATCAGCGCGTAGTTGCTGATCAGATTGGCCTCCATGGTGCGGTTCCAGTCGTCGAGGCCCATGTCGACAACCATCTCCTCTGCGCCCGAGATGCCGGCGTTGTTGATGAGAAAGTCCACGTTGCCGAACAGCGTCATGGCGTGCTCGAACAGCTTTTCCAGCGCGGCGGCGTCACCGACGTCAATATCGGGCAGGATGAAGACCCGGTTTTCGGGGTCGCCGTAGCCCGACAGGCGCAGCTCCTCGACGATGCTGTCCCGGGCGCCGGCCAGCTTTTCTTCGCTGCGCGCGCTCAGCAGCACCCGGGCGCCGGCCAGGGCCAGGAAACGCCCAAGCTGCAGGCCTATGCCTAAGCTGCCGCCGGTGATCACGGCGCTCTTGCCGCGGTGCAGGCCGGGCAGCACGCGCTGGATCGACATGGGCATGGACGACTTGCCGGTCGCCCGCTGGATGGACTTGGGCAGCCACAGGTTGATGGCGTCCATCTTCCGCACGCGGTTGTTCAGCGTCACGCACCAGTCGGCCGCAAACGCCACGTTGTCCGGCTCGCTGTTGTCGAACCTCACCAGCTGATTCGGGTTCAGGGCAAACGGTCGCGTGCCGGCCTTGAGCTGATGCTCGGATTCCAGGCGCCAGACGCGGATCAGCGCCTCGATAGCGGCCCGGCTGACGTCGTTCAGCAGATTGCCTCGGCCGTCATCGGGGTTGGTGACAAAGGTCACCGCCGGTGCCGCCTGCTGCTTGGGCCAGGAAGCCAGGCGCTCGCTGAGCGCCGCAGCAAAGGCCACCGGCGCCGCCAGCTCGCGCTCGATAAAGGCCTCCACGTCGCGGTCGTCCGCGCTGGCCAGGGCATGGCCGTGATCGCCGTTGGCGGTCGCCGGGAGATAGATGACGCCGTCGAGCTTCTCAAACTGGTCGCCGATCAATTCGAAGACGCGCTCCAGCGACTCGGGCCGAAGCGGATTGAGGTGCTGCAGCTGAACCCAGCGGTCCTCGCCGTTCGCCAGCTGGGCCCGCGCCTGACCGACGGCGTCCAGCGACCGGAAACCGATCACCACCTGGGCCCCGTGATTGCGGTTGCGCCGGGCGAAGTTCAGCGCGTCGTCCACATCGCTGCCGCCGACGATGAGAATCACCCGGTGGCGAAGGTCAACCAGCCGGCTGTCCGGCCAGGACACCAGCTTGAACCGGCTCTGAGCCGGTACCTGCATGCCGTGCGTGACCTCCAGCGCGTGGCCGGACAGGCCACTGGATTCCTCGCTGGCCAGCCAGGTGATGGTATCGGCGACGTTGGTAGGAGTGGGGTACCGAAAGTCGAGCTGTCCTTCTTCATCCGCCTTCTTGACTGTCATCAGCCCACGGAAGTGCTCTGACGTGCTGCCGGACTCGAGCTGCTGCAGCTCATCCATGGCGGCAAAAACGGTGTCGATCCGCTCTGATTTGATAGGCCCGGGGAAGACCGTGTTGACCCTGATGGCCTGCCGGCTCGGTCCAAGCTCCCGGGCGAGACCCAGCGACAGCGCGTTCAGCGCCGACTTGGGAACGACGTAGGGAATCCGGCCGAAGTAGGGCGTCCGGGAAAAGATGGTCGATACGTTGATCACCGACGCGCCGACCGACAGCCGCGGCAGGGCGGCCCGGGTCATGTTCCACGGACCACCGAGCAGGTTCATGCAGGCCTCGAAGAGCGTTTCCGCATCGCCCGCCCGGTGCTTCTGGTCGTCGCTGAACGGAATGTCTTCCAGCGTCTGTTTCGGACCCGCGCCGCCGGCGTTGTTGATCAGAACATCAACGTCGCCAAAGTGATCGGTGGCGGCGGCGACAACAGCCTCGCAGTCGGCGGGCACGGCGCAGTCGCCTGCAGCGCAGAGGATGCTGGAGGCCTCAAAACCCTCCTCAACCAGCTGCTCCGCCAGCTCAACAAGCTTCTGTTCGGTGCGCCCGTTCAGCACCACCCTGGCCCCCTCGCGGAGCAGGTGGCGCGTGATGTGAGAGCCGATGTTGCCGGCTGCTCCTGTCAGAATGATGTGGCGGCCGGCGAGCCGGCCCTTGCTGGTTGATTCGCTCATCGGAGAGTCCCTGCTGATCCCGTGTCCACCTGTTCGAAGTCTTCGCCTCGGGCCTGGGCCTCAGCGATAGCCCACGCGCGGTAGAGTTCGTCGCGGGTCTTGAGTCCCATGCGGGGCAGCGCGTGGAGTGCCACATAAGTTGCGCCCTCGTGGCGGTTTTCCCACATCGCCTGGTGTGCCGCCGCCACCTCGTCGAAGGTCACCGGCACCGGCTCGACCACGTCGATCATGCCGGCCGCGATACGTTCCTGAACCTCACTGAACTCCCGGGCCGTGTTGAGGTGTGTGCCGCGGATTTCGGCGGTCGGCATGAGAATGCGGCGCTGTCGCATCCAGACCTGCGGTGCGTAGAAGCTCAGCCGTCGGCCACTTAAGTCTTCGCTGTACACCACCTTGCCCGTGTTGGGTTTGACCAGCGAGGTTGACAGCGCCAGGGAGTCGCGACCCCGACGCTCGAAGACCACATCCGGCAGTCCGCGCCGGTCCATCGTGTTGCGCAGCAGAGGGCCAATCGCTGACCCGATGGGCTTCAGAGTTCGATCCGAGAAGCGTCGCACCGCTTCCTTGAAGCTGGGCGACTCGGTAAACGGATCGGGCATCGGCGCGAGCGGCCCGGGCGGATCAAATTCGTCGCCGAGCCGGCGCTGAATCTGCTCGACGCTGACCACGCCGGTGAGCTGTGACCCGAAGCCCAGCGAGGTGACAAACTCCCGCTGCTCGATCGTATCGGCCAGCACCGCCACCCGGGCGCCGATGGCACAGCCGGCCTCGATCGCCTCGATGCCAACCGGATCCACCACGCCGTCTTCCGCGCCGGGACCGTAGATCACCAGCAGCGACTGGCCGGCCCGCAGCCGGGCGCGGCGCAGCGTTTGCGGAACCTCCTCCTGTCCGCTTTTGCCCATAAACGAAAAGCGGTAACCGGTGGAAGCGCCAAAGAAGGTCAGAACGCCCCCGCTGCCCAAAAGCTGAAAGGAGCGGCCGAAGGCTCGTTCGCCGGCATGGGAGACCACAAAATCCAGCGGGCCGCCCACCTGGCTGTGGGCTTCGTTCACGAAAGTCTCGCCAGCCTGCTCCCAGGCGTCCCACTCATCCGGCTCATCGGGCACAGGCGTAAAGATTGCGGCCCAGCGAGGGTCCTTGCGATTGATCGCCACGCCGCCGAGTGACTCGACCCGGGACGCCCGATCGTCTGAGGACACCATCCCCAGCACGCTCAGGCCGCTGCTGCGAGCGCTGCGCAGGCACTCAAGACCCGTGCCGGTTGAGGCGCCCTCAACAAACAGCCGCGCGCCTGCGTGAATGTCTAACGTGTGGTAAAGCGCGCGGTGAATGGTGCCCTGGGTGAGGCCGTACGCGCCGGCCTGCTCGATCGTCAACCCGGGGAGCTTCGCGTGAAGCTGAGGACCCTGCACCACGAGAAACTGCGCGTGGCTGCCGTCGTTGCGCTCGTAGCCCTGGATGCGGAAGTCAGCCGCCATCGGGTCCAGACCTTGATCGGGCGACAGCAGCTCGCTCTGGCCGGAGTAGATGGTGACAAGCTGCCCGACCGAAAGCCGACCCTCCCGAGCCAGCTCAGCGCCGAGCTGGGCAATGATCGCCACGCCACCCGAACCGGTGACCTGCACGTCGACGTCGCGGGCATCAAACGGCGACACCGGGATGCCCGTGATGGCCCAGATATCGTTGAAATTCAGCTCCGAGGCCAGCACGTAAACCAGCGCATCGTTGGGACCAGGCTCCGGCGTATCGAAGACCAGCAGGCGTTCTGCCTCTACCGGGTCGCCGTGATCTGGCGCCCCATCCTCGGGCCGTTTGATCACGCCCAGGCCGTATTGATAGGGCGGAACCGAAGTCACACCAGGGAAAAAGCTGGCCCCCAGGGGCAGCAGCTTGCCCGCTTCCTCAAGCTGCCGGCGGGTCGCTTCGTCAGCGTCAGGCGGCACCGCGGCCTCGCGAACTGGCAGCGGCCTGCTGCGTCGCTCCAGAAATGCCCGGATGCCGATCGGGCCCGCGGCCGGATCGCAAACGCCGTCGGCGAACAGGCCTGCCTCGGTCTTAAGGCCCGCGGCCTGGCCCTGGGCCGCCCCCACCGAGGTGGCCTCAAGGATTCGTTCGACGGCGCTGCCGCGATCGCCGGCGCGGGCCTGCGCCACCACCTGCTTCAGGTGGCCCGACTCAAGCCAGGCCGGATCGAAGGGCAGGGGCCTTTCCCGGTCCTTGAGCTGCTGCTCGCGTGCCGCCGCTACCGCCACCAGCGGTCCCTCACCCCGAATGAGTTCTCGAACCCGGTCGACGGCCGTCTGAACCACCCCCGTGGTGCCCGACTGCTCATCCGCCAGGCCGAGCGCCAGAGCGCGCTCGACGTCCACCGAGCGCCCGCTGATCATCATGTCGAGCGCTACCCGAATGCCTGCTTCGCCCTGGCGCTCGTGGAGCTTGCGGGTCAGCCGCTGAGTGCCGCCGTAGCCGGGCAGCAGGTTCAGATTGATTTCCGGCTGACCAAACACCGCGCGCGGATCGGCCACCACGTAACTGCACGCCAGCACCAGCTCATTGCCGCCGCCCAGCGCGGGGCCGTTCACCGCCGCGATGACCGGAACGGGCAGGTTTTCCAATGCCGAGAAGGCGGTGTGCGCCGCGTTGGCGGGCGTTTGCGCGCTCTCGCGGTCGCCCGCTTCACCCACTTCGAGTAGCTCCTTCACGTCAGCACCGGCCACAAAGGCGTTGCCGGCGCCGGTCACTACCACGGCCGCAACGCCAGACTGTTCCTTCAGGTGCTGGAGCACCGTGTTGAGCTCGTCGAGCGCACGCTCGTTCAGCGAGTTGACGGGCGGATGGCTGATCGTCAGAACCACAACGCTGGCGCTGTCGGTGAGCTGGTGCGTTTCAACCCGCAGGTAGCGATAGGTCTGGACAATCTGCCTCGCGTCGGCCAGCCGGCCGAACGCGCGCCACTGGGCGACAGTCTCGGCGATCTCCTCGACCACCTCGGGGTTTCGCAGCGTGGAGAGATCGCCCAGCGGCTCATCGAGCAGGATCGCCCGCAGCGTGCGGCGCATGTACTTGCCGGAGCGGGTCTCCGGAAAAGCCGAGACCACAAGAAAATCGGACGGCACGGCCGTGACGCCCTTTTCCGTTTTCACCAGACCCTTCAGCCGCGCCAGGTCGTCATCGGACAGGCGCGCACCCGGGGCCGGTATGACAAACGCGACCGGTGTTTCGCCTTTTTCCGTATGCGGCGCGCCGACGACAACCGCGTTGCCGAGCGGCGACTCGGTGTTCAGCACCTTGTCGCGCAGGATCGCCCCTTCGATTTCCTCGGTGCCGATGCGGTGCCCCGACACGTTGATCACGTCATCGGACCGGCCGTGCAGCGTGATGCTGCCGTCGTCGTGCTGCCGGGCGAAGTCGCCCTGGGTATAGGCCAGGCCGTCGCTCCAGCGGTTGAAGTACACCTCGGTGAAGCGTTCAAGGTCGCCCCGCCAGCCGGGTTCTCCGAGCTGATCTGGGTCACCCCAGATGGTTCGGGCGAGGTAGGGATAGGGCTGCGTGATCACCAGCTCACCCTTTTCCCCCAGCTCAGCGGCACGCCAGTTCGGCGCGCCGGACGACGGCTCGTCGACGGCAACCCGAACTTCGGCCTGAATCCAGGGCAGCGGCCAGCTCTTGGCGTCCGCCGCCAGCGCGTGCTCGTCGCCCCAGGGACAGCTCAGCACCATCCCGCCGTGTTCGGTGGCCCAGTAGGAGTTGATGTATCGGCTGCAGACGTTTTCCATCGCAAACTGCTGGACCGCCGGGGACACCGGCTCGGCGCAGAACGTCGCGACCTTCAGGCCCGCCATATCGAAGCTCGCCATGTCCCGGGTGCTGGCCGGGTCGGTCATCACGGCCTTGAGGAATGTTGAGCCCGCCTTGAAGATCCGCGCGCCGTGACGCTGGATGATCGAGGAGAAGCGGCCCGCATGCGGAAACAGCGGTGAACCCTCGACCACGATGGAGGTGATGCCGAGCGAAAAGGGCGCGGCGATCAGGTACGACTGGCCAGTGATCCAGCCCGGGTCTGCGATGACGTAGATCCGATCATCGGGCTGCGCGTTAAATACCATTCGCATGGTGTGGGTAATCCCGGCCAGCCAGCCGCCGTGCGTGTGCACCACGCCCTTAGGCTTACCGGTAGAGCCGGAGGTATAGATGATAAAGAGCGGCCAGTCGGCGTCCACCGGCTGCGCCGGCTGAACCCGATTCAGCGTTGCCCACAGCGCGGCGTCATCCAGCTTTTCGAGCGCCTCGAGCGAGTCCAGGCCGCCGGCCTGGGTAAGCAGCTCAGCCGTGGCTTCCTCCACCAGCTCGGCCGACCAGCGGTCGCGGCTCTGCTGGACGATGTCCTGGCCCGTGTGCCGGACCACCACCACCGTATCCACCACGTGCGTCACCTTGGACAGGCGTCGGGCAACGCTGGTGCGAATCCGAGCGGTCTGGCTGGCGCCCAGCGCCGTCGCCTCGCGTCCGCGCAGGGCGCGACCCAGCTCACGCATGATGTCGCTGCGCTCGATCGTGATTTCCCCGCTCAGCGCCGTTTCGACCTGCTCGCGAATGCGCGCTGCCAGGTCGCCGAGCTCATGCTCGGCCAGCACCTCGGACAGGGCCTCCAGCGCCGCCGGCAGCGGCACATAGTTATCCAGCGCTGGGTCGGCGTAGGTTTCCTTGAAGGGCACCACCTCGGCGTTGCGATAACCGCCGTCAGCCGTGACCACCACCCGGGCACCGGCGTCGCAGATCCGGTCCGACAGCGTCTTGGCGGAAAAGCCGCCAAAGACCGGGGTGTAGATCACTCCCAGGCGCTTGGCAGCCTCGGTGTAGAAGATCTGCTCCGGAATACTGGGCAGGTTGAACGCCACCCGATCGCCTTTCTTCAGGCCCAGCGAGCTCAGGACCTGTGCGCGGATGGCTGTCTCGACAAGAAACTGTCGGTAGCTGTAGCTGCGCTCCTGGACAGGCCCGCCCTGACCGTCATTCAGCGAAGGGTCCCAGCGGTCTCCCTCAAACACAAACGCGGTGTGGCCGCCTCGGCCCGCCAGGACATGACGGTCGATTTCGTTGAAGCAGGCGTTGGTGAGTCCGCCGCCGAACCAGCGGTAAAACGGGGCGCCGCTGTCGTCCAGCGCCTGGCGCCACGGCTGCCAGCCCGCTTCACGCGCCTCGCCGACCGGCTCGCCGCCGGCCGCGGCAAAACCGGACCAGGTGCCCGTCGCCGGATCTGCCGTGAGCCACTGCTCCTGCTCGGGGTCGAACCAGTGCAGCTCGCAGGACGCAATGCGGCCATGGAACTGGCCCGGATCATCGATGGCCTGCTGCCTGAGGGCCTGCTCGCTGGTCGTTTCAAGCGTTCCCCAATGCTCCTTCGCCTGCGCCATCCGTTCTTGCCCCTTGTTCGAGAGCACACGATGCAAACAGATGGTGACCGCTAACGCAAGGGCCTCGACGCGATAGCCGGGAAACTCAGCGAAAACTCAGGTGTGTCACCCCGTTGAGGCGGCCTCCCGGGCCTTGCGGCGGCGCTTGGCTGCAACAAACGCGAGTCCCTGCGCGTTGAGGTCCAGGTCCATGGCCATCAGGTCGCGATACAGGTCCGGATCGCCCGCCCCGCGCTCTTCCAGCACCCCGTCAAAATAGGCGTCGAGCCGCTGCTTGATCATCGGCTCCAGCTCATCGTCAGCGCAGTCCGAAGCCTCGGCCTCCAGCATGAGCGCCTCCGAGAACTCCAGGTGCGCCAGCAGCTGCTCCCCGCGCCGGCCGATCTCGCCAAGCGGCCCAAAATGGGTCGGGTAGATGCAGCTGGGTTTTAAGGCCACCAGCCGCTTGACCGACTCGCGCGCAAGCGGCCCGTCAAAATCTGTCGGGCTGGTGGAGGGAAAGGCAAACGGGCCGTCAGCCTGAAGGGCCGGGTAATGCAGCCCGAAGGCGTCCCCGGTAAAGATACTGTGGCTCGCGCTGTCGACGATACAAAAATGGTGATTCGCGTGGCCCCGGGTGTGAAGGAAGGTCAGCGTTCGCTCGCCGAAGGGGAGGGTTTCGCCGTCTTCCATCTCCCTGACCCGCTCAGCCGGAACCGGCTCGATGGTCCCGTAAAGCTGATCGAACGTCTCGGCGCCGTAGACGGCTCTGGCGCTGCCGACCAGTCGCTCCGGGTCAATGACGTGCCTCGCCGCCCTCGGGTGGGCGATAACAACGGCGTTTGGACAGGCTTTGAGCAGCGCTGACGTCCCCCCGGCATGGTCGAGGTGAACGTGGGTGATGATCAGGTACTTCACCTGCTCTGGCGTCAGTCCTTCCGCCGCGAGGTGGTCCAGCAGCGTTGGGACCGCCAGCGCGGTGTTGTTGTCGATGAACGCTGCCTCGTCGCCCTCGATCATGAGGTAGGCCGCAGCGACCAGAGGCTGCCCCGCGTAGTGGCAGTCGATAGTGATGATTTTCTGCATCGGGCTACTGTCACCGCGACAACAAAAAAAAGCAATATGGTCGAACGTGGCTGGATGCCGCCAGGCCAATCCCTTAAAATTCGGGATCTACACCGCACCGGCTGACCTTCGATGAAAGCAAGTACTCGCGACATAACCTGGCTCGCAGCCCTGGCTGCACTCATGCTTGCAACCCGCGGAGAGCTTCTCGGCGGGCTGGTGCCGGTACAGCTTCACGACGCCTCCTGGGCGGCGTTTTTGCTCGCAGGAGCGGTGCTGAGAAAGCCGGTCTACCTGGTATTGCTCGGAACGCTTGCGCTCGGGCTCGACTACACGGCGCTTTGTGCCGGCAGCGCGGATCTCGCCGGGTGCCTGAAACCGTCTTACCCGACTCTGATGGTGTCCTGGGGCCTGCTGTGGTTCGCCGGGCGCCTGCTGCGCACCGACCGCTGGGACTTCGCGTCAACAAGCCGCAACGCGCTGTTAACGCTGAGCGCGATCACCGCGGCCTACGTCATGACCAGCGGCGGCTTTTATCTCTGGTCCGGGTTTTATGAGACTTGGTCCTTCGCCCAGTTCTGGGATATGAGCGCACCGTTCTTCCTCGTGGCACTCGGATCTACCGCGGGCTATATCGCGCTTGGGCTGCTTGCGCAGCAGGTCACCGGTTCGTCGGTCGGCGGTAGGCGCCAGCTCGCGAGCTGACCATTCGGTAGCCAACCCGGTCTCAGCCAAACCACTGCCGCGCGCCAGCGGCAGTCCGCGAGCCGATTTCCTCCGCGGGACCTGTCCAATTCGTCCGTGTGAACGGGTATGATCTTCAGCCCGTTAATCAGGCACCGTCGGATCATGGAAACCAGCAATAAAACCGCCCGAGAGATCTACCAGGAAGTCAAAGCCAATCCCGCTCGCAAGAAATTTGGGTTTGGCCGCAAAGCGGCGCTGATCAACGTCGATCCGCAAAAGGCCTACACCCGCACCGATCTGTTCAAAACCGCTTACGAGACCGACCCGCGCCAGCTCGAGTACGTCAACATGCTGGCCAAACAGTTCCGGGCGCTGGGCTGGCCGGTGGTCTGGACCCACGTTGCCTACATGGACTCCGGCGAAGACGCCGGCGTGTGGGGAACCCGGACCGACACCGAGGACAGCCTCCAGAACATCAAGTATGGCTCGGAACGATCGGAGTTCGACGACCGGCTGGAGATCGATCGCAAGGGTGACGCCATTTACACCAAGCGCATGCCCTCTGCCTTCTTTGAGACGCCGCTCCAAAGCCATCTCGTGTGGCATCAGGTCGATACGCTGGTGATTACCGGAGGCTCCACGTCGGGCTGTATTCGTGCAACCGCCGTTGATTCTCTGTCTCGCGGCTACCGCACGATCGTGCCCGAGGAAACGACGGCCGATAAACACGAGAGCTATCACTTCGCGAATCTCACCGACCTGCTGCTCAAGTATGCCGACGTCGTGGCGGTCCAGGAGGTGTTCGACTGGCTGGAGGGCCAGGGGTCATGAAGGAAGATCCAGGGTTTTACGACTACTGGCCCTACCGCGATCGGCCGAAAATCACCTGGCCCGGCGGCGCCCGCCTGGCCTTTTGGGTGGCACCGAACATTGAGTTTTATGAGCTAAACCCGCCAGACAATCCGCACCGCAAACCCTGGCCACAGGCCAACCCGGCGGTTACCGGCTACAGCATTCGTGATTTCGGGAACCGCGTCGGCCACGTCAGGCAGATGGAGGTGCTGGATCGCTACAACATTCGCGGTTCGATCTCGCTGTCCACCGCGCTGTGCGATCACCATCCAGAGATTATCGAGATGTGCAAGGAGCGCAACTGGGAGTTTTTCAGTCACGGCATTTACAACACCCGTTACACGTACGGTCTGTCCAGCGAGCAGGAGAAGGCCATCATCCGGGACGGCATGGAGTCCATCTACAAGCACACCGGACAGAAGTGCGCCGGCTACCTTGCGCCGGCGCTGTCGCACAGCGAGGAGACCATCGACCTGTTTGCCGAGGTCGGAACCGAGCTGTTTGGTGACGAAGGTGGTATCTATACCTGCGACCTGTTCCACGACGATCAGCCGACGCCGATCCACACCCGCTCCGGCAAACGTTTTGTCTCCATTCCCTATTCGCTGGAGATGAACGACACCATCGCCTACGTGGTGCAGAAGATTGAGCCTCGCCGTTACGGCCAGCAGCTCAAGGACTGTTTTGACCGGCTCTATGAAGAAGGAGCGACCAGCGGAACGGTGATGTGTATCCCCACCCACAACTACCAGGTCAGCTGCGCCCACCGCTTAAAAGCCTTCGAAGAGGCGCTCGAGTACATCACCGGACACAGCGATGTGTGGGTGACCACCGGTCGTGAGATTGCGGAGTATTACCGCGACAACTATTACGATGAAGCGGTGCAGCACATCGAGCAAAGGGGAGCAGCCTGATGGCCATGGATCGCAGTTACCTTGAGTATTCGCAGCGAAGCTACGGCATGGACCATGACCGCTACGACTGGTCGATGCTCAGCGATCGCAAGCCGGTCACCTGGCCCGATGGCAAGACGCTGGCGCTCTGGGTTAACGTCAACCTGCAGTTCTATCCGCTGAATCAGCAGGGCAAGCCGTTCAAGGTGCCTGGCGGTATGACGATGCCGTACCCGGACCTGAGGCACTTCAGCCTGCGGGACTACGGTAACCGGGTCGGCCTGTTCCGGATTCTCGGTGCACTCGATCGTTTTGGCGTGAAGCCGACGCTGACGGTGAACTCCCGCCTGCTGGAACGGACGCCTTACCTGGCCGGTCTGATCCGGGAACGCGGCGACGAGGTGCTGGGCCACGGTTCCCACATGGACGCGCTGCATTACGGCGGTCAGGACCGCGAGCAGGAGCATCAGGAAATTGCGAGCAGCCTGGAGAGTCTGCGCCAGGCGACCGCCCAGGACGTGAAAGGCTGGCTGTCGCCGGTGCGCTCGGAGTCTGAAAACACGCCGGACCTCCTGGCGGCTAACGGTATTGAGTACTTCTGCGACTGGGTGAATGACGACATGCCCTATGAGTTTCGCACCGCCAACGGGTCGCTGACCGCCATGCCCCTGCCGCTGGAGATCGAAGACCGATTCGTGATCATGAACAACCTGCACTCGGAGGTCTCCTGGGCCGAGCAGGTACTGGATTCAGCCGATCTGCTGGAAGCTGAGGCCGCGCGGCAAGGTGGGCGGATACTGTCGCTGAACATCCATCCCTGGCTGCTGGGTCAACCCCATCGCATCAAGCATTTGGAAGGGGTGCTGGAGAACCTGAGCGCCCGTCCCGGCGTTTGGTGCGCATCTGCCGACGAAATCCGGCAGTGCTGGCTTTCTCAGCAGGCCTGAAGCGTCCCGCTACGAGAGCACCGCTCGGTTCTGCCGGCCGGCGCGGTGTTCCGTTGCACCAACAACCCGTCCGGAGCTGACGTCGGCCAGCAGGAAGCCCCAGGCCAGACCCAGCCGCTGAAACAGCAGCAGGACCCACCAGCCTGGGTCCCACTGTCCCGGTAAAACTCCTAAACGCGCAGATCGGGGAAAGCCGTGGTGGTTGTTGTGCCAGCATTCACCCATGGTCAGCAGTGCGGTAAACGCCACGTTGTGACCCTGCACTGACGCGCCTTCGACGCGCCAGTCCTGGTGGCCTCGGTTATGCGCGAGGTAGCCGATGAGCCAGTGACCAAGGATAGAAACGCTAACGCGGGTACCAATCCCCCAGCAGACCCAGGCCCACCCACCGCCGAGCCAGAGCACCAGCGCCCACGGGAGCTGCTGCGCCATCCAGGTGTGTTCCATCCAGCGGTAAACACGGTCGCGGGCAATTTCCGCTTCAAGGCGCAGCTCCGGCGGACGATCCAGATCGATACGACAAAACACCTGCCAGAAGAAGTCGCGCCACCAGGGCTGGCGATGGGCGAAGTAGTCGTGACATCGATCCTGTCGCTGAGCCCAATCCCGGATGTCGTGAGTGCTGAGCATTCCATGAGGTCCGGCAAGACCCACCAGCACACCCAGGTGCACCAGCACATATTCCAGCCATTTGGGGCACTGGAAACTGCCGTGAATGAATCGGCGGTGCATGCCGAGGGAATGCCCCAGGCACAGCGTCAGCCCGGCAAAAACTACAAAGAGTATGACCGCCGACGGCGTGATCGTCAGGGCGGCTCCCACCGTACCCAGGGTCAGCATCATTGTGACCCACAGCGCTTTGACTGGGTCTATCCTGACCCGACCCCGCTGAGGGTCGCCAGGCTGGCCCTGAAAGTCGGCCCGAGGGTTGTGGTGCTGATTGAGCTTGGCGGTCATAACAGCGCTCCCCGTGATAAAATATGACTTTATAGTTAAATAACTATATAGCTAAATAGTAAAGTTATGGAGAACGTATTTCAAGCGCTGTCCTCAACGGTGCGTCGGCAGATCCTTGCCTATCTCTCGAAAGCCAGCCTCACCGCGGGAGAAATTGCGGCCCGCTTCGATATGAGCCAGCCGGCAATCTCCAAACACTTGAGCGTCCTGCAGAACGCGGGGCTGGTGGAAAGTCGCAAGCAGGGCCTGCATGTCCACTACCAGCTGAACCGGGAGAACCTCTTCGCCAGCATGAACGACTTTCTGGTGGACTTCTGCCCGAAAGGACGACCCCTCAAGATCGAGAGCGCTGAACTGGATACCGAGCCGCCGACCGACAAAACTGTGTAGGGCGGCAACAGGAAAATGGGGCAAAAAAAAGGCCGGTTCCGCGTTCGCGAAACCGGCCTTTTTGGTTTGGAGCGGGTGGTCGGATCAGCCGACCAGGATGCCGCCGTACTGGACAAAGAACGGCACAAACACCAGCGACAGGATTGCTGACAGCTTGATCAGGATGTTCAGCGACGGGCCGGAGGTGTCCTTCAGCGGATCACCCACCGTGTCGCCGACCACCGCAGCCTTGTGGTTGTCGGTACCCTTGCCGCCGAGGTTGCCGGCTTCGATGTACTTCTTGGCGTTGTCCCATGCGCCGCCGCTGTTGGAGGCGCTGATGGCGAGCACGCCGCCGGCGACCAGCGATCCGGCCAGCAGGCCAGCGGTGGCCTGGATGCCGAACAGGAAACCGGTGACCAGCGGTGCACCCATGATCAGGATTCCCGGAGCGATCATCTCTTTGATCGCGGCCTGGGTGGAGATCGCCACACACTGCTCGTAGTCGGGGTCGCCGGTGCCTTCCATGATGCCCGGGATCGTCTTGAACTGGCGCCGCACCTCTTCAATCATCTTGTAAGCCGCAGAACCGACCGACTTCATGGTCATGGCGGTAAACAAGGCCGGCAGCACCGCGCCGATGAACAGGCCGGTGAAGACCATCGGGTCGAGCAGGTTGATGCTGCCCAGAAGGTCAAACTCAGGACCGTTTTCCTCTTTGAGCAGCAGATCCGCTCGGGTGAGGAATGCCGCAAAAAGTGCCAACGAGGTCAGGATGGCAGCACCGATGGCAAAACCTTTACCCATGGCGGCGGTGGTGTTGCCGGCAGCGTCCAGGACGTCGGTGCGCTGACGCACGTGCTCTTCCATCGAGGCCATCTCGGCGATTCCGCCAGCGTTGTCTGCCACGGGGCCGTAGGCGTCGATCGTCAGCGCGATCACCAGCGTGCCCAGCATGCCGAGCGAAGCGATCGCGACGCCATACATGCCGGCCAGCATCCAGGGGATGTAGATGGCCAGGCCGATCGCCAGGTAGGGGCCCACTGCGCTCTTATAGCCCAGCGCCAGACCAAAGATGATGTTGGTTGCGGTACCGGTCTGACACGACTCGGCCACCTCTTTCACCGGACCGTAGCTGTCCGAGGTGTAGTACTCGGTCAGCAGACCGACTACCAGGCCGGCAATAAGACCGGTCAGGAAACAGAGGTAAACGCCAAGATTGGTGTAGGTTTCGCCGGCGATGGCGAACTCGGCGGGCACCAGCTGCATGGTCACGAAATACATCGCGATGGCCATCAGAACGCTGGAGATAATCAGCATGCGCTTCAGCGCAGGACCCACCTGACGCTCCAGGGTGACCTTAACCATCAGGATGGTCAGCAGGCTCACCGGGATACCGATGGCTGAGATCACGATGGGATAAAGCAGCGCATCCACGTTGCCCGCAAAGGCGATCGCGCTAATCACCATCGCGGCGCAGGTGCTCTCGGCGCAGGAGCCAAACAGGTCGGCGCCCATGCCGGCCACGTCGCCCACGTTGTCACCCACGTTATCAGCGATAACCGCCGGGTTGCGGGGATCGTCTTCCGGGATACCGGCTTCAACCTTACCGACGAGGTCGGCGCCAACGTCAGCCGCCTTGGTGAAGATGCCGCCACCGACCCGTGCGAACAGGGCGATTGAGGAACCGCCAAGGCCAAAGCCGGCGATCACTTCCATCAAAATATGCGGCGGAAGCTGCTCAGGCATCACGTACTTGAGGCCGAGGTAGATGAGCAGCATGCCCAGGGAGGCGAGACTCACGAGGGCGAAGCCCATCACGGCGCCGGAGCGAAGCGCAAGATTGAAGGCGTCCGACAGCGACTGGTTCGCTGAAACGGTGGTGCGCACGTTGCCAGCCGTGGCGATTTTCATGCCGATGTAGCCAGAGGCGATGGAAATGATCGCGCCGAAGACAAAGGCGACCGCGGTGTAGATGCCTTCGTTGACGTAATCGGTGTGATGGTCGTCGATGAGGATCGCGATAATGGCGGCAAACACCACCATAAAGATCGCCATGAACTTGTATTCCTGCTTCAGGAACGCCATCGCGCCGGCAGCAATCGCCGCGTGAATTTTCTTCAGCCGGCCACGGATGCCTTCATCCTCGACGCCCATGTCGATGGCCACTTTGCTCACCGAAGATGAATAGAAAAAGGCGACTGCCAGGCCAAACAGGCTGAGCGCCAAAACAATTGCTACGGACATGCCCTGTGCTTCTCCAAATGCATAGTCAAAACTGCTGCGCACCATCCGCATAAAATCCCTGTGCAAACCTCAATGAGGCCCGCAAAGTGCTGATTTCTGGGGGTGATGCTCCCTGAACTGATTCTGGTTCTACGTCGACGAACTGTGAAAATGCGGCGTTGAACGGCGCGAGAGTCTACCACAACCGGCTCCCGGTCGCAGTGGCTGGTGAGAAAAGATTTTGAGGGGATACGCGGGCGGAAAAAACCTGGTCAGGGTGCTGCCGGCCAGCGTCTGCGCTCAGCGCCTAAGATTCGCTTTCCAGGTTCAGGACGTCGAAGTGATGGACGTCCTCGCGTTCCCCCAGGCTGCCGTAGAGGGCGATGGCCGGCGCGTCTCCCGCGTCGGCCTGAACGAAGGCAACCCACGCACCGCGCTCGACGGCGATCGGCTTCAGCGCCGCAATCAGCGCCCGGGCGATCCCCCGGCGCCGGTAGTCGGTCTGCACCGCCAGATCGTAGATATAAATTTCGCTGCGCTGCCGCTCGAACTTGCGCAGTTCATACGCCGTGAGGCCGCCAACCACCGCGTCGTCAGTTAACGCCACCAGCGCGATGAACTCGCGACTGCTCAGCAGCTCTTCGAGGTAGGCGTCAGTCGGCGCTTCGCCGAGATAGGTTTCGGCATCGTCGAAAGCCTCGCCGAACATCGCGGCCAGCTTGCGTAGCAGCGGCGCGTCATTGGCGCCCAGCCGCAGATATCGATAGCTGTCGCGGTCGGATTCCCGGGACACGTCCGAACCTCCGGTGATCTGTACCTACGCCGCGGCGCTTGCGGAAGGCGATGACGGACTCAGGCGACCGCCGATGGCGGAGGCCAGCCAGCCCATGGGGAGGTAGGCAACGATCAGATCCAGCGCGACAAACCAGATCGGGGCCGGGATCATCGTTGCTGCGGCAACGCCGCCGCCAAGAAAAATTGCGCCGACGATCAGCGCCATCCCGGTTCTTCGACCTCGGGCGAACAGGTAGGCTACCAGCGCCCCGACGAGCGTACCCAGCGCGTGCGCAAGGAACGGAAATACAAAGTGTCTGGGTTCGAGCAGATGGGCGGAGGCCTGGAGGCTTTCCGTGCTCGTGACGTCGAAGCCGGGCGGCGGCGCGATCACCATCGGTCCTACGGTGACCAGCCCCATGTTCACAACGCTGCCGACGACCAGACCGGCCACGACGGCCAGCACGTTTCTCACAGTGGTGTTCATGCGCTGCAGGATAGCATTCCGCTAACTACTGATCCTGCGTCGGCTTCTCCCGATGCACCACCACCAGATAAGCGGCGCCGACAAGCGCGGCGCCGTAGATCAGCAGCGACGAATCCAGTGAGGCAAACTCGTAGCTGTCATGGCCGGAGAACAGCGTGTGCAGGCCAGCGTGAATCACCAGAAACGCGGAGGTCCAGTAGCGCGCCCTCGCTCGGAGCTTGAGGTTCAGACTGGCGATCAGACCAATCAGCAGCGCGAACAGCGGAATGTGGCCAAGCAGGAAGACTCGTTGGCCAACAGGGTCGGCTAGAAAGCTCGTCAGCGGCAGGACCAGCCACTCGTGGTTCAGCATGGCGTCCATTTCGTGGGTCAGCAGCAAGGCCAGGCCCAGGTAAAACAAAACATCTTTCACTTAACTCAGCTCCCCCATGGCGCCTGAGGGAAAGCTGACAGGCTTAGAAGTCAGCCTTCCTTTTCAGCTTGAATCGTACCCCAACAGTCTGAACCTCATCGACCACTTTTACCGCTCGCACGTTGCCAAGGTCCCCGGCTTTGTCCGACTTCTTGCGCAGCGCCGTGGAGACCTGCGGATCGTCAGCGAAAAACACCTTCGGCGCCCACTGTCGACCGAACTTTTCGGACTCGAGCGTAAAGTGAATGTGGCCCGGTTCCCGCCCCAGATGATCAGCGGCCGGGCGAATGGTCTCGAAGCGAAAAACGCCTACCGAATCGGTTTCGGCCCAACCCTGAAGTCGCCAGGTTTTGCTGGCCTTGTCATCCTTTCCGAACTCGTAGCCGGCGCTGTCGCGATGATACGCATGCACCGCCACGCCAGCCGCGGGGCTGCCGTCGGGGTTCAGCACCAGGCCCAGGATCACCAGCGGACTACCCGGCTCTTCGGCAGAGGCGATTCGGCCGCTAGTCAGCAGACGCTTCGGCCGCTGCTTCTGCGCCTCCTGCCAGCTTGCCAGCCATGCGGGATCCACGTCGGCGAAGGTCGCCGGCGCGGTGGCCAGTAGTCCCAGAATGATCAGTGCAAGGGTAATCAGCGCCCGCCGCGTTCGTTTTGCCATCAGCCAACCTTCCGCCACAAATGTTGGAACACGTTAGGCGCGGGAATCAGCGTCGGCAAGGTGGGTTTCGACGGGGCGGTTTGCGCATGCGACGAGCTGTGCCCCAGCCTCAGGCGGACTCAAACTCCTCGGTATCGATGTCCTGCTGAGTGGCGGCGCCGTAGCGGGCGCCGCTCACGTTTGCCTGGCTGACAATCTCCCCGACGCGATCGAGGGTTTCCATGGACAGGTTCACCGACCCGGCGCCAAGGTTATCAACCAGATGGTCCTGGCGGGTGGTGCCTGGGATCACGTGAACGTGGTCGCCCTGGGCGAGCGTCCAGGCCAGCGACAGCTGCGCCGGCGTACAACCGGCATCTTCGGCCAGCCCGATAAACTCAGCGTGCCACGACAGGTTCTTCTCATAGTGCGGCGTCTTAAACCGCGGCATGTTCCGGCGTATATCTCCGTCGGCCAGCTCATCCGGTCGAGGACAGCGTGCGGTAAGAAATCCCCGGCCCACCGGCGAAAAGGCGACGAAAGCCGCGCCAATCTCCCGGCAGGCGCTGAGCACGCCAAGCTCCGGGTTCCGGGTCCACGGAGAGTATTCCGACTGCACCGCCGTCACCGGAAATTCCCCATGCGCTCGATGAAGCGTCTGAGCGGACACCTCAGACAGGCCCACCGCGCGGATCTTGCCCTGTTCAACGAAGCGGCCCAGCGTGCCCACGCTGTCTTCAATAGGCACCTGTGGATCGAGTCGGTGCAGGTAGTACAAGTCGATTACGTCGGTCTGCAGCCGGGTCAGCGAAGCGTCAATCTGCCGGCCCAGCGTGGCGGGCGTGCCGTCGATGATTCGACCGCTATCGCCGATGGTCATGCCGCACTTCGAGGCGAGGAACAGCCGGCTGCGCTGAGTCCTGATGGTCTTACCCACCAACGTTTCGTTGTGCCCGTTGCCATAGAGGGTAGCCGTGTCGAAATGGATCACGCCCAGCTCGAGCGCACGGTTGAGTAGCGCCTCTGCTTCGGCTTCTGGCAGGGGCGGGCCGTAAGCGTGAGAGAGGTTCATGCACCCCAGCCCGATAGAAGGAATTCTTAGGCCGGCGAGGTCACGCGGTGGATTCAGCATCGATCGGAGTCTTAAGCGCCAAAGACGCCGGGATCATAGAAGCTGAGCGCTACGGGGTAAACCCGTCGACCAACTAAACCGGTAGTGTCTTCCAGTTTTTCATGTGGGCCGTGACGCGGGGGGTGTGGGCGAGGCACGACCAGGAAACGATCGCCCACTTATAGCCTGAAATAATCGGCATCGACTGGTGGCTGAAGAGATGGTTCGAGGGAAAGAACACCAGGTCGCCTGCCCGGGGCTTATACGTGAAGTTGAGCACGTCGAACTGCAGCTCGCCGCCTTCGTAGTCGTCGTTGAGGTAAATGAGGAGGCTGACGTCGCGGTCTCGGATCCGATACCAGCGCTGAGCCTGCCGATCGAACTGCTCCCCATCGCAGTGCAGCACATATTTGCCGCCCGGCGGGTACCGCAGGATGTAGGGCGGTTCAAAGCGCTGAACCGGCGAACCGTAGCGCGTACCGACCTGTTCCTTCAGCGCCTTGCGCACCCAGGCCTGCATGACCGACTCACGCTTGCCCATGTTGACCGCTTGCGTCACGCGGCCGGGATCTCTGACCTGTACGTTCTTTTCCGGCGTCGAGCGCTCCTTGTCGATCATCATCAGCCACTTGCGCTCCTGTTTCTGGGCGAAGCGCAGAAGCTGTTTTCGCTCCGCCGGCGTGACGAAGTCATGCACAACGTGGAGCTGGACCGGGTAGGGACGATCGGGCGCGGGATTGCCGCAGCAGTCCTGAAAGGGCTTTCCGCTGCCGCAGTAGCAAACGTTTTCAGGCTTGGGGCGCAGACTGGGAACGTAGTGTCTGGCGGGCAGATTCATAGCGGTGGGCCGGTGGCGGAAAGTTTGAGGAGGACCGGCTCAGTATAGTCCCCCGCCGCACCAGGGTCGAAGGCTCTTTCGGGCGCCGGCGCAGCGCTCAGGCAGACGACGTTTCAGCCGCCGGGGCGGATTGCCCCCAGCCGGCGAGCGCGCCATAGATCATCAGCGGCGGCAGCGCCACCAGCGTCGCGATGGCGGCGGTCACGCCGGGATTGGCGAACGACACCGGGCTGTCCGGAAATACGCTGGCGCCGCCAAAATAAAGGCCAAAATGCACCGCCAGCGCGACCGCTGAGGCGATCCACACCGGCACCAGCCTGGGCAAGGGGAAGATCACACCCGCCAGGAGCGGCGGCGAGGCGGCGACGGCCAGCCCGTAAACCCCCACCTGTCCAAAGACCCCCAGCAGCCGCGGTGGATTAAGATTGATGATAAACGCGGCGATGGCAACGACGATCAGCACGCCATGACTGATGCGCAGCGCCAGCTTCATGCGCTGCTCCGACGTCATCCCGCCACCCAGCAGATTGAGCGCCAGGTCGTTGGCCGCGATGGTGGAAAGCCCCACCAGCAGGCCGTCGAGCGTCGACATTGCCGCGGCGAGCAGCACGACCGCAATCACCGTAAACACCCAGTCCGGGAAAACCGTCTTGAGGTAGACGGTCATCACCAGGTCCTGGCGAAAAGCGCCGCTGGCCGGATCGATCAGCGCCGTTTCCGGCACCACCAGGTGCGCGACAAAGCCGACGGTCACCAGCAGAGCAAAAAGCGTAAAAACACCGCAGAAGATCCACAGGTAGCTACGTACCGCCGCGTCGTCTTTGACGTAAAGCGCCTTGGTCAGGATGTGGGGCTGGCAAACGAGGACCGCGCCGATGACAAAACCCGCAACGTAGATCGAAAAGACGTCGTTGAAGAGCTGTCCGTCACCCTTTACGGGTGCGACGAGGCCGGGATCGATAGCCCGCAGCTGCTCGATGATCGGTTCGCTCTGTCCGAGCACCACATAAGCCACCGAAGCGAGGATCAGGACGGATACGCCGATCATCAGCGTACCCTGAAGCACGTTGGTCAGGACGTGCGCGTAGGTCCCGCCGACGAGCACGTAGCCGGTCACAAAAATCAGCGTGAGGGCAAGCGCCTGGGTATTGGTCAGGCCAAGCAGCGGCTGCATGACAATCGAGATGCCGCCCACCAGCAGCACCACAAAGGCGAATGACAGAAGGGCCAGCACCGAGAAGTACAGCGCAAAAGCGGACGAGTCGTAGCGTCGCCCAATCCAGTCCGGGATGGTCAGCGCGCCGGACTGGGCGCCGATGCGTCGAAAGCGAAACGACAGGATGGTGAGCATGGTGAAAAAACCGATGCACAGGCCGGGCACGAGGTGGAACCAGGCGGAGAAGCCGTCGACGTAGATGAAACCCGGATTGATGATGAAGGTTGCCGCTGACGCGGTGCTCGCAGCCAGCGTCACCCCGACCACGTAAGGATTCATGTCGCCGTTGCCGATGGCAAAGCTGCCAAAGCCTCGCGTCTGCCGGAACCCCAGCCAGCCGAGCCACGACGTGGCGACCAGGTAGGCCGCAAACAGCCCCCAGGCGAGGGTCACAGCTCGGAACCGGCGAGCTGGTCCAGCGCGGCCTTGATTGCGGCGATCTGCGGCGCAGACCGTGCGAGATACTCTCCGTCGGTGTAGCCCCACCAGTCCCAGCAGCCGAGCGGGTTCATCGGCGCCAAGGAGGACGCCTTGACCTGCGGATACACGATGATCAGGTCGAGCGCATCTGCCCAGCGGTTAAAGCCGGCCTGCTGAATATAGGCATCACCGACCACCTCCGATGACTGCTGGCAGCCGTGGAGCGAGACGTGGATGCCGCAGCGATCCCCGGCCGCGCACTGTGGCGGCAAGTACACGCTCGCTTCCTCCAGCAGGCTGGCGGCCTTGGCCCCAGGGACCGCTACAGGCACAACCGCTCCGCTCCCATCTCCCGACGCCTCCACATCCGGGCTGTCGTAAAGAATCTTCAGCATCTCGCCCGCTGCGTCAAAGCCGCAGGCGTTGATGTAGGGGGAGACAAACTCGCCGCATTCGGCGCCCTGATCGACGGTGGGAATACCGTGCGCCGCCGGCACCGTGTCCAGCTGCACAGAAAGGCCGGTAGCTCGGCCGAACTCGCCATAAAAGACTCCCGCAGCGTCAACCACATCGCTGGCAACTGCCGTGTCCGCACCGCCCGAAAACAGCCACACCCTGTCGCCATCGAGGTGGCTAAGCGGATCGATTGCCCCGGCGTCTGCCAGCGCCCGAGCGTTGGCCACGGCCGAGTCCAGCTCAAAATCACCGCCCTTGGTGCACAGCGACAGCGCCCGCGTAACGTCGCCCCGGGCGCACCACCAGGGGCCGGCGGCAATGATGCCGGCGCCGCTGAACACCCGTGAGTGCGCCAGGTGAAGCTGGCTGGCCATAAACCCGCCGGACGACAGCCCCGACAGCGTGATTCGCGACGCGTCGATGCTGAGGCGGCCTAGCGGGTCAGCTTCCACGTCGGTCGGCGTGGTCGCCTCCTGGCGGTCGCACGCGGCCAGCAGCAGGCAAAGGATTGCGGTGATGATGGGTCTTTTCATGGCACCTTCTTCAAAAACTGATCGAGTGCCGCGAGACTCTCCGGTTCGTCCAGAAGCGGGACATGGCCTCGGTTGGGAATTTCGGCGACAGCCAGATCGGGCTTTACCTGCTGCATTTTCGCCACCGTCTCCGGCGCGAGCAGGTCGGTCAACGCGCCCCGCAGCAGCAGGGTGGGCACAGGCTTCAGTGCGGCAAACAGCTCCCACACATCGCCGAGGTCGAGCGGCGCTTCGCGTATCGCGCGGCCGATGGCCGGATCCATATCCGCCACCGGAACACCGTCAGCGTTTTCGCGATACGCGCGGCGCGCCAGCCGGCGCCACATTGCGTCGTCCAGATCTCGCCAGGCGTCGCCGTACACCATTCGTGCCTGGTCCGCCGCTTCCTCCCAGCTGGTCACCGGTTTGGTCTTGCCCGTGTATTCCTGGATCCGGGCCAGCCCTTCGGGCGCAATCTCCGGACCGATGTCGTTCATCACGACACCCGCCAGCCGCCCCGGATAGTCGCGGGCGATGATCATCGCGACCAGGCCGCCCAGGGAGGTGCCGATAATCAGCGCCCGATCGATGTCGTTATCGTCGAGGATTTTGATAGTGTCGGCGGCGTAGGTGGGCGGCTGATAGCGAGTGAAGTCCGGATCGTGATCCGAGTGGCCCCGCCCGCGGAAGTCCAGCGACAGCACCCGCCGGTTGCCCGCAATCAGAGGGGCCAGGTCCTCAAAATCCCGGCTGTTGCGGGTCAGTCCATGCAGGCAGACAACCGGCGTTCGGTCGCTGGGTCCGGGATAGTCTCGATAAAAGAGCTCCAGCCCGTCGCTGCTGCGGGAATAACAAAGGTTGTGGGTTTGGGTCGTTATTTTTTTTGCCACTGGGCGTAAGCCTTGCGGAGTTCTCGCTTGAGCACCTTGCCGTTGGGGTTGCGAGGCAGCTCATCGATCTGGGTCACGCCTGCGACGCGCTGCTGCTTGCCCACGCGCTGGTTCACCCACTCGCGGATCGCGGCGTTGTCGATCGGCTCCGGCGCCACAACCAGCGCGAGCGGCGTTTCGCCCCAGGTGTCGCTGGGAACGCCGATCACGGCAGCCTCCGTGATGTCGGGATGTTCGGCCAGCACCGCTTCGATATCAGCCGGATAGATGTTCTGCCCACCGGACAGAATCATATCCTTCTTGCGGTCGACGAGGTACAGGTAGCCGTCCTCGTCGAGCTTCCCGATATCGCCTGTGCGCAGCCAGCGCCCGCCCGTTTCGTCGACGAAGGTGGCTTCCGCATTCGCCTCCGGACGGTTGTGGTAGCCCGCCATCTGCAGCGGCCCGCGACCGACAATCTCCCCGCTCTCACCAACCGGGCAACGCTCGTTGTTGTCATCAAGGATGATGAGCTGCTGGCCGGGGCAGGGCAGGCCGACCGACCGCGTTTTGCGGCTCATGTCCTCCGGAGACAGGATCGTTACCAGCCCCTCTGTCAGGCCGTAGAGTTCCATGAACGCTTTGCCAAAGCCGGCGATAATTCGGTTCTTGCTGGCCTCCGGCAGCGGCGATCCGCAGCACATCAGGCTCTGCAGCGTGCTCAGCCTGGCTTCGTCGAATTCCGGGTGATCCAGCATACGCTGCAGCTGGACAGGCACCACCGTGGAATGGGTGATCTGCTGCTCGCCGACCAGCCTCAGGTAGACGCCTGCGTCGAAGGCCGGCATGACGATCAGCGTGCCGCCGGCGAGGATCGTCGACAGCATGGCGACCCAGCTGATGTTGGAGTATAGGCCCAGCGACATCAGCGTCCTCGCGCCGGAGTGATAGCGCAGCCCGACGGCCATGTCGTACGCCCAGGCCGCGCGGCAGCGGTGCGAATGCACAATCCCTTTCGGCAGGCCTGTCGTGCCGGAACTGTAGATGATGTTGCACGCCGACTCTGCGTCGATGTCGATCGTGGGAGCCTCTGCGCTGGCCTGATCCCGCCAGGACTCGAAGTGTTCCCAGCCCTCAGGAGACTCGCCGGAACACAGGAAGCAGCGCACGGTCGGGAGTGAATCGCGCGACTTGTCGATCCTCGGCCGGTGATCCGCGGTGACGATAACTGCCGCCGCCTCGCTGTCGCTCACCATCGTGGCGACCGCTTCGTCGGTAATCGACGTATTCAGCGGCACCGCCACACAGCCAGCGCGCACCACGCCAAACAGCGCCTCGGTCATCGCCTGACCGTTTGTCATGAGGATTGCCACGCGCTGACCGGGCTCGATTCCGCTGGCCAGCAGACCGTTGGCGACCCTGGCGGTGGCGTCGTCGAATTCCCTCCAGGTGAACGTCTGGTCACCGACGATCAGCGCCGGCTTGTCGGCAAGGTAACGGCCGTTGTTGCTGATCATCTGCGGCAGCAGCAGAGGCGTAGGGCTAAACCAGGACATAGGTCGACGATCCTTGCCGGAAAAATTCAACGAGCGCTGAAGATTAATTCTACGTTCGTTGAATTACAAGTTTGCGGGTATAGTAAAACGATGTCGCCCAAAGCCCAGCAAACCCGCCAGAGGATCCTGGACGCCGCCGAGCAGCTCTTCGCCCGAGAAGGGTTTTCGGGTGTCACCGTGCGTCAGATCATGAAGAAAGCCGAGGCGGATGTGGCGCTGGCGTACTACCACTTTGACTCCAAGCGTGATCTCTTTGACGCCGTGCTCCTGCGGCGCGCCGAGAAACTGAACGCTCTTCGGGACAAAGCGCTGGATGAGGTGGAAAGTCGGCATCAGGATGATGCCCCGAGCGTGGAAGAAATCATCAGCGCTTTTACGACGCCCCTGCTGAAGCTGCTGGCCGAAGACCACGAGAAGTGGCGCCACTATTTCGCGCTGATCGCGCAGGTCAACAGCTCGACGGAGTGGGGTGGCGAGCTGATGACCCGTTATTTTGATCCGCTGGTTAAGCGCTTCATCGCCGCGCTGCGTCGTGCCCTGCCGGACTGCAGCGACGAGGAGCTTTACTGGAGCTATCACTTTCTCTCCGGCGCGCTCACCCTGTCGTTTGCCGAAACCGGTCGCATCGACAACCTTTCCGGTGGCGTTTGCCAGTCTTCCGACATGGCGAGCGTCAGCGAACGCATGCCCAAGTTTATCGCCGCGGGTTTCGAGGCGCTCTGCGCACCCAAATCTTAGGCGACCGAGTCGGCGCCGGTCCTTTGCAGGACCGTAACTGCTGCGTGTTCCACCCCGACGATGGTCGTAGGTAATTCCCACAGCTTGCTTTTTCAACCAACGTTGAAATAGTATTCATTCAGCGTTCGTTGAAAACTGGCCCAAATCCGCGCCCGCGGCGCATTGAGGAATTACCATGTCTACCCAATCCGTACTGACACTTTCGTCCCTGGCCGTCGCAGTCGCTGTCGGTCTCAGCGCTGCCCCAACGGCCAGCGCGCAGTCCACCACCGAAAACACCGGTGTGATCGAAGAAGTCACCGTCACTGCTCGCCGACGCGCTGAAACGCTGCAGGATGTGCCTATCGCAGTGACCGCCTACTCGGGCGACCAGCTGGAGATGATCGGCGCGCTCGACATCACCGCTATCGGGCAGACGACCCCGAACCTGACGCTCGAGGTATCCCGGGGAACCAACACTACCCTGACCGCCTTCATTCGGGGCGTGGGCCAGCAGGACCCGGTGCCCGGCTTTGAAGCGGGAGTCGGTATCTATATCGACGACGTGTACCTCAACCGGCCACAGGCCGCCGTGCTCGACATTTTTGACGTCGAGCGCATCGAGGTGCTGCGCGGTCCGCAGGGCACCCTCTACGGTCGAAACACGATCGGCGGCGCGATCAAATACGTCACCCGCCGTCTGGATGACGATCCCAGCGCCCGTATTCGTGGAACGCTGGGCAACTACGGCCAGGTGGACGTTGTGTTCAGCGGCTCCACCCCGCTCTCGGACACCTTCCGGGTCGGCGGCGCGATCGCCAGCCTCAACCGCGACGGCTTCGGCGACAACCTGAACAACGGCCTGGACAATTACAGCAAGGACATCCTGGCCGGCCGTCTGAGCGCGGAGTGGGACGTCACCGATACATTTTTCCTGCGCCTGGCCGCTGACTACATCCAGGATGACTCCGATCCGCGCCAGGGCCATCGTCTGACGCCCGGTAACCTGACCGGGGCGCCAGTCCTCGGCGACGTGTTCGACACGCGATCCGGGCTCAACAATCCGGTGCAGGAAGTGGAGGCTCGCGGTATCTCGCTGACGGCAGAATGGGATATCAACGAGAACTGGACGCTGAAGAACATTCTGGCCTACCGGGATGACGAAACGCGGTCGCCCATCGACTTCGACAGCCTGCCGTCAGACGATCTCGACGTGCCGGTTATCTACGAAAACGACCAGCTTTCGGAGGAACTGCAGCTCATCTACAGCGGCGATCGCTGGAACGGCGTCATCGGGGCTTACCTGCTTGACGCCAACGCGTTTACCGCCTTCGACGTGATCCTGGGCAACACCGGTGCGGCCATCGGCCTGCCGGGCTTGAACGCCTTCACGCTGGGCGACGTTGACACCGACACCTGGTCACTGTTCGCCGACTTCACGTTCGACATCAACGACCAGTGGAGCGTTGCCTTCGGCGGACGCTACACCAGCGACGAGCGGACCTCCCGCGTACTGCGCGAGACGCTCATAGGCGGCACGTCCTCGTTCTTTGGCGGCAGCGCGATACCGATCGCGACGACGTCGGATTTCCAGGGCAGTGAGGAGTTCAACGAGTTTGTGCCGCGGGTATCCGTTGCTTGGCAGCCGAATGACGACAACAACTTCTACCTGTCTTACAGCGAAGGCTTCAAGGGCGGCAGCTTTGACCCTCGCGGACAGACCACGGCCGCCCCCGACCTCGACGGTGACGGCGACATCGACGAGCAGGACATCTTTGAGTTCATGCAGTTTGAGCCAGAGTTTGTGGAAACCGTCGAACTGGGCTGGAAAACCAGCGCACTGGACGGCCGCCTGAAGTCAGCGATTGCGGTGTTTTTCTCGGACTACACCGACGTACAGATCCCGGGATCGGTAGGCGTTGACACCACCGGCGACGGGGTGACCGACTCATTCATCGGCATTACCTCAAACGCCGCTGACGCGGACATCAGGGGTATCGAGTGGGAAGCCCAGGCCTACCTTGGCGAAAGTCTGCTCACCGGCGGCGACAGCCTGTCGGCCGCCTGGACCGTCGGGTACATCGATGCGGAGTTCAACGAGTTTGTTGACGCGTTTGGTGTGGACGTGGCTGACCAGCGGGTGTTCCAGAACACGCCGGACCTCACCGGCAGCTTCACGCTTAACTACGCGATGCCGCTGGACCTCTTCGGCAAGTCGGGGCAGCTGAGCGTCATCAACACCTTCTCTCACCGCGACGAGGCGAGCCAGTTTGAGGTGCCCAACGAGTTTCTCGATCAGGACACCTTCACGCTCTGGGATCTGAGCCTGGTGTGGGAAGACGACGGCGGCCAGTGGCGCGCCGGACTGCACGGCAAGAACCTGTTTGACGAAGAGTACAAGGTGGCCGGCTACTTCTTCCCGACGCTGGGACTCGAAGGCAGCATCACCGCCTTCTACGGCAACCCGCTGACGGTTTCCGGCACGGTCGAGTACCGCTTCTAAGGACGGTCTACGCAGGCTTCCTGCTAAGCCTGCACGAAAGAGAGTTTCATGGTCGGAGAAGGATCTCCGGTCGGGCCCGACGGCGTATCACGCCGCTCGGGCCTCACTTTTTTGGGGTCGGTGAATCTGTCGCGTGGGCGTGCGCCCCCTTCGAACAGGGGACCTGAGTTCGCGGCCGATGCTGGTACACTTCCCTCGTGATGTCGGCGTCCCGCTCTCCATGACCGAAGCTCCAGGCAGTCCATTCGCCGGCGCCGAACCGGCGGGCCAGGTCAACGCGCTGCTCGCCGACTTAAATCGCCTTCAGCTGGAAACCACCGGCAGCCCCGAGCAGGCCAGCGCACTGCTGTACGAGGACCTCAAGCGGATGGCTCGCCGAATCAGCGGGGAGTTCAGCGCAAGCGAAACTCTGCGAACCACTGCGCTGCTGCACGAAGCGTACGCCCGGCTGGCCAGCGGCCAACGAAAGGAACTCCCCGACAAGCGATCGATGATGGCGCTGATGGCAACCGTCATGCGCAGGGTGGCCGTCGATCATATCCGGGCAACAACCGCCGCCAAGCGCGGCGGCAATATGCAGCGGGTCACGCTGGCTGAAGCGGCCGCCCGCAGCGCCGCCGGTGACCCCGACGAACTGATCCTGGGTGTCGACGAATCGCTTGCGCAGCTGCAGAAGTTTGCCCCGGACCTTGCCCGTCTGGTGGAGCTGTTGTTTTTTGTGGGCTTAAGCCAGGCTGAAGTGGCGGAGCTCGAGGGGAGCTCGGAACGCTCCGTCAGACGCAACTGGCGCAAGGCCCGCGCGTGGCTCTATCGATTGATGTCAGAGGACGACGGTGATCGCTGACCGGGCACTCGTGAACGAACATTTCGAGCGGCTGCTCGAGATGCAGGACGCGCAGGCGGAGGCGGAGCTTGACCGGATGGCTCAAACTGATCCGGGGCTGCACGCCGAGCTGAGCGCCCTGCTGGACGCCGACCGGAAAGCTGAACAGCTGCTGGGTCTGGACACCGCGGTTCCCGCATCGCTGGAGCTGATGACCGGCTCGACGTTTGGCCCCTACGAGCTGCAGGAGCTGCTCGGCTCGGGCGGCGGCGGCCGGGTGTACCGCGCCCGGCGCAGCGACGGTCGATTCGAACACACGGTCGCCATCAAATTCCTCGCCCTGGCGGCCTCCGAAGACGCGCGGCGTCGCTTCCGCGGTGAGATGCAGATCCTGGCCAGGCTGAATCACCCCAACATCGTTTCGCTGCTGGACGGCGGGGATACGTCGGACGGTGTTTACTACCTCGTCATGCAGTGGGTGGACGGTCGTAGCCTGACGGAGGCCGCGCAGAGCCTGAAGCTTGCGGAGCGGCTCGGATTGCTGCTGCAGCTTTGCGGCGCCGTGGAATATGCCCACCGGCGCCTGATTGTTCACCGGGATCTCAAGCCCAGCAACGTGCTGGTGGACAGCGAGGGCCAGATCAAGCTGCTGGACTTTGGCATCAGCAAAGACCTCGATGCCGGCAACACGCAGACGCAGGCGGTGATGACCCCTCGTTATGCGGCTCCGGAGCAGATTCTGGGTGAGCCGGTCACCACTGCAACGGATGTTTTTGCCTTAGGGATGCTGCTGTTTGAGCTCCTGACTGACTCGCTGCCGCCGATTCCCACCGCTGAGTCGCTGGGTGAACTGGTGGACTACGCCCGGCACTTCACCTGTCCGCCGCCAAGCCGGATGACCGACCGGACGATTGCTGCGGATCTGGACGCTATTGTCCTCAAGTGCCTGGAGCGAGATCCGGACCGGCGGTATGCGACCGTCGCCGAACTGGCGAATGACCTTCAGCGCTTCCTGGAAGGCAGGCCGATCAGCGCACGGGTTCTCAATCCGCTGCAGCGGGCCGGTCGCTGGGCACGCCGCAACCGCGGGCTGGTCACGACGCTGCTAGCGGCGGTTTTACTCGGTAGCGCTGCGGTGACGCTTCATCTCCGGCAGCTGGCGCAGGAGCGCGATCAGGCGGAAGCCGCGCTGGCTTTTGTGATTGGTCTGTTCGGCAAGCTCAACCCGTTTGACAGCGGCGACGAGGAGGCGCTGGAGATCCCCGTGGCTGACGTCTACCGCCTCGGCCTGGAGGAGCTGGAGTCAGCGGTCATGCTGTCGCCGGGTTCCAAGAGCGATCTGGCCATGGCATTCGGCGCCGGGCTGATCGACGCGGGCAGATACCCCCGGGCGCTGGAGGCCGTGCAATCCGCCAAGGCTTTGCTGGCCCAGTCGCCGCGGGGTGAGCAGAGCGTTCGGCGCGCAAGGGTTCTGATGCTTGAGGCTCGCGCGCAGTCCTTTATGGGCAACGACGAGGAGGCCGTCGCTGCGCTGGCGGCAGCGGCAGAGGAACCGGTCATCAAGGCTGGTGACAACATGCAGGCGGGGCGCTACTGGTATCAGCTTGGCAATGAGACCTATTGGGGTGGAGATCTGGCGACTTCACGGTCACACCTACAGAAAGCAGTCACGGTGATGCAGGCGCATGCCGTCACGGAGGCGGAGAAGCTGCTGCTCTACCAGGCGATGAGTGACCTCGCCTGGGGCCTGGCCGACACGGGCGATAGCGAACCGGCACTCGAATACATCAGCCAGGCGGTGGAGGGCGCTGAGGCGCTGGGCGTGTCCGAGGTGCGTCTGGCGCTGCTTTATGCCAAGCGAGCCAGCATTCGTGAACGGTCGCTGTATGTCGGAGCTGGGGATGAGGACCATCTACGTGCCACGACGCTGGTGGAGAATGTGCTGGGGCCCACTCACCGCGAAACGCTGGCGATCACGGGCAACTATGCGCTCAGCCTGATACGGCAGCATCGCTATGCTGAGTCAGTGCCAATCTTCCGGTCGCTGATCGAGACCACGGAGTCGGTCGAAAACTACGATCCGATCGAGCTTGCGGCGCGTTACCAAAACCTCGCGGCGGCGCAAAAGGGGCTGGGCGATTACGCGAGCGCTGAGACTTCGGCCAAGCGTGCCCATGCGCTCTATCACGATGCCCTGGGACCGGATCACTATCGCAACGCCTTCCCGCTGATGACCTTTGCCGAGCTGGCGCTGCTGCAGGATGAGCCCGAACGCGCCTTCGAACCGGCCGACGCCGCGGTAAGCTTGCTTCACGTCCTGCCGCCTGAGCATAACCTGGTGCTGACCGCCTCAGCGTTTCGGCTGGCCGCCAGTGCCGACGAGTGTCGGCCCGCGTCCGGCATGAGTAAGGACCAGCTGATGCAGGTGGTCGAGTTTCTCGGGGAAGCCAGGCGGTCAACGCCGCTGGTGGAAGCGCTGTTGACCTGGCCCGACTGCACTCGCTGATCCGCTGCGGCTGATCCCCCGGATATCAGTCCTCAAAGCCGTCGGCGAACAGCCCATCGTCAAACAGGTAGAAAAAGGCTGCACCGACACGGGTGATTTCGTCCATCCCGGGATTGTCCGGGTCCGGCAGCGGGATTTCGGCAATCCTGTCCCCAACAATGCCGTGGATTCGGGTGCCTTCGCGGGTAAACGCCACCGACGTGCCGAACTGGCGGACCGTCTGGTCGCCCGGAAAATCGGGTGCGGGGTTGCGGTCAACCTCCTCCCAAACGCCCTGCGGACTCCGGCGGAACAGGAAGCCTGCGGTATCGTCTGACGTCCACAGCAGGTCGCCGAGCAGGGTCAGATCGATACCAAAGCCGTTGATGAAATCCGGGGTGCTCGGAATCAGCTCGTCGACCAGATCGAAGCCAGTGTCGGCGGGCTCGAAGATGTATATCGAGCCATCGTTGGTAGCGACCGGCGTGAGGTCGCCTGCGCCCCTCGGCGAACCGATGGCCAGGGTGGCTGCGCTGAGCCCAAGGGCGTTGCCGAAGCGCCCGTTTTGTAGAGGCTGGTCCGACCGCAAGGTATCGAAAAGCACAAAATCGGCAGCGGCGCTGGGACGCCGGTAGACCCACACCTGCCCGGGACTCGCGAGTCCATCAAAGCCGTAGGTGGGCGACCCGACAGCCAGCAGATTGCCCAGCACCGCTACGCTGCCGCCAAAACCGGCCAGGCGTTCCTGGTCCGCTGCCGGAATGGTGATCAGCTGACTCAGCTGCCAATTGTTGCCAACGAGGCCATACACCAGCGCGGTCCCCACCTGGTTGGTATCGGCCGTGAAGGGAGCATAGTCGGTCAGCGGCGCGCCTACGATCAGCGTGTCGCCGTCCAGCGCCACGGTCTGGTCTGTATCAAGGTCGCGGAACTCGGCGTCGTCATCTTCAGCGACCCGGCTGTGAAAGCCCCAGTTGTCTGCGCCACCGAGGTTGCGGTTATAAAGCGCGACGCCGCTAGAGCGGATCGAAACGGCGATCCAGTCACCGTCGATAGCCACATCGTTGCCGATACCGTTGGGGCTGCTGGGCTCCGAGGGTGGGTCCAGTCTTTTGTGAAACATCCAGCCGGTGTCGTAGCGGTACAGGTAAACCGCCCCACGATCGTCTGCGGTTGTGCGGACCTCGTCGGCCGCAACTACCGCCCAGATCCCGTCAGCGTCCATGCGAACGCCCAGGCTTTGACCGGTACTAGTGGGGTCTATCTCGCTGCGGAAGCTGGACAGGATCAGATCGAGATCCTGAGCCATTCCGGCTCCTGAAAGCAGCAGAATCGGCGCCAGCACGGCGATTCTGAGTGATTGAATACGCATGTAAAACTCCCTTTTCCGCCCAGATCGCAAAAGGATCAAGAAAGCGGCCAACTTTCTCTGCAGAGTTTCCGCGGTTGCAATCGTTTCTGGGACGCTAATCCCGGGGCGTGGCTATGGTGCTTGGGTCTGCTCGCTGCAAAGTGCCTGAAACTGCGCGAGGTTGGGCGACACCAGTCGCCAGTGGAGCGAGAGGCCCATGGCAACGCACACCGCCAGCAAAACACCGCTCAGGTGAGGAAGAAACCGGGCAATGCGGGCCCGTGCGGGGACGCTGGCGAGCCTTACGGGTCGCACGGTGCGAAACACCAGCGCACCCGGCGGCGGCAGCTGCCCGGAACTTACCACCCGCGCCCAGTAGCGCGATGCGAACACCCCGAACAGCAGCACACAGACGCCGGCACCGGCGGTTACCGTCAGCAGCAGCGCGCTGAGCCCGTTCGTGCCCAGCCACCGATCACACGCGGCCCGCGGCACGTAGTCTTCCACCAGAGGGATCAGCCACTGATGACCGAGGACTGCTGTCAGGCCGAGAGCCACGATCAACGCAACGCCGAGCCTCGGTCGGCCGGGAATGAGCTCGGGCTCATCTGTCGGAGGTCTGGTCATCTCGTGCCAGACGATAGCAAACTGTCCGCCCCCTTACCCCTGTGTGCTGATCCGGGCTAAGGTGTGTTTTCCAAGGGAGAGAACAATGAAAAAAACCCAAGCTCAATCACATCTTTTTCTCGTGGCAATGCTATCGATCATCGCCAGCCTGATTACCGGAGCTGCTGCCGCGGACGGTCATGAGGAGGGCCAGACTGCGCAGCGGGCCATCCTGGTGACCGGCGCGAGCTCAGGCATTGGTCGCAATATCGCCGAAACGCTTGCCGCTCAGGGTCACTTCGTTTATGCGGGAGCCCGCAAGCAGGCCGACCTGGACTCGCTCAACGCGCTGGACAACGTCCAGGCGATCAGGCTCGACGTCAACAAACCCGAAGAGATCGAGGCGGCTGTGGAGACCATCGCCGCGGCCGGCCGTGGCCTTTATGGGGTCGTCAACAACGCCGGAGTTGCGGTGGTGGGGCCGTTGGTAGAGCTGTCCGAGGCGGATATGCAGTTCCAGATGGACGTCAACCTGTTCGGCCCTTACCGCGTGACCAAAGCCTTTGCGCCGATGTTGATCGAAAGCCAGGGCAGGGTGACAACCATCGGATCAATTTCCGGCATTCTCTCCTCACCGTTTCTCGGCGCATACAGCATGAGCAAACATGCGGTGGAGTCATTTACCGACACGCTCGCGGCAGAGATGGAAAAGTTCGGAGTAGCGGTAAGCGTCGTTGAACCAGGAAACTACGACTCAAGAATCGGCGAATCCCTTGCGCGGCGGATCAAGCGTTCGGGCGTCGACTACACGGACTCACGCTTCTCCAACGAGATGCAGCAGGTCATCGATCGGCTGGCAAGCGACCGATCTCAGTTCAAGAAGCCTGATGAGGTCTCGGCGGCGGTCGTGGATTTTCTCTTTGCCGATAGCCCCAGGCGTCGCTACATGGTGGTGCCCAACGCGCGGGAAGCCGAGATAACGATCCGGCAGATCATGAGGGAGATGCTGCAGCTCAACCAGGACCAACCGTATAGCCTGACCCGCGAGCAGCTCATCGCGATGATGGATGACATGCTGGGCGAGGCGGAAGGTGACTGAAACATCGTTTGCCTTGGGTGAAATCGCCGGGGGCAGCCGGTAAAATCCGGGGTGGACCGTCACTAGGTGTCGTCAGCGCAGGCGTCGGCGCTGCGCACGCCAAATGACGTCCCCACTTTGCTCGCAACCAAGGCCTTGAGACCTGCATGAACCTAAGAATCGACGCCCGACTTCGGCAGTTTGTCGAAACCGAGCTGCTGCCTGATCTGCCCTTAACCGCCGACGACTTCTGGTCGGGGCTGGACCGAATCATCCACGAGCTGACGCCGGAAAACCGGCAGCTGCTGGAGAAACGTCAGGAGCTGCAGCAGCAGCTGGACGACTACCATCGCGAACATCCCGCAAAAAGCTGGGACGCCGAGGCGTACCGACAGTTTCTGGTTTCCATCGGCTATCTGGAACCAGCGCCGGGGCCAGTCGAAATCGACACCCAGGGCGTGGACGACGAGATTGCCAAGGTGGCGGGCCCCCAGCTGGTGGTCCCGGTCGATAACCCCCGGTTTGCGCTGAACGCGGCCAACGCCCGCTGGGGCAGCCTCTACGATGCGCTTTATGGCACCAACGTCATTTCCGAAGATGGCGGATGCGAGCGAGCCGGGGGCTACAACCCGCGGCGCGGTGCTCGGGTGATTCAGCGCGCGGCTGAGTTTCTCGATCAGGCGGTGCCGTTGGAAAACGCCAGCCACACTGAGGTCACCGCCTACCGCATCGATCGGGACGCCGGCGCTGCCTGCCTGGTTGCCGTGCTGAGCGACGGTCGCTCTACGGGCCTCAGGAAGCCGGACGCGTTTGTGGGCCACCGCGAGCAGGGAGAGCAGCGCGGGATCCTGCTCAGGCATAACGGACTCCACATCGAGATTGTGATCGATCCAGGTCACCCGATAGGTAAGGACGCCTCCGCGAACGTCGCTGACGTGGTGCTCGAAGCGGCCCTGACCAGCATCGCGGACTGCGAGGACTCGGTGGCGGCGGTCGACGCGGAGGACAAGATTGCGGTCTATCGCTGCTGGCTGGGCCTGATGCGGGGCACGCTGAGCGCAACGTTTGCCAAAGGCGGCAAAGACATGACCCGAACGTTGGCCGCCGATCGGGAGTATTCGGCGCCGGACGGCTCAACGCTGACTTTGCCGGGGCGCAGCCTGCTGCTCGTGCGAAACGTGGGCCACCTGATGACCACCGACGCGGTGTTTGACGCTGAGGGCAATGAGGTCTTCGAGGGATTGCTGGACGCGGTCGTCACGGCAACCTGTGCTCTCTATGACCTCAAGCACCTCGGAACGCGCCGTAACAGCCGCACCGGCAGCGTCTATATCGTCAAACCCAAGATGCACGGCTCGGCCGAGGCGGCGTTTGCGGACCGCCTGTTCGGCGCGGTTGAGGACATGCTCGGGCTTGAGCGGTACACCCTGAAAATCGGCGTGATGGATGAGGAACGTCGCACCACGGTCAACCTCGCCCAGTGTATCGCTGCGGTTCGGCACCGGCTGGTCTTTATCAATACCGGCTTCCTCGACCGTACCGGCGACGAGATTCACACGTCCATGGTCGCCGGGCCGATGCTGCGCAAGGACGCCATCAAGGCCCAGCCGTGGATCAGCGCGTACGAAGACCAGAACGTTGACCTTGGCATCGCCTGCGGGCTGCCGGGGCGGGCGCAGATCGGCAAGGGCATGTGGGCCAAGCCGGACGAGATGCGCGAGATGTTGGACACCAAGCAGGATCATCCTCTGTCCGGTGCCAGCTGTGCCTGGGTGCCGTCGCCGACTGCGGCAACCTTGCATGCTCTGCACTACCATGAGGTGGACGTCCAGGGGCGGCAGACCGAGCTGGGCAACCGCACGCAGGCCAGCCTCGACGATATTCTGACGCCACCGTTTGGCGATCCGGAGACCCTCACCGCGGAGGACATTCAGCGCGAGCTGGACAACAACGCCCAGGGGATCCTCGGCTATGTGGTGCGCTGGATTGATCAGGGTGTCGGATGCTCCAAGGTTCCCGACATCAATCACGTGGGTCTGATGGAAGACCGCGCGACGCTGCGCATATCAAGCCAGCATATCGCCAACTGGCTGGCCCACGGGGTTTGCTCCGTCGATCAGGTGAAAGAGACGTTCCGCCGCATGGCAAAGGTGGTTGATGAGCAGAATGCCAACGACCCGCAATACACACCGATGGCGCCGGGCTGCGACGGCGTTGCGTTTGAGGCGGCGCTGAACCTGGTGCTGGCCGGAACGGCCCAGCCGAGCGGCTATACCGAACCGCTGCTGCACATGTATCGGCGACAGAAAAAAGCGGAGCTGGCTAGCCTAGCCTGATCAGGTCAGCGCCGCCGACGTTCTGAAAACGTCCGGGTGTACAGGTCAGAACAATCACCTGACAGCTGCGGCCAGCGGCGGCAAACGCCGCTCCCATGGACTTGAGCCGCTGCGGATCGGCAAAGCCGAGCGCGTCGTCGACAATCACCGGCACGCCGCCCTTGCTCGACACGATCTGAGCCGCGGCCAGCCGGGTCAGCAGCCCCAGCTGTTCCTGCGCGCCGATGCTCAGCGACTCCAGCGGCAGGCGTTTTCCATCCAGCGTTCGGTGGGTGATGGTCCAGTCGTCGCCAAGTTCAACGCCAAAGGAGGGGCCAAAGACGATTTGCCCCAGCCTGGTCACCGCGTTGCGCATCGGCTCCATGTAGGCCAGGCGCGCGTTTTCGCGGCAGTCGCTAAGCGTTGTCCACAGCAGTTTGGCGGCTTCAGCGCGACGGGTCAGCGCCCGGGTCTGCTGCTGAAGGTGTTCGTAGTCACGCTGGGCGTTATCCAGCGTCTCAAACCGCCCGTCAGCGCGGGCGTTTTCCAGCCGGTCGTTGCACACCGCCAAGGTTTGGCGCTCGTCATCAATCCGCCCGAGCACCTGTTCATGGACCTTCACTGCGTTATCCAGGAGTGCCTGGGTCGCGTCCGGCGAGTGGCGGTCCAGCTTCTGCGTGAGGGTTTGTAGTTCAGCCTGCTGCTGCGCCAGATCGGCGCTGGCTGCTTTCGCGCGCTGAGCGAGCGCCTCGTCGCTCTCACTCGCCCTCAGTTGCGCCAGGTCTTGCCGTTTGCTGTCCAGCAGAGACTGCTGAACCGCGGCCCCTTGCTCCTGGTCGCGCAGGCTCTCGCGGCGGGAGTCCACCGCCGTCAGCGCTCCGTCCAGCTCTGCTCTAAGCTGCTCCAGCTCCTGCGAGGTGGCGTCATAGTGCTGCCGGCTGCTGCTAAGGGCTCGCTCTGCCTCACCCCTGTTTTGAGGCCGCGTAAGCTCCGGGTGCCGATCGGACGCGGCTGCCTCCAGTGCCGCTGCGATACCGGCAATCTGCTGGCGCAGTTCGTCCGTGCTGACTTCGTCGAGCAGTCGTTCTTCGATGCTCTTGAGTTCCTTAAGCTCCCGCTCAAGCTCAGTCTTCCGGAGCAGCTGGGCTTCCGCCTCAGCGGTCGACTTGACGCCGCACGCTTTGAGGCGCGAACGAAATTGTTCGTCCGCCTCGCCGGCAGCAGCTCTGAGCTCATCGGCCGAAGCGGGCGGGATCAGCTTCAGGTCAGCCACGCCGGGGAAACTGATTGCGGTGACCGCGTCGACCTGCTGGCGATGGACCTGACCGGTCTTTAGCTTGTGCGCCGCTTCGTCAATAGCCAGCTCGAGGTCTTTGCTGGCTGTGACCTCCAAAACCGTCGCGGCCGCAGCAAGCCGGTTCCGGGTGAGTTCCAGCTCTCGATCGGCCGTTTGCAGTGCTTTTAAGAGTTCCCGCGTTACGCGTATGGCCCCGATCTTTCTGGCAATCTCGGGCTGACCGGCCTGCGCATCCTGAACCTGCGCCAGCCGTTGTTCGAGCGCGGCCAGCTGTTCAGCATCTTTCTGATATTGCAGCTCAGCCTCCGCGGCGCGCAAAAGCTCGCGCTGCCGCGTGTTTTCCTGCTGGCTTGCGGCAATGCGTTCTTTGAGCTCCCCCACCTTCAGTTCGAGCTGCTCGAGCGCCGACTGCCCCGGTGCCGCCGCCTGGCGGAGCTGATCTCGAGCCTTCTTGGCCAGCGCAATCTCGTCGTTTAGCCGCTCCCGTGTCGCCAGCGCAGCAGTGGCCTGTTCATCGACGTGCGCGGCTGCGTCGAGCAAACGCTGCTTCGCAACGAGCGCCTGCCGCTGGGTTTCCATCTCGCGCTGTTTCTGCTCGTGTTCCGTGCGCTCCGCCGCCAGCTCTGGGAGCTGGGCCTGAAGACGGTCGAGCTCCTGCTGGCAGCGCTCCTGGTGTTCGACGTCCTTCGCGATGTTGGCCATCGCCTGCGTGGCAGTTTCGAGCGTCTGCTCCGCGTCCTTAAGCCTGCTGAGATGGTCGAGAAACTTCGGCTTGCCCGTCTTCAGCGTGAAATAACGCTCGTACTCAGTCTGACAGGCCGCAAAAAGGTCCGGGTTTTCGTCACCGTGGCCGGCGGTGCCGGCAGCTTCGTCGAGCGCCTTAAGCAGGCTGTTTGAACCTCGGAGCTCTGCCGTCGCCAGGCTCTCGCCCTGGTTGACCAGCAGGGCCTGCCAGAGCGTCATGTCGACGGTCTCCGACAGCAGCGCGGTGACGTGCTCATGGGCCTCTCGACCGGTCATCTGGCTGACGTCCGGCGCCGAGATTTCCAGCGTCGTCGAAGGCGTTTTGTTAAAGGTCTTGCTGTAGACAAACCGGTAGGGGCCGGTGCTGATTTCGGCAGTGACCTCGCTGCCTGCGTCCACGTCGACCGGTTTGATCGCCTGGATGGCCTTTTTCTTGGACGAGTCCAGCTCGTTAAACAGCAGCAGCAGGGCCTCGACGATTGACGATTTGCCCACCTCGTTGGGGCCCTCGATAACGGTTACGCCATCACCCAGGGAAAGGTCAGCGGCCTGAACCCCGCGCCAGTTACGAAGCTTGAGCCGGTGGATCTTCATAAGGCACCGCTGGCGTCGATGAGGCGGTAGAGAAGCCGCAGCGCGTCCTGGGCGACTCGGGCCTGATCATGATCGGCGCTCTCGCTGAGCGCGATAAGCTGGTGCCAGGCCGTCCGGGCGTAGCCGGAGAGAGCAACGCTGTCGCGGTCGAGCTGATCGGGCACCACCGTCAGGCT
Source organism: Lysobacterales bacterium (assembly GCA_028285525.1). Lineage (GTDB taxonomy): Bacteria > Pseudomonadota > Gammaproteobacteria > Xanthomonadales > SZUA-38 > JANQOZ01. The sequence continues at coordinate 87,192 of JANQOZ010000037.1, forward strand.
GGAGGTGCGCTGGCGTTGACGCAGGCTGGCAAACAGCGTGCCCTGCTGCTCCAGCAGGGCGTCGAGATCCGCCCGGACCCGAAGGTTGACCGCGCCGGTGAAACCGGTCTTTACGACCGTCCGCTCTTTGTCCGGCAGCGACGTCAGCCACTGCCGGAACGCCGCCAGATCCTCACTTCCGTTGATCGCATGATCCTGCGCAATGAAGTGCCAGCTGCCGACGCTCAACGCTTCGACCTGACAGCTGCCGTCTGCAGTCAGATCCACCAGCAGGGCGTGGTTCGGCCGCTCCTCGTCGAACGCGGTCGCAACCGGCGCGCCGCTGTAGTGAACGCGGCCGGTGCGGCCCACCTCAGTCAGCGAGTGGCGATCACCGAGCGCAAGGTAATGGAAGCGGCCGTCTTCGATCGCCTGCTCGGCGGCTGCCAGCCGAATGATCTCCGGTCGGTCGGGGTCTGGCGACAGCGTATCGACCTGACCGTGGCAGACCGCGATGCGCGCGACGCCCCTTGAGGGCGGCAACGACGCCGCAAGCTGGGCACACAGATCGGTGGACGGCCGCTTGCTGCGCCAGGGGGCGCCGACTACCTCTACGCCCTCCAAACCGGGAACCGGTACGGGCGCCTCGTCGCGAAGCACGATGATGTGCGGTGACGCGCTTAGCAGCGGCGCGCTGCTGAAGATGGAGGAACCGTCCAGAGGGTCATGGTTGCCCGGCAGCAGAAACACGGGTACCGGCAAGGCCTCCAAAGCATCCACGGTGCGCAGCAGCGTTTGCCGACTGAGCTGGTTCGACTCAAAGACATCGCCCGCCACCACAATAAATTGCGCCTTCCGCTCCGAGGCGATTCGACCCAACGTGCCAATGGCATCGATGCGCGCCTGTCTGAAGCGGGCTGCTGCCTCATCACTCAGGAAGGCACGGGTCATCCCAAGCTGCCAGTCGGAGCTATGGATAAATCGGGCGGGCGGGGTCGATTGGACCATCCGGTTACCGATCAGGCATTTCAGCGGAGGTTGGGGAAGGTGGGGTAATTCTGATTTGCACCGTGTAATTGTACCGCCATCGATTCTCAGGACTTAAGAATGGCGTGTCAGCGCATCGAGCGAACCGTTGTCAGCATGGCCTGACGATCGCGGCTATTCCGTCTCGGAGTCAGCCTGCTTTGGGCTACGCCAGCGGCGCCATGTCCTCGTAGAGCCAGGCCCTCGCAGCGCGCCACAGCCGCGACACGCTGCGGTCTGACGACTGCATGGCCTCGGCGGTCTCAGCCAGGCTCAGGCCGGCAAAAAAATGCAGCTTGACCACGGTTGCCATGCGTTCGTCGGCTGCTTCGAGTCGGGTTAGAGACTCATCGAGTGCCAGTAATTCCTGCGGTTCGTCCGTAGGCAGGTTGCCCAGGTCGGTGAGCGGCTGACGCTGCCACTCGCCCCCGTGTTTGACCGCCTTTTTGCGTCGGGCAATCTCGATCAGTATGCGCCGCATGGCCTGGGCGGCAGCGGCAAAAAAGTGTGCTCTGTTGGCAAAGCCCTCGCCGCTGTCTTTCACCAGCCTCAGGTATGCCTCATGCACGAGGCCCGTCGGCGTCAGCGTCTGGCCGGGTTTTTCATTGCTCATTCGTGCACGGGCCAGATCGCGCAGCTCCTGATAAACCAGAGGCAGGAGTTGCTCGGCCGCTTTCTGATCGCCGGACTCTACGGCGATAAGCAGGCGCGTGACTTCTTCGGTCTCAGGTTGATGCTCAGAGGGCATAAGGCAGGCAGTGATAGCGATTCGGTTAATGTACCCTGAGTACCAAGAAGGTGCTACGGACGCCCAAACGTGACCGATCCGAAATGGCAAAAGCTCTGGCAACTTTTTGAGCAGGCGGTGGACCTCCCTGCCGACGAGCAGGCCGCGTTTCTCGATCAGGCGTGTGGCGACAACGCGGACCTGCGACGCCGGTTGATGAATCTGATCGCCCGAGACGCCCAGCAGGAAGGCATGCTGGATCGTGGGCTCGAAGGCAGTGGTCTCATCGATGACGTTTCCACCCCGCTGCCCGGCAATGTGGGGGTTTATCGGATCATCCGCGAGCTCGGTCGGGGTGGTATGGGCCAGGTGTTCCTTGGCGAACGGGACGACCCGGAATTTCGCCAGCGGGTGGCGATCAAGCTCATACCGCTCGGCCGCTACTCCGACGCGGTGCTGAAACGCTTTGTGCTGGAACGCCAGATTCTGTCGGATCTCGATCATGAGAATATTGCCCGGCTGCTGGATGGCGGGGTGACCGACGAAGGCATCCCGTATTTGATCATGGAGTACATCGACGGCGAGTCGATCGATGCCTACTGCGCCCGAACGGGTTTGGATCTGCGGGCCCGACTCAAGCTGTTCCAGCAGGTCTGCCGGGCCGTAGACTACGCTCACCGCAGGCTGATTGTTCATCGCGACATCAAGCCCGGCAACGTGCTGGTTGATCAAAGCGGTCGGGTCAAACTACTCGACTTTGGCGTCGCCAAGCTCCTGGAACCCGCCTTGTCGGCTGAGACCGCAGTCACCGAGACGATGGGCCGGATGGCCACGCCGGAATATGCGTCGCCGGAACAGCTGAAGGGTGAGCGCCTGTCCACCGCAACCGACATCTACTCGCTCGGGGTGCTCCTCTACCAGCTTCTCACCGGCAAACGGCCGATTGAGATCACGCGCAGCGATCTGGCGTCCACCATTCAGGCGGTCGCCGCAGAGGAGCCAATCCGCCCCAGTCAGATCCGAGATCCTGAGGTTTCCGCGATGCCGGCCAGGCTGCTCCGGGGTGACCTGGACAACATCGTGATGCTGGCGCTGCGCAAGGACCCCGATCGGCGTTACGCCTCGGCGGTCGAGTTCGCCCAGGACGTGCAGCGTTATCTTGACGGGTTTCCGATCCAAGCCAGGCCCGAATCGATGGGCTATCGGGTGGGCAAGTTCATTCGTCGCAATCGGCTGACGGTGGCCGCATCAGCGATTGTTGCGGCAGCGCTGGTTGTGCTGGCGGCCACCAGTTATCTGCAGGCGCGCAGTTTGTCGGCAGCGCTCGCCGAAGCGAACCTGGAGCGGCAGAAGGCAACCGAGGTGGCCGGCTTCATGCGCGATTTGTTCAAAGCCAGCGATCCGCTCGCGCCCGACGCCAACCAGAGATCCACCGAGCAGCTCCTGGCGGACGGCGCGAGGCGAATCCGGACGGAGTTGGAGGGCCAGCCCGCGCTGCAGGCTTCGCTGATGAGCACCATGGCGGAGGTCTACGTCAACCTGAGTCGATACGAGGAGGCGCAGACCCTAGCCCAGGACGCCCTCGACTACTACAGCGTTGATCCGTCGACGGAGCCGGAGCGTACGCTCGCGACGCAGCTTACGCTGGCCCGGATTGCCTTTCTGCGGGAGGATTTCGACCGGGCCATGGCGCTGTGCGAAGCGGTTTCTGAGGCCGCCGGCAGCGTTCCAGATCAGCGGGAAACGCGCGTTCAGGCACAGCTTCAGTGCGCGTCGGCGGAGTCGTCACTCGGGCGTTACCAGGCGTCCATCGACCGGGTGCAAAGCCTGCTTGGCGGTGAACTTCAGCAAATGCCGGAACGGGCTGACAGTTTGACCGAAGCCCACACGGTTTTGGGATCCAACTATTGGTACCTGGCAGAATACGACCGGTCGCGCCAGGAGTACGGCACGGCTTACGAGCTGCTAAGAAGCCGCTACGGGGAACAGCATCCCAAGTCGATCGCGGCACTCAATCGAATCGGGTCGGTTGACCTGCGCACCGGGTCTTTGGAGCGGGCAGAAGAGATTCATCGGGATGTCCTTGCGCAGACCCGTGCGCTGCTGGGCCGTGAGCATAGCCAAACGGCGGACGCCACCAACGGCCTGGGCGTGGTGCTGCTTCAGCAGGGGAAGTATGACGAGGCCGAAGCGCTGTTCCTGGAGGCGATTGCGGCTTACGAAGGGTTACAGGGTGCGGATTCAGCCGGTGCGATGCGGCCGATGATCAACCTGGCGCTGGCCTACACCGAAACCCAGCGCTATGACGAAGCGATACCGATCCATGACGAGCTGCTGCGGCGGGAGATCGCCACCATGGGGCCGGACTTCTGGCGCGTCGGTCTGCATTACAACAACGCCGGCCTGGTCTACCAGGACCTGCGCGACCTGGAAAAGGCCGAGGCGTCGTTCCGCAGCGCGCAAGAGGTGATCCGCAAAGCCTGGGGCGAAACCCACCCTGGCCTGGCCTACAGCGTGAACAACCTTGCGATTGTGCTGCACGACCAGGGAGAGAGCGAGGAAGCCGAGGCGCTGTTTCAGCGAGCGCTCAGGCTGCGGCGGGACGGCCTGGACGAGGCCCACCCGGCGCTGGCCGCGACGCTTCACGAATACGGCCGCTTTCTGATCGATCAGGGGAGGCATGGCGAGGCGAAGCCCATGGTGGATCAGGCCCTGGCGATTCGCCGCGAGAAGCTCGCCGCCGACGACTGGCGCACTCAGCATACGCAGGCACTCAAGGGTGCTCTGCTGGTGCTGGATGGAGACTTTGAAGACGCTGAAGCCCTAATAATGACGGCGCTTTCGGGGCTCGAAAAATCTCTTGGCCCCACGCACTGGCGGACTCTGGACGCGCGGCGCAGGGCCTACGACCTATATCAATCCTGGGGTTATGAGGAGGCAGCTGAGCGCTACGCGCTCTGAAATCTCCGCCGGTTGTTGGCGGACTCTTTGAAGTTTTTTCGCCCTGGCAGAAAGGAGCGCCGCGTTGGCCGCTCGATAGCCAGGAGAAAAACATGATCAATCGAGCAAACGGGGTATTGGCACTGGTCTTACAGCTGAGCGCAATCTCATTCGCCTCAGCCGGCGGAATCCTCGTCAATGACTATGGCGAAGGCTTTGATGCGGACCTCAATGACGGTGTATGCGACATCGTCGCTGGTGGGCCACTGACCTGCACTTTGCGAGCTGCCATCGAGCAGGCCAACTTTAACCCTGGTCAAGACATTATCGAGTTCCAAGACGCCGGCACGGTGATGCTCGCAGGCACAATCCTGGACATCACCGATGACCTGGTGTTGCGCCGGGGCCAGGCGCCAGAGGTAACGATCACATCGACAACCGGCTTTGGATCGCTACTTAGGATTCTTAACAACGGTACCGTGGTCTCCGTGGAGGATTTGACCTTCGCCCATCCTCGTGGCGCCGCAATTAGTACTGGAGCAGGCCCAAACGTCACGATTCAGCGCTGCCTGTTCGATGGCAACGGCCGCGAAATTCCCGTTGGAACGGCCAGCCGTTCCGGCGGCGCGCTGCGCCTGAACACCACTACGACCATTCTGAATTCGGAGTTTCGAAACAACGTTGCGGAGCTTGGCGGTGCCGTTTCCATGGGTACAGACTCGTTTGTTGAGATTATCAACACCACGTTTGAGAGCAACACCGGAGGTAACGGTGGTGCGATCGGGGTCTTTGGCTCCCACCTAAGGCTGGTCGACACCGAAATTCGCGAGAACCTTGCAACGCAAAACGGCGGCGGAGTCTACACAATTGACGGCGGCTTGCTGGAAACCGAAGGTGTACGCATTTACGACAATACGGCCGGCGGGGACGGCGGGGGTATCTGGGTCAGGAACATCGGCGGCGGATCAGACCGCGACGCGCTTCAGCTCGTCGGTGCCGACGTACGCGGGAACGTAGCGAGTGGACTGGGAGGCGGAATCTACCTCGGCTCCGGCGTTGGCCTGCACGACTTCCACGTCAGCCGCAGCACGGTCTGGGAAAACGAAGCCTCTGAGGGTGGGGGAATCTACATCCTGGGTTCCCAGGACACGGTTTACACGCTGGTCAACACGACAATCTCTGGGAACCTGTCGGCCGGCGACGTGGGCGGGCTTTTTGCTTTTGGCGACACCACCATCCTCCACAGCACTATCTGGGATAACTCCGGCACGCAGCTCTTTGACGCCAATAATGGGTTTGCGAGCGTGTCTCTGGGAAATTCGATGGTCGGTACGGTTTCTTCCGCGTCTCCGGTTTGCAGCATCAACCTGGGGCCAGCGCCCCCGATTCAGCTCGGCCCCAACCTGGCCAGCGACGCAACTTGCGCAGCCTCAATCGTCGGCGATCCCGAGCTGCAGCCTCCCCAGAATGCCGGCGGGCAGGTGCCGATCATGCCGTTTCCTGAAACCAGCCTTGCGGTCGACTCCGCAGACTTCACGCTTTGTGCGGCCGACCCGGTCAACCTGTTTGACGCAATCGGTCCTAACCGCCCGCGTGCGCTTGGCTGCGATCTGGGCGCCTGGGAAGGCCCGGGGCTAATCGTGTTTCGCAGTGGCTTCGAAGAATCGATCCCGGGGCGCTGAGAAAAAAGCCCGAAGAGTTAGGGTGGCGACACTCCTCAGCTGGGTTTCCGTGGAGTGAGCGCAGATATCTTGCACGTATCAGCCGGAGAACGTTGCTGCTGACGGTCATATCGTTGACCGCCGGTTGCTGTCTATGCTCCTGATTTAAATAACGTATTTCTCGGGTCACCAAATGGTCAGGCCCCGGTCAAGCTGGTCACAAGGCTTGGCGGCAGGATGCTCTCCAACGGCAGCAATAACGCTGCTCAATCACGGAGAAACATCATGACCAACATCACAGTCGAGACCGAAAACGGCGTAAACGTTGCTGCCCTGCTGGGTGCGCGAGAGGCACTTACCGAAGCTCCGGAAGCCGCCAGCTTTGTCTGGCGCGCCGCGTGCGAATGGAAAAACGGCACCCACACCGAATCATGCGTCGAGGGCTTTTTTGGCCTGGGTGAAGAGCAGCGCCACGTTCGTGAGTTCCGCTACGACACCGACCATCCAGAAATCTTCGCCTCCGAGGACAAGGGCTCTACGCCTGTCGAAATGATTCTGGTGGGCCTGGCGGGTTGTCTGACCGCCGGTATTGCCTCGGTGGCTTCCAACCGGGCGATCCGACTGAATTCGGTCACCGCGACGCTGGAAGCGGGCATGGACATCCAGGGCATCCTGGGCATCGACGGCGACGTACGTAACGGCTTCAACGGCGTCACGGTCAGCTACCAGATCGATGCCGACGCCACCGAGGAAGAGATTGCCGCGCTTGTCGCCCAGTCCCAGAAGCGCTCGGCGGTGTTCGACATCATCACGAACCCGACGAACGTCAACGTGCAGGTCAACCAGTGAGCCTTCTGGCCTACCCACACCCTCGCGCTGCCGGCGCCATTGACGTTGTTGTCATTGGCGCCGGTCATGCGGGGCTGTCCGCCAGCAGCCTGCTGAGCCGCCAGGGTGTCGCACACGTGGTGCTGGAGCGGGGTGAGGTGGCCAACTCCTGGCGCCATGAGCGCTGGGACTCGCTGCGGCTGCTGACGCCGAACTGGCAGACGCGCCTTCCCGGCAGGGTCTACCAGGGGGATGACCCGGACGGCTTCATGGCCATACCGGAGCTGGTCCAGACCCTGACCACCTACGCGGCGGACATGAAGGTGCCGGTGCAGACCCACACAACGGTCAGCTCGGTGCGTCCCAGCGGTACCGGTTACGAGGTGGTGACCAATCGCGGCATCTGGCGGGCCAAAGCGGTGATCATCGCCAGCGGCGCCTGCAACAAGCCGGTGGTGCCCACGGTCGCCTCTGAACTACCCGAGGAAATCCGTCAGCTGACGCCTTTCGACTATACCCATGCGGCCGACGTTGACGAAGGCGGCGTGCTGGTGGTTGGGGCCTCGGCAACGGGACTGCAGCTGGCCCACGAACTGCTGGCCCACGGAAAACCGGTGACGCTGGCGGCCGGCGAACACGTCCGGATGCCGCGCCGTTATCGCGGTCGGGACATCTTTCATTGGCTGAGCCAATGCGGGATTCATGACGAGCGCTACGATCAGATCGAAGACCTGTCGCGCGGTCGGCGCCTCCCCTCTCCCCAGCTGGTTGGCAGTCACGCATTGCCGATGCTGGACCTGAACGAAATCCAGCGCTGCGGCGGCCGGGTCACAGGACGTCTGATGGGGGTTCGGGAGAACACGCTGCAGTTTTCCGGCTCGCTGCAAAACGTCTGTCAGCTCGCAGATCTGAAGATGCAGCGCCTGCTGAAGCTGATCGACGAGACGGCCGACGCTCAGCATGCGCCGCCGGCGGAAAGCTTTGCGCCGACAACGGTCGACGCGTCACCGGCACTGACCCTGGACCTCGACCGCCACCACATCAAAACGGTGGTCTGGGCTACCGGATTTCGCCCCGACTACCGCTGGGTCGACGTGCCCGTGCTGGATCGCAAGGGGCACCTGAGACATGACGGCGGCGTGGTGGACGCGCCGGGTCTGTACGTGCTTGGACTGCCGCTGATGAGGCGCCGCAAGTCCAGCTTCATCTTCGGTATCGAAGACGACGCCCGCGACATCACCCGTCACCTGAGCAACTACCTGGAACAAGTTAAGAGGAGAGAGAGCGATGGCTTTTATCGATACGGTTAGACCGGCCCTGGCCACTGGATCGGTGCTGGCAATGTATGAGCGCCAGCAGGTGCACTACGGCTACGTGCCCAACTACGCGAAGGTATTCAGCCATCGTCCGGAGGTGCTGGCGCGCTGGGGACGACTGCTTGCCGAGATCAAACGACACGCCGACGAGCGTCGCTTCGAACTGGTGACGTTTGTTGCCGCCCACGAGCTGGGCTACAGCGCCTGCCTTCTCGCCCACGGCAAGAAGCTGGCCACCCTGATTGGTCGCCACCGCGTGCTGGCGCTGCTCGAGCGTCGAGAAGCGATGGTGCTGCCGATTCCCGAAGTGGCGATGGTGCGCTTTGCCCGGGCGGTGGCTCGTGACGCATCGAGCGTCGACGAAGAGCAGATCAAAACCCTTCGCGATCAGCTTGGCTTCTCCGACGCCGAGATATTCGACATCGCGGCTATTGCTGCCGGGCGCAGCTTTCTGGCCAAGCTGCTTGACGCCTTGGGCTCAGCGCCTGACGTAGCGAGCATGGAGCTGGAACAGGACCTGCGCGAAGCGCTGACCATCGGTCGGCCCATCTGCAGCAAAGCCCCGGAATTTACCCAGCAGAAAATAGCGACTGATCTGCTGCACGACGTAAGGAGAGCACAATGATCTACGACAGCATCCTGGAAACCATAGGCAACACGCCGTTGATTCGCCTGGAAAGGTTGGCGCCCGCCGGCGTGAACGTCTGGGTCAAGGCCGAGTCCTTTAATCCGATGGGTTCGGTCAAAGACCGGATGGCGCTGGCCATGATCGAGAAGGCTGAACAGACCGGAGCTCTGAAGCCCGGTCAGACCGTGGTCGAAGCGACCAGCGGCAATACCGGTATCGGGCTGGCGATGGTCTGTGCCCGCAAAGGCTATCCGCTGGTGGTGACGATGTCGGAGAGCTTCAGCGTTGAGCGCCGGAAGCTGCTGCGGTTTCTTGGCGCCAGGGTGGTCCTTACCCCGGCCGCGGAAAAGGGCACAGGTATGGTCAAGAAAGCCGAAGAGCTTGCCCGCGAACACGGCTATTTCATGCCGCTGCAGTTTGAAAACGAAGAAAACGCCAACGTGCACTATCGCACCACGGCCCGCGAGATCGTCCGCGACCTCGGTGACCGCCCGCTTCACGCCTGGGTGTCGGGTTTCGGGACGGGCGGTACGCTGCTCGGCGTGTCTCGGGCGCTGCGTGAGCTGAGTCCCGAAACCCGCATTGTTGCCGCCGAGCCGGACAACTCCCCGATCGTGGCCAGCGGCATCGCGCAGGAACGAGACAGCGACGGTCGACCGGTTGGCAGCCACCCGCAGTTTCGTCCCCACCTGATGCAGGGGTGGAGCCCGGACTTTGTCTCCGACCTGACGCAGGCGGCGGTGGACGAACAGCTCATCGACGACATCGTTCCCGTGGACGGAGAAGAGGCGATGGCGCTGTCCCGCGCTCTGGCCCAGAAAGAGGGCATTTTTGTCGGCACCTCGGCCGGCGCCACGCTGGCAGCCGCGCTGGAGGTCGCACGAAAAGCCCCCGAAGGGTCACACATCGTGGCGATGATGCCGGATACCGGTGAACGCTACCTGTCGACGCCTCTGTTCGGTTCGATCAGCGAGGAGATGAACGAAGACGAGCTGGCGCTATCAACGTCGACCCCAGGGTTTCGGTTCGATCAGCAGTCGGCTGCGCCGGCGCCCGCTGCTCCGACTGAACAGCCGAAGCAGGAAGACGCGGAAGCCACAAACTTTGTCGCGGCGGCGGTGGAGGACAACCCGGTAGTGATGTTTTCACTGGCCTGGTGCGAGTTCTGCTGGAGCGTACGCACGTTGTTCGACGCGCTCGGCATTCCGTTTCGCGCCATCAGCCTGGACTCCGTCGAGTATCAGGACGAGGACCTTGGTGTCAGGATTCGGGAAGCGCTGAAGCAGCGCGTCGGCGCACCAACCATTCCGCAGGTGTTTGTCGCGGGTCAGCTGCTGGGTGGATGCACCGATGTGATCGAAGCCTACGAAAGTGGCGCTCTCCACCGACAGCTGGACGCGGCAGGGATCAGCTACGATCGAGACGCAACGCCTCATGCGAGGAGTCTGTTGCCGAAGTGGGTACACCCGCGCAAAACGGCCTGAATATGGCAACGTATTAGGTCCGATCTGAGTATTCCTGCGTCATGATGGTCTTGATGGCGTCAGGAAGCTCGTCGAAGGTCGGTGTCTTGATACCGGTCTTGTGGTTGAGGATCTGGGTTTCCTCCGATCCGCCGTAGCTCTTTGCCCAGGCGTAGAGTCCTTTTCTGCCGACGCCGGCAAAGCTGTAGCGCGCGGTTGCTGCGGCGGTGGTCTCGTCCATCAGCTCGTCGAGCGGCGTCGCCCAGGATGACATGTCGACCTGGGGTTGGTGTGGCCCCTCCGTATTGGGGCCACCCTTGGCCAGAAAAACGACGTCCGGCCCCAGCTTCAGGTAGGGCAGGGTAGGTCCAGCCTCCACGGTCGAATTGGTTTTGCCCTTGTCGATTCGGCCTTCTTTGCCCGTCAGCAGATCCATCTTGACGCTGGCGGCGAACAGGGTGTCGGGCACATAAAGCGTCTCACCCGTTTCGGCAACATTGATGGTCCGTTTCGGTGCGAGCGTGTTGGGATCCACGGCGACTCGTGTGAACACCGAATGGGTGATCACCTCCGATGGCTCTCCCGTGCGTTCATCGGTCTTGACCAGCTCAATAAACGAATACCAATACTGCAGTTCATTGACCAGAGTCTGCGCCGGCTTTCCCGGCGGACAGATCAGCGAGCGGCTCATGCGCAGCACGTGGCTCTTCGATCCGTCCAGGCTGAAGATAGACTTGAGTCGCGCCCGCGCGAGCTGGGCCGGGTCATCAAGGTCGAAGCCGCCGCGCTGTTTGAAGATAGCGCGAGGCTTGGAAAACGCTTCCTCCGGCAGATCTTTCATCAGACCTTTGGGGGTAAACGGCTCGGGCGAAGGCTCTGCTGACAGCACCGGCTGCGTAAGCAGTCCGAGCCCGACGGTGCCGAAAACGCGCAGCATGCTGCGTCGAGAAAGTTCGTCAGAAGCTAACGGCATGGGCTTTGTCCTCAATCTGGTCGATGTGGATATTAGCGGGCAGCAGGTCCGGTCCAGAAATCCCGCAGGGCGGAATTGAGCTCCGCCGGACTTTCGAGCGGAAGCAACCTGCCGGCTGTTTTGATCTGTACGACGCGGGCATCGGGAAACCGGCTGGACATGCGCTCAACGTCCTCCGGTGTGAAAACAATGTCCGCTGTGCCCACCGGCAGCAATACGGGAACCTGGACTTTGCCCGGCAAATCCGGTCGACCTTTAGTCAGGCCCGTCCCGGCGAAGAACGCCACGAACATCTCGGTGCGGGTATCCAGAATCATCTGCTTATAGCGCGCCCGGGCATGCAGGCTGTTCACCGGTCCATCGATGTACTCATCGAACCTTCGAAAAAGGACGTCCTTGCCCTCGACCACCACGAGGCGCGCCAGCTCCTGCTGATATCGCTTGTAGGCGGGGTTGGAACCCAGATCGAAGTTGCCGCTGATGAGCGTGACGCTGGCGACGCGGTCCGGGATACGCTCGTAGACCAGACCTGCGATAAAGGCGGTGGCGCTCATGCCAACGAGATCAATCTTTTCCTCGACTCCGATGGCATCCATAAAAGTGACGATATCTTCCGCGTACTGATCGTAGTCGAGCGGCAGGTCGGTAACCGGCTCGGAGCTGCCCCAGCCGCGCAGGTCGGGCGCAATCACCCGACGGATGTCCGACAGATCGTTGAGCTGATCGAGCCAAAGCGCGGAGTGCAGAAAGAACCCGTGGAGCAGAACCGCCGGCGGGCCCGATCCCTTCGAACGATAGCCCCACTGGGTGTCTCCCACCGACACGGCGAAAAGGCCGTCTGGACCGGCTCTGAGTTCGTTCGCCGGGGCAGCCTGGGCGGTTGCCATGGCGGCCCCCAGCAGTACAACGGTCGGCAGCCAAAGCGGCCATTCGAGGTGTCTACCCACCCTTAACACTCGCCGATCATCGCTCAGACGCTCTTGCGAACGCGACGGAATTTTCGAAGGTCGCCATCTTCGCTGATCGCCAGCCCGATCCCCCGCGTCGGCCCAGCCGTGTTGGTGCGAACGGAAAAGCCGTAGTAGTACATGTAGATGGCGCCGTCGGGATGCACGGTGAGCTGCGGGTAGGAAACGCCTCCGCTGTCGAAGCTGTCGTAATTGCCCATGTGGAAGATCGGCTCATCAAAGAGCCGGGTCCAGGTCAACGCGTCGTCGGAGACGGCCGCGCCGATCATCCGGGGATAACCGGCAACCCGCCCGTCCAGCGCCGTGTAGACCATCAGCCAGCGTGGTCCTGAAGGATCGGGGTTGCGAATGATATGCCGCGTATTGGATCCGGCCAGCTCCCAGCGGGCTGGCTCCTGAGTCCATTTGATCGGTCCCAGCGGATTCCAGTTCTTGAGGTCTTTCGACTCGGCAACGAAGGTCTCCCAGTAGCCGGCGGTTGCGGAAATACTCGCGTAGTACATCAGGAACCGGTCGCCGTCGTGGATTCCGTTGGGGAATGCGCCGTAGACGTAGTCTCCGATATCCACCGACGCGCCGCCGGTTGCCGTCCCCCGGATGCGCTCCCAGTTTATGCCGTCTTTGCTGCGCGCCACGCCCGGCCGGCAACGATAGCCTTTGTGCCGATAGCTGTTTGGGGCCTGATAGCCACCGAGGTCGCCGGGGATGGTGGAATCGCCACCGAAGTACCAAAGCAGCCACTCGCCGTTGTGGTAGCTGACGTCCCCGCTGGCGACGTGCGTGGCGTCGAAATCGTCCGGGTTGTCGCTCCACTCCATGACGGCGCCGCCGGTCAACGGACCCTTGAAGCGCGTCCAGTTGATCCCGTCGTCGGACTTGGCCACGGCAATCCGGCCCGTGCCGAAGAGCGGGGCGACGTCCTCGGGGAAATTGTTGTCCCGGGCGTAGTACCACATCCACCACTTCTGATCTTTCTCATGCCACCTGACCACCGCGCCGCCGTTTTTGGCCTCGTCGCACCAGCCCTCGGGCCCTTTTCCCAGGATAAAGCCCGGATCGGTCAGCGGCGCAGACTGCGCCAGCGCAGTTCGATTCGCCAGAACTGCCGTGAGGCTCCCGGCGGCGGCACTGCAGAGAAAGGTTCGCCTTCCGACACCCATCAGGAAATCCCTCGGACGCTTGGACGGCGCTTGAATTGGGGACCGTGATGCTCGGTCCGGAAACAGTCAGGCTGAGTTATACCCATGGAACCCACCGGCAGGTTGACGTGAGACACGCCGTCATCCTGCGGTGAGCGACCAGCCCTGCCCAATTGAAATGACTAATGGGCTCATAACGGGAATTCATAATCGGGCCTTTTCCGATTTCTTGTGGGCTCGATCAGGCGTGACCGACGGCTGGATTGCGCTAGAGACTTAAGCGCTTTCGCAACGGCGTTCGTAAGGCCATCAGCCGCAGGCAGGCGCCTTCCGCATCTGGCGGGTGAGCGTCTCGGCGTCGGGCGTGGACTCGAGCGACGCCACAAAAAGCAGGCCTGGTCCGTTTTTGCGATTGAGCGTGCAGACCGCGCCTGCGGGAGGTGTGGCGGACCGTTCACCCAGCCGTTCGAGGAGGCCGCCGACCTGGTCAGGCCGCGCGAGCACGACACCGTGCAGGTAGGGGTGATTGGCCAGAATGGAGTTTCCCAGGTCCTCTTCAACGTCCAGCGTCCATAAACTGCGGTTGCCTACCGCCCGACGAACGTCCTGCATCAGGCCTTCAAGCTGGCTGTCTCCGACAACCGCTACGGTCACGGCAAGCCGCTGTTCGAGGGTATCCAGGCTTGCGTCGAGCCGATTGAGGACCCGATCGAAGTACTGGTCGACAAACGCCTGATCCATCGACCGACCTTCGGCCAGGTATTGCTCAACGAGATCCACCATCAGCTTGGCCGACTGGTCGATCTGCGGATTGTTATAAAACGACAGCGGCCTGCTTTCGTAGGCCTTGAAGCCAGCATCCCCTCGCAGCTGCTTTTCGACCACGCCATTGCCAATGGCGGTGGCGAGCGCCTCGTCCAGCAGACCCAGGGCTACCGAGGAGTCTGCGGACTTCACCCTCATCGCGCCTTCAAGCCGCAGTTTTTGCCACGTCGGCGGCGCCAACGAGTAGAGGTAATGGACTAATTCATGAACGACCACGCCGACCCGGTCGCGCGCCGTTTCGCCGGGAACCACCTCCACCAGGCTGTGCTGCTGAATCTGCCGACCGCTGCTGGGGCCGTCGTGTGGCGGTCGGTATATCAGGTTCAGCGTAAGGCCTTCAACCACCGACGCGTTCTCAATGCCGTAGAACGTGACGGCAGCCCGAACCGTCGCGTTGATCTCGCTTGCCAGCAGCGTATTCAGGTCCGCTCCTACGTTGGCGAGAGGCTCTGCGGCGCTACTTTCCCACCAGCGGCGAAATGCGGGCTCAAAATGGCCGACGATCTCAGTCATTCGCGCGGCATCGGGGGCGGTCATGACCAGCATGAGCCTTTCCCGCAGGTCCTCCAGCGAATTGCTCATGAAGGACGCAGCTCTCAGGCGCTCCGACAGATCGAAGTAGTTCGCCCGATCGGGTCCCATGTCGGGAATCGGCAGGCCCAGCAGGGTCGGCGCTGCTTGCTCGCTCTTGAGCCACACGCTGGTGCTGTATCGATTGCTGATTTCGGCAAATTCGGTCAGCAGTTCGCCGGCCTCAGCGTCCAGCCAGCCTTCCTCGGCCCACAGTTTGTCGTAGGCGGGCCGGCTGCAGTGACTTCCGTCGACCAGGCAGCCGAGCTGGTAGTAGAGGTTGGCAATCGGCGAAACGCGAATGGACAGCGCGGCCTCCTGGGCGGCAGAGAACGGGGCAGCCAGAAGTGCCACAGCGGCCAACAGAGCGCCACGGAGAACATCTTGGATTTTCATAACTGCTTAGACGCGTCCGATGCAGAAAAGGTCACCAGAAATTCAGCGAGCAATCCAACACCTCGTACCGTGCGCTGCAATTGCCGCGTACGGTTGGCGAAACGGCCAAACTGGCGACAATTCTTTTTATCTGAGGGTGAATGGCTATGCGGGCTCGGCATTTTAAATGCTGCAAAACTTTGAGATCTGATGTGCGTCAGTGCACATTGTTGCAGCGCGTCGCCCTGCCTAAACTGCCGCGCGATTTGGTCACGTCCGGAGAGTTCGCTTAATGACCCATTGGAATGAGATTCATACGGCGGCACGGGTCGCTAAGCTCGGGACGGTGAGCGCCGCTGCCGATCAGCTTGGGATTCATCGCGCTACGGTGATCAGGCATATCGAGCAGCTGGAAAAACATTACGGTGCAAAGCTGTTTATCCGGGCTAAGGCGGGTTATACGCCAACCGATCTTGGGCGCGAACTTCAACGGGTCGCCGAGCTGGCCGATTCACGGTTTTCTGAACTCGAGCGCATCGTCAAATCCCAAGCTGATCATCTTCAGGGGGAGCTGGTCATTGCGACCCTGGACCTGTTGATCCCTGATCTATTGCCGGTGATCGATTGCTACGTTCAGGATTTCCCCGATATGAAGGTCCATGTAGTCGCGGGAGAGACGTTGTCGAGGCTGGAATATGGCGAAGCGGACATCGCGTTCCGGGCGGGTCCAAAGCCTGATCATCCGGACGAGGTTGTGACCCCCTTTTTGACGAAATCTCTCGGCCTTTTTGCCTCAGCCGACTACGTTCAACGTCATGGCAAGCCGAAAGATCGCCAGGCTTACGCGGACCATACGTTTATCGGTTCTACCGAGGCGCGGCACTCCCAGTCGGCGTTTCTTCGCTGGATGGCAAGGCAGGTTCCCGCCGATCGTATTCAGCTGAGGTTCAACGATTTTGAAGCCGCCGAGCGCGCTATTCTCGGCGGCCTGGGTATCGGCTTCATTCCGCATACCGCTGCGGCGAGGCACGGAAATATGATCGAAATCCGCCCGCCGATGAAAGCCTGGCAGGTTCGGTCATGGCGGGTCACACATGTCGACGTTCACCGATCCGCCAAGATCCATGCCTTTCTCGAGACACTCAAACGGGTTTACCCAAAACCCAGTGGTATCTGAGCCACTGCAAGCTGCGCAGAAACCTGCTGCAGAAATCCGCACGGGATGCGCGCTTACTGTCGTTGCTGAACCGGTCGCTGCGCGGCTAGCCTGAATAGCAGGTTCAGTCGACGGTATGCAGCGTAGCTCGCTGCAGAAAAGCACACGCGTCTTGGACTGGGCCCAAACCTTCACGTCGGCTTTGTGACCCAAAAGCGGCGTTCCAGGCAATGATTGGGAGACCCGAATGCACGCGATTCTGACAACCGCGCTACTGGCCGTGATTCTCGCAACCGCTTGGCCGAGCAAAGGGCTTAGCGCAGAGCCTGTCGACGAGGCAACCAGGCCCAAGACCTCACAGGATCAGGGACTGAATTTCCGAAACAGCGTTCCAACAGCGTTTGACACGGTGATCATCGCGGCAAACGCCGCAGATCGCGCACGTGCACAAGAGATTCTGGAGATTTACCGGGTGCTGGAAAGTGATCCGTCCATCGCCAATATGCGCCGATACATCGCCAGCGGCTATATCCAGCACAACACCGTTATTCCGGACGGCCCCGAACCCCTTGCGATGGTGTTCTCCAGCTCAGTTGCGCAATACCCGGTGGCGATTGATATCCACAAGGTGATGGTTCTGGGTGATTGGGCCATGGCCCACGTTAACTTCCGGAACTTAAGCAGCAACAACCCGAATGACCTGGGTATCGCTGCGGTTGATATTTACCGCTACAACGCCGACGGCAAGGTGATTGAGCACTGGGATGTGCTGCAGGGCGTGCCCACTCACTCGGCCAATCCTAACGGCATGTTCCTCCCCGTTTATGATGAGGAATAAGACGATGATACGAGTCCGAAGGATCTTGCTGCCGCTGTTCTGCCTGGTATTCGCAACGGGTCCCGTCTTCGCCCAGCCTTTGCCCGAGCCGCCGGAAGATGATCGGAGCCTGCCTTACTACGACAGGCACAAGATCGACGTCAGCAACCTACGAGACTTCTACGAAGGCATCCTGATTGCCGACATCATGATTCATGCTGACGGCATGTTTGATGCGATCACCAAGTGGCAGATCACTCTGCATCAAATGATCCTGTCGGGAAGCCGTCATCACCAGGCTCGAGCGGCGTATCAGCTTGTGTCGCTCGGTGTCCCAATCGAGCAGGTGCACGCAGTCTGGTCCTCTACCTACCCTGAATCCGTCGCGGACGAGCGGATACGGGCGGCCTTGGGTTTTGTGACCTTGGCGGCGACGAATCCGGCCCGGGTGACGGGGGATTCCCACGCGGCGCTGCGTATGCAGTTTGTTGATCGTCAGATCGCCGAGCTGATCGAGCTGATTGCCATCAACGCGGCCATGGCGAAACACGACCTGATGCTGCCGATTGCGACCGATGACAAGACGCTGGCCTGGGCAGAGAAGAATCTGTCGTCTGTCGGCTGGAAGCCTGGGCACAACCGCAGCAGCAATCCGGACGAACAGCGTAAGGCACTCTTCGCGGGTGAGGCGCTGCAGAAGGCTGAGCAGGAGATAAGGGCCGGCTGGAAGCCCGGCGATTTAGCGGCGTTGAACCCTGTGTTCGAAACTGACTGGGTCAACCGCATCACCGGCTACAAGATCTCTCGCGTGACTTTCGATAGCGACAAAGACGGCGTCGAAGACCCTTTTGATCATTATCCAGAGGACTATCTGCGCTGGGAGGCGCCGGGTCTTGCTGAGGGCAATCTCCCGGCGTCTGGCACTGCAACCTTTGATGTCGCGGCCTACGACTACCCGTACTATCGGCCTTCCGTTCTGGCTAAGGCGAGCTATCCCCTGAGCGACCGGGGACGGTTCGACACCGAATGGACGCGGCAGAGTTCCATCGGGACCGTGAGCATCGATGAGTACTTTTCCGGAACCGATCGGGCGCTCACGCTGGAGATGAAGTGGCTGATCTTTTTTGTGAATCAGCTCGCCTCGGGTTGCGGACACTGCCAGGTGCACGGTGCCTATGGAATCTACGACGCGATCAAAGATGAATACCCCTTTGATCGCCTGCCGCCGGAACAGCAGCCGCTGGTGCTCGAAAAAATCCACGCGCTGTTCGATTTTGAGCGCTCCAGCCTGTTTACTGAGAAGGAGAAGGCGGCCTTTCGGATCGCTCGAGACGCGGGTCCTTTACCTACTCGAACCACGGCCGCGCACATCGAACATCTGCGCCGCCACTACTCTGATCGAGAGATTCAGGAAATCCTCTCTCTCCTCATGACAGGCGGGTGGCTGGCCACCGCCATGCAGTCTCAGCTCACCGTCACCGATCGGCTGAGCATGGCCTGGGCCCAGCGCAATCTTACTCAAGTCGGCTGGAAGCCGGGCCCGCACCTGGGTCTGCCCAACGAGCAGCGCCGCTGGCACATGACCGAAGTGGTGGAATTTGGGATGGCCAAAATGAACGCCGGGGAGGTGATCGACGGCGCTTCCGAGTGGCTGGATATGCCAGTGCCACTGGGCGTCGACTCAGACGGCGACGGCGTCGACGACGGGTTCGACGGCTATCCCGATGACCCGAACCGCTGGGAAGACACGGATCGAGACGGCATCGAAGACCGTCTCGATGACGACATTGACGGGGACGGCATCACGAACGCCAACGAAGTGGCCCGGGGCACGTTTCCTTACAAAGCGGATTCCGATGCCGACGGCGTCAATGACCCAGCGGAAATCCAGGCCGGGACTAACCCGATAGATCCCCGAGATTTCTAGCAACTCCTACGCGAGGCTGCCGCCCTTTGGGCGATTCCCACACCTATCGATAGGGCGCAGAACGCATGAAACGAAAACTTTTCGCTTTATTGCTTGGTGCCACCAGGTTGATTCGGGTCGGCTCCGTCTTGTCCCTGGCCCAGGCGTTAGCGCTGAACCCAGCGATTGCCCAATCGAGCGCAGACGCTGAAATTGATCGTCTTGACGAGATTGCCCAGCTAAGAGCGGAAGTCGAAGATTTGCGAAAGCTGGTGCAAGAGCTCCTGGGTATGCCGGTCGACAGCAACCCTGGCGACAATAGCGGCAAGGCAACAAGCGCCGCAGAATCCAACGAATCTTCTGAGCTGGTTAAGAGGGACACGTTCCTACAGCGTCGACCGATTGGGCGAGTACCGGACGATGCGTTTGTGACGGCCGGAGATTTCAGCGGCTCGGTTTCCATCCCTGGGTCTGCCGGTTCCTTCCGCATTGGCGGGATGGTGCAGGTGAATGGCAACTACGACTGGGACAACCAGGGTTTTCAGCAAATTGGTGTGCCGACTTCCATCCCCATTGACGGTGACCCGGATGACGGCGAGAAACAGTTCGGGATTCACGCGCGGCTTTCAAACTTCAACCTCGACTATCGAGCGCCTACCGCGATGGGCAATTTTCGCGCTTTTGTCGAGTTCGACATGTTCGGTGATGGAGATCAGTTCACCAATGACTACGATGTTCGCCTACGCCATGCGGGTGTGGAGCTCGGGAACTGGCGCTTCGGTCAATACCACTCCGGGTTTATTGACGTGTTTGCGCTCCCTGAGTCAGCAGACCCCGGAAGCCCACTCGCGGCACCGGTCCTGCGCCAGCCAGGGTTCTACTACATGCGCGGAACCAACGATGGCTCGAACGTAGGGCTTGGCATAGAAAACCCGGCCTTTGATTTTGCCGGCAACGCGGACCTGCTCCTTTCGGAGTCTCTGCCGAACGTGGTGGCTTTTGGCAAACTTCAGCGCGACTGGGGCTATGTCCGCTTGGCCGGGCTTGGGCTGCAGCTCAGGTCAAGGAATGAAGAGGTTCTGACGGGTGGGGTTCACCTGTCGGGTCGAATCAATACTCCAAAAACCGGGCCGGATGACAACGTCAGTTTCGGCGTGCAGTACGGCGAGGGATTCGTCCACTACTATTCTTCGTTTGTCGGCGGCTTGGATGGTGTCATCAGCGATACCGGTGACGTGGAGGCAACCGGCATCGAGGCGGCTTTTTTTAGCCTATCAACACTGGTGGTCGAATCGATGGCGCTCAACGTTTATGGCCAGCGTGTTTGAGTTGGATTCCCCAGCGTTGGCGGACCCGCTGTCCTATTCAGGTGGTGAGCGATATACCGCCAACCTTTTCTGGTCACCCATCGATTCAGCTGCGCTCGGGGTAGAGGTCAACTACAACACGATTGAAACGGCCGATGGCTCCGAAGGCGCCGGTTGGCGCCTGGAGTGGGTCGGTCGCTTCTTCTTTTAGCTCGCCCGGCTTGCCCCCGAAAGACCTTAGGCCCCGGCGCTGCCGCTTTGTCCACGGTTTGAGAACCACACCCAGAAGCTCAGCACAATGGCCGAACCGGAGACGATTGTCATCACCGTTCCCGGCACAAAATTGACGAACCCGGGTATGTCGACGAAAACGAGGTAGCCAACGTCGAGCAAACCGCCGACCATCGTAGTGACCCAGATCGCGGTGAGGTTCCCTCGCCAGACAAAGATCCCGCCGATGATCGTTACGACTCCGCCCCAAAGCAGATTCCAACCATGCTGATTCAGGATTCCACCGACCGCCGGATGATAGTCCGCCTGCAGCTCGTCCGGATTGACCGCATCCGCGATGGCCTGGAAACCCGCCGCGGCGTCAGCGGGAATAACGATGCCTCCGGCCAGGGCATGGACCACCCCCCAGATCACCCACAGTACAGCGGCGATTCTTAGCGCAAATTTTTGTGTGCTTGTCATTCCAATTCTCCAGATCTTTTGCTTGCGAAGGTCGGCCTTTCGCCGTCTATGGTTCGGATTCTGATTCTCGCTTGGGCAGGTAGAGCAGACCCGAGGTGAATTCGCTCATCGCTTCCAACGGTGAACGTCGTTCGGTTTGATCTGCGTCGCTCAGCGTCTCGTTGGCCATCTCCGCCCGCTTCATGATGCTGATCAGCGACGGGGAGGCGGCGAAGGCAGAGTGTTGCGTGCCATCACCCAGATCGACGTTGGACAGGTCAATGACGGCAATCCCACGCCCCTGCAGCTCGGGAATGTTCTGGCCCTCGCCAATTCGCGGGTGTCCGCCTCGGATCCTCTGCGATAGCCGAAGTGCCCCATCGTCGTTGGCGACAAAAATCACCATGGGTTCGGGTTGATGGGACAAACTGTCCATCTGAGATCGAAACACGTCGACATCGATGTCCGGGGAGGCAAGCACCAGCGGTGAAATCCTTTGAAGTACCTGGTCGTGACCGGCGAGGCTGAGCTGGCGAAGTGTCTCCATCACGAGCATGGTGCCCATGGAATGTCCCATCAGAAAAATCGACGTGGCCTCGGACTGGGCAAGCAGCAGAATCACTTCGGCCAAGCCGTCGCGAGCAAACTGGACGCTGTCCCGATCGTAAAGGTAACCGAGCAGACGGCCCGACGACGGCCAGGAAAAGAGCACCGGAACTGACTTGGCTTCGAAATCCGCGACCATCTGAGCCAGTCGATAAATGCCGCCCGCATAGGGAACGTTGTAACCGTGAACAAAAAGAATCACCGTGTTTTCCTGTTCGATCGCGGCCATTCGCCGATTGAGCTGATCGAGAAAGGCGGAGCGTTCGAGGGACGCGAAATCGACAACGCCAAACTGCCGTGATGGATCAGGCTGGCTCTTGGATGGCAGCGTCAGCGAACCTGGAGGCCGGTCGTCCGGGACCCAGACAACAACGTTGTCGAGGGAGATCTCGCGCGAACGACCGTCGGCATAGCGTTGCTGCGGTTCGTCGACGGCAACGCGGTTTGTCGCAACCAGGATCTGATGCTCGCTACCCGCGGCCGACTCGGGGTTTACCATCATCAGCCTCGCGGGCTGCGAGGCGCAGCCGCCTAAGCTCAGCAGCGCGCAGAACGGAAGCAACCAGCGCCGCCCATTTTTTCGGGCTTTACCGTCGGCGTGCTCCCGCCTAACTGAGACAGTCTTTGTTAACTGAGCGATCGGGTGATCGTCCTGGCCGACCTCCGGAATTTGTCTGAGCTTGGCCAAAACGGGGCTTCCACAAAAGCAAACGGCTGAGCGGCAAAAATTCCCACAAATTGGAGGTTGCTGCTAGGTAGATAGCCGCTCATCAGCTGCGCAAATTTGCAACACAGGCATTCGTCGGGAATACGGGGCCTAAGCTGGAAAAGGAATCACGAGGACCGCAGTGCTTTCGGCAAGACTCCGTAGCGTTCTTTGAAGGCTCTCGAGAAATTGCCTTGGTGTTTGTAACCGCAGCGGTGCGCAGTCTCGCCGATCGACAGGCTCGTGGAGGTAATCAACCGCCGGCCTTCCTCCATACGTCGATCTTGAACGTATGCTCGTATGGTCATCCCTATCACCTGATGGAATTCGAGCGACAAGCGGCTGGTGCTCATGCCGGCAAGGCGGGCCAAACGGCTGAGTTCAGGTGGTTGGGCAAAATGGATGTCGAGCTGGGATCGAACCAGGTCCAGCCGTTGATTGACCCAGCGGCGGCTGCGGTCTGAGGCGGAAGGCGCGAGCTTTTCTCCCAGCAGCAACGACAGTTCCGCGAGCTTCAGCTTCATCCAGTCGCGGTGCAGCGGCGATTCTGCGGCATGTTTCCAAAGGAAACGGGACAGCGCATCGAGGGTGTCGTCGCGCTCGAAAACATATCCGGACTTTTCTGACGCTGACGGGTTCGTTAACGCAACCGCTGCTTCGGTGGAAAAACCCCATCTTGAGAGCTCAGCTGCAAGGGCCTGCGAATCGAAGAGAAAAACGGCGTACTTGTGTCGGGGGACCGCCCAGGAGATATCGCGAGTGCGGTCGTAGCCTGAACCGGGCTGCACCAGGATCGCCTGATTTTTGTCTGCCGCGTAGCTTTCGCCCTGCGAACGGAGCGAGATTTCGCCCTGCTCGGCCAGGACAAAGATGTTGAGTGAGGCCATGTCTGCGCGGAAGCTCAAGGCTTCAAGCGCCTCGGGATCTTCAACGTAGCCGTCACAGAGGACAACAGCGCAGCCGCGCATGGGCTGGATAAGGGAAGCCGAACCTCGGCCGAACCGCTTGCGGTACTCAAACTGGAAGGGTGCGGCGTGAGACCGGGGACGGCGAAAAATGAAGTCCTCTCCCGCCGGGTCCACTAATTCCCTGCGCTTTGCGGAGATGCCAGCGGGTTGTATCAGCGGAATTTCCACGCTTTTCGGTTGTAGGCCTCAGGATGGCTCACCAACATAACGCAACGCGTGGCCCCGCGGTAGCGGAGACTCGACTCGGTCAGGCTCTTGAGCATGGTTTGATCATCAAATCCGTCCTTTGATCATCAGATCCAGCGTCTCCGGAATTTAATTGCCTTTCCATTCTTGGCGCAGCAGATTGGCGGTTCACCCAAGCGCAATTCGGAGTTCGGAGGACATGATCAGGTCGGAGGTCATCGGTTCGATCGGCCACGTGGTTTTTGACCGGGCCAGCAGCAAAAACGCTTTTGCCTACGACATGTACGGGCAGTTTGCACAGGTCCTGAAGGATCTGGACCAAAACGAAGAAGTGGTTGTCATCGTGGTGACGGCTGAAGGAAAAGACTTCTGTGCCGGCAACGACATCGAGGTGTTTCTCAGCGCGGATAAGGGTGCGCTGGACATGTTGGCTGATCCGGAGCATTCGCCCCCCGCACGGGCCGTCCGGGCACTCTGCACGCTCCGCAAACCGCTGCTCGGTGCTGTCGAGGGGAGGGCGATTGGTTTTGGCGCCACCTTGCTGCTCCACTTTGATTACGTCGTGATGGCTGAAGATGGGGTCTTGCTTTATCCCTTTGTCGATCTCGGCCTTGTACCGGAGGCGGGTTCAAGCCTGCTCCTTGCTCGTCAGTTGGGCCAGCGCAAAGCCGCCGAGCTCTTGCTGGCGTCGGATCCGATCCCGGCCCCGACGGCCTTCGAATTGGGCCTTGTCTCCCAGCTGGTCGCGCCGGGTTCCGCTGCAGCAAAAATCATGAAGGTTGCGGAGCGTTGGTCGAAGCGGCCGGCGCGAGCCCTGGTAGATACCAAAGCCCTGATCCGCGGCGGTGATGAGGAGCTTCAGCGGCAAATCGCCGAAGAATTCCGACTCATGGCGGCCTCGCTCAAGGAGCCTGATACGCAGGCCCGGTTGGCGGCACTGCTCCAACCCGCGGGAAATCGATAAATGTACTCAGCTCCCTGGATCACGTCGGAACACCGGACTTACGCAGATATGGTGTGGGATTTCCTGGAGGCAGAGGCGGTACCGCTTTTCGAAACCTGGCGGGAGCAAGGCCAGGTCGATCGGGATTTTTGGCGGTCGGCCGGTGATCTGGGAATCCTTGGCGCCAGCATCCCGGAGACTTACGGCGGTTCGGGTACTCCCAGATCTTTTGATGCAATCACGCTGTATACCCAGAGCCGGCTTGGCGACAGCGCCTGGGGTTTTGCGCTCCATAACTATGTCACGCACTACGTGCTGACCTACGGGAGTGAGGACCAGAAAGCGCGTTTGCTGCCGCAAATCTGCACTGGAGACCTGATCGGCGCGTTGGCGATCACCGAGCCGGGCACCGGATCAGACGTTCAGTCCATCCGGACCCTTGCTGAACCCAAGGCGGATGGCTGGCTGCTGAACGGTGCAAAGACCTTCATTTCGAACGGCCAAACGGCTGACCTGATCGTCGTCTGCGCACAAACCGAAAAGTCCGCCGGCGCAAAGGGCGTCGGACTGTTTCTGCTGGAGACTGAGGAGCTAGACGGGTTTACCCGCGGTCGGTGCCTAAAAAAGATTGGCCTGAAGGGGCAGGACACCTCAGAACTCTTTTTTGAGAACGTTGAATTGCCCGGCGATGCGCTTCTTGGTATGGAGCCCGGTCGCGGCTTCGCCCAGTTGATGAAGCAGCTGGCCTGGGAGCGACTTTGTGTGGCGCTGATGTCACTCGGCGCCGTGGACTTCGCGCTCGCCGAAACCGTTTCGTATGTGCACGATCGAAAAGCGTTCGGAAAAGCGCTGTTTGAATTTCAAAACACCCGTCTCAAGCTGGCTGAAGCCAAAACCAAAGCTGAGATGCTGCGGGCGTTTCTGGATCGTTGCGTTGCCGACGTCGATGCAAGCCGCTTGACCGCTGAAGCCGCCTCGATGGCGAAGTGGTGGGGCAGTCAGGTGCAGTGTGAGGTGATCGACGAGTGCCTGCAGCTGTTCGGCGGCTACGGCTACATGCTCGATTACCCGATTGCTCACCTTTATACCGACGCGCGGGTTCAGAAAATCTACGGGGGATCTAACGAAATCATGAAAGAACTCATCGCTAGACGTCTGGTCCCTGGTGAGACCGGCGCACCGATTATGGGGCCATATCATGACTGACATTCGAGACTGGATCGCCTCTCACGCTCATCGATCGCCGGAATCGGTTGCCCAGATCGATACCGCATCGGGACGCCGCTTCACCTATGCACAGATGCAGGAGCGGGTGTCTCGAATCGCCGGCCATCTGCGACAGATCGAAAACGTTGCGGTGGGCGAGGTAGTCGCCGTCCTTGGGCCCAACTCCAGTGACGTGTTTGACGTCGACTTTGCCTGCGGCCGAATCGGCGCAATCTTTCTGCCTCTCAATACCCGGTTGGCACCGCCGGAGGTAGCGTTTCAGCTGACTGACGCCAAGCCAAAGGTGCTGATGGTCGGTCCGGGTTTTGAGTCGCTCGCGGCCGCCGCTATAGCCGAGGCCGATCTGCCGATTCGACTGATTGCCTATGCTGGCGGTGAGGGTGAACTGGACCTTGAAGCCATTATGGAGGCAGGTCCTGCACTGTACTCAGCCGAGGTGAGGAGTCCGTCGGACGGCTGGACCCTGCTGTACTCGTCGGGAACAACCGGAAGGCCAAAAGGGGTGCTCCACAGCCATAGCGGTGTCACCATGCAGGCCATCGGCAACTGCGTGCCGCTGGGTCTCAGCCCCAGATCGTGCGGGCTGACGTTCCTTCCGCTGTTTCACGTCACGGGGCTTAACATC
Source organism: Lysobacterales bacterium (assembly GCA_028285525.1). Taxonomy (GTDB): domain Bacteria; phylum Pseudomonadota; class Gammaproteobacteria; order Xanthomonadales; family SZUA-38; genus JANQOZ01. Next base: position 113,729 of record JANQOZ010000037.1, read on the forward strand.
TTCGGTCACGCCATGTTCTACGCCGGCGGCACGCAGATCACCATGGATCGGTTCGACCCGATGGAGGTGCTGGCGGCGCTGGCCGACTCAAGCTACGGCGTCAGTCACTTTGCGGGCGTGCCGACAATTTTCGAGATGATTGCGGCTTTGCCCGGATTTGCAGACGCTGACCTGTCATCGGTTGAGGGGGCCTTTGTCGGCGGCGCTCCGTCGACGAAGGCGCTCCTGGAAACTTACGCGAAAAAAGGCATGCCGCTGATACAGGGCTACGGCCTCACTGAAACGGGTCCAACGTTGACCGTGCTGGACCCCGAGGACGCGGTGAGCAAGCTGGGTTCTGCCGGCAAGGCCATCATGCACGTCGACCTGCGTATTGTGGATGAGTCGCTGAATGACGTTCAGCCAGGCGAGCCGGGCGAGATTCTCGCTCGTGGTCCCTCCGTGATCGGCACCTATTTCAAGCGGCCCGAGCAGCAGGCGACGTCTTTTGCCGACGGGTGGCTGAGGACCGGGGACGTCGGACGGATCGACGACGACGGATTCCTGTTTGTGATGGACCGCAAAAAGGACATGTACATCTCGGGCGGTGAGAACGTCTACCCGGCCGAAATCGAAGACTGTATCGCCAAGGTCCCAGGCGTTGCACAGGTGGCGGTGATCGGTATTGCCGACGAAAAGTGGGGGGAGGTTGGCGCCGCATGTGTGGTGAAGCGACCGGACGCGGTGCTGACGGAAGCGGATATCCTCTCCCGCTGCGAAACGCAGATTGCTCGCTACAAGATTCCCAAGGTGGTGCAGTTTTTCGACCAGCTGCCTTTAGGGGGCAGTGGCAAAGTGCTCAAGACCGAGCTACGCAAACAGTTTCAATAAGCGCTGACGGTGCTGATCGATCGGACCGCTCAGCCGCCCGAGTCGATACTCTCGTTTGAAGCGATCGACGCGCCCCCACTCGCGTATTGCTGTTTGGTCTTGTCAGACCATTGATCAACCTCATCCTGGCTGAATCCGTAGGACAGCCCGCGGTCAACGCCGGGTCTTGCTCTGACTCGCTTCACCCAGGCAACCACGTTGGCGTGTCCGGTGATGTCGATCTTGCTCCACTTCCAGCCGCGCACCCAGGGAAAGCAGGCGATATCTGCGATCGTGAAATCATCGCCACAAATAAAGTCTTTTCTCTCAAGCTGCTTTTCCAGCACTCGCAACAGCCTTTGAGCTTCGGCGGTGAAACGCTTCAACGGATGAGCCTTCTGTTCGGCCGGTACGTCATCCATGTAGCGCGTGTAAGACAGCTTGTTGCCGAACGTGGGTCCCACTCCTGCCATCTGCCAGAACAGCCACTGGATCACCTCCCACTTCGAGTCGTCCTGAGGCAGCAGCGGCGACGGGTACTTTTCCGCCAGATAAAGCAGGATCGCGCCGCTTTCCATCAAGGTCCGGTTGCCGTCCCGCAGCCCTGGGATTTTCTGGTTGGGGCTGACGGCGGTGAACTCCGCTTCAAACTGCTCGCGGTTCATGATGTCGACGGTGCGGATCTCCACCGGCGGCAGGTCAACGCCCGCCTCCTTCAGCTCTTCCAACATGATGGTGACTTTCCATCCGTTGGGTGTTGCGTAGGTCCACAGCTCCACGGAGATCAGCTGCTTTGGACGCCGGTCCTGAGGCGGCCGAGATAATCCATCTTGTTGAGAGGTACACCCTGCATGCGCAGCATGTCGTAGGCGGTGGTCGCGTGGAAATAAAAGTTAGGCAGAGAGAATGAACACACAAAGTTAACCGCATTGAACGGGACTTCCCTTCCGCCCGCCCGAAAAACCATGGGTTTGTCCGCCAATGCGTTGATCGACTCCGGCGTCTCGGCCTCAAGGCCTTCGATCGCCTCGCTGACCAGCGCCTTCAGTTTCTCGTATGTCATGTCCTGCATTCGGGGCGGTGGCTCGAAGAGGCCGGCCTTTATGCCCTTGATGCAACCCAGCGAATGGTGCCAGGCCGAGATGATCTGGAAGCTGAACGGCAACATGTCGTCTCGAAGCTTCATTCGCACGAGAGCATCGAGGTCCAGCTGGCCCTCATCAGCGAGCGTCTGGCCTTTGTTCATCGTTTTGACAGCGCCACCCAGGACCTGGAGGTAGCTACCGACCGAAAGATCATAGAAAGAGAGATTCATTGGCGAACGCCTTTGTTTGTGCTGTGTTGATCAGGTTCTGATTCTGGTGGTTTTCTGCGGCCAAGTTAAGGGGCGGATCGATGCCGCGCGCGTCATTGCGGTGCTATGCGTCGATGACGAGCGATTCAAAGGACGGCCAGTCGATGTTGGAACCGCAAAGCACGAGCCCGATCCGTTTTCCCCGCAGCTGGTCGGGCTCGTCATGGACGAGCTGGCACAACGCCGCAACGGACGCCGCGCAAGCCGGCTCGACCGCCATCTTCATGTCACGAAATACCAGGCCCATCGCCCGACGCATGTCGTTATCCGACACCTTCACCAGCTGGGCGATGTTCTCCCGGCAGAGGCTGAAGGGCAGGGGCAGCGTCATGGGCGGCGCCAGGCTGTCAGCGATGGTGTTTGGCACGCCGATGTTCTCTGCCTGACCGGATTCGAAGCTCTGGCGCATGCTGTCGGCGCCTTCGGGTTCTACGCCAATGATGTGGCACTTCGGGTTTAGCCGCTTGGTGACCGCCGACACGCCGCCCGCGAGGCCGCCACCGCCGATGGCAATGATCAGAACGTCGAGGTCGTCGCCCTGCTCATGCATCTCAAGGCCAAGCGTTGCCGTTCCCAGCGCGGTGGCGAGCCCGTCGAAAGGATGGATAAACGTTCTGCCTTCCGATTCCGCGATGTGTTCGGCCAGGGCAAACCCGCTGGGTCCGTCGTCAGCCATCAGGATTTCGCAGCCAAAGCCTTTGGCCAGCGCAATGCGGGCCGGATTGGCCGTTTTTTGCATCACCACTTTGGCGTCGATCCCGCAAACGCTTGCCGCGTAGGCCACCGCCACCGCATGGTTGCCGGCGCTCATTGCGGTCACGCCTCGATCCCTGGCTTCGGAATCCAGACGAAGCATGTTTGAAAGGGCGCCCCGAGCCTTGAACGTGCCCGCGTGCTGAAACGGCTCCAGCTTGGCGACCACTTCAGCGCCACTACCGAGCTGCTGCGAGAGTTCGGGTCCAGTCCAAGGGACAACCGGCGTCTGAACGATGTAGGGAGCGATCAAGGCAGCGGTGCTGCGAACGTCTTTAAGCGAGAGGGTTTGTGTCATAGAGCCGGCATTTTACGCAGGGTAGGTCGGTGGGCAGTACGTCGGTCTGGCCAGGCCGCCTGGGTTTTGTCCCCATCGTGACACACGGGCGCCCGAAGACCCAGCTACCCTATTCAACGTTTTCGGCGAAGCTGGAACGATCAGCCCGGTCGACGGTTTCCGCGGAAACAACCCCGTTCGAGCCTGTGCGGCGTTGTAAGTCAGAACCGGAAAGTTGGTTGGAAATAGCGGAAAATTTCCTGAAACGAAATCCGGATGCCAGCGGTCTTACGAAAGCAGGCAGGTAGTCGCACCGCCGGTCGCACCAAGGGAGAGGCAAAGAATGAATCGAATCGTCGCTGTTATGTTCGTCGGCATCGCTGGCGTGGTCGGCTATCTGCTGGGCAGCTCGCAGCGTGAGGTAGCGGTTACGCCTGTCGCTGATCTCATTGCCCCCGCGGCGCAGCCGCAGGTTGCGGCCTGTCCCGACCTGGTTTCTGGCGCCGAATCGCAAGGGCCTCCACCCGTTCCCGTTGACTGTGCGTCTGCGTATCAGGGCATGACCCCGGTCGACCTGCTGGAGCTGCCAACAGACTTCGAGCAGACGGCGGCGTTATATGCCATGGCTCAGAACGCGGATCTCGAAGCGCTCAAGGGGCATATCAACGACACGCTTAGCATCGCCGTTGCCGGCGAACGGGCTGCGGCGCTGTCGATACTCTTTTCGCGATTTGCCGACCTGAATCCGGCGGCGGCATTGGCTCACTATGACGAACTGAATCTGCAGGGACAGGCCGGGATTCTATTTCCCATGTTCAGCGGCTGGGCCAAGAACGACCTGACCGCCGCCATCGAACGCGCCAAGTCACTGACCAATCCCGCTGACCGACGCACCGCCGACCGCGCGATTCTCCAGGCCAACGCCAGCGCGCCGGCGGAAGAGCTCGAGTGGATCGCCAGCCAGCTCGGTCGGTCGGGGCAAATCAGCAACCGAGCCAGCAACGAGGCCCTCGCGCGCCGAGCGCAGACTGAGCCCGAGGCTGCAGCCCGGACCGCGCTGGCGCTACAGAACCCGCAGGCTCGGCTGGAGTCTCTGGCCTGGGTGGTCAATACCTGGGCTGAGAGGGATGCTGACGCCGCCATCGCTTTTGTACGGGGTCTTGAGGAGTCTGCCATGCGCGCGCGTCTTGGTCAGATTGTCATGAGCCAGGTCGCACAACGGTCGCCTGAAAAGGCCTTGAGTCTGGTGGATACCCAGCCGAGCCAGCAGCAACAGGTCATGGTTCAAACCGTGATCATGACGTTGGCTCGAAACGATCCGCAGAAGGCCCTAGCGGTCGTAGGTAGGCTACAGACGCAGCAGGAGAAGCTCAACGCGTACAACGGTCTGTTCTCTCAGTGGGCCCAGTTAGACCCAGCCGGCGCCGGAGTGGCGCTCGAGCGGCTGACAGGCATTCCGATCGACAACAAATTCAGCATGGCTTCTCAAATTGCACAAGCCATGGCTGCCTCGGATCCTGAAGCAGCCATGGAATGGGCGTGGCGTTGGGATGAGCAGGCAGGCAGCCCCAGCCGGCAACACCAATGGACTTGGGACAACGTCGTTTCGCAAATCGCGAACTCGGATCCAAACCGGGCGTTGGTCCTGGCGGCAGAGCTGCCCGAGGGTAGCCGCCGAACGAACCTTGTCAGCAACTCTCTTGCTCAGCTGGCTGCAACGGACCCGCTGGCGGCTCTGGATCAGCTAGACCTGGTACCGTCCGGACAGCCCCGCCGGTCAGCAATGAGGAATGTGGTGTCCAATTGGGCGCAAAGCGACCCGGTTATGGCCATGGATTGGGTGATGACATTGCCCCAGGATCAGCGTCCAGAGGCGCTGCAAGCCGTTTCCTGGAGCGTGATTTCCAGCGACCTGGCGCTGGCCCTCGCCTACACCGATGATATGAACCCGCAGGAGAAGACCCATTGGATCTCGCAGCTGATAGACGACTACGCGATGGAAGATCCAGAGGCTGCCATCGCATGGCTGGCTGAGTATGAGCACCTACCGCAATACGGAGAGTGGATAGGCACGATTGCCCAAACGCGGGTCGTCGATGACCCCCGTTGGGCGCTAAAACTGTTGGCCCGCATCGAAGAGCCCCAGCAGCTGCAGGCCGCGCAGCTCCAGATAATTCATACATGGGTGCAGTTCGACCCAATCGCGGCGGGTAAGTGGTGGCATAGACAGCCCAATGAGCATCGCGATCTTGCGGTACTGGGCGACATGGTTAGCCTGTGGTCCTCCCAGGACCGAGATGCGGCCCGCAAATGGGTTCTTCGCCTGTCGGACACTGGTGAGCGAGATCGCGCATTAATCGCCTACCTGCAAAGCGCCGGACATGATCAAGCGGATACCGCCAAGTGGACACTCGAAATCGAAAACTCTGACCTGCGGTTCCAAGCCTACCAGCAGCAGCTCTGGACCCTGATGAACGGCAATGCGTCACGGGTCGATGAGTGGCTGCAGAATGCTCGCTTGGACTCTGACCAGAAGGCGCAGCTGCAGCAGCAGATCGATGAGATGCAGCGCCACCGACTGGGCACGATGTAACGCTGGCGTGTTACGAGGACCCGCGGCTGGGTGGCGGGTGTCGTGGCGAGCCTGCAGTTAGCTGTCTTTGTTTAAGTAATTGAATTAAATAACAAAAAACGGCTCTTATTTGGCATTGGTCAGTCTTCTGCTACGGTTTTGAGCACGCAGGAGACAGTCATGGTCAAAACCGCAACCGAAAAACTCAATCAGAAAAAGCAGCCCAAAAAGGTAGTGCTCGAAAAAGACTTTGCCGGCATCAAGGCAGGTCAGCGAATGCTGGTGGGCACGCCCAAGATGGTGGACGACTACATCCGCAAAGTGCCGGCTGGCGAAACCCGCACCATGCCTCGGCTGCGGCGAGAGCTGGCTCGGAGAAATCGCTGCGACGCCACCTGTCCGGTATCCACTGCCATCTTTGTGCGGATCGCAGCCGAGGCGGCGCTGGAGGCTTTGGAAGGCGGCGCCTCAGCAACGGACGTCACGCCGTTCTGGCGTGTGGTGGGCCCCGAAGACAAGATTGCCAAGAAGCTCCCGGTCGACAGTGCCTGGATCAGCCATCAGCGCGATAGCGAGCGCTAGCGAGCCGCAAGGCCACCTAGTCTCTACGCAGACGGGAGGACGTCGCCAACGGCGACGGGTAGCGCGAGCCGATCCAGGTGGACGACACGATGAAGGTCAGCAGCATTGTGATTTGGATCAGGCTGGCCGCAGGGTCGCTGATAAAACCGGTTTCCAGCGCCAGTACCGCGATCAGCAGGGCAAACTCGCTGCTCTGACCGAGTCGTACCCCGATTTCTCGCGCCACCTCGGGTTTCTCACCTCGTCGGGCGAGTAGCCAACGGAAAACCGGTGGTTTTATCAGCAGCAGGGCGGCAGCTAGGATCGTTGACGGGATAAGGACATCCCATGCCCCCTGCATGTCGAGCCCCGCGCCAACGGAGAAAAAGAACACAACCAGAAAGAAGTCACGCACGGGCCGCAGGTTCTGCACGATAAACAGCGCAGCGGGGCTCTGTGCGAGCGCAACTCCCGCGATAAATGCCCCAATCTCGTGAGAAAAGCCCAGCAGGTGTGCAACCTGCGCAATCCCGAGGCACCAGCCGAGCGTCAGCAAGAACACGTACTCGTGGATACCGTCGAAGCGCGCCATCAGGGCCCGCAGCAGATACCTCTCAACGGCGAGAACAGCGCCCAGCAACAGGGGCAGCACCAGCAGAAGTCTGCCGAGCTCCCATCCCAGCGACGTGGTGCGCCCATAGCTTTCAAGCAGCAGCAGCACGACCACTGCCATGATGTCCTGGAGCAGCAGAATGCTAATGATGAGCTTGCCGGTGCGACGATGGTGCAGCTCGGTGGTCGGCAGCAGCTTCACGCCGATGACGGTGCTCGAGAACATCATGGCAGCGCCGACCACGAGGCTGTCTGTGAGGCCAAGGCCGAGCGCCGTGGAAACCGCCCAGCCAACGACACCAAACAGCAGCGATGAAAGCAGCGTCACAAACGTTGCTTCGCCTAACCGCTGTGCCAGCTCCTGGGGCTGAAGATCCAGCCCGAGAATAAACAGCAGAAACACGATCCCGATCTGGGCCATGCGGCGAAACAGCTCGGGATCGGCCACTGCGTCTGCGCCCCAGGGGCCGAGCAGCACGCCAAGGACGATGTAGGCAACGAGCAGCGATTGCTTGAGATACAGGGCAAGCGTGGCGGCCAGCGCGGCGCCGGCAAAGATCACAACCACAGAAAAGAAAATCGGATCCTCACCCATGCCATGAGCTTACCACCCCAACATTTCGGCCAGGCTGCAGTGTGCCCGCAGCGTCCAGCAGTGGTCTCGGGCCGGAGGATCTTGACTCTTCATGAGCATTCCCCATGACAGAGCGGCCGACCATCGCGTACAGTCCCGATCATGCAGATTCCCAGCGAGATGCGGCAGTGGGTGCTGGCCAGACGGCCGGTGGGGCTGGCTACCGAAGAGGACTTTCGGCTGGAAACCGCGGCAGTGCCAGAACCTGGGCCCGGTGAGGTTCTGGTCCGGACCCAGTACCTGGGCGTGGCGCCGGTCATGCTGCGATATATGACCAACAACACCGACTTCGAAAGAGACCTCGAAATTGGTGACGTGATGCATGGGCGCGGCGTCGGGCTGGTGGTGAAATCCAACAACCCGCACTGGCAGCCGGGAGACCTCGTGTACGCACGGCTTCGCTGGCGCGAATACGCTGTGTTTGATGATGACCCCTATTACATCCCGATGCGGATGGGGCATCCCGATCTGAAGTGGTCCTACGGGGTTGGCACCCTGGGGAACAACGGCTTCACCGCGTTGATCGGAATGCGAGAAATCGGCCGGGTCTCGGACGGTGATCAGGTGCTCGTGTCCGGAGCCGCCGGCGGGGTCGGCAGCAATTGTGCTTACGTGGCCAAGGCGCTGGGCGCCAAACGGGTTGTCGGCATTGCCGGAGGGCCGGAGAAGTGTCAGCTCCTGACCGAGCGCCTGGGGTTTGACGCCGCCATCGACTACAAGGCTTCAGGCGTGGAGTCGGCGATCGACGCGCAGTTCCCCGAGGGCGTTGACGTGTTTTTCGACAACGTCGGTGGGGAACTGCTGGACCAGGTGCTGGCGCGGATCCGGCGGCACGCCAGAATCGTGATCTGCGGTCGGATCTCCGAATACCTGAAAGACCCGGCCGACTACCACCGGCATCGGAACCTTTACCGCATCGGTCTGATGGACGGCAAGCTGGAAGGGTTCTTTGTCGATGACTATCGTGAGCGCTACCCGGAGTTTGAGGCGGTGCTGGCGGACTGGATCCGCGCCGGCAAGCTGGTCCCGCATGAGGACATGCTGGAGGGGCTGGAGCAGATGCCGGCCGCGCTGATCGGTTTGTATGACGGCACCAACGCCGGCGTACGCCTGGTACGCATCGACCCGACCGCGGACCAGGGGCGATGAACCAGGCCGTCCCCGGCCGCGGCATGACGCAGCAGCCCTGGTACCCATGGGTGGTGGCCCTGCTGGCTATGCTCACGGTTGTCGGCAGCAACGGCATGAGCAATTCTGGCCTGACCGTCTTCGACGAATCGCTGCTGAACGAGTTTCAGTGGTCGGTTGGCGAACTCAAGGTCCGAGATTCCATCAACTTCTTTGGTGCCGCGCTGCTGGTGTTTTTTGCCGGCTGGATGATGGACCGCGTGGGATTCAAGCCGCTGCTGCTGACCGGCCTGGCTCTGCTGTGCGGCGTTTATCTGGCGTATCCGTTTGCCGAGTCGCTGCTCGGAGTCTACGCGCTGCATTGTGTACTGGCGCTGGTGGTGACCTGTTCGGGTAATCTGATCGCGCTGATCACCGCTGCTACCTGGATGCCGCAGCGACGCGGTCTTGCAGTGGGAATCGCCGTGGCCGGCACGAGTATCGGGGGCATGATCATCCCGCCGCTGGCGGCAACGCTCAATCAGGCTCTCGGTTGGCGCAGCGCCATGCAGTGGCTGGCGATTTATCCCGCGGTCATTTTTGTGTTGGTTGCCCTCCTGATTCGTCCACGTAAGGTCGCGCAGCGCAGCGACCCATCTTTGGCCGAGGGTCTGACGTTCGGGCAGGCAGCCAGAACTCCTCAGTTCACGCTGGTGGCCATCGCCGGCGTCTGTACGTTCTACGCAATCCTCGCGCTTTACTCCCACTTGTTCCTGTACCTGAGGTCGCTGGAATTTGAGCCGGTGACCGCGGCGCTCGGGCTGACGGTGCTGTCCGCGCTGGGCCTGACAGGCAAGCTCGGGGCCGGCTGGGCCAGCGACCTGGTGAACCCCTACCATCTGATTCGCTTCTGCATGGTGCTGATGCTGACCGGGCTCGCCATCATCGTTCTTGTACCGGGCGCGATCTGGGTGGGGCTGGCGCTGACCGGGCTAGGCTGGGGCAGCCTGCACACGCTTTACAACTACCTGCTCCTGGACCTGTTCGGTATGCGGGCGGCCGGCCGTATCAATGGGTTCATCAGCGCCGGCGAATCTCTGGGTGGTGCGCTGGGGATCGCACTCAGCGGTTTCCTGTTTGATAAGGCGGGAGACTACTCGCTCGCGTTCGGCGTGATGCTGTCCGTAATGGCCCTCGGGACGCTTTCCACGCTGCGCCTTCGACCGGTCACCGCAACGCGTCAAACCGTCGGCGTTGGCTAAGTCGGCACTCTCGGTGCCATGCGTCCAGCCGGCCGGTGGCATATTGGTTTACGCTGAAAGATCAAAAAGGAGATTGGCCGCCATGCGCCAGAGATTTACGATTGGAGCCGCACTGCTGTGTTGGGTAATGCAGGTTGGCGCGGAGGTTGTGTCATCCAGCGATACTCACTTTGTTCTCAGGCACGAAGCCGATTCAACCATGACGGCCGGGGCGCTCTGGGATCGGTTGATTCAACCCGCCACCTGGTGGCATCCCGATCACAGCTATTCGGGCAAAGCAGAAAACCTGTCTTTGAACGCAACGGCGGGCGGATTGTGGCGCGAGGACTGGGACGGTGGTTCGGTCAGCCATGGACGCGTGCTCTATGTCCAGGAGGGGAAAACGATCCGGCTCGAGGCGCCGTTTGGTCCTCTGCAGGAACTCGGTGTCTATACCATCTGGACCATCAGCATCAGCGAGACCGAGGGCGGTTCTTCGGTGGTTTTTGACGAGGTTGCCAACGGGCCGCCAACAGCAAACCTGCCCGCCATGGCAAAAGCCGTTGACGGCGTGAAGGCCGAGGCGATACGGCGGCTGTCGACGCCCTAGCAACAACCCGTTCGGGTGCCTGCGGGCTGCTCATATCACTGGCGTTTAACCCTGGATTTCACTAAGGTTTCGGGATCCATTCTTACTACTTTTCTGGACTACCTATGTTGAATCTACGAGCTCCGATTTATTTGGCTGGTGCCTTCGCCGGCCTTCTGATCACCTACAGCGTCAGCTTTGGCGGGGAGGCGGTGCGTCTTTCAGAGCCGGTGGCCGTCACGGCAGAGCATGAGACATTCGGGGCTCTACTGCCCGAGGGCGTTGCAGCCACCTCGCTGGCTTCGGTCATGGACAGCCCGGAAGATCATGTTGGATCTACGGTTGTCGTGAACACGCGAGTAGACAAGGTCTGCCAGAAGAAGGGGTGTTTTTTTATCGCCCAGGATGGTGAGTCCATGGTTCGGGTGTCGTTCGTGGACTACAGCTTCTTTGTGCCCACCGACATCGCCGGCAAGCAGGTGACGTTAGCCGGCGAGCTGAAGCCGCGAGATCTGACGGAAGCTGAAGCCGCGCACTACCGCGAGGATGTTGGCGGCCCATCGGGCGGCATGGAGGCTGGGCTCGTCTACGAAATCGTCGCCACCAGCGTACAGGTGCCGCGAAGCTGAGCGGACGGGCGCTCGTCCAACGCGGACAGGCTTTAGGGGCATGTCAGCCGTGAACGAAGCAAAGTCGGGCGTTCTCGGCGCCATCGGCAACACGCCGCTGCTGCGCCTGAAGCATGCCTCAGCCGAAACCGGCTGCGAGATCCTCGGTAAAGCGGAGTTCCTCAACCCCGGCATGTCGGTCAAAGACCGGCCTGCGCTCAATATGATCCTGGAGGCGGAACGTCGGGGCCAGCTGAAGCCCGGTGGGCTGATCGTTGAGGGCACCGCGGGCAACACGGGCATCGGTTTGGCGCTGGTTGCCAACGCGCGTGGCTACCGTACCCGCATTGTGATGCCGAACACCCAGAGCCAGGAAAAGGTGGCCTTTCTCAAGGCCTGCGGTGCGGAGGTGGTGCAGGTGCCCGCGAAGCCGTTTTCCGACCCGCAGCAGTATCAGCACGTAGCGCGCCGAATAGCCGAGGAACTGGCTGAAGAGGAACCGGCGGGCGTGCTGTTTGCGGATCAATGGAATAACCTCGACAACCGCGCTGCCCATTATTCGACCACGGGGCCAGAGATCTGGGAGCAGACTGGTGGCGCTGTCGACGGCTTTATTTGCGCCGTCGGCACCGGCGGGACGCTCGGCGGCGTATCGACCTATCTGCGCCAGCAGAAGGCCGGCGTGACCATCGGTTGCGCGGATCCGGCTGGCGCGGCCATGTATCACTTCTTCACCAGCGGTGAAGCCAAAGCCACCGAAGGAGGCAGCGTAGCCGAGGGTATTGGCCTCGGCCGAAGCACGGTCATTGTCGAGGATGTATCGGTGGACGTTGCCTGGACGATCCCCGACGCCGAATTTATGCCGGTGCTGTTTGACCTGGTGGCTCGAGAAGGGCTGCTGCTTGGCGCGTCCGCAGCGCTGAACGTGGCCGGCGCGATACGCCTGGCGCGAGAACTGGGTCCCGGCCACACCATTGTCACCATTCTGTGCGACAGCGGCGCCCGCTATCAGTCCAAGCTTTTCAACCCGGAGTTTCTTCGCGGCAAGGGCTTTGACGTCCCGTCCTGGCTGGAGGACTAGGGACTCCTCAGGGCAGCGGTAGAAGCCCGGCGCGGGCACCTCCCTCAACGGTCTTCTGAGAACGGTCTGCGCGAGTAATGGCTGATGGGCTATGGCTAGCTGCCGTTCTTGCGTTATCTTTCGCTACCTTATGTGCCCATCGGTTGCTGCCCTATGATCAAGAAGACCCTGAAATGGTTCGGCGTAAGCCTGCTGGCCGTCCTGATTGCCGGCGGCTCGTTTGTCGCCCATGAGTGGTATGCGGAAAAGCCTTTCTTCGCCAACAACTTCTACAACCGCTCCTTCCTCAAGTTTGTCCTGGAAAGTCCCCAGCAGCTCACCAGCATGGGTATGCTGGAAGGCATCGGCATCAACGGCCACAACGCTGAGTGGGACGATGCCTCAATTGCTGCGGGCGATCGCCAGTTTGAGTTCCTTGATGAGGTCATGACCAGCATGTCTCGCTATTCGGACGATGAGTTGTCCGAGGACGAGCTGATCTCCAAGAAGATTGTGATGGAGCTCCTGGGCGACCCCGAGGAGCAGCGGCGCTTTCGCTTTTACGGCTATCCGGTCAACCAGCTCTCCGGACTGCAGATTTCGCTTCCGCGCTTTCTCGACACCTACCACGATGTCAATACGGCTGAGGACGCGGAGCACTATGTCGCGAGGCTGTCCAAACTCGATATGAAGCTCAACCAGGCTATGGAAGGAATCCAGCGACGGGAAGAGCTCGGAATCATTCCGCCGATGTTTGTCATCGACAAGTCGGTCCAAATCATGACCGATTTTGTTGAACAGCCGGCGACCGAGAATGTCCTCTACGTTTCCTTCCGCGACAAGCTGGCCGAGGCAGACGAAATTGACGAGGCACAGCAGGAGGACTATCTGGCCCGGGCGAGCGCCGAGATCGAGAACACGGTTTATCCGGCCTGGCGGGGTTACATCGACTACTTCACAGGACTCCGCAGCAAGGCAACATTGGATGCAGGCGTTTGGAAGTTTCCAGACGGGGAGGCCTACTATGCTTCCCGTCTGAAGGAGAATACGACGACGGAGATGTCGGCGAGCGAGATCCATCAGGTCGGGCTCTCAGAAGTTGAACGTATCCAGGACGAGATGCTCGCTATTCTCGAAGCTCAGGGCTACGACCGGTCGCTGGGTTTCACGGCGCTGATCAACCAAGTGGCAGGCGAGGATCGGTTCTACTACCCCGACACGGACGTGGGACGAGAGCAGATCCTCGACGACTACCGGGAGATCATTGCCGAAATTAATGAAGGCATCATGAGCGTGTTCCACTCAAAGCCCCGGGCGGCCGTCGAGGTTCGCCGAGTTCCCCTGTTTTCTGAGAAGACCTCGCCGGGTGCCTACTACACCGGACCATCCATGGACGGGTCCCGGCCGGGAATCTTCTACGCCAACCTCTATGACATCAGGGCGACGCCGAAGTACGGCATGCGCACGCTTGCTTACCACGAGGCAGTCCCCGGCCACCATTTCCACATCGCCAGTCAACGTGAACTCGAGGGTGTGCCGATGTTCCGCAAGCAGATAGGTTTCACCGCCTATGCAGAGGGCTGGGCGCTTTACGCGGAGCAGCTCGCCTGGGAAATGGGCTTTGAAAATGATCCGTGGGACAACCTCGGGCGTCTCCAGGGCGAGCTATTCCGGGCAGTGCGCCTCGTCGTCGATACGGGCATCCACGCGAAGCGCTGGACACGGGAAGCCGCCATCGAGTACATGCTCGCGAATACCGGGATTACTGAGTCCGACGTTGTCGCTGAGATCGAGCGCTATATTGTGATGCCGGGCCAGGCGACTGCTTACAAGGTGGGCATGATGGAGATCCTCCGGCTGCGCGAGGAGGCGAAAACGGCGCTGGGCGATCGCTTCGATCTCCGCGATTTCCACGAGGTGATCCTGAAGAAGGGCGCCATGCCGCTGTGGCTTTTGAGAGATCGCGTCGAGGCCTGGATCGCGGCGGGTGGGGGTCGCGTCTGAGTTCCAAGTCCGGACCTGGGCGAACAATGAACTAGTAGCAAAGAGCTATGGAGTTCCGCCCCGGCTGGCTGAGCGAAACTTTGTCAGGAAAGTGGCGGCAGCCCAGCGCGCTTCCTGCCCTCAGGGGTTTTCAACGAAAAGTCGGTCCCCGCATACTCGGCCGCGTCATCGCTGCAAAGATACTCCAGGGCCTTGGCAACCCACTCCGCGGGAATATGCGCATCCGGCGAAAGCTGGCTCACCGGATTGATGCCGGAATCGCGGATCGACACCTGCATCTGTGTGTCCACAGTCCCAGGGCTGATTCCCACGGTGCGGATTCCCTGCTCGGCGTATTCCTTGTGAGCGCACGCAGTCAGCATCAAAACGGCCGCTTTACTCGAACAATAGTGGCTCCAGCCCTCCAGCGCGCTGACCGCCGCGCCGGAGCTGACGTTGATGATGACGCCACCGCCGGTGCTCAGCATGGCCGGAATGGCAAACCTGAGCCCGTAGTAGACACCCTTGTAGTTGATATCCGCGACCCGGCTCCATTCGACCGGGTCGCTGTCGGCGAGCCTGGCGATAGGCTCGATCAGGCCGGCGTTGTTGATCAGGATATCCAGGCGGCCAAACTCATCGACTGACCGGTCTACCAGCTCTTGAACCTGGCCCTGATTGCTGACGTCGCAGGCCACCGCAATGGCCGTGCCCCCTGCTTTGTGAATTTCCTGGGCGAGCGCCTTCACCTCGTCTCCGCTTCGGGCCGCCAGCACTACGCGGGCGCCGTTGTCGGCGAAGTGTCTGGCCGCTGCCGCGCCAATGCCCCGGCTGGCGCCGGTGATGATCGTGCTTTTGCCGCGTAAGACGCTCACTGATGGTTGTCCCTGAATGCCGCTTCGGTGTGGGTGAGTGTAGCTTGATTAGGCCCCGAGAGAGACGAGCAGGACGCTGGTCGAACTAGCGATCGGACGTTGTGGCTGGCTGAATCTGAACAGTTGCGGGAACAATGTCGAACAGGACGCCGGTCACGCTGTAGCGGCTTCGATCGTTGTTGTCGCGCCCCCAGAAACCCGCGGATTCAGCGTCCTGCGTGAAGCGATAGATCACGCCGCGGCCGTCGTCGCGAAACGATACGCGGGTCAGCGTTGCGCTCGCGCTGTTGTCCAGCAGCTCCGTTGCCAGCAGGCGAACCAGGGGCGGTTGAGGAACCGCCATGCCGCCTCCTCCCGGGCTTGCGACATCAAAGTATTCCCGACCGACGGTGGCCTGTCGTGTGGCGTCTACGGTCACGCTGTCGTGGTCCCACTGATAGCGATCACCTGCGGTCAGTACGCTGACCCTTAGCCCAAGCCCCGCAAAACGCCCGTCCGGCGCGGCGAAACTGGCGTCCCGACCGTCCACGATGGTGACATGGCCTGTGCCGACCACCTCGAACGAGGCCTCGGCGAGTGAAGCAACCATGGCCGTATTTTCGTCCACGCCGAAGCCCAGACGCTCAACGGGTGTCCTCGACGCAACGGCCATGGACAGGCGGCCAATTCGCGCGCGTTCCCCGAAGTGCTGGTCGACAATGGCTCCGGGCAAGAACCCCAGGCCTGAACCGAGTTTGAGGGTGTCTTTGCTCTCCTCACCGGCCCGACGGGTGAGTGACAGCAGCGGATTTCCGCCGGTGATCATCGGGTCGCTCATGACGGCGGCACCCGCGCTCGTACCTCCGATAACGGCTCCTTCCGCGAGACGTCGGCGCAACGTTTCGAGCATGGCCGAGTCGCGTTCCTTGCCGCGTAGCGTTTGCGTTAAGCGTCGCTGGTCGCCACCGGTCATCCAGATGCCTCCGGCGCGGTCGATCTTGCTGACTTCCGTGGCGCTCCGGGCATTTCCTGACCAGGCGGACTCGTCGACGTCGCGGGTCGCCGGATCGTCCTTGACCGCAAGCTTCACAATATCGATACGATCCGACGCCACGCCGTAGCGACCGAGCGCCCGGATAAAACTCTCGGCGGCGCTGGCGGGTTCACCGGAGGCTGTCGGCAGCACGGCGACGCGGTCGTTGGCCGGGTCGGGCATCGCGTTGATAAAGGCGCGGTAAACGTCACCGTTGTCCGGCTCCAGGCCGCCGCCCACGATTACCAGCACCCCAGCGCCTCCTCGCATCGGGATAGTAAGAAGGAGGGTCAGCAGCAGCACAGCAAAACTTCTGATCATGGAGCGAGGTCTCCCGGCCTTGGCCCCGCGCAAGCGGGGCCGGCTGTCGGTGTCTTAGAACGCGTAGGTGTAACGCAGCGTGGCATATCGTCCCAGCGAGTCGTGGTTGATCTGGTCGACGTTCGCCGAGGTGCCCAGCACCAGAGGCGGCTCCTCGTCGAGCACGTTGCGAACGTTGAACTGGATGAAGCTTTTGTCCGAGAAGTCGTAGC